>NZ_CP123229.1:0-614375 GCF_029855125.1 Methylocapsa sp. D3K7
AACGCGTCGAAGCAAAATGGCGTCGCGTGGCGTCGCGATAGGTTCGTTACCACTGATCAAACGGAACGTCCTTGAGCGCAATGGACTTTGCCTCGCCTCGAGGGTTGGTTCGGCGGCCTTTGGCGGGCGGAGTTTCCCCTTCACGAAGACTTAGTTGGTCTCATCAATTTGAGACAGACCGGATCTTGCGTGCAAGCCACCACGCCGTCATGCGGTCGTGCCAAGGAACGCGGCTACCTTGGCCGTGGAAGCCCAGATGCCCGCCGCGCGGGCTCAAAACCATTTCGATCATAGGCAGGCGCGGCCAGTCGATCGCAGTATAGCACGCTGCAGGAATCCAAGGGTCATCCAAGGCGTGGAGAACCAGTGTCGGCCGCGCGATGCCAGCAAGGAAATGCTTAGCGGCATTGCTTTCGTAATAGTCTTGGGCATCCTTATAGCCGAAGAGCGGGGCGATGAAGCGATCGTCGAATTCATAAACGTTCCGGACGGCGGCGATGGTGGCGCGTTCGGCCGTGCTAACCGAGGCACCCGGAGCCAGCGCTATCCGTTTCATCGCCTCGAGCATGTAGCATTGATAGCCGTAATTACGGCGGGCCATCATCCGAGCACAGGTCACCGCTAAGTCAAGGGGGGTGGACACCGCTACGGCGGCAAACACCGGCAGGCCATGCCCGCCTTCGCCCATGAATTTCAGCACGAGGTTGCCGCCCAGCGAATGGCCGAGCAAGACGATCCCAAGGCGGGTAAGATCACCCGGAAGTCCGCGCAGGGCCTCCGTCAGATCTTCCGTCCGGCCGGCATGATAATGCCCTGTGGCGGTCGGGAGCGACGGGAGGGTTCCGCGCAGGTTTAGGCGCAAGACCGGCCAGCCCTGGCCGACCAGGTGCCGCATACTCGCCACCACGCACCCGCTGGCCTCGGAACCCGTGAGGCCATGCACGAGCACGATGAGCGGCCTGGTGATTGGGTCGGCCTCGCGGTCCAGCCGGGCCGCCAGCCGGTCGCCGTCGGGCATCCGCAGCAGCAGCCGCTCGCCTCCAGGCAAATCCGGGGGAGCGCCGCGCAGGGCATTGCGCAGGGTTTGCAGGTCGCCCCCAAACCAAGGCGTCCGTTCACGGAACGGCAGAACAGCTCCCGCCGCATCTGCCCGCACAGGCGGTGCGACCCACTTCGGCGAGAGGCCGATTGACGTTGGCAAGCGCAAACCCACCAATTTGGAATCCTCCTCTCCCGAAAACAAAATCCGAACATGGGAGTTCCTGCAAATTCAAACGAAATTCATTGTGTGCTGTTGATAAGATGCGGGTTGCCGCCAGTTGCCGCAGTGTTGATCGAAATCGTTTGCTCAAGACAAAAGCGGTTGAGATAGTGCGGTCCTCCCGCCTTTGGCCCGGTGCCTGAAAGATTGAAGCCGCCAAACGGTTGGGTGCCGACGACGGCGCCGATCATATTGCGATTGACATAGCAATTGCCAGCCAGCCGCCGCGCTAAGATGCGATCAACCGTGGCATCGATTCGTGAATGCACGCCCAAGGTCAGCCCAGACCCGTTGGCTTCAATCGCATCGAGCAATTGATCGAGTTCCGCCGCCTTGAAACGAACGATGTGCAGGACCGGGCCGAAAACCTCACATTTGAGATCACTCACGGCGTCAATTTCGAAAATATGAGGCGCGACGTAGAAACCGCCTCGCGGCACGCATGATGGTATTTCACCAGCATAATGGACCAAGGCCGTCTTCTTCATGCGTGCGATGTGGGTATCCAGCCTCGCCTTGGCATCAGCGTCGATCACGGGGCCGATTTGCATCCGGGCATCACGTGGGTCGCCGATCGCAAGTTCGCGCGCCGCCCCGGCGATCATCGTGATCACCCGATCAGCGATATCATCCTGCACACAGAGAAGCCGCAAAGCCGAACATCGTTGCCCAGCCGAACGGAACGCGGAGGCAAGGACATCGTCGCAGACTTGCTCGGGCAGGGCGGTTGCGTCAGCGATCATCGTGTTGATGCCGCCGGTCTCCGCGATCAACACGGGAATTGGTCCGTCCTTCGCGGCCAGCGCGCGATTGATCTTACTTGCGGTTTCCATCGAGCCTGTGAAGGCAACACCCGCGATCCCAGGCAAGGAAACAAGCCGCTCCCCAAGCCCGCCATCACCCGGCAAAAAATGCAGCGCCGAGCCTGGCACGCCAGCACGATGCAAGAGATCGACAGCTGCCGCGGCGATCAAAGGAGTCTGTTCGGAAGGCTTGGCGAGGACACTATTTCCCGCAGCAAGCGCCGCTGCAACCTGGCCAGTAAAAATCGATAAAGGAAAGTTCCAAGGGCTGATACATAGAAAGACGCCCCGCCCATGCAACTGGAGGCGATTGTCCTCCCCTGTTGGCCCGCGCAACGTATCTGGGCGTCCTAATTGCCGTCGCGCTTGATGCGCGTAATAGCGGCAGAAATCCACGGCTTCCCGAAGTTCGCCGACGGCGTCTTCGATCGTCTTGCCTGCTTCGATTTGGAGCAGATGAAGAAAGTTTGGCGCCTCCGCTTCGATCAGTTGCGCGGCGCGATCAAGACAAGCCGCCCGCAGTTTGGCAGTCTCACGCGACCAGGCGCGAAACCCCGCGCGCGCACTCATCATCGCTTCGGTTAATAGGCCAGGGGAGGTTTCGCAGACGCTCCCGATCGCAATTCCGTCAATCGGTGAAACAATTTTGCGCAAGTCTCCATCGCGCCGCATGCCCGAGATGATGGGCGCGGCATCAAAGTTCGGTGTGGCGCCGGCTATTTGTGTCAACAGAGCATCTGACGCGTGGCGGTCGCCGAATTCCACTCCCTCGGCGAGCTTGCGCGCCGGCATTTGGATATGTCTCGGCAATGGCAGATCCGCCGGACGCGCCCGGCTGCGATCCCCTATAATGGCTTGCGGACGGACAATAAGTTCCGAGGCGGGGATATGCGGATCGCCAAGCCGTGCAACAAAGGATGAATTGGCACCATTTTCAAGAAGCCGGCGGACGAGATAGGCGAGCAAATTTTCATGCATGCCGACCGGTGCGTAGACGCGGTACGCAATCTTTGGCAGGTCGCTCTGCAAGGCAGCGAAGAGGTTTTCGCCCATGCCGTGGAGGCGCTGGAATTCGTACCCACCGGTGCCTCGCGCGAGTTCGGCGATTGTCGCGATCGTCAATGCATTGTGGGTTGCAAATTGCGGGTGCACGATATCCCGCATCGCGAGGAGTTTTTTCGCGCAGGCAAGGTAGTTCAGATCGGTCATCGCCTTACGCGAAAAAACCGGATAACCGGCAAGACCCCTCTCTTGCGCTCGCTTTATTTCGCTGTCCCAATAAGCGCCCTTGACCAGCCGCAGCATGAACGGGCGATCATAGTGGCGCGCCATCGCCGCAACATGATCGATGACCGCCAAAGCCCGCTTCTGATAGGCCTGCACCGCGAGGCCAAATCCGCGCCAACCCGAGAGTGTCCGATCGGCAAACAACAAGTCGATAACATCCAGGGAAAGCTCAAGCCGGTCGGCTTCCTCGGCATCGATGATGAAGAGCAAATCATGTTGCTTCGCCCGCCGAGCGAGTTCCGCGATGCGCGGCAAAAGCTCGGCGAGGACGCGTGGTCGCGACAAGGGCTCGAAGCGGGGATGCAGCGCCGAAAGCTTGACGGAGATGCCCGGACGCTCTGGCAACACGCCAGGTCCAGCGGATTTGCCGATCGCATCGATCGCGTGCGCATAGGAGTCGAAATAGCGCTGCGCGTCATTCGCGGTGCGCGCGCCTTCGCCCAGCATATCGAAGGAAAAGCGATCAAGCCGCTCGTGCTTCGCGCAAGCGCGCTGCAAAGCTTCTTCAATGGTTTGACCGAGGACGAAATGCGACCCCATGATCTCCACTGCCCGGCGCGCGGCGGTGCGCAAGGCGCCCATGCCGATCCTGCGCGCAAGCGTCGCAACCACTCCTTCCGCAGACTTTCCCTTATCGATGGCCCGCGCAGTGATCCCAAGCGCCCAGGCAGCGGCGGGGACGAGGAGAGCTTTCGATTCTTTTGCGTGATGATCCCAATGCGCGGAAGTGAGCTTGTCTTCGATGAGCCAGTTGGCAGTAAGATCGTCAGGAACCCGCAGAAGCGATTCTGCGAGAACCATCAGTGCGAGGCCTTCCTCTGACGACAACGAATATTCGCGCAAAAGATCTTCAATGCCGCCAAGGCGGATCGATTGGTTCCGCACCGCATCGATGAGGCGCAATGCCCGCTGGTCAATGCGCGCCTCAGCTTCCACGCCAAGGTCCGCGTTGGCGAGGAGCGCGGCCGCGAGTGTTTCGTCTTCCTCTGCGTAGGGAGCCAAAAAAGCGGGGAGGGCGAGGTCCAAAGTCATGTTAGATATTTTTCGCAGCCGCTGCCAAAGCTGATATGGGGTCGCTGGGGCGTGCTTACAGGGCCACAGCCATACTGACGACTTCCCGGCGCAATTGGCATGCCATTCGCAGATCGCCAGCGTGGACTCGCGCCAAATGGTTCAGTCGCCGAGCCCCAGCACATCCTTCATGGAATAAAGGCCGGGCTTTTTGTCTTTGCCCCAAAGCGCGGCCTGTACGGCGCCCCGCGCGAAAATATTGCGGTCTTCCGCGATATGGGTGAGTTCGATTCTCTCGCTCGGTCCCGCGAGAATAACTTTGTGATCGCCGATCACCGTTCCGCCGCGGAGTGTCGCAAAGCCGATATCGCCGGACTTGCGGATGCCCGTGTGACCGTCACGGGCGCGGATGGTGTGCCCTTCGAGGGCAATACCACGCCCCTCCGCCGCCGCCGTGCCGAGGAGAAGCGCGGTCCCGGAGGGGGCATCCACCTTCATGCGATGATGCATTTCGACGATTTCGACGTCATATTCTGGCCCTAGCGTTTGGGCGGCCTTTTTGACGAGCGCGGCAAGGAGATTGACGCCAAGACTCATATTGCCTGAGCGTACGATGATCGCATGACGTGCAGCGGCTTCGATTTTTGCAAGATCATCCGCGTCCAAGCCCGTCGTGCCGATGACGTGAACAAGGCGCGCCTGCGCCGCCAGCGCCGCAAGCTCAACCGTCGATCGAGGTGAGGTGAAATCAAGGATTCCGTCCGCCGCCGCGAGAGCCGAGAGCGCGTCGCCGCTGATCGCGACGCCCATTTGGCCGCAGCCTGCGAGGAGCCCCGCATCCTGGCCAATGGCGATCGAGTTTGGCTGTTCTATCGCGCCCGCGAGATGAGCGCCCGGTGTTTGGCGAATGATCTCAATGAGCACGCGGCCCATGCGTCCAGCCGCTCCGGCAACGACAAGCCGCATTTCGCCCATGGTCAATCTCCTGAAATGTTCGTCATACCTCAGCTATAATGCCTGACTGTCTTTAGGAAAAGCGCTCGACGCGAGAGAGACGTTCCGTCTGTTGGATTTAAGTGCCTCGTCATCATGCCGTCATGGCAGTCTTCCATATACGCATAGGTCCCGCATCGCCGATGGCGCTGCGGGATCGCGCGCCGGGCCGGAGGTACGCCCGGCGTTTTGCGTTTGAGGGTTTCAAGACGCTTGATGTGGGGAGAGGGCCGCGGCAATTTCGGCACCGATTGACGCCACTGCTTCACGCGGATTTTCGGCTCGCGTAATCGGCCGGCCGACGACCAAGTAATCCGCTCCGGCTTTGATTGCCGCGGCAGGAGTTGCCAATCTTTTCTGATCGGCGGCGGCGCTGCCTTTGGGACGGATTCCCGGCGTGACAAGGATCAATTTGTGCCCGATGCTCGCGCGTATAGAGCTTGCCTCGCCGGCGGAGAGAACCAAGCCATCGATACCAGCTTCGCAAGCCTGCGCCGCGCGCCGCGCCACGAGATCGCGGACCCCATAAGCGTAACCTGCTTCGGCGAGATCGAGATCATCGCAGGACGTCAAGACGGTCACGCCGAGAACGCGCAGGGAAGAACCTGCCGTAGCGATCTTGGCCGCACGCATGGTCTGCGGGTAGGCGTGAACGGTGAGAAAACTTGCCCCCGAATTGGCAACCTGGGTGCAGGCCCGGCTTACCGTGGCGGGGATGTCATGCAGCTTGAGGTCGAGAAAGACCTGTTTGCCGTCCTTGATCAGTTCCTCGGCGAAAGCAAGTCCACCGCTATAGGCGAGTTCCAAGCCAATCTTGTAGAAGACGACTGTATCTTCAAGGTCGGATACGAGCGCCCTAGCATCCCGCGGCGTTGGGACATCAAGTGCCACGATAAGCTTTTCGCGAGCGATCGTTAGCTCTCGTTGACGAAGAGCATCCGCGTCCATCACAAATGGCGGGACGAGTCGATGCTGGTTGCCCGCCCGCGCGAACTCGCAGTAGCGGTGTCCGGGCGTCCCGCCTGACGCGAAGCCTGGTCGAACGGTGGCTCCCGCCGGAGCCTCGCCTTGGCGGCGGCGATTTCTTTCTTCAAGTCGAGATGTATCTTTTCGGTCCCGAGTTTGAGGCGGTCCAGAAATTCCTGCGCCGGGTTCAGTTGACGTTGCGGAACATCGATTGCCCCCTCCTGTTGCCGGCGGTAAATCCAGACGCGTGCCGGAGGCAGATTCAACCAGACAGGCGGCGACGCTTCGACGTCAAAGGCGAGCGCTGACGCTTGATCGCGCGGGATGGGCGAGAGAGGACCGTAAGTAAACTGGATGAAACGCCCGTCCGGCGTCATGCACTGAAACGCGTCCGCGAGAAGCGCGATCCTTTGTATTTCGGGCTTTAACAACAGAGGCAAGCTCGAGACGATCGCCCCGGGGGGCCGCCGGAGACGGTTGCTCAAAGTCTCCGTCAAGTTATAAGCATCTCCCTTGATGACATGAACACCGGGAAAGCGCCGTTTCAAGAGCTTGCAAAAACCGGGGTCGAATTCGACGAGAAAAAGCCGCCCTGGTGCGATACCACGCTCCAGCAGCGCTTCGGTGATCGCGCCGGTGCCAGGCCCCAGTTCAACGATCGGTCCGCCTTTGATTGGATCGACATAACGCGCCATCATGCGCGCCAAAAATCGCCCTGATGGGGAGACGGCTCCAGCAAGCGCGGGGTTATCGAGCCAAGACCGGAAAAAGCGCGCTTCGTCCGCGATCCGCTTTTCGATCGGCGTGTTTCGCTTCGGTGAACTGCGCCGCTTGACGCGCGCGGGTAGGCTACCCAAGAAACCGGTCCTCCCTCTTGCAGGGCAGATTTCACCCGCAAAACCGCCAACAGGGGCGCGTTGTCATCAAACATAAATAAAGGAAACGGGCAAGAGGGCGTGCGTCAGAAAAGGCACCGGCAAGCGCGGGATGTCACTGACTGCTCAGATTCTCGAAAAAGTCTTTCATCTTGGCAAAAAATCCGGCGGATTCTGGATGTGTTTTTGTCGAGGACAGAGATTCGAATTCTGTAAGAAGTTCGCGTTGCCGCTTGGTGAGGTTCTGCGGCGTTTCAATTCGGACCTCGATATAAAGGTCGCCGGTATCGCGCGCCCGCAGCACGGGCATCCCCTTGCCCTTCAGTTTGAACTGTTTGCCCGATTGGGTTCCCTCAGGAATCTTAACCTTTGCTTCTCCGCCTTCTAGCGTATGGACGCTCACTTCGGCCCCCAGCGCCGCCTGGACCATGGAGATCGGAACGCGGCAGAAGAGATCGGCGCCCTCTCGTTGAAAAAATGGATGCGGTTTCGTCGATATAAAAATGTAGAGATCGCCGGACGGACCGCCTTTTGCTCCCGCCTCGCCCTCCCCGCCGAGACGGATCCTGGTGCCATCCTCAACACCTGGCGGAATATTGACGGAAAGGCTACGCTGCTTCGTGGTGCGTCCCGAACCGCCGCAGGATTGGCACGGGTTGTCGATGATTTCGCCGCCACCGTGGCAATGGGGACAAGTTCGCTCGATCGCAAAAAAGCCTTGCTGCGCGCGCACCCGCCCATGTCCGCCGCAGGTCGGACAATGCCTTGGCTTGGCGCCGGGCTTGGCGCCGGAACCCGCGCAAGCGTCACAGCCGATCAGAGTCGGTAGACTTATCGACGCAGCCTTGCCGTGAAAAGCCTCTTCGAGGGAGATTTCCATATTGTAGCGGATATCCGAGCCGCGCGCATGACCCCGCCTCCCGCCGCCGCGGCGGCCTCCCATCACGTCGCCGAAGAGATCATCGAAAATATCCGCCATCGATGCGGCGAACCCATCGCCTCCCGCGCCGAAACCTCCATGCTCGAAGGCGGCATGACCATAGCGGTCATAAGCCGCCCGCTTCTGCGAATCAGATAAGATTTGGTACGCCTCGTTCAGTTCCTTAAACTGAAATTCGGCTTCCGCATTCCCTGGATTGCGGTCGGGGTGACATTGCATCGCCGCCTTGCGGAAAGCCGATTTCATCTCGACCTCCGTGGAGCTCTTGGAAATGCCGAGGATTTCGTAATAGCACCGCTTGGTCATCGTGCTTCGTGTTCCAATCACCGCGCTCCCGGAGCCTCCGCAGGTGGTATTCCGCGCCGGTCGCGCTCAATCAAAATCGGCCGTCCCGATCCTAACGCTGTTAAATTTCATCGCGGCCAAGCACAGAGTCCCTGGCAACTCTCCCCACCATAAAGGACACAGCTGCCAAGGTCGAGATACCGCATGCCGAAAACGCTGGTGCGGCATCTCTTCCTACATGATCTTAAACAGCGCGCGCCTTTTTAAAATCATACGGGCAAAATGAGGACCATGAACGATATCACGTTCATGGTCCCGGCGGGAGCGGGCGAACACCTTGCGGCATTCACTCCCGCGTTGCCTGCGCCTTAGGCCGATTTCTTGTCATCCGGGCCGACTTCCTTGAAATCTGCATCGATGACATCGTCCTTAGGCTCGCCCTGCGTGCCTTCCGCGCTGGGTCCCTCGCTCTGAGCCTTGTACATCGCTTCACCGATTTTCATGGATGCTTGCGCAAGCTCGTTCGTCCTGGCCTTGATCACCTCGCTGTCCTCTCCTTCGAGAGCCGTCTTCAAGGCGGCGACGGCAGCCTCGATCGCGCTCTTGTCGGATTGGGCGACCTTGGAGCCAAATTCCTCGAGCGATTTTTGCGTCGTGTGGATCATCGCCTCGCCGTGGTTTTTGGCATCGACCAGTTCGCGGCGTTTCTTATCCTCCGTCGCATGCGATTCGGCATCCTTCACCATTTTATCGATATCGGAATCGCTGAGCCCGCCCGAGGCCTGGATGCGGATCTGCTGCTCCTTGCTTGTCGCCTTGTCCTTCGCGGAGACATTGACGATGCCATTCGCGTCAATATCGAACGTAACTTCGATCTGAGGAACGCCGCGCGGCGCCCCCGGAATCCCGACGAGATCGAACTGGCCGAGCAGCTTGTTGTCAGCCGCCATCTCCCGTTCGCCCTGGAAGACGCGGATGGTGACAGCGGTCTGGTTGTCTTCGGCGGTCGAGAACACTTGGCTCTTTTTGGTTGGAATCGTCGTGTTGCGCTCGATGAGCCGGGTAAACACGCCGCCCAAGGTCTCGATGCCGAGCGACAGTGGTGTCACATCCAGCAGAAGAACGTCCTTCACGTCGCCCTGGAGCACGCCCGCCTGAACCGCTGCACCGATCGCCACGACCTCATCCGGATTGACGCCCTTATGCGGCTCCTTGCCGAAGAAGCTCCGCACCACCTCCTGGACCTTGGGCATACGGGTCATGCCGCCGACCAGTACCACCTCGTTGATTTCGCCGGCGGTGAGCCCTGCATCCTTCAATGCCTTGCGGCATGGTTCGACGGTCTTTTGAATGAGGTCGTCAACAAGCGCCTCGAATTTCGCTCGTGTCAATTTCAAGGTGAGATGTTTGGGTCCCGACGCATCGGCGGTGATGTAAGGCAGGTTGATTTCGGTTTGGACCGCGGAGGATAGTTCGATCTTGGCCTTTTCGGCGGCTTCCTTCAAACGCTGGAGAGCCAGCTTGTCCTTTTTCAGGTCGATGCCGCTATCTTTCTTGAACTCGGAGGTGAGATATTCGACTAGCCGGATGTCAAAATCTTCGCCGCCCAGGAACGTATCGCCGTTGGTCGATTTGACCTCGAAGACGCCATCACCGATTTCGAGAATGGAAACGTCGAAGGTGCCGCCGCCAAGGTCGTAGACCGCAATCGTTCCCGAACCTTTCTTGTCGAGACCGTAGGCCAGCGCCGCCGCGGTTGGCTCGTTGATGATCCGCAACACCTCGAGGCCCGCGATCTTGCCGGCATCCTTGGTCGCCTGCCTCTGCGCGTCATTGAAATAGGCGGGCACTGTAATGACAGCCTGACTCACCTGCTGGCCGAGATAGGCTTCGGCCGTCTCCTTCATCTTTTGCAGAATGAAGGCGGAAATCTGCGAGGGGGAATATTGCTTTCCGTCGGCTTCTACCCAAGCGTCGCCGTTGGAAGCCCGGATGATTTTATAGGGGACGAGGCCCATATCCTTCTTGGTCATCGGGTCGTCGAACGTCCGGCCAATGAGCCGTTTGATGGCGAAAAAAGTCCGCTCAGGATTGGTGACGCCCTGGCGCTTGGCCGGCTGGCCAACCAGACGCTCGCCATCATCGGTGAATGCGACGATCGATGGCGTTGTCCGTGCCCCCTCCGCATTTTCGATAACTTTCGGCGTCGTCCCCTCCATAACTGCCACACAAGAATTGGTGGTTCCGAGGTCGATTCCGATAACTTTACCCATGATAGCTTTCCCTTTTGCTCCGCAAGACCACTGGGCCCCGAAGCGGCCCGGCAAATGGGCGGACGGATTTCCGCCCGGTCCCCGATTTAGGTCAAATTGGTATCGCAGCGCGTGAACGCAAGATGCGCCGAATATAAGAAGAGGATCGACGCACGCAAGCCAAAGATTGAAAGGATCGGGCCGAAAGCGAGGGTTTCCCAAATCTTATTAGTGACAGGTCCGTGAGTGAATCCGGTAAGTTTGCCTTGATTCGGCGGGCCAATCGCGCCAAACCATAACGAATGGGACCAAGGAATAAGGCGAGGCGGCATTTGAGCGGGGCAATTTTCCAGCCGGGATATTTTTGTGTGTTCGCAGTGATCGCGACGCTTTTGATCGGGACACCGGGGCGTGCCCAACTCCTGCTTCCGGGAGCCCTCCAGTCTTCGCCCCCCGTTGGGAACACAGGCCAAAATCCCGCAGGGGCACCAGTGAGGGCGAGACCGGTTGTCCTAAAACCACCGCTGGAGTCGACGATTACCGGTCTTGAACTGGCGCGCGATGGTGTTGCTGGCACCATCGCTTTCGGGAGCGCGCCGGGCAAGGGAATCGAGATTACCCATCTTTCACTGGCTGGAGAAGCAATCTCTCACCCGGGAGAGCAATGCCGCGTCGATGTGGTTTCGGATACACCTATCCAAATGACGTTTGTCGGCCGGCCGAATGGAGTCTCCCGCTATGAGGTAAACATTGAGGCGTGTCCGTTTTCCTTCGATGTGCTCGATGGGGCCGTCATGGTCTCCCGGGTTCCGCCCGCGTGCGATTTTGCGGCGGCGGATTGCCGTGCAACTCTGGCGGGCTTTTGGGGTCCGCCGGGCAATAGTTTTGGTCCTGACCAGATCAAGCGACTGGAACGCGAACGGGGCCTGGCGGAATCTTCGATGCGGTCCGATTTTCGCGCATTGCTTGCGGATGCCGGCACAGATAAAGCCACAATTAAGAAAATCGCCAGCGAGCAAGCAGGTTTTTCATCGGAGCGCGATGTGACTTGCCGCAATTACGCGGGCGAGGACGTGCATGGATTTTGTGCGCTTCGGGTCACCCAAGCGCGGGCTCTCGCTTTGCAAACGGCACTTGAGGCAAACAGCAATCCACACCCCGGAAAGGCAAGGACGATGGCGAAAAAAGCGGCCGCAAAACAGGGGCAGCCGCCCAATCTTACGGCTGACCCGCAACCTTCACCCCTCGCGCCAGGGCCTCAGTGAGCATTATTCAGCTCTTGTATCCCGTTTAGGCAATCCAACTTAAATTGCATCGCTGATCGTGAAGGAAAGGCAGACGGATGGAACGCCCCTTTTTGCCCAAGCCGGTCCTTGCAATCCTAGCCGGAGCCTTGGCGGCCCTGACCGCCGTTTTGTCCGCCGCCGCTCAGACGGGGGGAGGGGGAGAAGCAGCCCCATCTTCGTCTCCTCCGCCTCAGGCTGTTCCAGCCTCCGAACTGACTTCTCATTTCGTGGCAACCGCTGTTCCGACAACGAATTTCATAGCCACCGCCAGCCGCATGGCCATTTCCAAATCGCGCAATGCCAAAATTCAGCGGTTCGCTGGCACTCTCGCCAAGGACCAAACCTCGATTGCCAACTCTCTGGCTGCTTGGGTTAACGTGAATGGTCCTGTTGTAACACTCCGTTCTCCTTATACGGGACAGATAGGGCCAGGGGCGACGAAGCTAAGGGCGCCGAATTTGCTGCCCGCGCAAGTCACCAGCTTGCAGCACCTTTCGGCATCGAGCAGCCACGATTTCGACGCGCTGTTCGTTTCGGCGCAGATGGAGGCATTGGTTCAACTGCAGATTCTTTATCGCGATTTTATTCAAAATGGCACGGACCCCGGCCTGCACGCCATTGCCGAGCGCGAATTGCCGAAGGTAGAGCAGACAATTTCGGCGCTCGACTCACTATAGGCTTCCGCGTTGCGCGAGCTGTCAGGCGTGTCTATTTCGTTGCGTAGGCCTTGATTGCATGATCTGCCAAGGTCTTGCCAAGCGACCAAACCGCGCCGGGCACGCGATGGCTATCGGCGATCACCGCGTCGAAAGCATGTTCGATCCACTCGCAATCAGAGTCCGTGATCGCAAGTGCTGGCAGCAGCTTGATGGTGGTGTTGGCGTGGCCAGCGACTTGGACGAGGATCTTGTGATCCTTGAACAGCGGGATGGTGATGAGCTGACAAAAGAGACCGGCGCTGACCGTTTCAAGCAGGGACCAGGCAGCCTTGAGTTTGAGCGACCGAGGCGGTCCGAATTCAATACCGATCATGAGGCCTTTGCCCCGTACCTGGTGCACCAGCTCGTAGCGTTGCGCCATTTTCTCAAACGCGGTGAGAAGTCTTGCTCCTGTCTGCGCGGACTTATGAACAAGCCCTTCGGTTTCGATCACCTCAAGGCTCGCAAGACCAGCCGCCATCGCCAGGTCGTTCTTTCCGAAGGTGGAACCATGCACGACGGCGCGGTCCATGCGGTTGAAGACTTTTTCGAAAATCGCCTTGCGGGTCAAAACCGCGCCGACCGGCACATGTCCGCCGGAGAGCGATTTGGCGAGCAAGACCATGTCCGGCTCGACACCCCAATGTTCGACGGCAAGAAAACGTCCGGTGCGGCCCATCCCCGTCTGAATTTCGTCAGCGACCAGCAATGTTCCATATTTGCGGCACAAGGCCTGAGCGCCGCGAAGATAGAGATCATCCGGTATATTTACCCCTTTGCCCTGGATTGGCTCGACAATGAAGGCCGCGACATCACGGGCCGACAAGGCTTTTTCCAAAGCGGCGAGATCATTGAAGGGAATGGCCGAAAAGCCGGGGAGAAGCGGGCCAAAGCCACCTCTAAATATGTCGTCGCCATTCGCCGACAAAGCGCCATAGGTCAAACCATGAAAGGCGTGATCGCAATAGACAATGCCGGGACGGCGAGTTGCGCTGCGGGCGAATTTGATCGCAGTTTCGACGGCCTCGGCCCCCGAATTTGTGAAGAAGGCTTTGTCGAGATAAGGAACGAAACCGAGCAAACGCTCGGCGAGCAGACCGGCAAGGACGGACACGTCCATTTGCACCAGATTGGGCAGATCGCTGGCAAGCACCTGGCTCAACGTTTCACGCAGCAGCGGATGATTGCGGCCGATGCCGAACACGCCCCATCCGCTGAGGAGATCAAGATAACGGGTGCCGGTGCGATCGAAGAGATATTGGCCTTGACCGGTGCGAAATCCGACGTCGAAGCCAAGTGTCCTCAACACGCGAACCATCATTTCGTTCAGATGTTGGGTGTGCAGCGCATAGCGCTCCGCTTCGCGCTCCTCCAACATGGCGCCTATATCGAAGGGCCGCCCTGGCAAATGGGATGCCGTCTGATAAACTCGCACATTTTTCATGCCCGACACCTTGCTTGCCTCGTAACCAGACGTGGTCTGTAGCCGTCGTCAGAGCGTGCCATCGACAAAAGATTCGTCCGCCAAACAGATAATTGGAATTTTTGATAGCAGGCAATGGCTATCGCTCAGAGTGTGCACGCCAATTTAAGCATTTTCTATTTCGGAAGGAAACTAAGCGCTTCAATCTGGTGCCGATGACAGCGGCCGCGCCACAGCTTCGAGCGGTTTGCGCGCGGCCTCGACGCCCCAGATTATCATGGCGATCGAAGCGATGATCATAAGGCAGGAGCCAAAGAGGTATCCGCCAAAAACACTGCCACGAGAGCCCGTTTCAATGAGCGTCCCAAATAAAAACGGTGCTGCCACCCCGCCGACCGCCGTGCCAGCGGCATAGAAAAAGGCAATCGCAAGCGCGCGGATTTCGACCGGAAATATCTCGGACACGGTGAGATACGCGGCCCCCGCTGCCGCGGACGCAAAAAAGAAGACCACTGTCCAAGTTATCGTCTGCCAGGCCGCATCGAGCAGTTGATTAGCGAATAGCCAGCCGCTTCCCGCGAGAAGCACACCGGAAGCCGCATAGGTGAACGCAATCATTGGCTTGCGGCCAATCGAATCGAACAAGGGGCCCAGAAACAAGGGACCGAGCACGTTGCCGAGCGCGAAGGGAAGAATGTACCAGCCGACACTGTAGGACGGGACGTTATAAAAACGTGTCAGTACGAGAGCATAGGTGAAGAAAATTGCATTGTAGAAAAATGCTTGCGCCCCCATCAGGGCAAGCCCCAACAGAGTTCGGGCACGAAAGGTGACGAATAGCGTTTTGAGGACTTCATGCAAGGGTGTGTAAGCCCGCGGGCGCAATCGCATGGGCTTGAGCGCCGAAACATCTGAAAAGCGCACGCCGTGGAGACGAAATCTGTCTTCAATGGCAGTGGTGACTTTCTCAGCTTCTGTCTCCCGGCCATGGATGACCAGCCAGCGCGGGCTTTCCGGGATCCAGGTCCGAAGCGCAAAGATAATGAGCCCGAGTACCGACCCAATGAGAAACGCAAGCCGCCAGCCGATGTCGGGAGGGAAGCGGGCGGGGTCGAGAACGATGATGGAGCCGCCCGCCCCAAGAGCGGCGCCAATCCAGAACGAGCCATTGATGGCAAGGTCGGTCCAGCCGCGATAGCGGGCTGGGATCATCTCTTGAATCGTCGAATTGACCGCGCTGTATTCGCCGCCGATCCCAGCGCCCGTCAACATTCGGAACACACAAAAGCTTGCAAAATTCCAGGCGAAAGCAGTCGCGGCCGTGGCAACGAGATAAAGTCCCAACGTGATAAAGAACATGGGTCTGCGGCCAAGCCTGTCCGTCAGCCAACCAAACCCAAGCGCCCCCACGACGGCGCCCGTGAGATAAAGACTGGAGGCGAGCCCGATGTCCGACGCGGTGAAGTGCAGGCGAGGGCTGGCTTCGAGCGCGCCCGCGATCGACCCAGCAAGGGTGACTTCAAGGCCATCCAAGACCCATGTGATCCCAAGGGCCACAGCGACCAGCGTATGAAATCTTCCCCAGGGAAGCCGGTCGAGTCGGCCCGGAACCCGGGTTTCAATAATCTCATAGGCTGCTTCTCGCATGTGTCACCTTCTGCCCGCCAGGCGCGCATCGCGTGGTAGAACGCCAGAGATGCGATTGCGTTCTGGGTTCATCACGCTGAAATGGACCACTGCCTTTGAGATGAATCCTATTCAACTGGCTGTTAACCAAAATCTGCCTTGATCGTCCGCCATGCCATTTGACAGTTCAAACCCACGGTTTCCTTGGCTTATTGATGTCTCGTGCGCCAAAAATTCTTATTTTCGATTCCGGCCTCGGCGGTTTGACTGTGTGGGGAGAGGTGGCGCGCCTGCTTCCCGATGCCCGCTTGGTCTACGCCGCCGATGATGCCGCTTTTCCTTATGGGGCGTTGCGGGAAGATATTTTGATCGCCAGGGTTTTGACGGTGATGCAGCGCTTGATCACCCTCTGTGCTCCGGATGCAGTTGTCATTGCCTGCAATACCGCATCCACTTTGGCGCTGCCGCATCTGCGGGCAAAATTCCCGGAGATTCCGTTCATTGGGACTGTGCCAGCGATCAAACCCGCAGCAAGCCTCTCGCGCTCTGGGCTTATTTCCGTGCTGGCGACGCCCGGCACGGTGGCCCGCGATTACACCCGCGAGTTGGTGCGTACTTACGCCGCCCACTGTGAGGTCACCCTCGCGGGCTCCCGCGAGCTTGCTCCGTTTGCTGAAGCTTTCATGCAAGGAAAAAGCGTTTCGGACGCGGCCATTGCGCAGGAGATCGCACCCGCATTCGTGACGTCGGGAGACCAGCGCACAGATTGCGTCGTGCTCGCCTGCACCCATTATCCCTTGCTGCTAGGTCATTTCGAGCGGCTGGCACCCTGGCCAGTCGAATGGATCGATCCAGCCCCGGCTATCGCCCGGCGGACCAGCCACGTCTTGCGTGAACAGCTGGGTTTCCCCGCCGCAGGGCCCGCGTCCGCCCCGCATTATGCGGTTTTTACTGGCGCTATGACGCTGGGACCGGATCTTCTCGAGGCATTACGCCTTCGCGGGATCGAAAAAACCATCGTCGAGAAGGTGCCCCTCGCGGCCTGAGCCTTCGCAGGGGTGGATCTGCCCATCATTGTCGCAGGGGCGCCGAACCGCTGCCAAAGTCTTCACGCGGGCGGATTGACATGCTATTTGACTTTTTTGTCATCCCCGAGCCGGGCCGTTTCGTGGGCGCTCCAAGCCGCGATGCTGGCGCTAGGCCGCTTTCGCAGGAACCTTCAGCATGAGCCAAGCCGTCCCCAGCCGCGCAGCGTCCAACTCTTTTTTCGCGGCTGGACTCGCCGACGCCGACCCCGAGATCGCTAAGGCGATCGAGCTGGAGCTTGGCCGCCAACGCCATGAGATCGAACTGATCGCCTCTGAAAATATCGTCTCCAAAGCGGTGCTCGAAGCGCAGGGCTCGGTTCTGACCAACAAATACGCCGAAGGCTATCCCGGCCGGCGCTATTATGGCGGCTGCCAATTTGTGGATATCGCTGAAACCCTGGCCATCGAGCGCGTCACCCGCCTGTTCGACTGCAAATTCGCCAATGTGCAGCCAAACTCTGGCAGCCAGGCAAATCAGTCTGTATTCCTCGCGCTTTTGCAGCCTGGCGATACCTTTTTGGGGCTCGATCTCGCCGCGGGCGGCCATTTGACGCATGGATCGCCGGTAAATCTCTCCGGCAAATGGTTCAAACCGATTCCCTATGGGGTCCGCCGCGACGATCACCGCATCGACATGGAGCAGGTGGCCCGGCTGGCCGAAGAGCATAAGCCGAAGCTTATTATCGCGGGCGGCTCCGGTTATCCCCGGCATTGGGATTTCGCGAAATTCCGCGAGATCGCCGATTCCGTCGGCGCCTATTTCTTCGTCGATATGGCGCATTTTGCCGGTCTCGTCGCGGGCGGCGTGCATCCCTCGCCGTTCCCGCATGCCCATGTGGTGACCTCGACCACCCACAAAACCTTGCGTGGCCCGCGCGGCGGATTGGTCCTCACCAACGATGAGGCGATCGCCAAGAAAATCAATTCGGCAGTGTTTCCTGGCCTCCAAGGTGGCCCGTTGATGCACGTCATTGCCGCCAAAGGAGTTGCCTTCGGCGAAGCGTTGAAGCCTGAATTCAAGCTTTATGCGAAGCAGGTCGTCGACAATGCCAAGGCGCTGGCGGCGACGCTCGTTGAGCGGGGATTCGCGCTCGCATCAGGCGGCACCGACAATCACCTCATGCTGGTGGATTTGCGGCCGAAGCAACTCACCGGAAAGGCGGCCGAAGCGGCACTCGGACGCGCCGGCATTACCTGCAACAAAAATGGCATCCCGTTCGATACCGAAAAGCCCGCGATCACCTCCGGCATTCGCTTAGGTACGCCCGCCGCAACCTCGCGTGGTTTTGGAATCGCCGAATTCAAAAAGGTAGGAGAGCTCATCGCGGACGCCTTGGACGGTTTGGCCAAGAACGGTGAGGCGGGAAATGCCGACATCGAGGCGAAAGTCAAAGCGGGCGCGAGTGAACTCACCCAGCGCTTCCCGGTATATTGAGACTGCCAGCGAGGTTAGTTTCGTGTTCAAGGGAACGCGGTCCGGCAAGAGCGGGCCGCGTTCCCAATAGCTTTTAACACCGCAAGTGCTGCGAACCCGCGTTCGCAAGATCCTCCTTAAGGCCTGTCCGCCATGCGGTGCCCTTTCTGCGGCAGTTTCGACTCTCAGGTGAAGGATTCGCGTCCCGCCGGAGATGGCACGGCCATTCGCCGCCGCCGTGTGTGTCCCGATTGCGGCGGCCGCTTCACGACGTTCGAGCGAGTGCAACTGCGCGAATTGACGGTTTTGAAAAAATCCGGGAGGAGGGTGCCGTTTGACCGTGACAAGCTCATGCGCTCGCTCGAAATTGCCTTGCGCAAACGCCCCGTTGAGCCCGAGCGGCTGGAACGGATGGTGAATGGCATCGTGCGCCAGCTTGAAAGCCAGGGCGATAGCGAGATCGCGAGCGACAGAATTGGTGAGCTCGTCATGGAAGGTCTGCGCGCGCTCGACAGCGTCGCTTACGTGCGTTTTGCCTCGGTCTATCGCAATTTTCGCGAGGCGCGTGATTTTAATACGCTGGTTGACGAACTCGCGCAGGGGGAAGGCGAAGGTTCCGAAGAGCAATCCGCGCCGCCGCTGGCAAAGGCTCGTTCGCCGGATCCCGCGTGAGCCAAATCGCTGCCGATACGCGGTTCATGGCGGCGGCTCTTGCGGTTGGCCGGCGCGGGCTTGGCCTTTGCGCGCCAAATCCGGCGGTTGGTGCGCTCATTGTCAATGACGGCGCGATTTTGGCGCGTGGCTGGACCAAACCTGGCGGCCGCCCGCATGCGGAAACCGAAGCCTTGCGTGCGGCGGGCAGGCAAGCCCGGGGCGCAACGCTTTATGTGACTTTGGAGCCTTGCAGCCATCACGGGAAGACGCCGCCTTGCACCGATGCGATTGCCGCTGCTGGCATCGGCCGCGTTGTCTATGCGATTGACGATCCCGATCCCCGGGCATCTGGACTCGGTGCGCAAATCCTGGCCGGCGCCGGGATCGAGGTCACGCGAGGCGTGCTTGCGGAGGAAGCATGGCAGGTCCATCTCGGACATTTTTTGCGTGTCACGCGCGAGCGGCCGATGGTCACGCTGAAACTCGCGGTGACGGCGGATTTTTACGCCGCCGGGCCCCCGGCCGGGCCGCGTCTCCTGATCACCGGAAAACCGGCGAACGCCTTCGTCCATGTCCAGCGCGCCATACACGACGCGGTCATGACCGGAATAGGTACCATTTTGGCCGACGATCCGTTATTAAACGTTCGGCTTTCGGGTTTTGAACATCGCAGGCTTTTGCGTGTCGTCCTCGACAGCGATCTGTGCTTGCCCCCTTCAGCGAAGCTTGCCGCGTCGGCGGCAGAAATCCCAACGCTGATCATCGCCGGAACTGGGGCCGGCGAGGACAGAGCCGAGCGCTTGCGTGAGGCGTATGTCGAGGTCGTCCTGGCGCCGCGCAATCCGAGCGGGCGCGTCGATCTTGGGGCCGCGCTGAAACTCCTTGGCGGACGCGGATTGACACGCATATTTTGCGAAGGGGGTCCGCGCATGGCAGCGGCCTTGATTGATTACGATCTGGCCGATAACGTCATGATTATCACTGCGCCGGAACCCCTTGGCCACGCCGGCGTTTTGGGTCTCGACAGCAACGCATTGAAGCTACTTGAAGATCCAGCCCGCTACCGCATAGCCGAAACACGAATGATCGGCTCCGACCGGCTCACGCGGCACGAAAGGCGACCTTAGATGTTCACTGGCATCGTCAGCGGAATTGGCGTCGTTGAGCGGGTTGAAGCCGGGGCCAATTTACGCCATTTGCGCATCGCCTGTGCCTATCCAGCTGAGACGATCCAACTCGGCGCTTCCATCGCCTGCAACGGAGCCTGTCTGACCGTGGTTGCGCGCGGCGCAACCGCCCAACGGAGCTGGTTCGAGGTCGATGCTGCGGCGGAAACGCTCGCCCGCACAACCGCGCATGATTGGAAAACCGGCACAAAACTCAATCTCGAACGGGCGCTCAAAGTTGGCGATGAACTTGGCGGCCATATTGTCACAGGTCACGTGGATGCGGTGGCAAAGGTCGCCGCGATCGCTGATTTTGACGGCATGCGGCGTGTCGAGGTGACCGTTCCGCAAGACCTAGCGCGTTTTATCGCCGAGAAGGGCTCCGTCGCGCTCGACGGCACATCCTTGACGGTCAATTCGGCCGACGCTGATTTCTTTTCGGTCCTGCTCATTCCCCATACGTTGAAGACCACGACTTGGGGCGAAAGACATGCGGGCGACGAAATTAATCTCGAAATCGACCTGATGGCTCGTTACGCGGCAAGGCTCGCAGGGAATATGTCCTGAGCGTGACGCGGCCTGACGAGACGAAAGAACGCGCGCATATTTCTCTGGACACTGCCATCCCGCCCTTGCCTCAAGCCCGCGTTTGTCCGAAAAGACCGAACCGCCAGCTGGAGAATCGCGTGCCTTCCCTCATCCGATTTCTTGTGATCATTGGCATCTTGGCCGGGCTTGCTTATGCTGGCATGATCGCGCTGGTGACCTTCGTCGAGCCGCAACCGCGCGAGATGACCCAAGCAATTGCGCCTGGAAAGCTGAACAAGTAGAAGAATCGCGATGTCCATTGCGCGCTTGCCGCCGCAAATCGAAGCGTTTCTCGAAATGATCGCGGCTGAGCGCGGCGCTTCCAAAAACACTCAGGACGCTTATGCCCGCGACCTCGCCGATTACGCCACTGTCCTTGCTGACGCGGGAAAGTCGCTGGAGAATGTCACGACTGGCGATATTCGCGCTTATCTGTCCGTGCTTGCGAAACGCGGTCTCAAACCTGCGTCAAGCGCAAGGAAACTTTCTTCGATCCGCCAGTTCCACCGGTTTCTCGTCACCGATAGGCGCCGGGACGACAATCCCGCGCTGATCATCGAGGCGCCAAGATCCGGCCGCGGTCTGCCAAAGATCTTGTCCGTCGCTGAGGTCGATCACTTGCTGAACGTTTCCAAGGAGGGCCTCGACGATGGCGCCCGTCCCGCAGCGGAACGTTTGCGCGCTTTGCGCACGGCGTGTCTGATTGAGCTGCTCTACGCAACGGGCTTGCGGGTTTCCGAGCTTGTTGCGGTGCCAGCACATGCGGCGCAAACCAAAGATCCCTTCCTCCATGTTCGGGGAAAGGGTGGGCGCGAGAGGCTAGTACCGCTCTCCGCAGCGGCGCGCGAGAGTATTGCGGCCTATCGCGCGTTTCTCGACAAAACCTGCATCAATCTGTCCCTCAGCCCGTGGCTGTTTCCCGCCGACGGAGCCAGCGGCCACCTGACGCGTCAGGCTTTCGCCCGCGATCTTAAGGCATGCGCGGCGGCGGCTGGGATTGCGCCCTCACGGATCAGTCCGCATGTGCTCCGTCACGCTTTCGCAAGCCACCTTTTGCAAAATGGCGCTGATTTACGCATCGTGCAGGAATTGCTCGGGCACGCCGATATTTCAACGACGCAGATCTACACCCATGTGTTGGATGAACGCATGAAAGCCATGGTGCGGGACCTACACCCTCTGAGCGGCGGCTGAGCCGCGGCAGCTCAATGCATCAATTTCTCGCTCGCCGGGTCGGAAACGGTGACGAGTGCCGCGGGAACTTCCGTGCCAAGCCAGGGAAGTTCCCTGGGGGTGCCTTTTGTCCGCAGGGGAGTCACCGTCACGCATAAGGGTGACGGTTGACGCCCGTGACAAATCCAAATTCGTCCGCCGGGGCCGTTTGGGGAGAGAGCCTTAGGCGCGCAGGACGCAATCAACCCTTGCAATGAGGCCGAGCCGCAGATGCCATGCAGGCAGCCGCTCGAGATCGTCAATCCACGCCCGGATTCCAGCAGCGTCCGGGCCGCGGCATTGGCATAGAGCAGCCTCGCGGCGCCATCGACCAGCATCACACTCCGCGGCAAGCCCTCAAGCCGTTCCGGCGCCGCATTGTGATCGAGATCGCGCATCCAGAGCTCGTTATGAATGCGTATGGCGCGATTGATATGCGGCAGCGCGGAATTGAAAACATGCGCTTGCTCGCTCGTGATATCGTCGTTCCCGGGAGCATTGGCAACGCTGACCACGATTGAGACTTGATTGCCGAGCATCACATTGGCGCCCATAAACCCAATCCCAAACTTTGCTGGGCGCATCCATTCGTTGAAGAAGGAGCTCGCAAGGAGCTCATCCCGGGGGAGCAGACTGTCTAGCAGGTAGATTTTGCCCACGGGCCAACCAATCGTGCGGGGCAAAAGCGGATTATGGAAAGCCCAATATTTTTTGAAGACAGCGTCCATGGCTGGGTCGGTACGCGGCGCGATCGAGTCATAGGTGTGGACCCTGCGGTCTAATTTGAGCAAACCGATTTGCGCCATTCCCATGGTGTCGGCGAGTCTTGTTAGTGCCGTCTCCCATGAAGCGCTGTCGAAAGCAGCCTCATAGATCGCATCTATCAAGCCTAGAAGCTCGTCTTCTGCGCCCATCGCGAACCTCAACCACACTGTACCAAGCTTATGTGGATAGCGATCAGATTGAATGTATGAATAAGCCGCGCCTCGCGCAACGAAACGCACAGCTGGCTGACACCCGCTACATTTAATAACCCTATCAATTATTTGCGGCAAATTAAGAGAGTTAACCGCAACCATTGCCATAGGATGCGCTCACAAATAGGTGATTTCCAGCGGCGGGCGGTGAGCTAACGCCCGCTGTCTTAACCGTAGAGTGTTCGCTTGAACGGCGGGTGGAAATAATGCTAATGAGCAGCCTCAAGGGAGCCAAGGGAAAGCGGTGGCCGCCGATTGCCGGGCTCAAGACAAAAGAACTCGCCGGGAGGAAGTGACGATGGCGCGACCTACTCCACCTGGAAAAGGCACGACCCCACCAAAGCGCACAAGAATCGGAACTCTCGATATCATTATCGTGATTCTGGGTGTCGTTTTCATCATTGGCTACAATCGGTTGAGCATTGCGAAACTGCAACGCTCCCTCCCCAATGCGAACAGTCAAATCGTTGGGGAGTGGAAGTCGACTCGTGGGCCGGAACATCTCGTCTTTCGAACTGACAAAAGCGTTAGCATGATTTTCCCGACTCCCGCGCCGGCCACGCCTTCCGCTTCGCAGACGGAGGCTCCGGCGCAAATGGCGCCCGCGCCAGAAGCTGAAGCGGGCGCGGCACTGACGGCTCCGGAAACCGCCGCGCCGCTCGTCGGCAAGTATCAGCTCTCGGAAGCGGGAAAAGTGTTTCTCGACCTCTCGAATGGAAAAAGATATTCGACGATCATCACGCCGCAAAATAAGAACCGCTTCGACCTCATTGATGGTTATACCGACGCGGTGACAACGTTCGAGCGGGTGCCGCCGGGAGAGGGAGAGCCAAAAGAAGCAACGTCCCCTTAGGAATATGATCCGCAGTTGCAGAGTTTTTCGATAAGATCGCGCGGCAGAACAAAAACTAGGCTTAAACGTGGAGCGGCCATTCTCTCGAAGGTGCCATTTCAGGCCCCGGAAACCCGGAACACCGGCCTCGACAAGCCGGGAGGTCTCGTGTAGAGCCTCTGGCTCAACTTAAAACAGCGTATATAAACGCTCGCCCGGACCAATCCGGCGATTCTTGAGGTTTGATCCAATGAATATCATCGCGGAGCTCGAGGCCGAGCAGGCTGCCAAGCTTTTGGCTGGCAAGACAATCCCGCCGTTTCAGCCGGGCGATACCGTCGTCGTCAATGTCAAGGTCAAGGAAGGCGAACGCACCCGCGTCCAGGCTTATGAGGGCGTCTGTATCGCCCGCAATGGCGGCGGCATCAACGAAAGCTTCACTGTCCGGAAGATATCCTACGGCGAGGGCGTCGAAAGGGTTTTCCCGATTTATTCGCCAAACATCGATTCAATCAAAGTCATTCGGCGCGGCAAGGTTCGGCGCGCGAAACTTTATTACCTTCGCGACCGGCGTGGCAAGTCAGCACGTATCGCCGAAAAGATGGAGTCCCCCGCCGCCAAGGCCGCCCGCGAGGTGACCCAGAAAGCAACCAAGGCCGCTGCGAAGGCCAAGAAAGCCGCAGCCGGCGCCCCAACGGAATAGGCTCGGTTTCCCCTTATAACGGCGCGTTCAAGATCCAGCGATGCCCGAACGGGTCGCGAAGCGTCGCGACCCTCGTGCCCCAAAATGAATTCGTCGGATTGGTCTCGCCTTTGGCGCCGAGACTGGTGGCTTTCGCGAAAATAGTGTCCACCATCTTGGCCTCGGCATATTCCAAGCTGACGGAGGAGGTCGCCAGTTCGCCGGGGAGTGGTACCCGCGTGTGACCGAATTCGGAAAACGCATCGGACAGCATCACCGAGCCGCCGTTGATGTCGAGCTCGCAATGCAGGATGCGGAGACCATCGAACGAGGGCATGAGCGCCTTTTGCCGCGCGCCGAAAACCGCGGTGTAAAAGGCGATCGCCGCCATCGCGGGGGATACAGTGAGATAGGGCGCAACGGGCGGGCGCATATGTTCCTCCGCGTAAAGGTCAACAAGGAGTGCAAGGGTACTTCCCCCCGCCGCCGCTTGCGAGTAAGAACTGCCACTCTAAATTGTATTTTTGCAAGTGCCGCGTCGGGCGGCGAACAGGGAAATGCGCATGGCGACGCCTCGCACGCTTTACGATAAGATTTGGGACGATCATCTCGTCCATACGGATGCGGATGGCGCCAGTCTGATTTATATCGACCGTCACCTGGTGCATGAGGTGACGAGCCCTCAGGCCTTCGAGGGCTTGAGGCTGAGCGGACGGCATGTGCGCGCGCCGCAAAAGACGCTTGCCGTGGTCGATCACAATGTGCCGACGACGGACCGCTCGCATGGCATCGACGATCCCGAAAGCCGTATTCAGGTCGCCCAGCTCGCCGCCAACGCCAAGGAATTTGGCATCGAATATTTCAACGAGCGCGACCTCCGCCAGGGAATCGTCCATATCATCGGCCCCGAACAGGGCTTCACCCTTCCGGGAACCACGATCGTCTGCGGCGACAGTCATACCTCGACGCATGGCGCCTTTGGCGCGCTCGCACATGGTATCGGCACGTCCGAGGTCGAGCATGTTCTCGCCACCCAGACCCTGATCCAAGACAAAGCCAAGAATATGCGGATTACCGTCGATGGCGTCCTCGGCGAGGGAGTCGTCGCGAAGGATATCGTGCTTGCGATCATCGGCGAGATCGGCACCGCCGGTGGCACCGGCCATGTGATAGAATATGCGGGTGAGGCGATCCGCGCTTTGTCGATGGAAGGCCGGATGACGGTCTGCAACATGACGATCGAGGCGGGCGCGCGTGCCGGTCTCATCGCTCCCGACGCCAAGACCTTCGCTTATCTCAAAGGCCGGCCCAAAGCGCCGAAGGACGCCGCCTGGGACGCCGCGATGGCCTATTGGGAAACGCTGGTGTCCGACGAAGGGGCTGTCTTCGACAAGGAAATCCGCCTTAATGCCAGCGAACTGCCGCCGCTTGTCACTTGGGGGACGAGCCCGCAGGACGTTGCCTCGATCACTGGCACCGTACCGAGCCTGGAAGCCGCCGCGAGCGAGAGCAAAAAAGCCTCCATCGCGCGCGCGCTAAATTACATGGGGCTCAAGGGTGGCGAGAAAATCACCGATATTGCCATCGACCGGGTCTTCATCGGCTCCTGCACCAACGGCCGGATCGAGGATTTGCGCGCCGCCGCCAAGATCGTCGAAGGCAAGCATGTCGCGGGAACCGTCAATGCCATGGTCGTCCCGGGGTCTGGACTCGTCAAGCAACAGGCGGAAGCCGAGGGCCTCGACGCGATTTTTTTGGCCGCCGGATTCGAGTGGCGCGAGCCGGGCTGCTCGATGTGCCTGGCGATGAACCCCGACAAGCTGGCGCCCGGGGAGCGCTGCGCCTCGACCTCGAACCGCAATTTTGAAGGCCGCCAAGGTTTTAAGGGCCGCACCCATCTCGTCTCACCCGCGATGGCGGCGGCGGCGGCGATTGCCGGCCGTTTTGTGGACATCAGGAACTGGAGTTGAGCCCAATCGGGTTCAACTTGACAATAGCGAGCCATTTGCCGAGATCGCGCCTGTGATTTCCCTTTAGGCGCGCCAGACGTCGATCACGAGACGCCCGGAAGAGGCAAGAATGACTCGTTCAAGACGCGAATTTTTAAAGACCGCCGCCGCGACCACGACTTTAACTTCGATCCCGCTGGCCGCGGCGGCGGACGCAACGAATGCGGCAGGACTCCCGGCCCAAACGATCGGCCTTTTCGAGGCTTTACCCGGCGATAAAGCTCTAAAAATATATGCGCCCACGGTTGGTCTCAAACCAGGGATCTTGATTCAATCCAACGCAAGCAAAATGCTTTTCGTTGCCAGTGCGATCAAGACGTTTGTCCTTTGCACGGCGTTACGCCAGATCGATTCGCCCGACATTGTACATACTCTCGAAGACACGGAGCTTACGCTCGACGACACCGTTTGGTCGTTCGGCAGTCCGGCTTTCAATCCGCCAAATCTCACCGGTGTCGTCTCCGAGCGGACGACGCTTGAAGCCATGATTACCCGCAGCGATAACACGGCGACGGACATGGCGTTCAAGCTTGCGGGCGCCAACAATGTCCGCGCCTTTATCGCCGCCGCCGGTCTCAAGAATACGCTCGTCCCCGACAGCACCCGCGCTCTTACTGGCTATCTCTTCGGTGCCGCGAATTATAAGACAGTCACCTGGGCGCAACTCCTTCAGGTGGTTCAGGGGCCAATCGTCCATCCCTTTCTCAACAGCGTCGAAACGCTGGCGTCTTCAGCCGACGATCTTACCTCCTATTATTCACGCGCGCTGCAGGGTGCGTTCTTCCAGCATGCCGAAACACTGAATGAATTCCGGCGCATTCTTACCCTCTGCGACTTTATTTACCTCGTGCCGCTACCGCTGGGCGTGAGCGCTTATGCCAAGAGCGGCAATGCCGACTTTCCTAGTTTCCACGCGCGGTCCATCGCAGGGGGTATGTTTTTTTCGGGGCGCTGGGTCTATTTTGCTTTCATCATCAACTGGTATGCGGCCAATCAGGATGATTCGCAGACCGTGAACGCATTCTTTGCTGCCATTCATCTAACGCTCACGCGAATCAGAGATCGTCTTTCGGTGTAATATGCGAGCAAGCGTGGCGTGCGAACGCATAGCTGACATGGGCGGCGCACCAAGTGATGCCTATGCATCCACCATCATGCGCTGACTTGGAGACACATCATGGATGTTGGTTTCATCGGCCTCGGCAATATGGGTGCGGCGATGGCCTGCAGCCTTCTCAAGGCCGGCCATAAGGTCACTGTCTACAACCGCACGCGTTCCAAGGCGGAGGCTTTGGCGGGGGAGGGGGCGCGCGTCGCGGCGAGCATCGCCGATGCTTGCCGTGGCGAGGTGGTGCTCAGCATGCTTGCCGATGATCATGCCGTTGAAGGCGTGGTGTGCGGGGAGGGCGGCATTCTGCACTCGCTTGCCGAAGAACGCATCCACATCTCCATGAGCACCATCAGTGTCGCGCTGTCAGAGCGTTTGGCCAGATTGCATAAAGAAAAACATCAGACCTATGCAACAGCGACCGTGTTCGGGCGACCCGAAGCTGCGGCGGCGGGGAAGCTCTTTGTGGTTGCCGCCGGTCCCGTAAAGGCGATCGAAAAATGTCAAACATTGTTCGACGCGATGGGACAAAAGACCTTTGTCGTCGGCGAAAAGGCCGACGACGCAAATCTCGTCAAGTTGAGCGGCAATTTCCTCATCGCCGCGACCATCGAGAGTCTTGGGGAAGCGGTCGCGCTTGTCCGCAAATCAGGAATCGACGCGCATCGCTTTGTCGAAATCCTGACCGGCACCCTCTTCTCGGCACCGGTCTATAACACCTATGGCGCGATCATCGCGAGTGAAACCTATGACCCGGCCGGGTTCAAGATGGCGCTGGGTCTCAAGGACATAAAACTCGCTCTGGCCGCCGCCGAGACTTTGAATGTCCCTTTGCCCATCGCGAGCTTGGTCCGCGACCATTTTCTATCCGGCCTGGCGCAGGGTCAAGGCGACAGCGACTGGGCGGCTCTGGCGAGGATCGCCGCGAAGAATTCGGGACTGTGATGATTTTATCAGACGAGGTCTGTCAAATAAGGAAGCAGTTGAAAAATATTTTTTTAGATGATGAGAAATATTTTAAGAAGCCTAGATTTTTGCAAGGGCGCTTGGCAATCGATACGCCGCCAGCCCATTTTTGCAATTGCACAAAAAAATTGATCGATCTTACCGGATCGAAGCGGGACCGTTGTGTTCGTCCTTGTAAGGTTTTTGGAGGAAATCGTACCAAAACGTTTCACGTGAAACGATTTGGTACGATTTGAGCCCGCAATCGGACAATAATTTCAAAACGCAGGCAAAATCAGTTCTTCGGTCCGACCATCGCAAAAATGGCGCCCTGCGGGTCGAGGGCATGCGCGATCCACCGGCCGCCGGGAACCTCCATGGGGCCGTGGATGATTTGGCCTCCCGCCTCCTTGACCCGTGCGATTGCCGCTTCGACGGACTCCACATTGAAATAATAGAGCCAGAACGGCGCTGGCGTTTGCGGCATCTTGGTCATCACGCCGCCGGCCTGTTCGCCATGGATGGCAAAAAGCTGATAGACACCGAGTTCGCCCATCGGCATGGCTCCGTCCTTGGTCCAGCCAAACAGACCTGAATAAAAGTCGAAGGCGCTTGGCCCATCTCCCGCATGCAATTCACGCCAGCCGATATGGCCGGGCGTTCCCAGCGTGACTGGTGCGGGTTCCTGGTCGCTATTCCCCTTGAAGAGGATGAAAACCGCGCCATGCGGATCGGCGGCCACCGCGAAACGGCCGACGCCCGGGATATCCTCGGGAGCGCGATGAATCGCACCGCCGGCGGCCTTGACGCGTTCCGCATAAGCATCGACATCGTCGACCGCAATATAGCCAGACCAGTGCGGCGGCACCCCCATCGCGCGGGCCTCGTCCGGGATTGGCATCAAACCGCCAACCATCACAGGCCCGGCGGAGAGTAGGATGTAGGAGCGATCGCTCATCCCGGAGTCTTTCGCGGTCCAGCCAATGACCCGCGCATAAAATGCTTCCGCGCCTTTGCTGTCGCTGGTCATCAAATCGTACCAGACAAATTTTCCTTGCGTTGCGGACATAGGTTTACTCCCTGTTGCCGTTCGCGATGGTCATGGCATGCTACCATGACGCCACGCTGTCATAGGCTCACTGCCATAGCGCTACAATCACTCTTTGGTCCGCGCCAGCGCGGCAAGTGCCCGAGCCCGGCCTTCCGAGAGATCAACGATGGGTTTTGGATAGGTCTCTCCCAACTTGATGCCCGTGGCCTTCAATGTTTCCACCGGTGCCTGCCAGGGTTTGTGGATCCATTTGTCTGGCAGTGTCGCAATCTCGGGGACGTAACGGCGCACATAGACGCCATGAGGGTCGAATCTTTCCCCTTGCAGAACGGGATTGAAGATGCGGAAAAACGGCGCCGCATCGGCACCCGAGCCGGCGACCCATTGCCAGTTCATCGGATTGTTCGCCGGATCGGCATCGCAGAGCGTGTCCCAAAACCATTCTTCGCCGGTCCGCCAATCCACCAAGAGATGCTTGATCAAGAACGACGCGGCAATCATCCGCACGCGGTTGTGCATATAACCTGTGGCCCAAAGTTCGCGCATTCCTGCATCGATGACCGGGTAGCCCGTCTCACCGGACTGCCAGGCCTTGAGTTCGGCGTTCTGCGGTTTGCGCCAGGGCATCGCATCGAAGCTCGCATTGAGATTATTGGTGGCGACATCGGGGTGGTGAAACAGCACATGGTAATTGAACTCGCGCCAACCGAGTTCGGCGCGAAATTTTTCCGCGCTCTTGGCCAAAGAGCCACGCGCCGCCGCATGATCGAGCGCATAAAAAATTTGCCGTGGGGAAATTTCGCCAAAACGCAGATGCGGCGACAGGCGCGACGTGCCATCCCTCGCGAGATCATCGCGGCCGGTTGTATAGTCTCGCAGCGGTCCGTCGAGAAAAGCAGCCAGCCTTTCGTGCGCGCCGGTTTCGCCTGGCGTCCATGCCGCGCGCAGGCTGCTGGCCCAGTCCGGCCGCATGGGAAGCAGAGCAAGCTGAGCGAGGCTAACCCGCTTTGGACCGCCCAGCGGATAGGCCACCGCGTTGAGCCTGCCGGGCACTGCCAGCGGGTCGCCCGATGGCGGCAAAGTCCGCACGGCGCGCCAATAGGCGGAAAACACTTTGTAGGCGCCTCCGGATTTGGCGCGGGTCTCCCAAGGTTCATGCAAAAGGCTGCCAGCAAAACTCTTGGCGTCGATCCCAGCCTGGTGCAGCTCGGCTTTTATGGATGTATCCACTGCGATTTCGGCGCTTCCATAGCGGCGGCTCCAAAACACGGCGCGGACGCTTGCTTCCTTTGCCAGTTCGGTGATGATTTCCTTGGCGCTCCCTTCAAAAATATCAAGGCGGCCGCCAAGCTTTTCGATACTCTTTCCCAAAGCAGCCAGCGAATGGTGCAGCCACCAGCGCGAAGCGCCACCGAGGGCGCGAAAGCCCTTGCTCTGTTCATCGAAGACGTAGACGCACAGAAGCGGGGCACCTGTTCTAGCGGCGCAGAGGGCCGCGTTGTCAGAAACGCGCAGATCATCCCGAAACCACATGATCGCCGGGGACGTGTGGTGGGGTTTACGAAGCGCTGCCATCGGGGGTTCTGCCATCAATAACCAATGCAGGGCAATCGGCCTGCGGCGTCAAGGTTGCGCCGGTTAGCCAGAAAATTGTTCGGCGTGGGGGGCTAGGGCGAGGGCGGCTTGCGTCAACGGGAGGGATCGCCTAAGCGAACAGCTTGGCCCCCGAGATAGGTTTGCCGATGGTGGAGGATCCGCTCCATAAAAGCATTGTGCTGCGTCACGACAAGGTTTTGATCGTCGATTTCGGCTCGCAGGTGACGCAATTGATCGCCCGCCGTGTCCGTGAGGCGGGCGTTTATTGCGAGATCGTTCCCTATCAGCGCACCGCCGAGGCCTTCGCGGCACTCGCGCCGAAAGCGGTAATCTTGTCGGGCGGTCCAGCCTCCGTCCACGATGAAGACGCGCCGCGCGCCCCCGATATGCTCTTCGACGCGGGGGTGCCCATCCTCGGCATTTGCTACGGCCAGCAGGTGATGGCGGCGCAACTCGGCGGCAAAGTTACGGCGGGACATAAACGTGAATTCGGCCGCGCTGAGGCCGAGGTGCTGCAAGCAAGCGCTCTCTTCGAAGGGGTTTGGGAACATGGCACCCGCTATCCCGTCTGGATGAGCCATGGCGATGCGGTGACCGAATTGCCCCAAGGATTTTCCCGCATCGCGGCGTCGGCGAATGCGCCGATGGCGGCGATCGCCGATCCCTCGCGCAGCCTTTATGGTGTCCAGTTTCATCTCGAAGTGGCGCACACGCCGGATGGCGGCAGGCTGATCGGCAATTTCCTTCACAAGATCGCTGGGCTCAAATCGGATTGGACAATGGGCGCATTCCGGGCCGAGGCCATTGCCGCGATCCGCGCGCAGGTAGGACCGGGCCGCGTCGTCTGCGGTCTCTCCGGCGGAGTCGATTCCGCGGTCGCGGCGCTCCTGATCCATGAAGCGATCGGCGATCGCCTGACCTGCGTCTTTGTCGACCACGGCCTGCTGCGGCTCGGCGAGGCGGAAGAAGTCGTTGGCCTGTTTCGCGGCCACTACAATATTCCACTCATTCATGTCGAAGCCGCAGGATTGTTTCTCGGCGCCTTGACCGGAATCCGGGACCCGGAAGAAAAGCGCAAAATCATCGGCCGGCTGTTCATCGCGACGTTTGAGCGCGAGGCCAAAAAGATCGCCGCCGACGGACGGGGCATGCCGGAATTTTTGGGGCAGGGAACGCTTTACCCAGATGTGATCGAAAGCGTCTCGTTCAGCGGCGGTCCCTCCGTGACGATCAAGTCGCACCACAATGTTGGCGGCCTTCCCGAGCGCATGAACATGAAGCTCGTCGAACCCTTGCGCGAATTGTTCAAGGATGAAGTGCGTGTGCTAGGCCGCGAATTGGGTTTGCCGAAACATTTCGTTGACCGGCATCCTTTCCCTGGGCCTGGCCTGGCGATCCGCTGCCCGGGCGGGGTGACGCCGGAAAAACTTGATATTCTGCGCCGCGCGGATGCCATCTATCTCGACGAAATCCGCAAGGCCGGCCTTTACGATGAAATCTGGCAAGCCTTCGCGGTGCTGCTGCCGGTGCGCACCGTTGGCGTCATGGGCGATGGCCGCACCTATGATTTCGTCTGCGCCTTGCGGGCTGTCACGTCTGCCGATGGTATGACAGCAGATTTTTTCCCCTACGATATGGCGTTTCTCGGCCGCACCGCGACGCGGATCATCAACGAGGTCAAGGGAATCAATCGCGTCGTCTATGACGTAACAAGCAAGCCACCGGGGACGATCGAGTGGGAGTGAGGGTGGGATACCAGGGGCTTTAGGAGAGAATAACGTGCATCATTGCACGAATTTCCTATTTCATCCGTGCGTGAGTGACATACGTGTGGAAATATGGAAGCATTGGCCAACCATGAAAATACTGAAAAACCTTAGATAAGTGCTGTATAGTGTCCAATAGATATTGAAGGCCATCAATGAATGGGCCATCTCCTGGAACAGGAGGTGAACAATGGCCGACAAGCTGAGCTACCCGCAAATCCCTAGCACCGTCTGGTGGGGCCTCCGGAATGTCCTGCAGCGTTCGCCGAGTGCGACGATCGACGAACGCGCTCTAGGTGTTGAGTTAAATGTTCAGGAAACCGCCGCACGGCAGTACCTTTCTGAACTAAAGCGCGTAGGTATCCTAAATGATGAAAACAAAGCAACGCCGGTGGCACAAAAATGGCGCGACGATGAAACCTATGGTGAAGCTGTAGATGAGATTCTTAGGAACGCCTATCCTGAGAGTTTGATCCAAGTTGCGCCACGCGGTGCTGCAGATCGTCAGAAGATCATTTCCTGGTTTACGCGCGAGGGCTTAGGGAGCGGTACAGCTGGCAACAAGGCTGCGACCTACCTTTTGATCAGTAGCGATTTGCCAAATGAAGCTCCTTCGCGTGGGAGTGCTAGGCCACAGAAGGTGGCGGGAAAAGGGTCCCAAATGGCACAAGCCCCGGCTCGGGCGGCCGCTCGATCGTCATCCAAAGGCAACGAAAAACGGTCCCCGCCCCCTCTCTCCGGGCTAATGCCTCTCAACGTCAATGTCCAAATCCACATTAGCGCGGAAGCGACTGGCGAGCAGATCGAGTCCATCTTCGCGGCGATGAGGCGTTATCTGTATGACGGCACCGGTAATTGATCGTCTAAGGCGGTTTCAGGAATATATTTTGGAGCTTGGATTGGCTCAGGCGATCTTAGCGCTCCCCGCGCCGCGCATGCTAGCGCTAGCGGCACCATCGGCCGAGGCTTCAAGCGCAATATTTGCTAAGACCATCACCGAACCAGAAATCCAAGAGGTTAGTCGAGATTTGTTCGCATCTGGTCACTATTCGCTTGCAGTTCAGGAGGCCTACAAGGCCGTCGAGAAGTTTGTGCAGCGAAAGGCTAGAGCGCATGGGCTAAGCGGTACCAAGCTTATGCTAAATGTTTTTAGCGCCGACTCACCTCGCTTGTTTTGGACGGAGAGAAAAAGTCCCTCTGAGGAGGACGAGCAAAAGGGCTATATGATGCTTTACGCTGGAGCGATGCTGGGAATCAGGAATCCGATAACTCATGAGTTCAACTGGGTGGAAGATCAGGACGTTGCTCTTGAACTTCTCTTGTTTGCGCAGCATTTGCTTAGAAGGGCGCGCAGTGCCAAAGCTGCTTCCTAATGGTGTGCCTTAAAAATATTTTGCACAACCAATTCAACGATTCAGTATAGCAACGAACAGTAGAGTGGGAGTGATTTTTACCGATCCAAGCGTGTCGTGATGGGGAAGGAGGCGGCCATGCGCCCCAAACGCATGGCCTTTCTTATACCGAAGCCCAAACTCTCTGTGCCAGGCCTCAGCAAGTCATCTTTGACTGGCTTTACGCGCGGCATAGCGCTTATCACGCGCGGCCTTGCGCTCGACCTCATCCGCGATGACACGTGCGGCGAGAACGGACAGTGCGGCTCCCTTGGCGGCCTCTTCGGCGGCCTTCGCTTCCTCAGCCGCGATCCGTTCGGCTTCCAGGGCGGCCTCCCGTTCAGCCTTTTCAGCGGCTTCGCGGGCCAATTGCTCTAGTTTGGCGGCGGCGCGCTGGTCATCCCGGATTTTTCTCGCCTCGCGGATCGCCTTTCGCTCGGCTTCACGTGCCAAAACAGCCGGATCGTCGGCGGCCGGTTTGTCGCGAAACTTGGCCAATCGCGCGGCAACTGCATCCATGGCGACAACCCGGCGCTCGGCAAAGCTTTTTTCTCTGAAATTGCTCAATGTTCTCTTTCTGCTTCATGTGTTGAGGAAGGCACCCAACATGCTCCTTGACGCGCTACCTTTCAACCCACAATCAAAAGCTTAGCTATTGGTGTCCTTCTCCATCTCGTAGATGGTGCTGTCGGCAAGCGGCACGATAAGCCTAAGTTCGTGTCGCCTGATCGTCCGGGGCAGGCCCGCGTAACCGACTGGATCTCTGTCATCATCGTCCTGATAAGCATCATCAGGACGCGCACGCGACTGGGTTTCTTTGACATTTTCTGTTCTCCTCTTGGATAGGAGGAGGGCCGTTACAACGAGGCGTTTACGTCCGTGCTTCGACTCTGCGATTTGCTGTGACGGCATTTTTTTTGAATGATCGCTGGGGCGGCCGCATGGTGCTGCGGGGGCCAAAACGCCGATATTAGTCGATAGATGAGCCAGACAGGTCGATGAAAAATCTTAAGCGAATTCAAGAGCGTAATTTTTTGACGGTCTCGCTGACGATAGTTTATCGACGCGAAAATATTTTCGCCTGAAAATTCGGTTGGTTATTGAGCGGCGAGATAATCTAGTGGGAGTGATTTTGGATCTGCCGAGATCGCGGGCCGCCTGAAGGACAATCGCGAGCGGGATAGAAACTCGTGGGAGAGCGTGGATGGGGGAGGAAGGTTCTACGCTCGCGGGGATTCGTCGCCGAGCCAAATCAGCCGGAAAATCGCCTATGCTTGGCCAATGTGACATTGCCGTGCAGCAACTTCCAATGCGTTCAAGAGCTGGTTTTATTGTGGACCGTTTGAAGTAGATCGCGCAATGTCCCTCGCAGTCCGTGCACCTGATCAATCAAATTGAGAATGACGCCGATCCCCTCATCATTGACACCCAAGTCGTGCTTTAGGTCTTTGATGAGATGCGCCCGCGCAATGTCGACATCAGAGAACTCTTGGCCTGTCGCGTCCTTGCGTGGAACCAGCCACTCTTCCTTGATCCAAACTTCCAGCGTTTCGATTTCAAGCTGTGCGCAGACTAAGAACTGTTGCCGATCGATCATTTATCCCTCCATTCCGGAACGCGGATTTTCGGCTTTTCCGGCGGTCCAATTCATCGCGAACGCTTCAAGATCCGGATCAATCTTCTCAGGGAGCACAACCTTTAGGCTGACATTCTGGTCGCCCCGGCTTCCATCCGGCCGCACGACACCTTTGCCCTTGAGGCGAAGGACGCGGCCCGTATTGACGCCCTTCGGCACCTTCACGATGACCGCTCCTGTCGTTGTGGGGACCCTCACCTCCGCGCCCAGAACAGCCTCGGTGAGGCTGATTGGCAAATCGAGATCAATATCATCCCCATCCCTAACGAAGAATCGGTGCGGCTTGACCTCGATCTCAACCAGCGCGTCCCCGGGTTCTCCGGCACCGATTCCCGGCTCTCCCTTGCCGCGCAGGCGCAGGATCTGACCATCGCGGGTGCCGGCTGGGACGACGACGTCAAGGGTGGAGCCATCAGGGAGGATCACCCGGCTCGTCGCGCCGTTTACAGCGGAAAGAAACTCGACCGTCAGCTTGTATTGAACATTCCTGCCGTCTACGCGGCCGCGGGTCCGTGCGCCGCGGAATAGGTTCGACAGGATTTCATCGGAGTCCATTATGTCGGCGTAGCCTGAATCGGTCGCATAAGGATGATGCTCCGGACCCGCTCCCGCATAGTCCCGATAGAACTCGTGCTGTGGCCGCTCTGCACCCGAAGCATCGATCTCGCCGCGATCGAACCTGGCCCGTTTCTCAGGATCGCTCAGGAGATCATAGGCCGACGCGACCTTCTTGAATTGCTCTTCAGATTCACGATTACCGGGGTTGAGGTCGGGATGCAGCTTCTTGGCAAGCCGGCGATACGCCTTCTGAATGTCCTCGGCCGAGTCGCTTCGTTGAACGCCCAGGGTCTCGTATGGGTTTTTGTCCACCGCTTCCTCTTGAAGGTATCAAAGGCGCCGGGTTCTGCCTGGAATCGGCGTATGATTTGGTTCCGGCCTGAGTTGGTCAATGTCACATTATCGCGCTTGAAGTCCAATGTCTTTCAACACGGAAGGTATCACAGCCTTTCCAGCGCACTTGAGCAGGGGCTCGCAGCTCCTCGATAACCGAGCTTGGCTATGTGAATATGCTCGGCGTTGAGATTCAATGATCCGAGGAAAAGCGGGCTGCCAACGAGCGGGTGACCTCGCCACCGATCAGGCTTTAGCCGCGGCGTTTGACGAATGGATCTCGTGATTGCAATCGTATCGCAATGAGCCCTTCATTTGCGATCCTGACCACGTTTCGACCAGAAATCCCGGTCATCATTGCCGCCATTCGCCGACAAGATGCGCTGGATGGACCAGCGCGCGATCTTGCGGACGTCCGGATCTGGATCTTCCGCCGCCTGCTCCAGGAAAGGAAGCGCGTCCACATGGCCGATGTCGCCTAGGCCCGTCACAACATCCTTGCGGAGGTTGCTCACCGGATGCGCCAGGAGCTTGCCGAGCGCGGCGACTGCCTCTGTGACTTGCAGCTTACCCAACGCGAGGGCGGCCTTTCCGCTCACCTGCCAAGCGTCATCTGAAAGGGCGGCAATCAGACCCGTCGTTGCCCCCGCGGCTTTGATCTTCCCGGCAAGCAAAGCGGCCGCCTCGCGCACTTGCCAGTTTGCGTCGGATAAGCCCGCGAGGATTGTCGCGGTGATCTTTTCCGGGGGGCCGAACGCCAACGCCGAGATTGCCGCGCGGCGCACCTCGAAATTTTCGTCTCTCGCGGCGGCGATCAGCGCCGGCAACGTGGCATCGCTTTTGAGATAGGCGAGAACGCCGACCGCCTCCCGGCGAACGCGCGGGTCTTCGTCAAAGAGCGCCTTCAGGCCCGGTGCCAGCGAGGCCTCGACCCGCAAATTGCGCAAGCCACGCCACGCAGAAAGCCGCACCTCGGCTCTTTCATGATCGATGAGCGCGAGAAGCGGTGGGGCGGCCTCTTGCGATTTCAACTCCGCGAGGCTCTGGGCAGCCGTGTCGGCAACCGATCCGTCCGTGTCGAGCAGCGCCGCTGCGAGGGCCTGCGCTGTGGCAAGACCATCGAATTGATCGAGCCCCTTCGCCGCTTCGCGCCGCACGTTCGCATCTGGGTCGGACAATGCCGCGATGAGCAGCCGCTCCGAGCCCGGTTCGGCCGCTTCCACGAGGTCGAGCACTGCAACACGCCGTTCGGCCGCATCAGGGCTTGCCAATCGCCGCGCGATCTCGTCAAGGTCGGCGTTGACGTCCTCAAAGAATTTACCGCTCATAGCCTCAACGCAAAAGATAGGGAATGGTTACGGTCACCGCCTTGGTCGGGCAATCAAGCTGACAGGGCAGACAATACCAGCATTCATCATAGCGCATATGCGCCTTGCCGGTTTCCGGATTGATCCGCAGCACATCGAGCGGACAGACGTCGACGCACACAGTACAGCCCTTGTCGGCGATACATTTTTCCTGATCGATTTTGACCGGGAATTCGGATGGGTTTTCGGCGAAGGACATGGACAACCTCAGGCGGGTTAGGGGATACGTAAGCGGTGATAAGCATTCTTCTCCGTCGCCTCCACCGGCACGACGTAAGGATCGACGGCGCGCTTCCGGCACGCGATCTCTCCATTATCATCCTTGAACAATTGCACATGGCAGAACCAGTTCGCATCGTCCTGTTCGGGATGGTCGAGCCGGAAATGATAGAGGCCCCAGCGGCTTTCGGTGCGATAGAGCGAGGCGGCGGCTGCCATATCGGCGCAATCGAGAATGGAGTGGACCTCGAGGGCGCGCATCAGCTCATGCGGGTCGCGCGCGACGAGACGGGGCAGATCCTCCCTGATCTCGGCAAAGCGCCTCTGCGCGATCTCATATTTGCGGGTGACCTTGGGCGGCTGCAAATAGTCATTCACGAAACGTCTGATCTTATATTCCACCTGATTGGGCGGCAGCCCATCCTCATTGTTCAAAGGCACGCGGACACGGGCACGCTCCGTCTCGACGTCACGAGGATCGTAACCGGCAAGCGCCGTGGTGCTGGCGAGCACCGCAGCGTCCTCGCCCGCGATGGCGCCATTGACGAATGCGCCCAGCATATAATTGTGCGGCACGCTCGCCATGTCACCAGCAGCGTAAAGCCCAGGCACCGTCGTGCGTGCATGTTCATCCACCCAAACTCCAGAGGCGCTGTGGCCGGAACAAAAGCCAATTTCCGAGATATGCATCTCAACCATGTCACGGCGGTAATCGTTGCCACGACCGGCGTGAAAGAGTCCGCGCGAAGGGCGCTCGACATTGTGCAATATGGTCTCGACCTCCGAGATCGTCTCCTCCGCAAGATGGTCAAGTTTGAGGAACACGGGCCCCTTGCCACCATCGAGTTCCTTGCGGAATTCGAGCATCATCTGGCCTGACCAATAGTCGCATTCGATGAAACGCGCGCCCTGGTTGTTGGCCGTATAGGCGCCAAATGGCCCCCCCACATAGGCACACGCCGGACCATTGTAGTCCTTGATCAGAGGATTGATCTGAAAACATTCAAGGTTGGTGAGTTCGGCGCCAGCGTGAAAGGCCATGGCGTAGCCATCGCCCGCATTGGTCGGATTTTCGTAAGTCCCCCATAAATACCCGGACGCGGGAAGGCCGAGCCGCCCGGCCGCCCCAGCCGCCAGGATCACGGCCTTGGCGCGAATGACGAGAATTTCCGCCGTGCGGCTGTTGACCGCCATGGCCCCGGCGATTCGTCCATCCGCGCTCTTCAGCAGGCGTGTCGCCATGAAACGGTTCGAAATGAGGACCTGGGCTCTGCGCAACTGGCGATAAAGAATTTTCTTGACGCTGCCGCCCTCCGGCATCGGCAGGACATAGCTTCCAAGATGATGCACCTTTTTCACGTCATAATCGCCGTTCTCGTCCTTGAGGAACTTGACCCCCCACTGGTCGAGTTCGCGGATCATGTCGAAAGAGCGTTCCGCATAGGCGAGCACGGCTTTTTGATAAACGATGCCATCATTCGCGATGGTGATTTCGCGAACATATTGCTCGGGCGTCGCGAAGCCCGGCACAATCGCGTTGTTCAACCCATCCATGCCGATAGCAATAGCGCCGGAGCGTTTGACATTGGCCTTCTCGAGGAGAACGACTTTTAAGGCGGGATTGGCCATCTTCGCCTTATAGGCGGCAAGGGGTCCCGCCGTGCCACCGCCGATGACGAGCACGTCCGCTTCAAAAATCCCGGCGCCATCTCCGAGTTCGGCCATTGCAGTCTCCCGAGTTGTTTCGGGCGCATCATCGTTCCGGCGCGAATTCCTGTCTGGCAACTAATTGCCAGCTTAATATGTTTTAGTCTATAGATATTATTGTGATTAGCCCGGAGCGGCGTTTCCGGGCACCGGGCCTCGTGAGAAACGTGCATGCAGGAAAGAGCGGAGAGAGGGCAGGTTGGCCCACCGTCGGGGCGCGTGGATATCCGCGACCTCTCCGTGCGTTTCGGCGCCTATGCGGCGATCGAAGGCTTTGGACTTTCCATTGAACCCGGAGAGTTTGTCTGTCTGCTTGGGCCGTCCGGTTGCGGCAAATCCACCGTGCTGAACGCGGTTGCGGGCTTTGTGCCGGTCGGGGAGGCGAAGGTCATGGTCGACGGCAAGCCCGTCAAAGGCCCGGCTGCCGATCGCGGCATGGTGTTTCAGCAATATTCGCTGTTTCCCTGGAAAACCGTGCTCGAAAACGTCGCGTTCGGGCCGCGCATGCAGGGCGCCTCGCGTACCGAGGCGCGGCTCAAGGCAAGGGAATATCTCGAATTCGTCGGGCTCGCCGCCTTTGCCAATCATTATCCCGCGACCCTCTCGGGGGGCATGCAGCAGCGCGTCGGTATTGCCCGTGCGTTGGTCAATCATCCCGCGGTCCTTCTCATGGATGAGCCATTCGGGGCGCTCGACGCGCAGACGCGCGGACTGATGCAGGAAAATCTTCTGCGTCTATGGGACGAGATCGGCGCCACCGTCATCTTTGTCACCCATGATGTCGACGAGGCGCTCTATCTCGCCGACCGGGTGGTGGTCATGAGCGCCGCGCCTGGCCGTGTCTTACTCGACTTGAGGATCGCGCTCCCCCGTCCGCGTCCCGACGACATCTTCGACTTCCCGGCCTTCGCAGAGGCGAAACGCCATTGCCATCGGCTCATCCGGCAGGAGAGCCAGCGCGCTTTCGACAATCAGCGTGGAAGCTGGCAATGAACCGTCCGACGCTTGCGATCCCGCGAAACCCATCGCTGCATCTGCGCGAAAGCGAGCGTGACATGGGTGCACCCAATCTTTTCGCGCGTCTGGAGCCTCTAGAATATCAGAGATTGCAGAGCGCTTCCGCGGTTCTTCGTTTCCGGGCCAGGCAAGACGTATTCCGCCAGGACGATCCGCACCACGGCATGTTCGTCATCCTGTCGGGTGAGGTGAAAACCTACTACACCGGCCCCTCCGGGCGTGAGATCACGCTTGCCTATTGGGCGCCCGGAAATTTTGTCGGCGGCCCGGAGGTCTTCGGCGGCGGCCATCACATGTGGTCCGGCCGCGCCATGCGCGCGACTGAGGTTTTGCATGTGCGCGGCCGCGAACTCCGCCAGCTGATAATGGAAATTCCCAATCTCGCCATCGGGCTTGTCGAAGCGCTGGAGCACAAGGGCAAATGCTATTCGACGATGATCCACATGCTGGGAACGCGCTCCGCCTCCGAACGTCTGGCGCAAATGCTGGTTCTCCTCGCCGAGCGTGATGGACGGCGCACCCATGCCGGCATCGTCATCGCGCGCCGGCTGACCCATGACGATCTCGCGAAAATGGTCGGCGCGACACGCCAGTGGGTGACGGCAATGATGGACCGCCTGATGAGGCAGGGCATGATCGCCATTCACAAGACTCGTATCGTCATCCTAGATGAGCACAGGCTGCGCCGCTTCGCCGACTCTCGGGAGGAAACACCGGCACAGCGGCGAAAGAAGCGCGGAAGCGGCGCCGGCGCGATCGCATCGAAGCCCTTCATCGTCGAAGTACCGCTCGGTTATCCAGCCGGATGAACATAGGAGAAGGCCCAAAGATGAGCTTGTCGCGCGTCAAATTCGACAATTTCGGCATCGACGCCGCAGCCTCCGGCACACGCGCGAAGATACTATCGCGCCATATCGTGGCAGTCATCCAGCGCTACGCCGTGCGGCTCGTGTCGCTCGCTTTTTTTGTTGGATTGTGGCACGTCGCGTCCACGTCGCGTCTTCATCTTGGTCTCGTGACATTCGCCAATGTTCCGGCACCGGCCGAAGTGATCGACGCCTTTATTGCCTTGGCGCGGTCGGGTAAACTCGTGCCCCATCTCTTCAGCAGCCTGACCCGCGTCTTCGCGGGCTTTACGATCGCGGCCATCACCGGTATCGGCCTTGGACTTGCCATAGCGCGGCTCAAACTCGCCGAGGATGTGTTCTTGCCTCCGCTCGAGATTTTGCGCCCGATCCCGGCGGTTGCGTGGATACCGCTCGCGATCTTGATGTTTCCCTCCGCCGAGGCATCGATGATCTTCATTACCTATACAGGCGCGTTGTTCCCCATTTTGCTCAACACAATTCATGGCGTCGAGGGGATCGACCGCCGCCTTGTGGCTTCGGCACGCAGCCTTGGTGCTGGACGTGGCGCTATCTTGTGGGAGGTCATCCTCCCTGGCGCCATGCCGAGTATCGTCACGGGGCTCGCGATCGGCATGGGAACCTCCTGGTTCTGTCTGGTGACCGCGGAAATGATCTCGGGTCAATTCGGGATTGGTTACTACACCTGGGAATCCTACACGTTGCAAAACTATGCGGACATCGTCGTCGGCATGCTCGTCATTGGCGCGCTCGGCATGGCGAGCAGCATTCTCGTCCGCAAGATTGGCGCCTGGCTGACTCCCTGGCACCAAACAAAATGAGGCGGTCGGAAATTAATTGCTTCCGGGCGCTAACGGCACTTGGGAAGATAGCGGCCAGATAAAACTCTTTCGACAATGAGGATGATATTATGCGTGGACGCGTTTTACTCTCCTGCCTCTTCGGGGTTCTCGCTTTCGCAAGCGCGGCGCGCGCCGAGACGATCCGCGTCGCCGTCGGCACGCAAGATACGACGATCAACTGCGCTGCGGGCGGACTGCTCATCCGGGAGCTCAAGCTGCTCGATAAATATCTTCCCCATAACGGGAAATACAAAGATGCGGCTTATGATGTCCAATGGAAGAATTTCACGAGCGGCGCGCCCATCACCAATGAAATGGTCGCCGGCAAGCTTGATTTCGGGGCCATGGCGGATTTCCCTGGTTCGCTCAATGGCGTCGCTTTCAAAAAGGCCGGCAAACGCAGTCTGTTTATTGGGGTTCTCTCCGGCAGTGTGAAGGGCAGCGGCAATGGCATTGTCGTGCCAAGCGCGTCAGAGATTCAGTCGATTGAGGAGTTGAAAGGCAAGACCATATCCGTTCCTTTCGCCTCGACCGCGCATGGGATGCTGCTGCGCGCCATCACAACGCTTGGCTGGGATCCGGAAAAGGACGTGAAGATCATTGCTCAGGCGCCGGAAGTCGCGGGCTCCGCGCTCCAAAGCAATCAGATCGATGCGCATGCGGATTTCGTGCCTTTCGCCGAACTCTTCCCGAGCCGCGGCTTCGCCCGCAAGATTTTCGACGGCTCGCAGGCGGACGTTCCTACGTTCCACGGCCTTCTGGTTGACGGAGAGTATGCCGACAAATATCCGGAAGTGGTTGTCGCTTACCTTCGCGCGGCGATCGAAGCCAACAAATTGCTCTCGGCCGAGCCGGAAAAGTACAGCGAGCTCATCGCCAAAGTCACGGGCATCGAAGCTCCCGTAAACTATCTGTTCCACGGACCACTTGGATTACAAACGCGCGACCTCACTTGGAAGCCGGAATACCGGCAGGATGTCGCTACGTCCGTCGAGACGCTCAAACTCCTGAAGCGTGCCGACACCGGCCTTGATCTCGATGCCTTCATTACCGACACATACATTCGGGCGGCATTCAAAGCCTCCGGCCTCGACTATGACGCGCGTCTCGCTGACTATGCGCCGCTAGCTCTTACCGCGAATGACGCCGCAACCGGCAAACCGATCAAGGACACGAGCCGCGTCGCTGAAATCTGGCTAGCAGGCGAGCCGGTGGTGCGCCATTACGCGACGCCCGAATCGGCGCTTAAAGCGCTCGCCGGGTTCGAGAAAGCCGGTAAGACCGCCCGCGTTGTCTATGCCCAAGATCACGACAAGGGGATTAAACTTCTGGCAGACAAAGCCTGGTTCGTCGTCTCCCCGAAAGGACAGATCGACGCTTTCCTGCTGCGGCAAGACGCTGATACGTTCGCTCAAAAGAGCAACGGCGAGGTGAAGGACTTCAACGAAGCGAAATTGTCCGTGCAACACGCGCCGGCGGCCTCGCGTTGAGAGCAGAGATCACTGTCAGATACACTGGCTTTTCCTGCACGTTCGTGGGCTACGTGGACACCAATAGGCTAGATAGTATCTAAGGGAGTACGAATGTCTCGCCGATTTCGCGGAGGGCGATGCGATCCGGCGTCCTTTGCAGCGCTGTTTGGAAACGTTCGATCGGTTCACGAAATCCTTCTGAACTGAGACGAAACGTTTGATGATGCACCGGCAAAATGAAATGAGCACCAGCGTCGTTGGCCATTTGTACGGCTTGTTCCGGGGTGCAGTGCGAATGGATCCAGGGATCGTAAGCGCCGATCGGCATGATCGCCAAGTCGATGGGCCCTAAGGCACGCAATTCCGCGAACGAATCGCATAGCGCAGTGTCGCCACCGAAAAGGATACGACGCCGCTCCCTCTTGAGAACATAGCCGTTATAACCCCGGTAAGTATCGCGCCTTACGCGCGCGCCCCAATGCTTGACCCGGAACGCGGTGATGTCAATCTGACCGGCTGATGTTGTTACGGATCTGACTTCGTTCCAACGAAGTTCACTGACGTTGGAAAACCGCTTCCAACGGAGCAGTTCTCCTGTCCGAGAAGCCGTAATCACCGTCGTCGAACGATCAAATTGATGGAGAGTTCGCATATCCAAATGATCGAAGTGCGCGTGGGAGAGAAGCAAAATGTCGATGTTCGGGAGTTCGCGAATGGTCAGCGCAGGCTCGGTCAGACGTTTGGGCCCGAGTGTCAGTCCGGGCAGCCGGATTCCAATGCGCGAAAAAAGAACCGGATCCGTCAGAATTACGACCCCAAAAAAATTGATTAACACCGTGGAATGCCCGAGCCAAGCCGCGGTGATTTGGTCGTCGCCCCAAGCCGATGGATTTGGCCTGGCGGAAGCAGGAGCAATCCGTCTTTTCCGAGCCAAAGATTTATCTCAGTTTCGGTATCGGCATGGCAGGGAACATCGTAACTCCCACGCCCATGACGAGAAGACTGTCTTCCAGAGCCCGCTCAGCGAGCCAAATATCGCCTCTACCATAGTCGCCATACTACAGAGGCAACAAAAATATTTCGACCAGAAAAAGTCGCGGATCGCGAAATCGAGGCCCATCCCATTCTCCGCTACGCTTGCTGGCGCGCCAAGCGCAGTGAACCAGACGTTAATCTGGGCGCGAATTTTGCTTTCATTTGGCTGCCTCACCCCATCAGGAAGGCCATAATACAATGACACTGTTGAGCGTTGCGAGGACTTGATGCCGCTTTACTCATACTATTGCCAAGATTGCAAAACTGATTTCGAGCTTCTGGTTCGGTCTGCCGATATTCCCGCGTGTCCATCCTGCGGCGGCGAAAACTTGCAGCAGCAGATCGCCAGGGTCTGCATCGAGATAAAATACCCAGCCATAGCAAAATCAGGGCGCCGAGCAGCGGCAAGAGCAGGCGATCTCAGCAATTTCAGCAAGCAAGAGCTGCGAACGAAATGAGTTATCTTGCTACACATGTCCTGACAGCGGTGGCTGGGGCTTTCATGATGACTGTGCCGGTGCTGGCTCAGGACAACCATATGTCCATGTTGTTGACGCCGCAGATAGCCGACAGCCGGCAGCTGGTAGATCTGCCACCCGCCATGCGAAACCACATATTAAGCAACATGCGAGGCCACCTAGTCGCGCTCAGCGGCATAGTCGCGGCGCTTTCGGCCGGAGATAGCACGAAAGCAGCGGCGATCGCCGAGACGCGTCTCGGTCTTGAGTCACCTGGTGCCGCGGCTTGTAATCCAAAGCACGGCATGGAGACGACGGCCATGGCCGCGGCGATGGCTGAACATATGCCGGATGAGATGCGCAAGCTTGGCCTCACCATGCATGAAGCGGCAAGCGCATTCGCAAAGGAAGCAGCCAAGACACAGCAGTCCAACGACATGAAACCGGTATTGGCGGCGCTCTCGCAAGTCACCCAGAGCTGCGCGGTGTGCCATTCCGCGTATCGGTTGCAGTAATGTCCTCTTACTGACATTCCGTCAGAGCTTTGTCATACTGTCCACAATCGACGTTGTGGCTGACGGACTTACGTAGGCTGCGAACTTTGGCGGCAAACGAATTCAAGCGGCGATTGCTTTGATCGCATCGAAAGTCTCGGCCATTTCCGCAAGACTGACATCGCAGCAGCTCGCACAACTACCGTGGCAGGCGACTGGGCTTCCTTGCCGCGATTTACAAATGACGCTGTCTTCGAAACTTTCGTAAGACCGTTGCGACAGGCCTTCAATCGGATCCCAGCTATCAGAATTTTTTGTCAGTGAAAAACTGAAGACACGGCACATGGCCTTAAAAAAAACGATTGGATTGGAAGCATCCGGGATCGCCATGATTTCAACCATTCGGATTAAAATCCCACGCCCCATCCCTGTAGGCGGCCGCTCCAGATTACGCCGCGTTCTGGCTCAAAATGGTATCGAAGTGTCCGCGTCGCATCCGGAAAAACCCGCGACCGCCCGCGAATACCTGGTACTGCTGAGGGGCTGCGTAGCACAGGAGGTAGAACCAATCTTGCAGGCTGATGTGCTCCGGACAGTTATCGATCGTAAAGACTTGAGCATTCGGATGGAAGCGGACGTGAATCAACACATCGTTTGGTTTCCTTTCATCGTAACTGATGGGAGCCGCAGACTTGGCTTCCATCAATGAAACGACATTGTTCACGATCTCGCGACTCCCAATCTCAACTCCCGATGGCATCGACGTCTCCTTTTTAGGTTCCAACCACTAGATATGTAGAATAATTACATAACGAATCAAAGAAAATTCCATTGTTTGCGAAAAAAATGACAAGAAAAATTGTCGCAAGGGAGCATCGATCCGAAGGATCGCAAAAATCAGCATCCTTTGTGACTTCCGGACGGAAGCAGGGGGAAAATGCCCAATTTTCGCATATTGCTTACGGAATCGAGTGCACGATATCTCAAGCAGCCAGAACGTTTTCTGGCCGCTGGAGTGCTGTTCCGGCGGAAATCACATTCAATCTATGAATGTTAAAGTGCCAATTGGAGGCTATTTACATGAAGATATCCGCTCGCAATGTCCTCGAGGGTACGGTCAAGGAAGTCAAAAAAGGGGCCACCACCTCGCATGTTCTTATCGATGTGAAGGGTTTAACCGTCACGTCTTCAATCACGAACGAAGCTGTCGACGAGCTTGGGTTGAAGGCGGGATCGAAGGTCAAGACAATCATCAAATCTTCCGATGTCATGGTCGCCGTTGAGTAAAGACAAGGTCAACGCCGCCTGGCTCGGCCGTGTCAGGCGGCTCCAGGGCCGCGTGGGGGATCAGCGGCTGTACCCACGTCAGTGAGGCGGGAGACGGGACGGTTTCCCATCGGCGCCGGTGAAGGGAAATAGTCCTGCTTCGAAACATTGTGCCATATGGCTCGCTTTCGCGACGGCCTGATCAGCCTGCAGGTTTGGCAGTGTTTCCCGGGCGCTCTCGATAAACAAGTCCAGCCAACGCCGAAAATGTTCGGGCTCGATCCGCAGGCTTGTATGAACCGGATAGGGATGACCCTGGTAGCGTTCGGTGCCCAACAGCGAACGCGACCAGAAATTCTTGATGATGTCCAGATGACCGGGAAGGTCGGGGATTGCGCTGAAAACGGGTTCGAGCAGTGGATCAGCCAGGCCCCTGGCGTAGAAACGCTGAACGCAGTCACTTATCGCATTCTCTATTGCCGCCCTCTCCGTTTCGTCAGAGATTTGCGGAATTTCCAATTGCATCGTCTCCCCTCCCGGTGAGCCAAAACGTCGCTAAGTGCTAAGAGGCGGCCTTTTTATGGCCCGTTGAAATGCACCGTCCCGAACCCTGCAATATCATAGCCGCCAAGCTCTTGTGCTCGCCGCTCGAAAGGCGCGCTTGCGCAAAAGCGGATGAGGTTTTGAAACGGCGGATCAAAATAGGCTTTGCGCCAGATCAAAAGGTCGAACCGCTCCGCGATCATCGGCTTGAATTCGAGCTGAAATTGCCGCGCGCTGGCCTCGATACCAAGACCCACATCGGCCCTCCCGGCAGCGATGGCCATGGCAAGATCCGTCTCTGACCGTTCAACCGCCTCGACGCAGTTGAGATCGCTCTTCTTTAGACCTTCGCGTGCGAGCAATTGGGACAGCACCAATTCGCTGCCTGCCTCCGGCTGGCGCGACTGAAAACGCAAGGCTCGGGCATCCTTGAGGGAGTCGATCGTCCGGCCCTTCCCGGACCGGAACATCAAACCGCGGGTGCGCTTCGCCCATTCGAGCAGCACCACGGGTTTGTCACCAAACGATTCCTTGACCGCAGCAACGTTCCAGGCATCTTTTCCACGCTCCGGGATGTGCAATCCAGCTGCGAGGCAATCGCCGCTCGTCAGCCGTGCCAATCCATCAAGTGCGCCATCCAGGAAGGCTGCGATTCCGGAGCGTGATTCGCGTAACGCCCATTCAAGCAGCGGATCATGTCCGCCGGCAATCACCTGTGGCAGGGCCGGCGCCGGCGCCTGGGCACTTCTACCAGGTTTCGTTATGCCGCCGTTCGCTGCAATCCATTCCTCAATCTCGGCGCGTGGAAACAAAAGCTTGCCGGTAACACGGCGCACCGGGAGAGCTCCTTCCGACGCCAATTCATAGACCTTCCGCTCCTTGACGCGCAGCATCGCGGCGAGTTCCCGAGTCGTAAGGAATTGCGTCATCTGATATTCCCAAAACAGTTCTGAAAAAATAACATAAATTCACGTAATCGTAAAAGGACCAGAACATCCAAAACTCCGCATTTGATATCCAGAAATAATAGCAATATAAATCCTATAGCATGGCTAATCGGCGTGAAGCATTTACCCTTGTGGCTGCAGAATTAGGCGAAAATTTTTTAACATTGGCAAAGAATATGCATAATTATGCGGGGTGAGGCAATTCTGAGCACGAACACAACCATTGATCTTTGAAAATGCTGTGAGAGCCGATGATGCGTCATCTCAAAGAAAAGGAATTTCTGGCTCCGCTCCGGGTCGGTGACATCAATCTCAATTATGAAACCCGGCGCATCACACGTTCAGGAAGGATCATTCATGTCAGTCCTATCGAGTTCCGTTTGCTCAAATGCCTAATGGAGAAGCCAGGCCGAATCCTTTCGCGAGCGCAACTCCTGGAAATGGTTTGGGGCCCAACCGAGATCGACGTGCGAACGGTCGACACGCACATCAGTCAACTGCGCAAGGCTCTTAGCGCGGACGGCGAAATGGACCCCATCAAGACGGCGCGAGGTTGCGGCTATTGCCTCGTTGAAACGTCGCGGAGACGGACCGAATCAACCTGACCTAAAGGCGAATGGCGCCATGAATACCATCGAGGAAACGAGTTGAAATGCTATCACGCCGTTCCTTGCTGTTCTTTCCCCTCGCTCTCGAAGCCGCCTTCCTGGAGCCGGCCTTTGCGAGCGATTTCGTGGACTCCGCCGGGCGCACGGTTCGGCTTCCCAACTCCATAAAACGGATCATTCCGGCCGGACCACCCGCTGAGGCACTGCTTTATAGTCTCGCGCCCGACACTTTGGCCGGATTGATCGAACCTTGGACCGATAGTCAAAAGCAAGCTGGTATCGAGAAAATTCGGGATCTGCCAATGATCCCGCGCATCACGAGCCGGGACGGAGACCTCGACATGGAGGCGCTTCGCGCGCTTCACGCCGATCTCATCATCGATTACGGCAACATCGACGAACGTTACAACGCCCTTGCGGACAAAGTTCAATCTGCGACAGGCATTCCCTATCTGGTGCTTGATGGCAGTCTCACCAAAGTTCCGGAGATCGTCAGGCACTTGGGCGCGGTCTTGCAGCGGGAAGAGCGCGCCGGCGACATTGCTAAGACCGCCGAATTTGCTCTGCAAAAATTGATGCCAGTTACATCGAAGGCCGCTGGTGAGCGTATCTCGGTCTATTACGCGCGTGGCGGCGACGGCCTGCGCGCGGTCCGTTCGGGATCCAGTCTCGACGAGGCAATAGCGCTTGCTGGCGGACATAATGTCATTCCGCCGGGCGATGGCACATTTTCCGTGATAAGCGTTGGGGCCGTGGCCGCTCTGAATCCTTACATCGTCGTCCTCGCCGATCCAAAAGCCGCGGAACCGGGTGCGCCGCTGCGCCAGTCACTCCCGGCGCAGACACGTTTTCTCGTGGATTCTGGCTTGCCTTATGGCTGGATTGAACGTCCACCCTCCCTCAATCGTCTGATCGGCGCGCTGTGGCTCGCCTCAAATCTTTACCCAGGCGAAATTTCCTTTTCAAACGGGGAAGCTCGCGAAATGAGCGTTGCCCTGTTTCATCGAAGCCCAACGGATCCAATGATCCAAAACCTATTTCATTGACCCCGCCATCCGGCAACGCATCCGCGTTCCGCTCCCGGTAAAAAACTAAAGAGGAGGATTATCCGAAATGAACAAAAAGACAGATTTGACGATCGCGGCCACCACTCGGCGCGGATTGGCTACCCTAGCGTTAAGTTTAATTTTCGTGGCAGCCATGCTCCCCCGGCCACTGTTCGCCCAGCAGCAGCAGCCTGCGCTAGCCCCAGCGGCTGCGGCAAAGGGGCCCACTGTGTTTGCGGCGGCCAGTATGAAGACGGCGCTCGACGCGGTGGCTGCGGCTTGGACGGCCGAGACCGGCAAGACTCCCCCAATCGTCTACGCCTCCTCCGCTGTATTGGCGAAGCAGATCGAGCAAGGTGCCCCAGCCGATATTTTCATCTCCGCCGACCTGACTTGGATGGATTATCTCGAAAAGGCCAAACTCATCCAGTCGAAAACGCGGCATAATTTGCTTGGCAATGTGCTTGTTCTCATTGAGCCAGCAGACGCGACCGCCAAACTCACGATCGCGCCGGATTTCGATCTCGCCGGCGCGACGGGTGATGGCAAGATTGCGGTCTGCACCATAGCTTCGTGCCCGGGGGGGATTTACGCCAAGCAAGCTCTGGAAGCGCTCGGGATCTGGGCGAAGGTGGAGCCAAAGCTTGCGCAAGCGGACAATATTCGCAATGCGCTGGCCTTCGTTTCTCGCGGCGAAGCCAAATTTGGCATCGTCTATGCCACGGACGCCAAGGCCGATCCAAAAGTGAAAGTGGTCGGTACTTTTCCCGAGGCCACACACAGCCCGATCATTTACCCCGTGGCGGTGATCGAAACCTCGAAGAACCCATATGCCGTCGCCTTCGCAACCTATCTGTCGTCGAAGGCCGCAAAAAAGATTTGGACCGAGCAGGGTTTCAAGTTTTTGCAGAAATAAAGCATTCCGTTAGCGCCGAGGATTGAAAAATTTTGTCGCGGGGTTTCACCGTGTCTCCCGCGACGAACGCTTTCATATAGAACCAACGGAGCCTTGCTTTTGCTCGACGTGTCGCCTGCCGCCTTGATCGATTTGTCGCCTTCCGAATGGACTGCAATCCTGCTTTCCTTGCGGATCGCCATCGTCGCGACGATCATGAGTCTGCCATTGGGCATATTCACCGCCTATGCACTCGCCCGCTGGCATTTCCCTGGCAAGATGATCTTGAACGGAGTCGTGCATATGCCCTTGGTTTTACCTCCAGTCGTCACCGGCTTCATCCTGCTTATCCTGCTTGGCCGGAAAGGCGCTTTTGGCCAATATCTCGCCGACATTGGAATCGTTTTATCGTTTCGCTGGACTGGCGCGGCGGTGGCTTGCGCCGTGATGGGCTTCCCATTGATGGTTCGCGCCATGCGTCTTTCTTTTGAGTCGATCGACCGGCGCCTTGAACTTGCCGCGGGAACCCTGGGCGCAAGCCCCATCTGGACATTTTTTATCGTTAGCCTGCCGCTCGCGATTCCGGGCATCGTCGTTGGCGCCATATTGGCTTTCGCAAAAGCGCTCGGTGAGTTCGGTGCAACGATCACATTCGTTTCGAATATTCCGGGCGAGACGCAGACGATTTCAGCGGCGATTTACTCTTATACGCAAGTGCCGGGTGGCGATGAAAGCGCTTTGCGCTTGACCCTCGTGGCGATCGTCATTTCCTTTGCCGCGCTTGTGACCTCCGAAGTCATCCAACGGTTTGCGGAGAAGCGTATGGCGAGTTTCGAATGATCGATGTGGATGTCGGACTTAAAGTGGGCGTCTTTGATCTCCAAGTGGCCTTTAAAAATGGTGAAGGGCTCATCGCGCTGTTCGGCCAATCGGGATCTGGCAAATCGTTGACACTCAGCCTTATAGCGGGACTGCTGCGGCCAGATCGAGGTCGTATCGTTTTGGATGGCAATACACTTGTGGATGTCGAGCGCGGCATTTTCGTGCCGATGCACAAGCGCCGCATTGGCCTCGTCTTCCAGGATTCAAATCTTTTCCCTCATCTCAGTGTAAAACAAAATCTTTTACTCGGGCGTTGGTTCGCTCCGCGCCGCGACCGTGAGATCGATTTTGAGGCTGTGATCAAAACCTTGGGGATCGAAAACCTGCTTGCGCGGCGCCCGGCGCGTTTGTCGGGCGGCGAAAGGCAGAGGGTTGCAATCGGGCGGGCGCTTTTGTCCTGCCCAAAGCTTCTTCTCTTTGATGAGCCGCTGGCCGCGCTCGACATGCAGCGCAAGCTTGAGATCATGCCTTTGATCGAGCAAATCCGCGATGAATTCAAAGTGCCGATCGTGTATATTTCACACGCCTTAGAAGAAGTGGTGCGGCTGGCAACGACCATCGTTGTGATTGAGGCAGGAAGGGTCAAGGCCGTCGGCCGTCCCGACGAAGTTTTTGGCCGAGCGGCGGCACCTGCGGGTGAAGAGCGTTTTGATCGTTCCTCTGTTTTGAAGATGGAGGTTTGTGCCACCAACGCCGCCTACGGCCTGACCGAGCTAAAGCATCCGTCCGGCACCGTTTGGCTTGCCGGTCCCGCCGGGCCCATCGGAAGCGTCGCCCGGATTATCGTGAAGGCGACCGACGTCACACTCTCGCTTGGGCCGCCGCATGATCTAAGCACGCGCAGTGTTCTTTCCGGTATGATCGAGGGTATCGAAAAGGACGGCCCGCTGGCGATGGTCGCCATCGCGCTCAACGGAGAAGGGTATCTATTTGCGACAGCGACGCGCCATGCGATCGATGAACTCGGTCTCAAGAGTGGTGTTCGCGTCTTCGCCTTGCTTAAAACCTCGGCACTCGACGAGCGAAAAATCGCTTCCTTTCCCCGGGGCTAGACGGATCACGGTACGGCGTGGAAGCACCGGACAAATTTACGCCGGATCTTGTCTTGCCGCGAGCGTAGACTGCCTTATGCACTGAGAAATTATTTCTTCGATTGCATCCGATTGTTGCGTCATCGATCGCTTTGTGGGGCTTTGCGATTTCAGATTGCCCAAATGCCACTTCCTAAGAGCGCAGGTCATCCATACTTTCCTTTATCGGTAGCACCGGGCCACAGATAAACCGGAATTTTTCTGCGCCGCCGCCCGCTTGTGATCATCGACCCGCCATCTCGGGACTGCATAGCTCTCGGCGATAGAGGCGGTCGTATCGCAAATCCTCGAGTTTGCAGAATATCAAAGTTTACCAACCGGACAACTAGTTCGGTATTTGAATGATCACAGAGGGAAAGCTGTAACGGGCGCGGCCGCATTCATCACCAAACACGAAGGCTTGTCGATGTCGGGGTTGGGTCGTCCCCTCGAGCGCGTCTCAAGGTTGCGGCGTACTCGGGAATAATACGTAAGGGTACAAGCTTAGGGAATTGAACCAGATAGGCGCTCCGATGGATTGATGACATTCCTAGGAGAGCAAGGAAAGCGCGAATTGGGCAGAGATCATTAACGATAGAGCGGAAGCCGCCATATCAAAATCGCCAACAGCCAGAACGGTAAAGCACTCATTGAACCGGAGACCAAATCTCGATGCCAGACAAAGTAACGATCTTCGTGATCTTTTATCTCGTTTTCTTGGCCGCAGCTCCGCTGTTCCTTTGCGTAGCTTCCGCAAAACGGCGCGGGGCATTTTTGCCATTCACGTTTGACCCTAGAAAACGAGATGGACGGAGTGTTACGCTAAAATTTGCCGCCGTTGCTATCGCGGTTATCTTCACTGAACCAGCATATGCTGCCAATGCGCAACATCTTGCCAAGTTTCTCGAATCTTTCGGGGTCGGCGGAGGTGTTTATCCCGGCCGTGAAGCTCAGTATATTTATCTAGGGGTGAGGAACAATAGGGATGGCGGAGTCACGACCCCGGATGGGGTTACAAACGCCATAAATCTTCACAACAGCACCATGATTCCTGGCGTCAATCCCGGCGTGAAGGCCAGTCTGCTTACGATCTCCCAACCTGGTTGGCCAACAATTCCTCAATTCATAAAAAATGCTGAGTCGCTCGCGGCGGCGGGGGCGCTACTTGCAATCGAGGGAGTGAATGAGCCCCACAACTTTGGCGTTACGTATAATGGCCGGTATGGGGGAGGGGGGACCGACTGGCTTCCAGTCGCACAGTTCACACGCGATTTGCGTGCGGCCGTGGTTGCTGATCCATGGATTAGCACCTATCCAGTGTTTAGCCCGTCCGAGACTGGGGCGGAATCTGGAAACTATGGGCTGCAATGGGCTCAAATCCCCAAGGGTGGAGCTGATCCAACAAAGCAAGCAGCTGCAGGTGTACCCGATGGAACGATTTATTACGACTTTGCGAATGCGCACAATTACGTCTGCTCTATCTTCCCTGACCCTGTCAGACCAAATCAAGCGTGGTTGGCTTCCGATCCGTCTGTGAACCAACCAGGTTTCGACGGCGAGTACGGGAACAATGGTGTCACATGGGGGGCGAAATACGCCGGCTACACACCAACGCAGCTTCTGACTCTTCCGAAGGTGACAACAGAAACAGGATGGCAAACCGGAAGTGGGAAGGGATTCGTAAGCGAGGATACTCAGGGTAAGGTCTTATTGAATACGCTTTTGGACCAATTTAAGCGAGGCTGGGCTTATACATTTTTTTATGAACTTTATGATGGGGGGACCAGTCTTGGCACCTGGGGACTGTTTCATAGTGACAAAAGCCCAAAGCTCGCCGCAACATATTTTCATAATTTAACGTCTGCTCTCGTGGACATAGGCTATGGCTCTCTTGGGCAACTTCCATATAGCTTCACGGGACCGGCGACTGTCCATGATTTGCTTCTGCAACGTAGCGATGGACAGTTCTTTCTGGTTCTTTGGAATGAGCGGGTGCCTGGAGATGGCGGCTCAGATGACATTCCGCTGGATCTCGGACAGACCTTTTCCTCGATCGACATTTACGACCCGACGGTAGGAACAGGAATTCAAAGGACATATCCGAACACGAGATCCCTTACTCTTCACATGACCGATCATCCGTTGATCTTGGCGTTGAAGCCCGCCATAGGCAGCGGAAACAGCGTGTCGTTTGTTAAGCGCGACACGACGACGATGGGCAATTGGTCCGGAGTCTATGGGGCCGACGGTTATAATATCAGCCAGGATACCCATACCCTGACGCCAAGTTATGCCTCGGTTGGGTTTAGTGGCCAGTCGAATTACACTTGGGTCAGTCTTCCCACAGACAAGAGGGCTTTGCAAAGGCCGGAAAATCCGTCAACGAGAATCGCCGCGTGTTGGTATTCGGCAACGAACTTCACGATCGACGTGAACATAACTGATGGCAAGTCGCATCAGGTTGCACTCTATGCCAACGATTGGGATCATGACACCCGAAAGGAAACGATCAACGTGATCGATGCGGCGACAAGCGCGGTTCTGGACACACAAATCCTTCCGGCAGGCGCCTCCCTTCATAATGGGGAATATTTGGTTTGGAACATCAAAGGTCACGTGAAGTTCCAAATTGTTCGAAATGTGAGTTACAATAGCGTTATCAGCGGAATTTTCTTTCGCTGAAAGATCTTCGTCGCTCAAGGGCAGCAAACTTGGCCATTTTCGACCGTCAAAGATGAGCGCTAGACGTCACAAACGATAATGCCCGCGGGGCTCCCTTGAAGACACATTCATGCGGGGCTGGCAGCCATGCGGACCGGACGTCTGCGCAAGCGTACCGCTTCCAAGCCGCGAAAATCTGCCAGAAACCTGATTCGTTCGCGCAGGCAGCACAGTACTTTGCTGTGCGAATGGTGCCAATCGTCATACGTTTGAAACAAACTAGAAATAGTTCTTGCCGGACATTCGCTTGTCAAGAACGGATTGGCAGTCACCGGACCGGAAGTATAGCCGCGCTCCATTTGATTATGTTCTCCAACCGCTCCTAATCATATCGCTGTACCAGGGATTGGCGCTTGGCTGACCGCTACGATGCCCGAGAAATCTGTCTCGTGTGAGACAAGTTTTATCGGGCTATATCATACTCGAACGTTCGTGTTTTCTTCAGTTTTACCGGCCACTTGATCGGCTGACACCCGGCAATTTTTGTCTGCCATGTGCAAGTGAAGCGGCCGGCAAATCAGCCGATTTTGAAGGCTACGGCGCGCTGGCAATACATATATGGGCAAGGGAAAGCCATGGGGACTGAACTTAACAACAATACCATCACAACGGCGTACGCGCACTGGGCGCCGATCTATGATTTGGTCTTCGGCGCAGTATTTAGGCATGCCCGCTGCGCTGCGATCGCTGCGGCGGAGCGCTGCGGCGGCCGCATTCTTGAGGTGGGTGTTGGTACCGGCATATCTTTGCCGGATTATGCACGCTCGACGCGCCTCGTCGGCGTCGACCTCTCCGAGCCGATGTTGCGTAAGGCTCATACCCGGGTCCATGAGCTGGATCTATGCAGCGTCGAAGGGCTCGCTGTCATGGACGCTCAGCACATGGCATTTCCAGATGATTCTTTCGACGTTATCGTTGCGCAACTTGTCGTCACCACGGTTCCAAATCCCGAGGCGACCCTCGACGAATTTGTGCGCCTCCTTAAACCAGGAGGCGAAATCGTGCTGGTAACGCGGATTGGGGCGGATAGCGGACTTCGGCGCGCCGTAGAGCAATCACTAACGCCGATCACTCGTTTGCTCGGTTGGCGGCTGGAATTCCCTTGGGCGCGCTATGCGCGCTGGGTCGAAAGGCAGGAAGGGGTTCACGTGATCGAACGCACAGCCATGCCGCCATTCGGCCATTTCTCACTCGTCCGCTTCGGTAAATTCCTCCAGACCGGAGCCGTACAAGAGGATTACCTAGAGGTCGCTTGAAGATAACTCTCTTCACGCTTACGGCGTCATTACAACTTGGCTGGACCGCACTTATTCCGGGCCGCTTGGATGGACGGCGATTTGGGGATTGTTCAGGAACTGTCATATTTGGCGTGTAGACGATAAACATAAAGGTGGGAGGATCATGAACGAATTTCTGCAAGTTCTCAAATCGCAGCGGTGGGATGATCATCGCTATTATCATCACAGCCGGATAAATCAGTCGTTGCATCTGATCAGCGCGATTAGCTTTGTTTGCGCTTATGTGATGGTTTTTACGAACCCCGTTGCAGCGGCCCTATCGGGCTGGCTTGCTGCGATGACAACCCGGCAAATGGGACACTTCTTCTTCGAGCCAAAAGGCTATGATGAAGTGAACCAAGCCACGCATGAGTACAAAGAGGAAATCAAAGTAGGCTACAATCTGAAACGCAAGGTCGTATTAATGTCGATCTGGGCGTTTTCACCGCTCCTGCTTTACATTGATCCGACCCTATTCGGTATCTTTCCTTCGGACGCCAATGCGGCAAGTTTCACGCAGAAGGTAGCAATCATCTGGCTCTTCATCGCTGCCGCCGGCGTGATTTACCGGACTGTCCAGCTGTTTTTCATTAAGGACGTCCAGACCGGGCTGGCGTGGGCCACAAAGATCCTGACTGACCCGTTTCACGATATCAAACTCTACCACATGGCACCACTCTATTTGCTGCGTGGCGAATTGTTCGACTCGATGACGCCAGAGCACTACCCAGCCCGTGCCCGCGTGCGGCCCCGGATTCGTTTCAAAAGGTGAGCAACAATTTCTCGCAAGATTTGCCGTCGGATCGATTTGTTCGAAACCGTGGGATCGGACCACCACCAGCCATCTTTCTGCATTGTTTTGGCAGCGGCCACGAATCTCTCAGTGACCGCTTCAAAATTAGAATCCGTGTAATTCAAACTAAAAATGATGCGCCCTGTGCCGATCCAGCTGAGCGCCAACCCTTCGGCGCGCAAATAATATTGCAACATCCAATTGTAACGCGATGGCTGTGTGTAAATGATCGTCCAAACAGAGGATATGTTCCGCGCCTGAACCGGAACACCTTCCTCGCGGAGGCGCAGGTTGAACTGGTCCAGCCTATCATTCCATACCTTGTCAAGATCACGGTACAAGTCCTGAATATGCTGACTCTTTATCCGCTCCAGGAATTCGTGCATGGCGCCCATGACGTAGGGATGGGAGTTGAACGTCCCGCGGGCAAAACAGATATCCGCGGGGCGGTCGTCGCGATAGCGCTTCATCAGATCCTTTCGGCCGCATACCGCGCCGATCGGAAGGCCCCCTGCGAGAGTCTTCCCGTAGGTGACAATGTCGGCCCTGATGCCGAAATACTCTTGCGCCCCGCCGGGCGCGAGGCGGAAGCCTGCAAAAACCTCGTCGAAGATCAGCACGATCTGACGTTCGGTGCAGACGTCACGCAGGCGCTTCAACCAGGATATATAAGAGTCTTTGTCAAATCCGGCGTTTCTCGAACTATCGGCCAGCGAAGAATCCGAAGGCGCCCCAGCGTTCGGATGCAGTGCCTGCAGCGGATTGATCAATACGCAAGCAATGTCCCGCCGGGTACTCAGAACCCGCAACGTCTTCTCGGACATGTCTTCCAATGTATAAGTATCACGCGCGGGGATCGGATTACCGATTCCGGGTTGAACGTCGCCCCACCAGCCATGATAGGCGCCGCTGAAACGCACCAGATGCGACCGCCGTGTGTGATAGCGTGCGAGCCGCACGGCTTGCATGACGGCCTCTGTCCCCGACATGTGAAACGAGACTTCGTCGAGGCCAGAAATTTCCATGAGCCGTCGAACGTTGGCGACAATCACCGGATGATAAGCACCCAGGACGGGACCAAGTTCCCGGACGCGCGCCGCGCCGCGCTCGATGCACAGCTTGTAGAAATCATAGCCAAAGACATTCAGGCCATAGGAACCGGTCAGATCGTAGAAGGAATTGTCGTCAAGATCGGTGAGGGTTACGCCGGAGGACGATTGAAGGAACGCGCCGGCGCTGAGATGGTCGCGAACGAAACGGCTGTATTGGAACGGCACGCGGTAAGCTTCGGTGAATTGAAGATCGGAGATTCCTTCTTTGACTTTTGCCGTGAGAGCCGCCGTTTGGGAGAAGCGCGCACGGTAGAGGTTCGAAAGCCGTGTGAAGCCGGCGCGGCGCCGCGCCACAATTTCTTCCGGCGCTGCGTCCGAACAGAAGAAGGTCGCCTCATCATATTCGTAAAAAGGAATCAGCGAGGCAACGCGCCGGGCCATTCTCGCATGGCCCGTCAGAGACCGATGTTTTGCCTTCGACAACTCCAGCCGCGTATTGATCTTCACCAGCAAAGCAATCGAAACGGCCCCACCAAGCGCATACAGAGCAAAAAGTGTGAGTCGGGATTCCATCCTTCTGAGGCCTATCGGGACAAAATTACTTTATCATGACACTTCGCTCTCTTATCACAAAAGCCGTTCAGCAGGAGGATCTCAATTTCCTCATAACCAATCGTATTCCCCGGCGCTTGGCGACCCAATTCATGGGGTGGTTCAGCCAAATCGAGCAACCCTTCGTCCGCGATGTATCCATCGCGATTTGGCGGTTGTTCTCGGATTTGGATTTGCGCGAAGCAAAAAAGTCGCAGTTCAAGAGCTTGCACGACTGCTTTATCCGGGAACTCAAGGACGGAGCCCGTCCGATCGACCCGGATCCGGGCGTGCTTGTCAGCCCATGCGATGCGATCGTCGGCGCATGCGGGATGATCAAGGGCACTGAATTGATGCAGATCAAGGGATTTCCATACGCTTTGCAGGATTTGCTGGGCGATCCCGATCTCGTCGATCTCTACCGCGATGGACGCTACGTAACCCTGCGGCTCACGTCCAGCATGTACCACCGGTTTCACGCTCCCGGCGATTGTCATGTTGAGCAGGTCACTTACATCGCTGGAGATACCTGGAACGTCAATCCAATAGCGCTCAAACGGATCGAGAAACTCTTCTGCAAGAACGAACGCGCCGTGATTCAAACCCGGCTAACGGCAACCGGCTATCTCATCTCCCTGGTGCCGGTCGCTGCGATCCTCGTCGCCAGCATCCGGCTGCGTTTTCTAAAAATCCAGCTCAATCTCAGCTATCGCGGTCCCAACGTCATTCCCTGTAACGCCTCCTTTCGCAGGGGCGAAGAGATGGGCTGGTTTCAACACGGATCGACCATCATTGTCTTCGCACCGGATGGCTTCACGCTATGCGATAGCGTGCAAGAAGGGACCATTATTCGTGTTGGACAGCCGCTGATGCGATTGCCTTCCTGACAGGCAGCACGAATGGGCACTATCCCAACGACCCGCGTCTGCCGTGCCATGATATGAAAGTGTCTTGGATCGTGGCCGAGACCCCTTCTTATCCCATCCAACGGAACCTGCCACGCCGGGAGTTGCTGTTTCCGTGCTAGCGCGAGGAACCAGCAAGCCCCAGTTCGCGTTGTCGTCGGTTCGCGTTTTTTCTCCGCGTTATTTGGAGTAGAGCATGCCTCCCCGGACCAATTGGAAGGGCTACCTTAAGCTATCGCTTGTGACGTGTCCGATTGGTTTGTTCCCGGCGCGAAGCACGAAGGAAAAGGTCACTTTTCATTTTCTAAATCGTGCAACTGGAGATAGACTTAAGCAGCAATATATCGACGCGGAAACAGATGAGATCGTTGGCCGCGATGAGATGGTCAAAGGCTATGAGGTCGCCAAGGGGGAATACGTCACCGTCACCGAAGAAGAGCTTGCCGGGGTCGAGATTGAGAGCAGTCATACGATAGACATTGAGAGTTTTGTCGCACGGACGGAAGTGGATCCCATCTATTTCGATCAAAGCTATTACATCGCCCCAGAGGATAAAGTCGGTCAGGAGGCGTTCGCCGTCATCCGTGAGGCTATGCGTCAGCGGAACGTCGTCGGCATTGCCCGGGTCGTGCTGAGTGGACGCGAACGGCTGATTTTACTGGAACCTCGAGAGAAAGGCATCTTAGGCACCACACTACATCATAAATATGAAATCCGTAGCGCTGAGGCATATTTCGTCGACATCCAAAATCTAAAAATCGACAAGGAGCTTCTCGATCTCGCCTCGCATATTATCGATACGAAAAAAGCCAGCTTCGATCCGGATATTTTTCAAGATCGCTACCAGGAGGCGCTCATCGAACTCATCCGCTCAAAACAGGCAGGCAAGAAACCCGTTGCTAACCCGCACATGCCACGCACCGGTAACGTCATCAACCTTATGGATGCCCTCCGCCGGAGCCTCGGTTCAGAAAAGAGCAATTCGTCTGGCACCGAGAGAGCTCATGGACCCGCGAGGCCGTCGATGAAATCAGCCACCAGCAAATCCGGTACCCGGACAAAGCGAAGCAAGGCCCCCGCGCCAAAGAAGCGCATCAAAAAGGCCAGCTGACCGAGGCAAATGAAGCGATGCCTGGAGTCTTAGGGCGCGGGGAGTGCGCTAGGTTAATGCGTGGGCATCAGGCAACGAACCGACCTTCGGATCGATATCGGGCAGTACGGCAGCTGAGGGAGCGATTGTGGCATTTCGAGAAGTTTGAAGGTCGAGCCGCAACGTCATGCAGAAGGCTCCGCCCCCGGATAAAATGAAGGGGGAGAGGTCGATGTCGGCAACTCGGTAGCCACGCTCCCCCAGAATCGATCGCAAACGCGGGGGAGCCTTTGCCATTACAATGGTGCGGCCAAGGCTGACCGCGTTGACGCAGAAGGCCGCTGCCTCGTCTGGCGCTGCTTCGATGAACTGATCCGGCGTGACACGCTCCTGGATGCGTTGCAGCGCGGCGTCTGTGAATGCTGGCGGAAACACGATCACCTCTCCTCCGCTGAGCGGGCGAAAGCAGGTGTCGAGATGATAAAAGCGCGGTGTCGCCAATTCCAAGGACACCGCTTCACGGCCGAAAAAGCGGATGATTTCGCATGAAGCGGCCTCGTCCGACCGTGGACCGAAGCCGGTCCAGAACAACTGGCGCGTTGTGTCCCAGATGGCATCGCCGGCGCCTTCCTGCACTTGGCCGGCTGGAAATTCCGCCGCCTCATGCAACAGGCCTTGATTCAGCAAATTTTCGAAAATCTTCCTGAAAAAACCTTCCTCGCCGCGCCGTTCAGGGTATCTGAAACGGGCCATGAGGGCGCGCCCATCCAGCACCACTGCGGCGTTGGCCGGAAAAACCATGTCTGGCCAGCCGGGCGCTCCCTGCGAGACGTGGATCTGTGCTCCCGCCGCGACGAGAGCCGAGCGCAGGGCTTCCCAAGCCAAGCGGGCCGAGTTGCGGTGGCCGTTCGGGTCAAACAGCCAAGCGGATGGCTTCATCCAGGGATTTATGGCGTAGCTGACGTCGAAATGCGCTGGATCGGTCATCAGGATCATGGGAGCCATTCGAATCTCCGTTGAATTAAAGCGAGACATCATCGCATATGGCTGCGTTAGCGAAAAGCGCGCATCATGCCCGCTAAAGGCTATATTTATGATGATATGCTAAGACTAACTGACGGATCGTCACGGAATTTACATGGATGACCTAAATCGCCGGCTTATTGCATTGCTAAGAGCCGACGGACGCATGCCCGCCGCCGCCTTGGCCAAAATCCTCAAAGTCTCGCGCGGCACGGTGCAAAACCGGATCGACCGCCTGATGTCTGAGGGAGTGATCCTAAGCTTCACCGTGCGTCTGCATCCAGAGGCCGAACCAGGGCGCGTACGGGCGATCATGTCGATCGCGGTGGAAGGCCGCCGCGCGCCTGCCGTGATGGCGGCGCTTCAAGGCTTTCCGGAAGTGGAGGCGGTGCATACGACCAACGGGCGCTGGGACATGGTGGCGGAGCTGTCGGCTGCCAGCCTCGAGGCGTTCAGCCGCGCTTTGGACGAGATCCGGATGATCGATGGGATCGCTTCCAGCGAAACCAGCCTGTTGCTGGAGAGCCGCCGATTTTAGATCATTAGCGAAAAGACCGGTCTTTGACGCTTTCTCGCGGTTGCGCCCAACTTTGGCCTCAAAACCTCAAAGGATGGTGGTTCAGACATTTCCTCGTTTGGTATCGCAAAAAGATAACCATGATTCGAACGTTACGCTTCTTATGTTTGCTTCTGATCCTTTCCGGATCACCAGCTTTCGCCTTGGATAACCCGCTTGGCGGCATCCGGCTTGCCAGCTTCAATCCGCTCGACCGTGGTCCGCTGGCCGACTTTCTCAATCTTTTCCGGGAGCAAGCCATCCCTCGCCGGGTCGTCTCCTGGCACCGTAGCTATGCGCCAGGAACGGTTGTCATTTCGACGAGCGAACGGCGACTCTACTATGTCCTTCCAGGCCAGGAGGCCATTCAGTACGGCGTGGGGGTTGGCCGGGAAGGGTTTACATGGTCTGGTACAAAGATTGTCAGCATGAAACGGGAATGGCCGGATTGGACGCCACCGCCGGAAATGCGCAAGCGGCGGCCCGATTTGCCGCGCCACATGGCGGGCGGAATAGACAACCCGCTTGGCGCCCGCGCGATTTATCTCGGCTCTAGTATGTTCCGCATTCATGGATCGAATGAACCAGATACGATCGGGGCCGCAGTGTCTTCAGGCTGCATCCGGATGACCAACCGCGATGTCGCCGATCTTTATGACCGGGTCAAACGCGGCACGAAGGTCGTGGTGCTGCGTTAGTGGAGTGCCCGCATTGACGCTAAGAATTTCTCTATGTGGGAATTCATGATGGGGACAAATAACGTCTGGGTCTGGTTGACCGCCGCTTGTATTATTCCACATTAGGCTTAATCAGTCCTTGAGAGCAGCCTTTGCCACTTTCCTCTGGAGCTGGCGGCCATGCAGACCCTTGCCCGTGTCCCGTTTTTCAAAGATGTGGCTGATTTAGACTTCGAGCGCTTTGACCGGCGCTGCAATTGGCGGCGGTACAATGGCGGCGAAACAGTCGTCGATTTTGAAGACGAATCCTCGGATGTCTATTTTATCATTTCCGGCGAAGTGAGGATTTTGATCCGCACCCACGCAGGTAAGGAAATTATTTTAGGCGAAACCAAGGCTGGCCAATTTTTCGGTGAAATGGCGGCAATCGATGGCGCGAAACGCTCGGCCAATGTGACCGCGCTGACCAACTCCGAACTCTGCATCATGCCGACCAAAGTGTTCCGGGAGGTTATTTTCGCGTCGCCTACCACATGCGAAAGAATTTTGCGGCTATTGACTGGGCGTGTACGCGAACTCAATGCGCGCCTCGCGGAGCATTCGATCTTTGATTTGAAGCACCGGCTCTATTCCGAACTCTTGCGCATGGCGCATCACCGTCCTGGCAGGCCGGACGAACGCGCTGTGACTCCGCCGCCTTTCCATCATGTCCTGGCCGCGCGGATCGGTTGCCGGCGCGAGCAGGTAACCCGCGAACTTTCGGCGATGGCCGAAGAAGGGTTGATTGAGAAAAGCCGCGGCGCGCTCATTCTCTTGCAGCCACATGTGCTGGAGACACGCCTCAATGAAGCGATGCGTGAGGGGGGCTAGGTGATAAGAGGGATTGGCCCTTAACGCCGCTGCAGCTCGGTGTCCGGGACTGTTTCCCGTTTTGCAACTCAGCACTGCGGGCGCCCCGCAATCGTGGCGCGCCCGCAGGCATTTAAAATTGTTAGGTGCTTAAACGTCAACTGATATAGGCCACAAAGCTTTTCAACGGCGTGTGTCACCGCACATGACCACCTTCTCATCTTGATTTTGGCGATGGTACGGCACGTCGTTCCTCGCGTTTTGGTTAATCCCCGGCCAGATACTTATCGCGAGCGATCACGTTATGGCGATTGAGGAGGTATCTAGTGTTACCTGCGATATTGTCCCTCGACGTACTCAGGGCGATCTATCTGAACCGGCCGGCCGCCGTAAACGACGTCGTCGAAGAGGTGCTTGCGCGTATCGCGTCGGCGAAAGACCCAGCTATTTTCATCTCGCTTGTTCCGCCGGACGATTTATGGCGCGCGGCACGCGAGCTTTTGGTAAGGGAGCCCGATCCCGCGCTTCTGCCGCTGTGGGGAATCCCCTTCGCAGTAAAGGATAATATCGACGTCGCCGGTCTCCAAACGACGGCAGCTTGTCCAGCCTTCGCCTATCGCGCGGAAACCGACGCAACCACAGTTGCCCGGCTGAGAGCGGCGGGGGCGTTAGTCGTCGGCAAAACCAATCTTGATCAGTTCGCGACCGGCCTCAATGGCACGCGCTCGCCCTACGGCGCGCCGCGTTCGGTGTTCAACGCCGACTATGTCTCTGGCGGATCGAGTTCGGGCTCGGCGGTCGCGGTTGCCGCCGGTCTTGTCCCCTTCGCGCTCGGCACCGATACGGCGGGCTCTGGACGGGTCCCTGCCGCGTTCAACAATATCGTAGGAATCAAACCGACATCTGGTCTTTTGAGCTTGGCGGGGGTTGTTCCTGCTTGCTGGAGTCTTGATTGCGTTTGCATTCTTTCGACGAGCGTCGCCGATGGCGTTTTTATTCGCCGCCTTGCCGAAGGGTTTGACCAAAGCGATCCCTATTCGATGTGCGGCATGCAACGGGCCATCGCTCCGTGCCCGCGTGTTGGCGTGCTACCGGAGGACGCACGGGAGTTCTTCGATGACGCGGAGAACGCCGCGCTTTATGCGCGCGCCATTGAAGCCATGCGTGAGCTCGGCGGAGAGATCGTCGCCTTCGATTACCGGCCGTTTCAAGAAATCGGGGCGCTTCTTTATGACGGGCCATGGCTCGCAGAGCGGCTCGCGGGGATCGGCAATTTTGTCGATAAACATCCTCAAGACCTGGACCCGACAGTGCGTACCCTTCTTGACGGCGCGCGCCGTTACAGCGCCATTGACGCCTTTATCGGCCTGCATAAGCTCACGGAACTGCGTCGCCGTGCTGAGGCCGAATGGGCCATCGCCGACTTTCTACTCCTGCCAACCAGTCCGGTAATCTATACGGTCGAGGAGATGCGCGCTGATCCGCTGAGGCTGAATGCGCGGTTCGGTACTTACACCAATTTCGTCAATTTTCTAGGCTGCTCGGCCATAGCGGTTCCGGCCGGATTTAAAAGCGATGGACTGCCATTTGGTGTGACCCTGATTGCGCCACCCTTTCACGATGACGCCTTGGCTATCCCAGCAGCGGCGATGCACACGGCGGCCAAATGCGGCGCCGGGTACGCAAAGCAGATCATCGCAGCTCAGTGACGGCGGCTGCAGAATCGCGCGCTGGCCGGGGCCGCCAGATCAGCGGTTTCCTTTGCGAGGGCTACCCGGCCAAAGATGCGTGTGAGATCACTCATTTCGGTGGATCGCCCGGTTTTTTGCGGAAATAGGTTTCCAGGGCTAGGGGTCGAACGGGATTCGCTAGGGTTTCTAGCAGTTCACGGCCAGATGCTGACGATGCGTGACAATCAAAACGGCAAATTCGCGGGCAAATTCATGCGTGGCTGCCCCTGCGGTGCGCAAACTGTGGCAAAAGCGCATCGGGGTCTGGCAGAATGGGCTTGGACATTGAGACTGATGTTGCAAAATTAATTTTGCGGCGCACCTTGCAAGTCAACCAATGGCTTCGCTGGGAGATATGCAATGCCCCGTTCGCTCAAATCAATTCTGGTGCCGGCTCTCTGCGCCAGCACTTTTCTCGGCTTTGCCGGTTCGGTTGCGCGCGCCGCCGATGTTCCGCCGCCGCCACCGCCGGCCAATTGGTGGGATACGTTGACGGTCTCCGGCTCGGTCGAGGCCGGAATTACGTTCAACCCTGACAGCCCGGGCGATGGGCTAAATTTCGGGCATTTGTTCACCGACAAGGCCAACCAGCCGCTCTTGAACCAAGTGCTTTTGACCATCCAGCGGCCGCTCGATCCGAAAGCCACGGATTATGATTTCGGCTTCAAAGTGCAAGCCATGTACGGGACCGACGCGCGCTACACCCATTACCTTGGCGAGCTCGATTACATCATCAATGATTGGAGTCAGATTACCCCCGTCGAGGCTTGGGGCATCGTGCATCTTCCCTGGCTGTTCGCCGGCGGCATCGACGTCAAGGCCGGCCAATATGTCACCTTGGAAGGCGCCGAGACGATCGACCCGACCACCAATTACCTCTACTCGCATTCCTACATCTTCAACTTCGGCATTCCGCTCGTCCACACCGGCGTCATGACGATTTCGCATGTCGATCCGATGGTCGATATTTATTTGGGCGTCGACACCGGCGTCAACACCACCTTCGGCAACCGGCAAGGCGACAACAATGGCGCCGCGGCATTCCATGGCGGCATCGGGTTGAACCTTCTCGACGGCGCTCTCACGATCCTGGCGACCACCCACATCGGGGCGGAAAATCCCGACACCCCGGGGGTTGCCTTGGCGTGCGCCTGCAACCCGAACAACGCCCTGCGCTATCTCAACGACATCACGGTGACCTGGAAGCCGACCGACTATCTCACCTTCATCACCGATGGCAATTTCATTCGCGATGACGGGTTCAACGCGACCGGTTACGGTGTCGCCCAATATGGCATCTTGAAGGCCAACGACTGGCTGTCGTTTGTCGGGCGGGCCGAGATTTGGCGCGACAACAACAACTTCTTCGTCGCGGCGTTCCCCGGCAATTTCGACTTCGTCAATGTCGAATATGGGTTTCCGAACACGGCGGTCTTCGCCCCCGCGCCGACGACCTATCTGGAGCTGACGGCCGGCCTCAACATCACGGTGCCGATCCCCGACGGAACGCCGGTGCTGAAGGGCCTGCTGTTCCGGCCGGAGGTTCGTTATGATTCCTCGCTGAACGGCACGACGCCTTTCGGCGGCGGCAGCGGCATCATCGGCATCCCGGGAACCCCCGGGTTCGGCGCCGGCACCAAAAGCTCGCAAGTCACCTTCGGCGGCGACGTCGTCGTCAAGTTCTAAGCCGGCCGGCCTCAACGCCGGACACTCAAAACACATCGCCGCCTGGCCGGAACCTCCGGTCAGGCGGTTTTCTTTTGACAAGAATACCTGCCGATCTCCGGTGCTTGCAGCAGTGCGGACTTCTAAGCCGTGTGGCGGGTGAATTCGTTTCAAATTTTCATATCGGGTATATCATTATCTACTATCGGCGATTGGGAACATCCGATGCCACCCGAATGCCAGAACACGGACACAATGGCATGCATCGTTTCAGTTCAAGCGGGACGGGTGGCTCCGCTTGGTCCGCGAGGCGTGCCAAGCGGCTTTGTGAAACATGTGGTGAATGGACCCGTTCACGTTGGGAAGCTCGGCCTTGAAGGTGACGAGCAGGCCGACCTCACGGTTCATGGCGGACCCGACAAGGCCGTTTATGGTTATGCATTGTCGAGCTACTCCATTTGGATTCGCGATTTTCCTGAACACGGAGCCTTGCTGACTCCAGGCGGCCTCGGCGAAAACCTGACGATTGGGCACCTCGATGAGACCACGGTATGCATCGGCGATATACTTCGCGCTGGGACGGTGGTGCTGCAGGTCAGCCAGTCTCGCCAGCCCTGCTTCAAATTCGCTCTGCGGTTTAACAATAAGCATTTGCCGCGCGCCATGATGAAAAATGGCTGTTGCGGCTGGTACTACCGCGTGATCGAGCCAGGCACGTTTCGCGCCGGTGACGCGATGGCCCTAGAAGCTCGGCCGAACCCTAATTGGTCAATTGCCAGGTTTCATCGTTTGATCGCCGGCTTGCCGGCGGCACTGGATGACATGGCCGAACTCGCCACGCTCGAAGGGCTTGCCGCATACTGGCGCCAAGCCGCCCATCAAACTGTATCCGGCCCGTAGCCGCACGGCCGGCAATGGGCCTTCATTCAGACAAGGCATATTACGGTTGGCCCGTCCCTTGCTTTGGTCACGGGACGAAGCGGCCATCGCGACTGCCGCGAATGGAGACGGGGCTAGGCCGGAATTTATCGAATCTCAAACCACGGCGTTGTCATTTGAAGGCAAGAGGCAAGTAAGTAGTGTTGATGTGTCAGGACAATCCAGTTTCCTGATTTTGGGGGAAATACCTTCAGTGGATGAGAGTCATTTGCCGAGTCTTTCCGGCGAATTCCTTGCCCTATATGAATCTTAGATGCTGTTGACGATCGAGGGGAACCAACTAGTGCCGTCGCAGGAAGATCCGGTGAGCCGTTACCTAACCCGGCTCCGCGGCGAGTTGATGTCCGTGGATGCCGGGGAGGTGGCTAGCTATATTCCCGAACTCGCCAGGGCCGACCCGCGTCAATTCGCGATCGCCATCGCCACCACTGACGGCCGGGTTTTCGCGGTTGGTGACGCCAGTCAACTGTTCACGATTCAGTCGGTCTCAAAACCGTTTGCCTACGCACATGCCTTCGCCTGTCATGGCCGCGCGGCTGTTCTTGACAAAGTCGGCGTCGAGCCGACAGGGGAAGCGTTTAATTCGATTGTTCTCGACGACGCGGCGAACCAGCCATACAATCCGATGGTGAATGCCGGGGCGATCGCCGTCTCGGAGCTTTTTCCAGGCGATACCCCCAAACAACGCATCAGCGCTATGCGAAGTGCGCTGTCCCGTTTTGCGGGGCGCGACCTCGACCTCGACGAGTCCGTCTATCGCTCTGAAAGCGAGACCGGGCACCGCAATCGCGCAATTGCCTATTTGATGCGCAATAGCAATATGATCGGGAACGAACCCGAGGCCGTTCTTGAGGTCTACTTCCGCCAGTGTTCCATGCTCGTGAACTGCCGGGATCTCGCCGTCATGGCAGCCAGTTTGGCCAACGACGGTGTAAACCCACTCACAGGCGAGGCTGCGATGCCTGCGGAATTTGTTCAGGACGTGCTCAGCGTCATGCATAGCTGCGGCATGTACGACTATGCCGGGCAATGGGCCTACGAAGTCGGTATACCCGCCAAAAGCGGCGTGTCCGGCTGCGTCATTGCCGTGATACCCGGCCAGATCGGGATCGCCATCTACTCACCGCGACTGGATAGTTACGGAAACAGCGTCCGTGGCGTGATGGCCTGTCGGCGGATCTCGGCGGATTTCGGCCTTCATGCCTTTTGCAGCCGCACCGGCGTCGAATCGGTCTTGCGTCACGAACTCAACGGCCTCCGCATTCGCTCGAAGCGACTTCGAACACCAGCGGAACGTGCGATCCTCGACCGGAGTGGCGGGGCGATCTGCATCATCGAAGCGCAAGGCAGATTGTATTTCGGCACCGCCGAGAGATTGGTCCACCGCATTCGCAAAGTCGCAGCCAACGCGACTCACGTCATTGTGGATTTTCGTCACGTCCAAAGCGCCGACCGCGCCGCATTGTGTCTGCTGCAAGGATTCTCCGGCGTTCCAGAAAATCCCAATTGCCAGCTCATATTCTCGCATATTTTGGTGAACGGTCCGCTCGCAAATCTCCGGTCCGTGCTTGCCGGCACGAAGGGATTTTCACGGCCTATACAAATTTTCGATGGACTTGACGACGCTTTGGAACATGTCGAGGCGGAGATCCTTTATCTGCACGCACCGGCTTCAGAAGAATCGATGCTGACGTTGCAGGAGATCGTGCTTTTTCAAAACCTCGACACCGAAGAATTGAGTCTGCTGTCGCTATCTGTCGCGCCGAAGCTGACGACTTTCGAGAGCGGCCAGATCATCATCAAGAAAGGGGAATTGGGAAAGACGTTTTTCGTTATTGTGCGTGGTTCAGCCTCCGTGGAGCTGCCGTCCATTGGGCATGGCGGCCGAACTGTTCAAATCGCTTCGGTCGGCAGGAGCCTCGCATTCGGCCACATGGCGCTGATCGAGGGGCGGACGCGCGGAGCCCAAGTTGTCGCCGAAACCGAACTCGTTTGTTACGCCATATCGGTTGAATCTCTTCGCACCTTTGGTCTTGAGCACCCAAGCATCTATGCCAAGATATTGATGAACATCATTAGCGATCTGGCCGACACACTGCATGCCGCCAATGAAACAATACGGGCATTGGAGCGCTGATTTGTTGCCATCATACCACACCTAGAAAGAATATAGAGTCTTTGCACAACGAGACTTCGTCCCGGCTTGACGTGGCGGCGGCTTTGGGTTGCCATCTGGTGCGCTGGTGCCATGCTGAGTGACATGACGCCCGGCGGTGGGGGGATGACTTGGTTACGGCGCTCACAACAACGGTCAATTGGACCCGAGGGACATGATGATTCTTTCCTCGATCAGGCAGACCGCATCCTTAGCCGCGGCAATCGCAATTCTGGGGATCGGCATCCTTTGCGGTGCTGGCGCTCATGCCCAAACCATACCAGGGCCTCTTGCTGGAGACCCTTTGTTTCAAACCATGCTGAATAGCCCAGCCAATCTCGACACGACGCTCAGTTATGCCACGAGCAGCGAGCAGGGGGGCGATCTCGAGGCGTCGATTGGCGCGTTTGAAAGGCTGCTCTTCTTCAACCCGGCGCTGTCCAAGGTACGGTTTGAACTTGGGATGCTGTATTTTCGCCTCGGTTCCTACGAGATGGCGCGCGGTTACTTTCAATCTGCGCAAGCCAGCGCGGATGCGACACCCGATATGGTGCAGAAATCTCAGGAATATCTCGACACAATCGAGAAAAAACTACAGCCCGATCAGTGGAGTGGTTACGCCCAGACCGGCTTCCGCTACCAGTCGAACGCGAGCTTTGGCCCTACCCAGCAAACCCTATTTGGCGCGACGCGTCCGATTAACAGCCCGTTCGCTCCTCAAGCTGACTGGAATTGGTTTGCCGCCGCCGGCGTAAATTATGTTCATGACTTTGGCAATCAAAACGGCGATGTATTTGAAGCGAACGTGATTGGTTATGATGCGCAGCAGTTCAAGGTGACTGCCGTTGATACGGGATTTCTGGATTTCCGCGCCGGACCGCGCTTTGGCATTTTCCAGGATGCTTTGAACGGCGCCTCGATCAAACCCTATGTGGTCGCCACGGGCGCCACGCTGGCCGGCGAGCCTTATCTCGGAAGTATCGGCGGCGGGCTCACCATGCATTTCAACTTTGCGAATGTGGCATTGGACCCCTATGCCGAATTCCGCAGCATGAACTATCATGCTTCCGGGCTTTACCCCTTGGCGTCGGGGTTGGATGGTACGTTGGCGATCATCGCACTGCAGGCTGCCGGTCCGATCATCGAGGGCGTCCGCTGGCAAGGAAGATTCGCCTTCTATCACAGCGATGATTCGTTTCCTTGGTTCAGCTACAATCGCTACGCATTTGATTTTTGGCTTCCCTGCCTCATTCCCTCGCTGTGGGGCGGCCGCAGCTGGACCTTAACCCCATCGGCGGGAATCTCACCTTGGCTCTACCGGCAAGCCGATCCCTTCTTCAACCCCTTCACCACAGAGCATGATCTCGAGTGGCATGCGGGTATTGGTCTTGACATCCCCGTCCAGGATCGATTTGGCGTTGGCGTGCAATTGCAATATCGTGCGATCAATTCGAATATCCCCGGCAATACCGTCAGAGACCTTTCCGTCACAATGGGTCCAACGGTCAGTTTTTAAGGGGTGCGTTATGCAGCTGCGAATGAACCCAAAATTCATATTACCCCTGGCGATGTTGCTTGCCAGTAGCCCTTTTTCGGCTCTGTCAACGAAGGCCCAGGATGTTGGCACAGCCGCCGCGGTGAACACGCTTTCGCAAGGCACGCCCCCCGGAGGAGGAGTCCAAGTTTTAAGAATCGGCGCGCGCGTCCTCCATAACGAGCGGATCCAAACATCCGGGAGCGGAACAGTTCAGCTTCTCTTCCTCGACAAAACCACGCTCAGCGTTGGGCCGAACAGCACCCTTGTGATTGATAAATTTGTCTACGATCCGGCGACCGGCACGGGGCAAATGGTGACGACACTGGCCAAAGGCGCACTCCGTTTCGTCGGAGGACAGCTCAGTCACCAGGGCGCGGCCACGGTCAAAACGCCGGTTGCGACGATCGGCATTCGCGGCGGAACCGCGACGATCGCACACGGCCAGGGTGGAACCCGCTTGATCAACCATTTTGGCCGGCTCAGCAGCGCCAACGGCTGCGGCACCGCTGTCGTCAGGCGCACTGGCTTCGCCATTACAGTGGCGGATTGGAGCAGCTGCCCAGCGGAGCCGGAACGGGTGAGCGAAGCCGAGATCAACAAATATCTAAGGCTTCTCACGAGCAAGTCGGGCCAGAAGGGCGGAGCCACGTCGATACCCACCGAAGCCCTCATGGATCAATATGGGGTTGGACAAGTCACAGGGCTTGGACCAGATACCCCGCCGGTCCAACAGCTAACAACCCACGCTGAAAATACCGCCTTCGATTTGGTCGTGCAAGCGACCCAGAAGGGCGCGGTGCGGACAACTCCATCGCCGATCCGGACATCGCCGAGGCCTCCACCGCCGCCACCACCGCCGCCGCCGCCATATAAGTAATAGCTACTGTTGTCTCAATTGTACCTTCTCCTTTTGGAAGCATCGGAAAACCGGAGCTAGCGTGGCATGGTATTGGGCGGGAAACATGTGTTCCGGGTCCGATTTTAACGGTGCTCCATATGGATGGTCGAAGACAGGCATCAGGACTTGCAGCGGCTAAAAACACGAATCGGGCGTTTCTATCTCCCGCTCATTTGCCTATTTTTGGTTCTCGCGCTGGTGCTTCGCGGCGGCGACCCTTTCTTTGTCTCGGCTCTCCGGCTGATCGCATTCGATTATTATCAACGCTTGGCTCCGCAACCCTACGATCCGGATCTGCCTGTCCGCATCATTGATATTGATTCCGACTCCCTTGCCCGTTTCGGGCAATGGCCGTGGCCACGAACCATCATCCGTGATCTCGTCATCGAGCTCAGCAAGCGCAATGCGGCGGCGATTGCCTTTGATATCCTCTTCGCCGAACCAGACCGTACGTCCCTCGAACAAGTGATCAAGCGGATGCCGCCGGAGCAAGCTGGCAGGTTGCGGGATCTCGTCGGTTCGGCAACAAACGACCAGCTGCTCGCCGAGGCGCTCAAGGGGACGCCGAGCGTGCTGGCGCTGCTTCTGACCAATGAGACGAACACTCCGGATATTGCACAAAAAGCCGGATTCGCATTCGCCGGAGATGATCCAAAACCGTTCCTACCGGCTTTTACCGGCGTTGAAAGCAATTTGCCGCTCCTCGACGAGGCGGTAAAGGCCATCGGTGCGATGAACCTGATTCCCAATCGCGACGGTGTCGTGCGCCAGGTTCCGTTGTTTTTCCGGCTAGGCGACCGCATCATCCCATCGCTTGCGGCCGAGGCTTTGCGTGTGGCGCAGGGCGCTTCCACCTACGTGATCAAATCGTCCAATGCGAGCGGCGAGACGGCCTTTGGACAACAAACTGGGATCAACCGGGTCCGTATCGGTGAAATGGACATCCCCACCGATGCCAAGGGGCAGCTTACGCTGAAATTTCGTCCAACTGCTCCCGACATCTACATATCGGCTTGGAAACTCTTGGCAGGGGAGGTCAGCGAGAACCAAATCGCGGGCAAGATCATCCTCATCGGTACAAGCATGCCGTCCCTCTTCGATCTGCGTGCGACGCCCCTCGATCCCGTGATCGCGGGTGTCGAAATCGACGCGCAAATCATCGAGAATATCCTCAAGCAAAACCGGCTCTCGCGGCCAGATTACGCGGATGCAGCCGAAAAAAGCATCATTGTCGTTTTGGGACTTTTGATGGCGCTTACCATGTGGCGCCTCTCACCTAGCTTGGCGGCTGGCCTTGGCGCCCTTGTGCCCGCCATCCTAATGTTAGGAGGCTGGATATTATACCGTTATTGGGACTTGCTGTTTGATCCGCTTTATCCCTCACTGGTATTGCTGCTGCTTACGGCTGGCATCACTTTCTACATCTACCGCCAAGTGGAAACACAGCGCTCCGAAGTCCGCAGCGCGTTTAGCCGCTATCTTGCGCCGGCCGTTGTGGAGGAAATCATCGCCAGTCCCGCCAAACTCGCGTTGGGCGGTGAAGTGCGAGAACTCACATTAATGTTTTGCGATGTGCGCGACTTTACCTCGATCTCGGAGGGCCTGACGGCCAGCGAACTCACTCTCTTTATAAATGAGCTCATGACACCGCTCAGCGATATTATTTTGCGGGAGCGCGGCACCATCGACAAATTCATGGGTGATGCCATTATGGCTTTCTGGAACGCACCCCTCGACGTTGATGATCATGCGCGGCGCGCCTGCAGCTCGGCAATCGAGATGGCAAGCACAATGGCCGGACTCAACCGGGGTTGGCAGGATAAAGCTCGCGCCACGGGACGCTCATTTTCTCCGGTCAGGATTGGGATCGGCATTAATACCGGCGAATGCTGCGTCGGAAATCTCGGCAGCAAGCAGCGTTTCGATTATTCGGCTATTGGGGATGAGGTCAACGTCACCTCGCGGCTTGAAGGTCTGACGAAACTTTATGGATTGCCAGCTGTGGCGGGCGAACTCACAGTCAACCGCTGCCCTGGGTTGGCCGTCATCGAGATCGATCTCATCAGGGTGAAGGGCAGGGTGCGGCCGGTCCGTATTTTTGGGCTTGCCGACTCATTTGATTTTGACAAATTGGCACTGGCGCGTCTGTTGCCTTTGCATCAGGATTTCCTGCGAGCGTACCGGACGCAAAAGTGGGATGAGTCGGAAATGCTTATTGCCCAATGCCGGAAGACGGCGGGAGAGGCACTCGAAACTTATTATGCGGTATTCGAAAGGCGTATCCAGGCGCTGCGCGGTACGGACTTGGGTCCAGATTGGGATGGTGTCTATGCAATGACCACGAAGTGAGTTTCCAAACCCTCTGAAACTATGAGCGGCTGTTCCATCCTTTGATGGACTGGCATGTCTGGACGAGCGGCGCTATCACTATCCCCATCGCCTGAACATATTTTGAAAATGACAATCCATTTGAGTTGGCAAGATTGCTTGGTAAGCGCATTGCATCGGCAAGTCTGCGTATTCCCGGGTCTTGAATTGCGGCCGCAAATACGGAACGTATAAATGACGCAGCGCACAGAGCATTCGCGAGAGCAGGCGAAGAATATCATTAAAATACAGTATTGGACCCCCCTTGCGGCACGACACAAACTGGGTGCATGGGAGATACTCGACGCAGGCTACAGCGAACGTCACCGGGCATATCACACATGGGAGCATGTCGTGGGCTTGTTGGACAGACTGGCCGAGTTTTCAGAACTTTCAACCCGGACAGATATCATAGCGCTGTCAACCCTGTGGCATGATGTGGTCTACCGGACAGAGAATTGCGATGGCACGCCGCGTCAAGATTACGAAAACGTCCGCGACAGCGCCGAACTGTTTCGCCAATACACTTTGTTAAATCAGCCCGACGCTGACGCCGTCTATGATTTGATCATGGCAACCGCCGGTCACGTCCTCGCGACAGCGAAGAAGCAGCATTATGCCGGATTTTCCGGCGACTTTGACCTCTTTTTGGACTTGGATTTAAGCTCGCTTGCCGCGCCATGGGAGGAATTCATCGCGGATTTTGCCCGGATACGGTTTGAGTTTTCTTCCGTTCCGGAAATCATCTTCTGTTCACGCCAGATCCAAATTCTGGAGAATTTCGCAAGGGAAGATGTCCGTCTCTACAGGCGCGCGGAGACGAGCGGCAAATGGCGTGATGCCGCCAGAGCCAATCTCAAGCGTTGTGTTGGGGATCTAAATAAAAGAATTGTTGAGCTTTCCGCTGCTCAAGGCTAACCAAGGCCAAAGTTTCCCGATAGTCTTCAAAGCGCAACAGACCAGAGCGGCCAGGCCGTTTAAGCCAAGTCACGACTCCCCCGGCATGAAAATTGGATATGCGGGCTGTGGCGGCACGCGCCAAAAGCAGATAGAACCAATGAACATGGCATGCCCGCATGAGGCTACAATGACAAGCGCAAGCACTTCGACGTCAATGAACAGCGTTTTGAAAAAGAACGATATTGCCGAGAAGGAACAGCCGCTTATCGACGATATCCGCTTGCTTGGCCAACTGCTTGGCGACACAATACGTCACCAGGAGGGGGAAGCGACTTTCGAGCTGATCGAAACGATCCGGAAGCTTAGTATCGCATGTGAACGAAATGCCGATCAGGATGCCCCGCATCAGCTCGGCGCGCTCCTGCGGGGCTTGACCGTCGACCAAGCGATGGCGGTATCGCGCGCATTTACGTATTTCTCCCATCTGGCGAACATCGCGGAGGACCGTCACTACATCCGGCGCCGCGCGGTTCACGGGATGCAGCAACCGGAGACCCGTGAAAGCGGCAGCCTCGCCGCGAGCTTCGAGCATTTGGCGGCGGCCGGCTTTGGACCGGACGCCATCGCCGGTGTCGTTGACCGCGCCCTTGTATCGCCGGTTCTCACCGCGCACCCGACTGAAGTCCAGCGCAAGAGCCAGCGCGACGCGGAGCGCGCCATCGCGCAGCTTTTGCTCGAGCGTGGCACGCTTGCCAACGCAAGGGAACGAAAACACAATGATATGCTGTTGCGTGCCCGCATCGCGCAACTTTGGCAAACACGGCTCTTGCGCTATTCGCGTTTGAGTGTTCACGACGAAATCGAGAACGCGCTTGGATTTTACCAAACGACTTTCCTGCGGCAAATCCCACAACTCTATGCCGAGCTTGAAGCGCATCTTGGCGGGAAAAAGATCGCTTCGTTTTTCCGCATGGCGTCCTGGATCGGCGGCGATCGCGACGGCAATCCCAATGTCAATGCTCAGACACTGATTCTCGCTTTGCGCCGCCAATGCGAAGTCGCATTACGCTACTATTTGACGGAAATCCATCTGTTGGGCGGTGAGTTGTCTTCCACACTGCTACTCGTCGCCTGTACTCCGGAATTGACGGCTTTGGCCGAGCGTTCCGGCGATAAGAACCCTCAACGCGGCGACGAACCATACCGGCGTGCCTTGATCGGCATTTACGCTAGGCTTGCGGCAACCCTGCTCGAACTCACTGGCACCGAGGCGGCCCGCCACGCGGCTACGTCCGGCAATCCCTATCGCGATGTGGATGCGCTGCAAGCCGATCTTGGCATTATCGAAGAGTCACTTGCCGCGAATAATGGCGCCGCCTTGATACCTGCACGGCTCGCGCCGTTGCGCCGCGCGATCGATGTGTTTGGCTTTCACCTTGCGACCGTCGATCTCCGGCAAAGCTCGGACCGGCACGAAGAGACGCTCGCCGAGCTCCTCGCCATTGCACGAGTGTCGGCGGACTACGCTGGTCTCGACGAGCTTGCGAAGCAAAATCTGCTTCTCGGGCTCTTGCGCGATCCAAGGCCATTGCGCGTCCCCGGCGTTGTTTATTCCGAAAAAACCGCAGAGGAACTCGAAATCTTTCAAACGGCAGGGAGCTTGCTCCGGTCTTTCGGCAAGCAGGCGATCCGCCATTACATCATCAGCCACACGGAAACGGTGAGCGATCTGCTCGAAGTGCTCCTTCTACAAAAAGAATGCGGTCTAATGCATGGCGTTCTCGGCGATCCGGACGCGAACGCCGCTTTGCTTGTCGTGCCCTTGTTCGAGACCATCGAAGACCTTCGCAATGCCGACACGATCATGCGGTCGTTTTATGAGGTGCCTGGGATTTTGGATCTCGTTCGCGGGTCGGGTGCGCAACAAGAAATCATGCTCGGTTATTCGGACAGCAACAAGGATGGCGGATTTTTTACCAGCAACTGGGAGCTTTACCGCGCCTCGACGAAACTCGCCAAATATTTCAAGGAGCATGAAGGCATTGCGCTCCGTCTGTTTCATGGGCGCGGCGGCGCAGTCGGACGCGGCGGCGGGCCAAGCTATCAGGCCATCTTGGCACAGCCACCAGGGACCGTGAATGGTCATATTCGGCTCACCGAGCAAGGCGAGGTCATTGGGTCGAAATATTCCAATCCCGAGATTGGCCTGCACAATCTGGAGACGCTCGTTGCCGCGACGCTTGAAGCCACGCTCATGGTGCCTGCCAGTCCGGTTTCCAAGGACTTTCTCGAAACGGCGGCGACGCTTTCACAACTGAGCATGGCGGCCTACCGCGCGATGGTCTATGAGACGCCAGGGTTTACCGATTTTTTCTTCGCGGCGACTCCGATCGCGGAAATCGCCGAGCTCAACATCGGCTCGCGTCCGGCGTCCCGCCGCGCCTCGCGCCGGATCGAGGATTTGCGCGCCATCCCCTGGAGCTTCTCTTGGGGTCAGGCACGCATTACCTTGCCGGGCTGGTTCGGCTTCGGCTCGGCGGTGGAAGCCTTCATCAAGGAAGCCCCCGGCGAGCGCATGGCTGTGTTAAAAAGAATGAACGACGAATGGCCGTTCTTCCGCGCCCTCTTGTCCAATATGGATATGGTGCTCGCCAAGGCAGACATGTCGATCGCCAAGCGCTACTCCGAACTGGTTCCCGACCAGGAGCTTGCCACAAAAATTTTCGGCATGTTGGAAGCGGAATGGCAGCGCACGCTTGACGCGCTCAACAAAATCCAAGGGACGACCGAGCGTCTCGCCGACAATCCCGCACTTGCCCGCTCGATCAGGCATCGCTTTCCGTATATCGCGCCGCTCAATCACCTCCAAGTCGAGCTTCTGCGCCGTTGGCGCAGTGGCGAGCATGCCGACCGCACCTTGCGAACCATTCTTATTTCGATCAATGGCGTCGCGGCTGGCCTGCGCAATTCTGGATGACGCGCGGGCACCGCCGGCCTAGGCGTGCGTAAAGCTCAACAACCAATGCCAGCCGAATTGGGTTCCGCGCGTGGCAACCTTCAGCCCCGCAGCGCGCGCTTGAGCGTGAAGAACGGAAGAGGCGTCCGGCAGATCGTTATTCACGATATGGTCGCAGATCAGGTCCTTTTCATCCGCGCTGAGCGCGGTAAACCTGCCGCGCAGCCACGCGCAATAGTGTTGATGATAGATTTCCAACGTTTCATCTTCCTCGCGCACAACATCGACCAGCAGCAATAAGCCGCCCTTCTCTAACCTTTGCGCGGCGAGACGAAAAAACTCCGCTTTTTGTTCCGTCGGCAAATGGTGCAGCGCAAAACTGCTATAGATCACATCATATTGGGCCTCTTCGGCCAGTGCGGCCAAGATGTGGTCTCTCATCAATTCCAATGAACCCGCGAGAGATTTTAGATTTTCCGCGGCGAGGGCCAGAGCCGCCTCCGACAAATCCACCCCCTTATAGCGCCGTACCGTCATCCCATCCAGCACCGGCGCTAAGGTTGCCGCATCGCCGCAACCAAGATCGAGGATGGAAAAAGACCGGCCGTCAAATTGGGCGTTGAGAAATTTGCGCAGCTCCGCGCCAATTTCATGATGAAACATGTAATCGCCAGAGACAACTTTTTGATAAGTGTCCCAAACATCGAAAAAACTTGCGGGCGAAGGTTCGGACATGTGGCAACTCTATGGGTTCGTCAACCAAGGTGATTGGAGGGCACCGAGGGTTAAAGTCCGGCAAAGAACCCCCGTGCCGTTCGGCAAATTCTCAGGCAATTGATTACATTAAGGTAATTGTGGCACCTAGCGAAAAAATATGCCAAACACTTTGCAAAATTCTTTTTGGGCAGAATATGTGACGGTACGAATCAATACAATCGGGACAACACCGTCAGCCAATAAGATCGGAACATCGGGATGAGCGAACACGAAGTGGCAAACGGTGCTGAGCGGCCTTTGGTCCATTCACGAGTCGCAAGGCTATGGCTGAAGGAGCTGCCCTACCTTGCCGTGCTCTTGCTCACACTCTTGGGTGTTGCCTATACCAGTATTTCGCATCAGCCTCTGATTGGCTATTGGGAGTTCCTGGCTCTGGCAATGGGCGTTGTGTGCATCGGAACGGGATGGCTGCACACGCAAACGAAGCAAGCCCGGTTTCGGATGGTTTGGACACAAGCGCTCCATTGGGTGGCTTTTTTGGTCGCGATGAACATCCTTGTCTTATCCGATGTTCAAAGACTGCTCACCGCGCCAGGAACGGGGCTCGCGCTTCTGATGCTGCTCGCGCTTGGCACTTTCGTCGCGGGTGTTCATATCGCATGGCAGATCTGCGTACTTGGTCTCATCATGGCGCTTTTGGTCCCGGCGATCGCATGGCTCACGTCATATGCTCTCTTTTTGACCTTAACTGGCGCCGCGCTCGTCGGGATTGCAGCGACCTTCATGTGGCGCCATGGTGATGAAGGCACCACGAAGGCGCATGCCAGAGAAGAAATAAGCAGTTAAGCGGGTAGAGGCATTCTCCGCCCGGCCGAGAAGGCGAAATGGTCCAGGGCGTCCTCATCGACCTTGACGGCGTTGTTTATGTCGGCAGCGAACCGCTGCCTGGCTCGCTCGACGCGATCCGAAGACTCCGTGAGTTGAGGGTTCCGTTCAAGTTCATCACCAACACGACTCGCCGCCCAAGGCACCGGATTGTGAGCGATCTCGCAAGGCTTGGCCTGAATATAGACGCGCGGGACCTTTTCACGCCAGCAGCCCTTGCGCGAGACTTTCTTGCCCGTAAAAATCTCGTCCCGCTACTCATCGTGCATCCGGACTTGCGCGAGGACTTCACGGGCTTGGCCGCCGGTAGCGGCGAGGCCGTCGTCGTCGGGGATGCGGGTGCTTTTTTCACCTATGATCTTTTGAACCAAGCCTTCCGGAAAATCATTCATGGCGCGGAGTTTCTGGCGCTGGCAAAAAATCGCAATTTTCTCGACCGTGACGGTGAGTTGAGCCTCGATGCCGGTCCTTTCGTCGCCGGTCTTGAATATGCGTCCGGCACGATGGCGACCGTGCTCGGCAAGCCAGCACCCGCATTTTTCAAGCTTGCCGTCGAGAGCATGGCGTGCCGTTGCGAGGAGGTCGTGATGATTGGCGACGACGCGGAGGCCGACGTTGGCGGCGCCATGGGGGCTGGCCTGCAGGGCATTCTCGTACAAACGGGAAAATACCGGCCCGGGCAAGAGGCCAAACTTCCTGAACGGGCAACCCATGTTGTTGCAGACCTCAGCACAGCTGTTGAACTGCTGTTTGGCTGATCACCCCAGCAGGTACTGTTGAGTTAGCCGCTGCTAAAAAAGAGTGGAAAGAACGTCCGCTTTAAATAGTCTAGGTTATGCTGCCAAGGTGTCTCAACCCGTCAACGCTGGCTTGAGTATTGGCAAACATTCCTCTACTCAGAAAGCGTGATCTTCGGTGCCGGAATCATCACACTTGACGAACAAGCTCACACGAATGGGCTGGGTCCATTGTCAAGCCTCTAGAAGCCGGCGAAGGTTGAACTCAAGGCTGCTTGATTTTACATCAATTGGACATAGGTAGACTACGCCCAACATGAAAGGGAGATTTCAAAAGGGGAGATTTCAAAATGGATACTCTTAAAAGTTTGGTTCTCGGCGCAACAATGACGGGCGCTCTCACGCTTCCGGCATATGCATGCACTCAAGAAATGGTCGCAACCAACAACGACTTTGGCTACATTCGTGGAACACCTGATCGTAGTGGTGAGCAGCTTTGGAAGCTTTCCGCTGGTGCAGTGGTCAACTGGTGTGGCCGTGACTCGACCGATGGTGAAGGAATTACCTGGCATTGGGTTACGTTCGAATCCCAAGAGGAGCCCTGGGTGCACAAAGGATGGATGTCGTCGCGCATTCTCCAACCGACTGAACAGACTGGGCGAAGCGTAGACGTGGGAGCTCACAAGAGAATTCAACACAACTGATCAGCATAATTTGCATTAGCTAAGATTTAGTCTGACATGTGGTGTTCTGGCCCGTTGGCACAACGGTAGGCGACGCCGCGAAGCGGTCGGGGTTATGTAGCGCCCTACCTCGGCTATCGTTGACGCGTTAAAAGTTGCCCAACTCACTCACGCATGCGGAGTGGCCTGACGCAAACAGCCAAGCTTGTAGAAATGCTGCACGCGCGCCCCTTACCAAGCCTAATAAAATTCCTGCCTATTTCGCCGAGACCACCGGCCAAATTCCGCCACCCAGGAATAGAACGCTCCCCTGTGCCAAAGACAGGCAACAGTGCGGAAAGTGGAACGTAAGACAGGGTGTCGTGCCGTAAAAGGAGTTTGCGCATGGCTTATGAGCTCTACTACTGGCCGGGGATTCAAGGGCGCGGCGAGTTCGTCCGCCTGGCGTTGGAAGAGGCGGGGGCCGACTACCTCGACATTGCCCGTGATCCAAAGGGTGAGGATGAGGCAGTCGCGGCCCTTATGGCAGCGCTGGAATCAGAAAGCTTGACGCATCCGCCCTTCGCGCCGCCTTTTCTAAAAGATGGAGACGTTATCATTAGCCAGACCGCCGCCATCCTTCTCTATCTTGGCGATCGCCATGCTCTCGCACCAAGCGACCCGGTCCAGCGGCTCTGGGTCCATCAGATCCAGCTCACAATCGCCGATCTGTTGGCTGAAGCCCACGATGTCCATCATCCGCTAGGAGGCAGTCTCTACTATGAGGACCAAAAGCCGGAGGCACTGCGCCGGGCGAAGCTTTTCCGCGAGGAGCGAATCCCCAAGTTTCTGAGCTGGTTTGAGTGTATTTTAGAGCGCAACCGAGAAGGCCGCCCTTATCTCGCCGGCAAAACCGTAAGCTATGCTGATTTATCGCTGTTCCAGATCGTTGAAGGCCTCTGCTATGCGTTTCCGCGCAGCATGAAAGCTGGGCTGCGCGAGTTTCCGCTTGTGGTGGACCTGCACAAGGCGATCGGGCAGCTTCCCCGCATCCATGCCTATTTGAAGAGCCCTCGCCGCGTCCCTTTCAACGAACAAGGGATATTCCGGCACTATCCCGAGCTCGATACATAGGTTTTTTGGTTTGGTGTGACCCGAAGAAACATTGAGGTAACGAAGCTGAAGCTGGTCTTTTTGAGCTAGGCTTGATCGGGTGCCGCGATCCCGGCCACCAAACACCGGCTAGATCGCGAGCCTCAAAGTACCAACCGGCAAAGGATACGCCTTATCCGCAATCAAGGGCGTGGTTGACTTTGGTTAACCGCGGTGTCTCCGCCAAAATTCTGGGCCAAACAGCAGCGCGACAGCCGCCACCAAGACGCCAAAGGGTAGAGCCATCAGGGTAATAAACTCATCGTCCATTGCCACTTCTGCCTTTTTAGCCTCAGCGACACTATAATAAGTCGACAATGGTTTTGATCAAATCACTTTGCCTTACGGCGCAGTGACTTCTTTTTGACCGGCTGGATCACACCGCAAAAGCGGGCCTTTCCCTACGAGTTCTGGTTCCCAAATAGGGCTAAGGGCCACCTCGCTCTTTGGCTTTGGTGCCTTCTGCGTTATCCTAGGTTTTCATGCTAGATCGCCGTGATCCTGTGAACGCCGCGTCCCTTCTGCATCCGGCGGTTGCCGCTTGGTTTGCAGGCCAATTTGACGCGCCGACCCCCGCGCAGGCGCAAGCCTGGCCTGCGATCCAGGCGGGCGAGCACGTTCTTGTCGCCGCCCCGACCGGATCCGGCAAGACTCTGGCGGCATTTCTCGCGGCGATCGACACGCTCGTACGGCAAGGCGTTGAGGGCCGACTCGAGGACTCCACGCAGATCGTTTATGTCTCGCCTCTCAAAGCGTTATCGAACGATATTGAGAAAAATCTGAAAGCGCCGCTCGCCGGCATCCGCGAGGCGTTGCGGGCCCAAGGTCTGCCCGACGTCGAAATCCGTACACTCGTGCGCACGGGAGATACGCCGCAAAGTGAGCGCACAAAGATGCGCCGGCAGCCCCCGCATATTCTCGTCACCACCCCAGAATCGCTCTACATCCTGCTGACGTCCGAGTCCGGACGCGCGATGCTTTCAACGGCGCGGACAGTCATTGTCGATGAAATCCATGCCTTGGCGCCAAACAAACGCGGCGCTCATCTGGCGCTGTCTCTCGAACGCTTGACGGCGCTTTGTGGCAATCGCCTGCTGCGAGTGGGCTTGTCGGCGACCCAGAAGCCCATCGAGGAGATTGCCAATTTTCTAACTGGCTCAGGACCGCGTGGGTCCCCAAGCGCAGGCTGCAAGATTATCGATACCGGCCACCGCCGTGCCCGCGACCTTGCGATCGAGCTTCCTCCATCGCCGCTCGAGGCGGTGATGGCGGGCGAGGTCCGTGACCAGGTCCATGACCGCCTTGCAGCACTTATCGGCGCGCATCGCACGACGTTAATATTTGTGAACACGCGCCGTTTGGCCGAGCGCACGGCCCGCGCCTTGTCGGAGCGCCTCGGCACCGATCGGATCACCGCCCATCACGGGAGTATGTCCAAGGAGCACCGGCGTGATGCCGAGCATCGTCTCAAAGAAGGCGAACTCAAAGCGCTTGTCGCGACCGCTTCCCTCGAACTTGGAATCGACATCGGCGATGTCGATTTGGTGTGCCAGCTCGGATCGCCGCGTTCAATCGCAAGTTTTCTGCAACGGGTTGGCCGCTCGGGACATGCGGTCAAGGGCCTGCCCAAAGGCCGCCTGTTTCCCTTCTCGCGCGACGATCTAGCCGAATGTACAGCGCTTCTCGACAGTGTCCGGCGCGGCGAACTCGACCGGCTCGACATACAAGCGCAACCGCTGGATGTTTTGGCCCAGCAGATCACCGCCGAAGTGGCGGCGCGCGACTGGAACGAGGACGAACTTCTCGCCTTGCTGCGCCGCGCGTGGCCCTACCGCAATCTTACCGAAGCCGATTTTTCTAGCGTCGTAACGATGCTCGCAGAGGGCTTCACCACACGGCGCGGCCGCCGCGGCGCATTGATCCATCATGACGCCGTCAACCATCGTCTGCGCGGCCGGCGCGGGGCACGCTTGACGGCGCTGACCTCTGGCGGCGCAATCCCAGACAACGCTGATTACCGGGTTCTGCTTGAGCCCGATAATCAGTTCATCGGCAGCGTGCATGAGGATTTCGCCGTCGAAAGCATGGCGGGAGATATTTTTCAACTCGGCAATCAATCTTACCGCATCTTGCGGGTCGAGCGCGGTACCGTCCGCGTCGCCGATGCGCACGGCATGCAGCCAACCATTCCGTTTTGGCTTGGCGAAGCGCCGGGCCGCACGGAGGAACTGTCACAATCCGTATCAAGACTGCGGGAGCAAATTGCAATGCTTTTGGCGCGGGATGGGGCAGGGGATGGTGCAGTACGATGGCTTCGCGAAGAAGTCGGCTTGAAAGAGCTTCCCGCGACAGAACTCATCGAATATTTTGCCGCGAGCCATGTGGCCCTGGGTTGTCTGCCGACGCAAGACACGCTGGTGTTTGAGCGCTTTTTCGACGAGTCCGGCGGCATGCAATTCGTCATCCATTCGCCCTATGGAAGCCGGATCAACCGGGCCTGGGGGCTTGCGTTGCGCAAGCGCTTTTGCCGCAAGTTCAATTTCGAGCTGCAGGCCGCTGCGACCGATGATAATATCCTGCTCTCACTGACCGCCGCGCATAGTTTCGAACTTGCCGACGTGCAACGTTATCTTCATTCATCGAACGTCCGCACCGTTCTGACGCAAGCGCTGCTCGATGCGCCGATGTTTCTGACCCGCTGGCGGTGGGTCGCCGGCGTGTCGCTTGCGCTGCCACGCTTTCGCGGCGGCAGAAAAGTTCCGGCTTACCTCACGCGGATGGACGCCGAGGATCTGATCGGTGCGGTGTTTCCCGATCAGATCGCCTGCGCCGAAAACATCGTTGGCGAGCGTCAAATCCCAGACCATCCTCTCGTCCGTCAGACGATCGACGACTGCCTCACCGAGGCAATGGATATCACGGGGTTGGAACGGCTCCTAACACGCATCGAGTCAGGTGCGGTAAAGGTAATCACCCGCGACCTGACCGAGCCGTCGCCGCTGGCGCTGGAAGTGCTCTCCGCGCGGCCCTGGGCCTTTCTCGACGACGCGCCGCTGGAAGAGCGCCGCGCACAGGCTGTCATGACACGGCGGTGGCTCTCGCCTGAAGCTGCTGACAGTCTCGGCCGGCTCGATCCCGAAGCCATTGCAAGGGTTCGCGAAGAAGCTTGGCCCGATGCCACGAATGCCGACGAACTGCATGATGCTTTGATGTGGCTTGGCTTCTTCACCGAAGCCGAAGCGCGCAGCGGACCTGGTTGGACCGCATTTTTCGCTGCGCTCGAACGCGACAGACGGGCTACGCGTATATGGGGTCCGCAAGAGGCATTGTGGATCGCGGCCGAACGCTTGCCGCAGTTTCGCGCCCTCTGGCCGAGCGCGCGTGTGGAACCCGCGATTACGGCGCCCGCCCGTCATACCGGACAAGAATGGTCGCTGGAAACGGCGCTGGTCGAGATCGTGCGTGGACGGCTGGAAGGTTTGGGCCCGGTTACTGCAGATGCGCTTGCGGCATCACTGGGAATTGAAGTTGGCTCAGTCCGCGCCGCGCTCGCTGCCCTCGAAACAGAAGGCTTTGCGCTTCGCGGGCATTTCACACCTTCGACAACGGCCGAAGAATGGTGCGACAGGCGGCTGCTCGCAAGAATCCACCACTACACGGTCAAACGGCTGCGCGCCGAGATCGAACCTGTCTCCGCGCGGGACTTTATACGTTTCTTGCTCGCCTGGCAGCATCTCACACCGGAGACGCGCATGGAGGGACCCGATGCGCTTGCCGCCGTCGTCGAGCAACTCGAAGGTTTCGAGGCGCCGGCTGGGTCTTGGGAAACCGAAATCCTTCCTGCTCGCCTCGAAAATTATGACCCGGCCTGGCTCGATGATCACTGCTTGGCCGGGCGTGTCGCTTGGGCACGGTTGCGGCCGGCCAGCGAACGGCTGAATGGCGCCCCGCGCACGGCGGCACCGGCGCCTCTCCGCACCACGCCGATCACTTTGCTGACCCGCCGTCACGCGCCGCTCTGGGCATCCTTGTCGCCGGACGGAGAAAGCGCTGAGCCGAGCGCCCGTGCGCAAACTGTTTTGGGCTTTATCCGCGAGCACGGAGCCTCGTTCTTCGACGAGCTGGTCGAAGGCACGGGCTTGTTGCGATCGCAAGTGGAAGAGGCACTTGCCGAGCTTGTGGCTATCGGTCTTGTTAATTCGGACAGCTTTGGCGGCCTGCGCGCGCTGCTTGTTCCGTCCAGCGAGCGCCGGTCTAATCCGCAAGGACGCCGCCGCCGCCGCGTCGCCGTCAGCATGGAGCACTCCGGCCGATGGGCGCTGGCCCGCCGCCACGCCAGGCCACCTCATGCGGAAGCGGACGTCATCGAGCATGTGGCGCGCACCCTTTTGCTGCGGTATGGCGTCGTCTTCCGGCGCGTTCTGGAGCGGGAGGCCGCTTGGCTGCCTCAATGGCGGGATTTGCTGCGGGTTTATCGCAGATTCGAGGCGCGCGGTGACATTCGCGGCGGCCGCTTTGTTGCCGGTTTCGCGGGCGAGCAATTCGCGCTTCCCGAAGCAATCGGCGCCTTGCGCGAGGTCCGGCGGGCGGCACCAACGGGGGTGATCGTCTCGCTCTCCGGAGCCGATCCGCTGAATCTCGTCGGCATCTTGACGCCGGGGCCGAAGCTGCCTGCCCTCACCGGCAGCAGGCTACTTTACCAGGACGGATGTCCGGTCGCGCTGCTGGCGGGCGGCGAAGTGCAATTTCTTGAGGCGCGTGATGCCGGAAGCGAGTGGGCGCTGCGGAAGGCTTTGCTGCTGAGCCCATCGCCAAGTCCGGGCGGAAATGTCGTCCGCGATCAAGTTGCGGCTGGTGCCGCCTAGCACGATGTGTAAGTGTGAGAGACCGCGAAGATGCCTGCCGAGGCCGCGCCTCGCCTCTTGGCAGAAATTTTACGCTGGCTTTGGCCGCCGCTGGCGCGTGATTTGCTTATCCTCATCATGCGGGATGACACGCAAGCCCCTCGACGCGACCTCCGGCCAGCCGTATCTGCCAACCCATAAAGGCAAAATCGAAAAGGCCAAACCGTAAAGGGATGAGATGGTTTCGCGTATCGTTCAGGTAGCTCCTTTTGATCTGGTCGTCTTTGGCGGCACCGGTGACCTCGCTCACCGCAAGCTTTTCCCAGCCCTTTTTCATCGATTTCTTGACGGTCAGTTTTCGCAGCCGACCAAGATCATTGGCGTGTCGCGCCACGACTTCGACAATTCCTCCTACCGAGGATCTATCGCCAAAGCTTTGAAGCAATTCGCCGGCGGCTCCTCGACCGACGAAGCGATCAAGGGCTTCCTCGCGATGATCCATTATGTCGTGCTCGACATCGGCAGCGATCTTGGCTGGGATCGTCTCGAGCATCAGCTTGAGAAAGAACACGAGCGGGTGCGCGCCTTCTACCTCGCGACGGCGCCAGATCATTTCGGGGCGATTGCCCAAAAACTTGCCGCCCATTCGCTTGTTACGCCCGCGTCCCGCATCATTGTCGAAAAGCCGATCGGCAAGGACGGCGCTTCGGCGGCATTCATCAATGATGCGATTGGCGCGGTTTTTCCAGAGGAGCGTATTTTCCGCATCGATCATTACCTTGGCAAGGAAACGGTGCAGAATTTGATGGCGCTGCGATTTGCCAACGCCTTGTTCGAACCTTTGTGGAATTCCGCGCATATCGATCACGTCGAGATCACCGTCGCCGAAGCGATCGGTGTCGAGAGCCGGGCCGCGTATTATGAAAATTCCGGCGCTTTGCGCGACATGGTGCAAAATCATTTGCTGCAACTTTTGTGTCTCGTCGCCATGGAACCGCCCGCTTCCATGCACGCCGATGCGGTGCGCGACGAAAAGCTCAAAGTGTTAAAAGCCCTGATGCCGATTGATGCCCGCAACGTGGAGGCATTCACTGTGCGGGGTCAGTACCGCGCTGGCGCCAGCGAAGGCGGCGCGGTGAAGGGCTATGCCGAGGAGGTCGGCAATCCGCATACAATGACTGAAACCTTCGTGGCACTCAAAGTCGAAATCGCCAATTGGCGATGGGCGGGCATCCCCTTCTATCTACGGACAGGCAAGCGGCTGCCGCAACGCGTATCGGAAGTCATCGTCGCTTTTCGCGAAGTGCCACATTCGATTTTCACCGTCGAGTCGGGGAAGATTTCGCAGACGAGACTCGCCATCCGGCTGCAACCGGATGAGGGCATCAAACTTTGGCTCATGCTGAAGGAACCGGGTGCTGGCGGCATGCGGTTGCAGCATGTGCCGCTCGATATGAATTTTGCGGAAGCGTTTAGCATCTATGCGCCAGAGGCCTATGAGCGCCTGTTGATGGATGTCATTCGCGGCAACGCAACCTTATTCATGCGCCGCGACGAAGTTGAGGCGGCGTGGCGCTGGATCGATCCGATCCGGGAAGCTTGGAACCATCTGAATGAACCGCCGCGTCCCTATTTTGCCGGGACGTGGGGGCCGGCCGCCGCCATCGCGCTTGTCGAGCGTGACGGGCGCAGCTGGAACGAAGAGACGATTTAACTCGGCGCGGGACCCCCGCACCGCCTGGCGTCAACGAGGAGCCGAAGATGGTTCAAGCAGCAATCGCCGATGTCACCGCTCGTATTCGCGAACGCAGCCGGCCTTCGCGTGTGGCATACCTCGGCCGCGTCGAGGCGATGCGGGGCAGCGGCCCGCGCCGGGGAGCGCTGGGCTGCGCCAATCTCGCGCATGGGTTCGCCGCCTGCGCCGCCGATGAAAAGCACCATCTGCGAACCGGCATCGTCGCCAATCTCGCGATCGTGACCGCCTATAATGATATGCTCTCGGCTCACCAGCCCTACGAGCGTTTTCCGGCGATCATCAAGCAGGCGGCGCGCGAAGTGGGTGGTGTCGCGCAGGTCGCCGGCGGCGTCCCAGCCATGTGCGATGGGATCACGCAAGGCCGGCCCGGCATGGAACTGTCGCTCTTTTCGCGGGATGTCATCGCCATGGCGGCGGCGATTGCCTTATCGCATGATATGTTCGACGCGGCGGTTTTTCTCGGCATCTGCGACAAGATCGTGCCAGGTCTCGTGATCGCCGCGCAGGCCTTCGGTCATTTGCCTGCGGTCTTCATCCCGGCTGGACCAATGCCATCTGGACTGCCGAACCAGGAGAAGTCCAAAATCCGCCAGCTTCACGCCGAAGGCAAGGCTGGGCGCGAAGATCTTTTGAACGCGGAAGCTGCGTCCTATCATTCGCCGGGAACATGCACATTTTATGGGACGGCAAATTCGAATCAGATGCTGATGGAAGTCATGGGCCTGCATCTGCCGGGGAGCGCCTTCGTCAATCCGAATACTCCCTTACGCGACGCGCTCACCGCTGCCGCCGCGCAGCGCGCCTTGGCGATCACAGCCTTCGGCAATGAATATACCCCCATCGCGGCGGTCCTTGATGAGCGGGCCTTCGTCAATGGCATCGTCGCCTTGCATGCGACGGGAGGCTCAACCAATCATGTCATTCACCTTGTCGCCATGGCCCGCGCGGGGGGGATCGTCCTGACCCTCGATGACTTCGCCGATCTTTCCAAAGTGGTTCCCTTGCTGACGCGAATCTATCCAAATGGCACCGCCGATGTGAACCACTTTACGGCCGCTGGCGGTACTGGCTTTCTGATTGCCTCCTTGTTGCACGCGGGCCTCGTGCATCCCGATGCGCGCACCGTTGCCGGGCATGATCTCGAATATTATGCGCAAGAGCCTTATCTCGACGACGGTAAGCTTGCCTTCCGTCCCTCGCCTCCGGCGAGCCTCGATGACTCTGTCCTGCGCGGCGTGGCTAAGCCATTTTCGCGCGATGGCGGCCTGAAGGTGCTCGAAGGCAATCTCGGCCGCGCCGTTATTAAACTCAGCGCTGTCGCGCCGGAGCATCGGCGAGTCCGGGCCCCCGCCCGGATATTTCACGCGCAGGAAGATCTCGAGGCGGCCTATCGCGCGGGCGAACTCGATACCGATTTCGTCGCGGTGGTCCGGTTCCAAGGTCCGCGGGCGATTGGCATGCCGGAACTGCACAAGTTGACGCCTGTGCTCGCCTCGGTCATGGCGCGCGGCCATCAAGTGGCGCTTGTGACCGATGGGCGCATGTCTGGGGCCTCCGGAAAAGTCCCGGCTGCGATCCATGTCACGCCCGAAGCGCTCGATGGCGGCCCGCTCGCCCGGATTCATGATGGCGATATGATCGCCCTTGACGCGGAGGCGGGCATTTTAACGGTGGAGCTTTCGCCAGAGACTTTGCATAGCCGTTCGCCCGCTGAATACAATCTGGAAGCCCATTGGCATGGCTATGGGCGCGAGCTGTTCGAAATGTTCCGCGCCAATGCGAGCGGACCCGAACTCGGCGCGGGCGTCTGCGGCTGACGGCGATCATCACCTCATGGATGGAAGGGCGCGGTTCATGCTTTATCCGCATACCAAGGCGACATTGGCGGTGCTTTACCAGGCGCCAGTCATTCCGGTTCTCACCGTCAAGGATATTGAGGACGCGCTTGCCCAGGCGCGCGCGCTGATCGCCGGCGGCCTGACCGTCCTCGAGATCACCTTGCGCACACCCGCCGCGATGAGTGCCGTGACGGCACTTGCCAAAGCGTTTCCGGATGCCTGCATCGGCGCTGGAACAATCGTCGAGCCGGAACAGATTCAGGCGGCAGCCGATGCTGGCGCTGGGTTTCTGGTCAGCCCAGGGATGACACCCGGTTTGCTCGACGCCGCGGTGCGATCGCCGGTTCCTTTGCTGCCCGGTGCCGCGACCGCGTCCGAAGCCATGGCGCTGCGGGAAAGTGGCTTTCGGGCCATGAAATTCTTTCCGGCCGAGCCGGCGGGCGGAGCAAAATATCTGAGTTCTCTCGGCGGACCGTTGCCCGATTTGATTTTCTGTCCGACCGGCGGTATCGACTTGCAGAAGGCTGCGTCCTATCTGGCGCTCGCCAATGTCGCTTGTGTCGGTGGCTCTTGGATGGTTGCGCCAGGGCTTCTCGCGGCGAAGGATTTCGGCAAGGTCGAACAGCTCGCGCGGGAGGCGTCCGCGCTCGGCCGCCGCCCTTGAGGGAGAGAAACCATTTATGGCCGCGAATGAGGAAGCGGACGCGCGCCAGTCTCTGATCAGCGCCTGCCTTGAGATGACCCGCACCGGCATCAATCAGGGGACGGCTGGTAATATTTCGGTGCGCTGGAAAAACGGCCTGTTGATAACGCCGTCCGGCCTTCCCTACATCGAAATGACAATTGACGATATCGTCTTCATGAATATGGATGGAAGCTATCATCACCGGCAGGCGCCTTCGTCCGAATGGCGTTTTCATCGCGACATCCTGCAAGCACGTCCAGACGTAAACGCCGTCGTGCATGCCCATTCCGTGCACGCGACCGCCTTCGCTATTTGCGGCATGGAGATACCGGCGGTCCATTACATGATCGCCGCGGCGGGCGGCCCGGTGATTCGCTGCGCGCCCTATGCAACCTATGGCACCGAGGAATTGTCGAAGGTGGTGCTGGAAGCACTCAGTGGCCGCCACTGCGCGCTGATGGCCAATCACGGCATGGTCGCCACTGGCCCCGATCTTCGCGAAGCGATGTGGCTTGCCGTCGAGCTGGAAACGCTCTGCAAGCAATATGCGCTCGCTCTTCAAATCGGGACGCCCCAAGTGCTGGAAGCCGGAGAGGTCGAAAAAATCATCGAGAAGTTCAAGGAATATGGCTTACGGCGCCGTCCCCGCGCGGCATAGATTCTCAATGGACCTCATCCCTTAAGTCCCGCGAAAGCAGCTGTTGTGGATTGTCTTGATAAGAGCCGTCCTGACCTCGCTGGCGAGAAGGTAAATTCGCTGCCGCTTGGCCTGCCTTTGGTGAGCGTTATCATCGTCAATTATAACTACGGCCAGTTTCTGAAACAGGCCGTCGATTCCGTCTTCGAACAAACCTATCCGAACATCGAGTGCATCATCGTCGACAACGCTTTGACGGACGAAAGCACGGATGTTCTCCTCGCCGTCTCGAAACAATATCCTTGCATATCGATCTTGCGGCGAAGCGCCAATGGCGGTCAAAGCCTCGCCTCGAAAGAGGGATTTGAAGCCAGTACCGGCGAATATGTTGTTTTCCTCGACGCCGACGATGTGCTTCTTCCGTCTTGTATCTCCACCCATATTTTCGTGCATCTGTCCTTGCGCATTCCTGTGGGATTCTCCTCTGCCGATATGATTCAGTCCGTCGATTCGCGGATGGTTCTTGGGACGATTTATCGGTTGAGCGAATATGTGCGTTCTAGGCGCGGACGCAAAACGGACCTGCTTCGGCGGATCGACGAAAGTGCTCCCGGGGTCTGGCCGCTGCGTAGCCCTGAGCCAGGGATCGAAAACCACGTCCATCTCGTCCTGCCGAGCGACTGTGATTTTAAGTCATGGGAAGCGTGGTGATCGACCGCGCGCTTGCCATATACCGGCTGCACGGCATGAATGTCTTTTCGAAGTATCCAAATCTCTATGGCATGCTGAGCTTCGAACGCGGCGGACCTTCGGACAACGATATGCTGGGACGCAGGATGGTCATCGATCATCTGTTTGCGAATGCGGGACTGTTTCTGCGCAAATTAGAGTCACCACGGCAATTTATACAGGCGGTGCGGGCACTGACGCAGCGTGGCCACGCATGCCCTCGACGGTGCACGGCTGCTGGACCTATGCGGCGGGTAAAGCGGTCGTCCAGTCCGGGCAGCTCAAACGCGAGCATGGACTCTTCAATTTCATCTTGTTATTGAGCTGGCTGATGGTGGCACCCCATGTCATTTTGCTGGCCTGTCTGCGCCGCAACAACGAAATCAAAACATAGGCGGCGCCGGTCTGGTGATTCGTAGCGTGGCCTAAGCGGCCTTTGGCACCGCGGAATTGTCAAAGACTGTTCTCGACGCCCAGAACGGCCGCGCTTGCGCGCTCATAGCCGCTCATGGGATGGTTACACTGGTCGCCACTTCCGCGCGGCACTTTTGCTCGCCGTGGTGTGAGGCGCTTTGCAAACAATATGCGTCGACCCTTCAGGCCGGGACGCCGCATATACTTGAGAACGAAGAGGTCGAAAGGACTGTCGAAAAATTTATGGAGAATGACTTGCGGCGCAAGCCGCGCGTGGCATAAGTTCGAATGCTTTAGCGCTTATGAGGCAGCCGCCGTGGATTATCTTGCAGAGACGCACCAGCCTGTTTGCGGAGATAATGCAGATCCTCCGCCATTCAGTTTGCCACTGGTGAGCGTCATCATCGTCAACTACAATTACGGCCGCTTTTTGAAACAAGCCACCGACTCGGTCTTCGATCAAACCTACCCCAATATCGAGCTCATCATTGTCGACAACGCCTCTACCGATAATAGCGCCGATGTTCTCCTCGATATTTTGAAACAACATCCGGGCACGAAAATTTTGCGCCGAACCAACAACGGTGGTCAAAACACCGCCGGCAAGGAGGGTTTCAACGCGAGCCTTGGCGAGTATGTCGTGTTTCTCGACGCCGACGACGTCTTATTTCCCACCTTCGTGGAAACCCATATTTTCGTTCTTCTGTCGCTGCGCATTCCAGTGGGCTTTTCTTCGGCCGACATGCTTCAGACCGCCAATTCCCATACAGTTGTCGGGACGGTTTTCGGATTGAGCGAATATGTCAGGTCAGGACGAGGCAGAAAACCTGACCTTATTCGAAGGATCGACGAAAGCGCTCCCGAAGTTTGGCCCCTGTGCAACCCTGGCCCTGCGTTCGACAACCAGGTTCATTTCGTGCAGCCGGGCGATGGAGGATGGTACTGGGCACCGATGTCCGCCAATTGTTTTCGCCGCGATGCACTTCAGCTTTTTATGACCAATGAAAGTTTGACCCAACCTAATAATTGCCTGGATGCTTATCTGATCCGGGGGATCAGCATTCTGATGGGGAGCGTAGTGATTGATAGGCCGCTCGCCGCGTACCGGCTGCACGGGACGAATGTATTTTTCAAACAGCCGCCGCTTTACGGCGTCTTGAGTTACGAAAGAGGACTCAATGATAATGACCAAATTGGCCGCAAGATGGTCATCGATCACCTGATTACCAAGACCGATTTGTTTCTTAGCAAATTAGAAGACTCTCGGACGTATACGCGTGCCTTGAAGGCGCTCGACGACGCATGGCCGCGGCTTCCTTCGACTGTGAGGGGTGCGGGAACATATGTGACGGGAAAGCTAATCTCGGAGCCAGCGCGATTGGCGCGAAAACTCGGGTTTTTCAACTATGTCTCATTGTTGGTGCGGCTAAGGTTACACCTCTAATCTCTTTGAACTGGCTATGCGGCCATAAGCAAAAAATACGCTCAACCCTTGTCTCAGTCTAGCATAGTCACGTTTTAGCCTTACTCATGCAAAATCAGGCGCCGTAATTCCGGCGAAGTTGAGCGAGTTTTTCCAGCATTTTCTCGGTCGCGCTCTCGATTATTCTGTCATCGCTGAGACAAGGAGCAGTTTGGGCCAATTTCGTCAATCTGTAAGCGGATAAATGATGGATTGCTTGTTCTGTTACGCCAAAAGTCGGGATTGACTCCGCATAGCGAGCGAACCCCCTCAATTTGGGATAGCGTTCCAAAGCGATTTGCATTTCGGTTAGATTCGATGGCCATAAGCGATGCTGTTGCAGTTGAATCCCCAAAGCCTCGGTCCAATCGAACCATTTATTGCGATGGATACCATTAATCGGAAGCAAGGGGACCCATGGAATTCGCAATGCATCTGCCACAATAGCTCCGTGCATGGCCTCCGCAATCACCAAACGGGATCGCAGCAATTCAGCCAGCACATCATCGACAGGACGGCGCGGGTCAATCAAGTTTATGTTGGCTAAAGCGCAAACACGCTCCCAGCTTCCGTGACCTAAGCTTTCCCAATGCGGTATAAAGGATACGACCTCGGAGGATCTATGCCATTTGTCTGCAAGGGTGCGTATCAAAATGGCGGAATCGCCAATGGCCAACTCCGGAGAAATATTCAATAAATGAGCTGTGTGGGGGCCTCTAACAAAATAAATGTCCCAATCCGTGCAGTCAATAATCTTATGATCATAGTAGTCAGGATAATATGCAGCGCCGAATACGATCTTTTTGGCTGAGAGGTCATATTTCAACCCGATGGTCGAGCCGATTCCAATAAAAACGACCTTGCCATCATCATCGAAAAAATCAGGAAGTAATTTTGGCCACAGCCACAAATTTAACTCATCGCCGAAGTTAGGATGCTCGCCCCTGTAATAAGCAATCTTCATTACTCATCCCTGCTGTCGTTCTGTCTCGGAGGAATATGGGACTGCGGTCCATCGCTAAAGCCTCATATTTATTTAAAAGATCCCATGATTGCAGGGAAGAAACTTTTGCCGGATAGCGTCGTCATAAGAGAGTGCCAAAGCATTGGCACTCGCCATGATACTGGCGCCCTCGTCGTTGGGCCGATGGTGCTCACGCCGTTGATCGTCAGACGTCGTAACTGCCGTCGTCGCCGGAGCCATAATCGTCCGAACTATAATCCGAGGCGTCCTGGATATCGTCCTGATCCTGGTCGGCGTCCTGCTGATAGTCGGCATTCTGCTGCGCATCGTCAGCAGCATCCTGCTTCGCATCCTGCGCCGCGTCCTGCTGAGCAAGACTTTGGCCATCGCCATAATAATTGTTGACGGTGGTCTCGCCGCCCAATCCGCCGCCGAGCCCGCCACCGCCGAAACCGGTGCCGATACCCAGCGAATTGTTATGCCCGGAAAACAGGCCACGAATCGAATCGGCGAGCAGCACGCCGCCCGCGACACCCGCCGCCGTCCCCAGCGCACCGGTCAAGAAGCCACCGCCCGGACTTCCACCGCCCTGACCACTCCATGGACCTGGCGCGGCACCCGGAGGCGCGTAGCCTTGCGGAGGCTGCTGCCAGCCGCCCTGAGGCGGAGGCGGGGGTTGATTCCAACGGCCCGGAGGTGGCGGCGGAGGCGCCGATGGCCGGGGCGGGGGTGAGCCGCCGCCAAACAGCGAGCCAAGCCCGCCCAAAAATCCGCCGGAGCGCGGTGCACTGGCCGCCTGGCTTTCCAAATCCTTGACCTTGCCTTCGAGGTCCTGCAAACGATCATTCGCGGCACGCAGCGCCTGGTCCTGGACGAGAACGGTCTGCGCCAATAAATAGGGCGCGTAAGGCTGAGCCCTGGTTGCGTCTTGAATCAACGCCTCGGCTTCCTGATCGCGCGGGGCATTGGCCGCGCCGCGAATCCGGTCGAACAAACCTGTCAGCAATTGGCGTTCTTCGGGTGACATTCGATCCTCCCCTTGTGGCGGGGATTTCCCCGCGGCGCAAATATAAGGGGTTTTTGGCGCTATCCAAGGGTCATGCCAGGTGATTGCAGGCGTGGCGCTTGCCGTGGCGCTGGCCGCCCCCTAAGAACGCTCATCTCCCAAGGCTCTTTTTGACCATGAATGACAAGAACAATACCCCCCCAGTCACCCGCGCGCGTCTGCCGCGTGGTTTCGCCGACCGCGCCCCGGCGGACATCGCGGCCACCGGAAAAATGCTGGAGGCTATCAAGGAAACCTACGAACTCTATGGCTTCGAGGCCGTCGAAACGCCGCTCATCGAGTTCACCGACGCGCTTGGCAAGTTTTTGCCGGACCAAGACCGTCCCAACGAAGGCGTGTTTTCCTTCCGGGACGATGACGAAAGCTGGCTTTCGTTACGGTATGATTTGACAGCGCCGCTCGCCCGCTATGTCGCGGAAAATTTCGATCGTTTGCCAAAGCCCTATCGCAGCTATCGAGCCGGGACCGTGTTCCGCAACGAAAAGCCGGGGCCGGGGCGCTTCCGGCAATTCATGCAGTTTGATGCGGACACGGTCGGCTCGGCTTCCGTCGCGGCGGATGCCGAGATGTGCATGATGGCAGCGGATACGCTGGAGCGGCTCGGCATCAAGCGCGGCGATTACGTCATCAAGGTGAACAACCGCAAGGTTCTCGACGGCGTGATGGAGGCCATCGGCCTTGGCGGCGAGGAAAATGCGGGCCGAAGGCTCACGGTGCTGCGGGCGCTGGACAAATATGACCGGTTGGGAGTAGCGGGCGTTTGTGCGTTGCTCGGCGAGGGAAGAAGAGACGAAAGCGGTGATTTCACACGCGGAGCGAACCTCCACAATGAGCAGATTGATCCGCTTATCCGGTTGCTTGAGTTCAGTCGTATCTACGACCTAATCCAGAGAAATAAATTCGATGCTGTCGACACACACTTTCCGAATCCCTTCACCACGCCGCCGTCCGAGTGGGACACGGCTTCGTACTCTGATTCCGAGAGGATGAGAAACAAGGCTACTTCCATCCAGGGCGTGAATCCGAGCAACAAGCGATATGACGATAGTTTTGGGTTGGACGTCTTGGGCGAATTAGCGTTGCTTTTCGAAATGAACGATACCCTCGCTTCTGGAATTCGCGAGTTAGTAGAAATGGAGTGTCTGTTTCAAAGCGCTGGCTACCTGGACAATGGGGAGGGAGAACGGGACGATCGTGGAGATGGGGCGGCACGGATAATGGTCGACCCCTCCGTCGTGCGCGGCCTCGAATATTATACTGGCCCTGTGTTCGAGGCTGAACTCACCTTCGAGGTTCATGATGACGACGGTCTGCCCATTCGCTTCGGCTCGATCGGCGGTGGAGGGCGCTATGATGGACTCGTCGGGCGCTTTCGCGGCGACAATGTCCCGGCGACCGGCTTTTCGATTGGCGTTTCGCGGCTCTATTCTGCCCTGAAAGCTATCAATTCGCCGATCGTCGCAGGAGCCGCAACGCGCGGCCCGGTCGTCGTCGTCGTCCTCGACAAGGATCAGCTCGCCCGATACCAAAATTTCGTCGCAAGTCTTCGCGCGAAAAAGATCAGCGCCGAACTTTATCTCGGACAGTCCGGCATGAACGCGCAGCTGAAATATGCCGACAAGCGCTGCTCGGTGTGCGCCGTCATCCAGGGCTCGAACGAGCGCGACCAACAACCGCCGCAGGTGACGATCCGCGATCTCGTCCTCGGCGCCGAACTCGCCGCCTCCACCAAGGACCGCGCCGGCTATCTCGAACTGCGCGCCAAAGCCCAGTTCAGCGTCCCCGAAGATCAGCTTGTGAAATCAGTCCAAGAAGTCCTCGCGCGGCACGGCGCGGCATCCGAATCTTGAGTAATATTTTTTGAGCATATATTCTTTTCACGGCCCGGACATGCGCTTCCCTTATCCACTTTTCCCAGCTGAGTTTGAGATACCCGACGAGTGGTGGACTGAGGCCGGGATGGAGGGCTTCATGCCAACAAATCAGGCTTATCGCGCAACCGCTGGCGCAACTCTGATCCGGCTATGCGATATCGAGCCTCCCTTTCGATCTCTTACGTGTCCGTTGGACTTTCACGGCTTGGGTCGCGAGCGCCTAATCCGCATCCTAAAGGGTATCGTAGCCGACGACGAAATCGAGCCCGTTGCGGTCCTCATCTTGCCACCCCTCCCGGAAATATCGAAACCTCCGTTCAAATATCGAGTTTTGGACGGCTGGCATCGTTTCTATGCTTCAGTCGCCGCAGGCTTTAAGTATTTGCCCGTGTCTGCACGCGGGTGCTGGCAATGAACCGGTTAGTCCCGCGATAACTTCTCAATCTCCTGCTCGCGTCGCAGCGCGCGCATAGATCCTCTTTTAGGAATTTTTGTCTTCGTCATTCGCAAGCCGCACGTGCGACTCGATCTGCACAGCATCCCCTCGATCGCGGTGTGCAGCCGCTGTATAATGACTTGCGAAACTTGCTCAAATCTTGCCAACCCTCTCTGATCCATAAGCTAAAGGCCAAAAAGACTCGATTTCCGCACCATTCCACGCGACGTAAGCCGCCACGCGTAAGAGGCCTTGTAAGGTTTCCCGCCCCAATCGTACCAAAACGTTTCACGTGAAACGTTTTGGTACGATTTCGCCCCGGAATCGGACAAACTTTCCGGGCCTTTCGGCAAAACCTGTCGCGCCGCAGGCTCGCCCTTGCTATGAGAAGCCCCCTTACCGGAGTTTTCGAGGCGAATTTTGTCTTTTGTCGATCCCCGCGCGGAAGCGGTCATCGCCCATCTCACCGGGGCGGGATACCCGCGTGTTGAGCCGCCCATCCTGCAACCGGCCTCGATTTTTTTCGATTCCGGCGAGGATTTGCGCGCCCAGCTTTACCTCACCAGCGATCTCTCCGGCGCCGACTATTGCCTGCGCCCCGAATATACGATTCCGGTCTTGGCCGCCTATCTCGCCAGCCCCTCCGCCGGGCAACGCGCCGCCTTTTGCTATTGCGGGCCGGTGTTCCGCTTTCGCCCCGGTGAGACAAGCGAATCGACGCAAGCAGGCGTTGAGAATTTCGGCCGCCCCGACATCGAAGCGGCGGACGCGGAAATTCTTGCCCTTGCCCTTGATGCGGCCGCCGCCGCGACGCCAAAGTCCATGCTCCCGTCGAGCCTGACTGTCCGGATTGGCGATGCCGGGCTGTTCTCAAAGCTGCTCGAAGCCCTCGACTTGCCGCCCCAATGGCGCCGCCGTATCGCACGCGGCCATTCTCAGGGCAAAACCCTCGACGAGATTTTGAGCTTGGGGGTGAACGGCACCGATCATTCCGGAGTCCTCGGCGTGCTCGAAGGCGCCGACAAGCAGGGTGCCCGTGCGCTCGTCGAGGATCTTTTGTCCATCGCCGGCATCGCCCCGGCGGGCGGCCGCACCCCCGCTGAGATCGCCGATCGCTTCCTGGAGCAAGCGGCGCTCAAGGCAGGTTCCGGATTCTCCCAGGAGAAGCGCGCGGTCATCGAAGAATTTTTGAGTGTCGAGGGCGACCCTCGCAACGCATCCATAAAGCTCCGCGCGCTCGCTGCCCGCGCAAAGCTCGATCTGTCCGCCGTCCTCGACAGTTTCGATACCAGGCTCGGCTTGATCGCGGGGCAGGGGCGCGATCCCGCAAAACTCCAATTCAGCGCCCGTTTCACCCGCAATCTCGACTATTACACCGGCTTCGTTTTCGAGGCTTTTGCGCCCGGCGCCGCGGAGTTGCCCGCGGTCGGCGGCGGCCGCTACGATGGGCTCCCCCACGCGCTTGGCGCAAAGACCCAGATTCCGGCGATCGGCGCGGCGATCTGGATCGACCGTTTGGGCGAGAGCGGGGGGCAGCCATGAGTTTGCCTCTCGTCCTTGCTGTTCCCTCGAAAGGGCGGCTGCAGGAAAACGCCGCGGCGTTTTTCGCGCGCGCCGGGCTCGATATCGCGCAAGGGCGCGGCGCCCGCGATTACCGTGGGCGGCTGGCCGGTCTGGAGAATGTCGAGATCGCCTTTCTCTCGGCCGCCGATATCGTCGCGCAACTGGCGTCCGGCCATGCGCATCTGGGGGTGACCGGCGAGGATCTCATCCGCGAAACCCTAGCGGACGCCGAATCGAAAGTCGAACTTCTGGCGCCGCTTGGTTTTGGCCAGGCGCATGTGGTGGTCGCCGTGCCGCGCGCCTGGATCGACGTCAAAACCATGGCGGATCTGGAGGATGTCGCGGCGGCATTCCGGGCACGCCGCGGCGAGCGGATGCGGGTTGCCACCAAATATGTGAATCTCACTCGCCGCTTTTTTGCTGAGCGGCATGTCAGCGATTACCGCATCGTGGAGAGCCTTGGCGCGACGGAAGGCGCTCCGGCGGCAGGCCAGGCCGAGCTTATCGTCGATATTACAACGACGGGTGCCACACTCGCCGCCAACTCCCTGAAAATTCTCGACGATGGCACGATTTTGCGCTCGCAGGCCAACCTTACCGCTTCGCTGCGCGCCGATTGGAGTTTTGCGCAACGCGAACTGGCGCGAGTCATTCTTTCGAGGATCGCGGCGGAGGAGGAGGCACGCACCACGCGAGAAGTCTCGGCCGTGCTTTCGGACGTCACGGAGCCGGTGATCGCGCAAGCCAAGGCAGGGTTCGCCGCCCGGATACGGTTTCACGGAAGCGACGGCCGCTTGACCCTGAATTGCCCGAAGGACAAAGCCGCACCATTGGCCGATTGGCTAATCGCGCAAGGCGCCACCCATGTCTGCGTCGCCGCGCAAGATTATGTATTTTCGGCCAAAAACCCGCTTTTCGAAAAGCTGATCGCCAGGCTGCCCGATCTGCAAAAATCTTAAATCAATTTCTTAAATGTAATACATTAAATGTATTATAACTCAATGATAATACGTATTTTATTGAATTAACTTAATGTAATAGATTAGACATATCATCCGCCGCGCGAGATGATCTCAGGGTCGCTCAGACGGTGCAGGCGATTCGCCGCCGCATGGGCAAAACGCATCAGCATAGCCCGGCGTGTCGCAGAGGCCATTCGATGCTCTGGGGCTTCGCGTAAAATTTCCGCGCCATAGGCATCGGCCAAGATAAGCCCAGTGTCCTGAGGCATGATTTCGCTCGGCACGGTCTCGGGAATTGCGAAGAACAACCGGTCACAATGGGCGCGATAATGTTGCCATTTGCAGTCGCCCCGGAAATCCGCGATGGAGGATTTGATCTCGACGATCAGAATCGTGCCGTCCGGTGCCAGCGCGACAATGTCCGCCCGCCGTCCCGAGAGCAGGGGCAGTTCGGCGACGGTCGAAAAATCGAGCTTCCGAAACATCCGCCGGGTGCCGCGCGCAATCAAAAGCGCCGTCTCGGACTGGCGGCCATCTTGAAGCGCGGGGGATTTGAGTAGCGGCATGGCACGGTGAAACGCAAACGAAGTCCGGGACATTTATAGAACATTCCCACGCTTGCGCCAGCCTTGCGAGCCGCGCCTGAGGGATGCCTATTTACGGTCATCGAGGCGTGTTTCCTTGGCCAATTGTTTCAATGCGGCTTTGTCAGCTTCATTGAGGGCCGCGGAGGCTGGGCAGTCTGCGCTGAGGATCGCTTCGACCAGACGGGGAGCCTCGGCACCCGTATCCTGGATACGGCCGTAGGTCATGAGACCCCGTAAGACGTAAGGTGCGTCGGCGTCGCCGGAGCAGGCAAGTGCCTTTAGCTCTTTAAAGAGTGCCTGTTTATAGCCGGCTGGATCGAGCGATGCAGCGGCTTCAAAATTTTTGCGCCAATCCGGAACTTCGGCGCCATGCTGGAACACTCCTGCCGGATCAAGAATGTCCACGCGGCTTAGCATGTCATCGCGGCTGTCTCCGGCGGCGACTTCTCTTTCGATCGTGCTCTTCAATTTCTGAAACGCCTCGCTGGTCCAGGGGGTGGTCTCCTTCGCCTGAGGGGTGAGCTTCCAGGATGGTGACCACGTCATTCCCTTTGCCGAGATCGCATCCGCCGATTTGATGTTGAGTCCGGCGCGCCAGAGAAATGCACCCTCGAGTTTCGATCCTTGAAGTTGCGCGCCTTCGAGTTCCGCGCCCTGCAGCTGCACGCCATTCAGTCCCGCACCCTGGAGCTGCGCAGCTTTAAGCGATGCGCTTTTGAGATCGGCATTGAGCGCCCATGCTCCTTGAAGCGCCGCACCCGTGAGATCGGCGCCTTCAAGTTGGGCGCTGTCGAGTGAGGCGCCCTGAAGTTTCGCCTGGCTGAGCGTCGCACCATTCAGGTTTGCATTATAAAATTGCGCACCTTGCAGCTTCGCTTGCAGGAGCGAGGCGCCTTGCAAATGTGCGTTCTCGAGATTGATCTTACGCAAATCGGCGCCCTCGAAAATCGCGCCTTCGAAATGCCCGTCCTTCCTTGTGAACGAATATTCGAACGGACCCAGCCTAGACTCGTCGATCTTCGCGGCGACAAGCGCGTTAAAACCAGGAAGAACGAGTGTATTGGAAAACAGACTCGTACGGCTTTGCTTCTTTCGGTCGTATGAGCCATTGAACAACAAATCATGGACAGAAGTCCATTCCACACGATCCCGGGTCTTTGGTGGCACATCCTCATCTTTCTGAACGAGCAGCGCCGCTATGAAGGGAGGAATCGTCTGCCGTTTGCCAGCCCATTCCTCCATACTTTCGCCGGGAAAGGTCGCCGCCGTCAAGGAAAGGCCAATCGCGGCACACCCCCCGAGGACGAGCCATGTCTGACGCCATCGGGCCGGCCGATCAAATTCGCGTCCGCCGTCCACCACGGAGGGCCACAGCGTCCACAGAAGAACCACGTCAAGGGCAATGAAACCCCGATGCAGCCAGGTGATGGCCTCGGAATGAAACGGCAAAAATTGCACTTGGATCAGCAGCAAAAGAAAAATCGGGCCAATGACGAGAGATATCCAGGCGATTCTCTTGGAAAGAAACCCCAGCGTCCCCAACCGCAGATGCGCCGGTCCCGCGAGGATCTGGACAAAAATATTGCTCGGCAATTGCCACCGCAAATATTCCTTTGTTTGCTCCGCATCACCAAGCTGCGTGTGCAGCTCCTTGTTGTAGATGCCAACCTTCGCGGCCAGCATCACAAAATGCACCAGCGTATAGGCATGCGACACGATGAAAACGATCGGCGCCAGGACAAAAAAGGCGACGAGCGGCAAGGGCACGTCACTCACGAAGGGCAGCTTGACCGGATTTTCCAGGAAAAGATCTTTATGCGTCACCGCGCCGGCCGCGATCGCGATGTAAACCAAGACGAAGAGATAACTCAACCACAGCCCCGTGGTGACAGAGGCGGCCTCGCCGACGCTGCCGCGCGCCGCTTCGAGATCGTGCGCCTGTTCGACGAATTTTTCGCTTCGGTCAGCGGCTGCGGTTTCTTCTTCGGACATTTGTCTCCCCTTAGGACCATATTGGCACAAGGCGGGCGCGCACGCTAAGAGCCTTTTTCCGAAGGGATCTTGAAAAGGGTTTTAAAGCCGGGTCCATTCTTCCAGCACCGAGACGACGGCGCTGGTGAGGCGATGGAGATCGTCCTCGTCGATGGTAAAAGCAGGCGTCAGATAAACGATATTGCGGAACGGCCGCACAAAAACCCCTGCCTCGACAAAGCGGCGTTTTAGCCCGCCGAGATCGTCGATGCGGTCGAGTTCCACGACGCCGATCGCGCCCTTCACCCGCACATCGCGCACATGCGGACATGCGCGGGCCGGTTCGAGCTCTCGTGCGAGTACAGATTCAATGGCCGCGACCTGCGCAAGGCGCGGCTCGGTTTCAAAAAGATCGAGCGAAGCATTGGCGGCGGCGCAGGCGAGCGGATTGGCCATGAAGGTCGGGCCATGCATCAGCGCATGAGCGGGCTCGTCCGACAAAAACGCCTCGAACACCGTGTTGGTGGCGATGGTCGCCCCGAATCCCATCGTGCCGCCGGTGAGCGCCTTTGATAAAGTGATGATGTCTGGGGTGACTCCCGCCGCCTCACAGGCGAACATCGTTCCGGTGCGGCCAAAGCCGGTAAACACCTCATCGAAAATCAACAGCAGGCCATGCCGGTCCGCCGCCGCCCGCAAATGCTGGAGCACTTGCGCATCATGAAACAGCATGCCGCCCGCGCCTTGCACCAAGGGCTCGACGATGATGCCGGCAATATTCTCCGCGTGGCGTTCGAGCAGCGCATCGAAGGCCTGCGCTTGATCCGCGCCAAAGGGCAGATCCGCGATGAACTGTTGCGGCAAGACTTTCGCAAAAAGCCCGTGCATCCCTTCCTCGGGATCGCAGACCGACATGGCTGCAAATGTATCGCCATGATAGCCGCCTCGGAATGCCACAAAGCGGCTTCGCTCTCCCAAACCCTGATTGAGCCAGAATTGCACCGCCATCTTCATGGCGACCTCAACCGCGACCGAACCGCTGTCGGAGAAAAAGACCCGGTCTAGCCCCTCCGGGAGCAGTGCAGTGAGACGCCGCGCCAGGGTGAGCGCTCCCTCATGCACCAAACCGCCGAACATGATATGAGGCATTTGTGCGAGCTGCCCGGCGACCGCGGCGCAAATATGGGGATGATTATAGCCGTGACAGGCGGTCCACCAGCTCGCGATCCCGTCGATCAGCTCGCGGCCATCGGTGAGAACAATCCGGCTTCCCTGCGTACTCGCCACGGCAAGCGGATCATGTGCCGCCTTCATCTGTGTGTAGGGCAGCCAAATATGCCGCATGCCGGAGGCAAGCCAATCCGGCGTTCCATTCGTCACCCAGCTACCCTCCGGACGGTCTTGGCGCGGTTGCACGCGCCATGCTCCCCGGTTCTTTCATTTTTCTAGGACTGTGAAAACTGAAAACCCGTGATGGGGGAGGAAGAAGCAGATACGCCGGAGAGCGGTTTCGCAGATGGCGTGGCGCACCAGACGCGCCACGCCGGTCTCCTTATGGATTAGCCGAAGTGTATGCCGCCGAGTGTGTAGAGCCCGGTGAGAACAACGAAAAAGCCCGCGACAACCGCAATCATTCCGGCACGGCCATAGAGGCGGCCAGTAAAAAACGCCGCCGCACCGAAAATAATGATCATTGCCACAAGAATGACAAGGCTAGGTCCGGTGCCTTCAAGTGTATCAATCGTTCCCTGGGCGGCTGGAAGAACTGTTGCCATCATAACTCTCCCTAATTTTGTTGATCCTCATGATGACCAGCACGTTTTCACACGAAGAGAGCTCGTGAATCTCAAGATATGAACGTGATATATACTGGACACTACAAGGGTATTTCGAAACTATGACGGCAACCGCATCGCGGCTTGATCTGGATCAAAACATGGGCTGGGACGCCGATGGCGTATTGACGCAGTTCGTCCAAATGGCGTGGGGTTTTTGCCTGAGGCGGAAGGACTATCCAATCTCCCGCCATTCGCTTATGGTGCGGCGCGTTCAGTTCGATCCAGGATGAGACAATGGCCACGCATACCACGCCGCATTTCCACAATCAGCCAGGCGTTCCACAAGTGCGGGTCGGCGCCAAGGAATTCATGTGCGTCGGCGCGCTGCCGCCTTTCGACCATCCGCATATTTTCATCGACATGGGGGAGGACAATGACGCGATCTGCCCCTATTGCTCGACGCATTACGCCTATGACGCGACGCTGCATGGGGGCTGCGTGCCGCCCGATTGTGTGTTCGATCCGGGCGGCCACGCCGGGGATGAGCTGGCGCGGGGCTAAGCCGCCGCCATCCCCCAAATGAGTCCGCCGCATGCGGTGATCGCCGGGGCTGGCATCGGCGGGCTTTGTTCGGCCCTGTGCCTCGCGCGCGCCGGCTGGCGAGTCAGCCTTTACGAAAAAGCCAAAATTCTCGAAGAGAGTGGGGCGGGACTGCAGCTTTCGCCCAACGCCTGCGCGGTGTTGCGCAAGCTCGGCGTCCTGGAACGGCTGACGCCTTTCGCGCTCGCGCCGCAAGCCATAAGAATACGCCGCGCGCGGGACGGCGCCACCCTCGCTCTGATGCCGCTCAACGATGCGGAAGCGCGCTGGGGGGCTCCCTATCTCGTCGTGCATCGCGCCGATCTGCAGCGCGCGCTCCTGGACGCGGTGGCACATGAAGGCCGCATCAGCCTGCAAACGGATGCTGCCGTCACGGGCTTTGCTTACGGCAGTGACGGCGTCGCGGTCGCGATTTCGCGAGGCGCCAGCCGGCTGGAGGCAACAGGCGATTGCCTGATCGGCGCCGACGGGCTGCGATCTTTCGTCCGGCAGAAGCTTAGTCCCGATGACTTAAACTTTTCCGGGCGGACGGCGTGGCGCGCTGTCGTCGAGGCCGACCGCGTTCCGGCCGCGATGCGCAGCGAGGAAACAACGCTTTGGCTCGGGCGCAAGGCGCATCTCGTCCATTACCCTTTGCGGCAAGGCACAATCATCAATGTGGTCGCAATCGTCGACGAGGATTTCCAGCCAGATACCGACAATTTTTGGTCGAGCCACGGCGCGTCAAAATTTCTTGAAGCGCGTTTTTCGCGGTGGGACAAAAGCGCGAGGGATTTGCTGAGTGCCGCTCCAGAATGGCGCAAATGGCCGCTTGCCGATCGCGCTCCGGCGGCGCGCTTGGTCTCCGGCCGCGTCGCGCTGCTTGGCGACGCGGCGCATCCGATGCTGCCATTTCTCGCCCAGGGCGCCGCGCAAGCCATCGAGGATGCGGGCGTTTTGGCCGAGGTTTTGGCGCGGGGCCAGGACGTCGAAGCGAGCTTTCGCGCCTATCAAGAGATCCGTCTGCCCCGCGTCACGCGCGTGCAAAAAGAATCGCGCCGACAGGCCGTGATCTACCATCTTGGCGGCCCCGCCGCTTTTTTGCGCGATGCCGCGATGCGGGCGCTCGGCGGCGAGACCATGCTCGCGCGTTACGACTGGCTCTATCGGGTGCGTGAGAGCCCCGGCCAGAAATGATCAATCGTACCAAAACGTTTCACGTGAAACACTTTGGTACGATTGCTGGATAAAATCTTACAGGGCACAGGACGGCGGCTTCTCTTCGGACTTGTACGATTGGCTTTTGCGCATGTCCGATTAGTATTCCGGTGGGGCCGCCATTCATCGAATGGTGGTAGCCTCCGTCCTTTGAGGATGAGAAACTTTGGCGCCCGAGCGAGAGGAAATCTCGCGTTCTTTACGGGGCCAATCCTTTCCCCAACACTTTCTATCGTGAGATGAAAGGCGGATTGGGATATTATCAGAAACAGTTTTACGCTGTTATCAGACGACGTTTCGTAATATGAACTGCACAGAGTCTCATTTAGGAGCAAGACTGTGACTGATCCCGCGACAATTGGAACGTTAGTCGCCACGTCGCTCTCTATAGCTGCTGACGAAACGATTAAGGGAGTCGTCAGCGAAGCGGCCAAGGACGCCTACAGGGCGCTCAAGGAAAAGGTAGCACATTGGGTGGGAGGCGATGTCGAAGCGCTTGAAAAGGCGCCCGCCTCGGTAAACCGTCGGGCGCTCATCGCGGAAGCTGTTGACGGCCAGCCTATCAACGAGCGAGCGATGGTTAAAACGCTCGCCGCCGTTTTAGTGGCGGCTTTGAAAAGCCGCCATGACGGCCCCATCGGTCTCGATATTGGGAAGCTTAATGCCCTCTCGGTGCAGCTCGACGCGATCAATGTCACCGAGGGAACCGGCGTCCACATTGATGAAGTGATTACACTCGGCGAATTCAGGGCAGGGCCAATCAACGTCGGGCCGTCGCCGGGAAAAACGGACCGGTAGCGGGCACTTCCCCGGCCGCTGCTCTGATCGGGGTGAACTTTGCGGATGGCGCAAATATCGGCGGCGACCTCAATGTAACTTTGGGCAATTCGGCCGACGAAATCGTTGCGAAAGTTGTCGCGGCTCTCGATCAGCGCGGGGATTCTGCGAAGGCCGTTCAAGCTGGTCTCGAGAGGGAGACAATTTTCCATCTGGCGCGGTGTATCAGGCCCGAAGTTATCGGCTTTGAGCAAGCGGTTAAAGAGTTGGAGAATGCAGTTGCCACAGCTCTCGACGTTATTGCCAAGGGTGAGCGCGGGTCAAATCAGGAGACTTTTGTCGAAGACATATTGAAACGGCTTGCAGAAACGACCAAGAAGGGCGATTTCGACGCTGGCGCCAAAACCGTGGACGACGGCATTGCCGTACTCGACCAGCAGGCGGACGCCCTCCGGAGATCGCGGGAAACTCTTCTAGAAGCAGGCGTCGAGCAGGACCTACTTCGCCGCGATCCAGCCGCCGTGGCGCGGCGGATAGAGGCGATCGCGGCCATGAATAGGACAGGGGGAAATCCGGCTTGGTCACAAACATACAGGAAGCGTTGGATCGCCTTTTATGCCGAGGGCGAGGAGAAAGGCATTAATCTTTCGCTTGAGGTCGCAATCGTGATGGCGACGCGGATGTTGGAATCGGCGGACAATGCAGATCGACGTGGAATCGCTCTCATTTTCTTGGGAACTGCGCTCGCGTGTCTTGGTGAGCGAGAAAGTGGAACGATACGGCTGGAAAAGGCGGTTATCAGCTATCGAGAAGCCTTACAAATTATAAATCGTGATAGTAATCCCCGTCAATGGGCCATAACCCAGAACCATCTCGGCGGTGCGCTCTTAGCTCTTGGCGAAAGGGAAAGAGGGACGACGCAGTTCGCCGCGGAAGCCATCTTCGTCTATCATCAAGCCTTGGAAGTGTGTACCCGCGAGCAAATGCCAATCGACTGGGCCGAGACAAAGATGGACCTCGGCACTGCATTTCATGCCCTCGGCACAGCACTTCATGCTCAGGGGGCGGGAGAGAGTGGGAGGGCGCGGCTCAAGGAGGCGATCGCCGCCTTCCACGACGCCTTGCTGGTGAATGTCCGCATAGAGCGGCCACTCGAGTGGGCCACGACAATGATGAATCTTGGCAATACGCTCGCGAGGCTAGGCGAATGGGAAGGCGATACGGCCTGGCTGGAACAGGCCATCGCTGCCTTTCGAGAAGCTTTGGAGGAAAATACTCGTGAACGCGTGCCGCTTGCGTGGTGCAAGATCAAGATAAATCTTGGAATTGCCCTTGCAGCACTTGGCAGGCAGGAGCCTGGCATCGCGCGCTTCCAAGAGGCCGTTTCTTCATATCATGAGGCGCTACAGATATTGATCCGTGAGCAGACGCCGCTCCTTTGGGCCGTGGCCAAGAATAATCTCGGCCTCGCACTTGCGATGCTTGGTGTGCGCGAGAGTTGCATGACGCGCCTGGTGGAAGCCATCGCCGCCTATCGGGAAGCCTTGGAAGAAAATACACGTGTGCGAGTGCCATTTTTGTGGGCGCAAACGCAGGAAAACCTAGCCTCGGTTTACCTCGCGCATTTCCACGATGTCTGCCAGACTTGCCAGCTCGACGCTGCGCTTGAAGCTGTCAATGGTGCCTTGGAAGAATATCGCAGGGCCGAGTCGCAATTCTACATTAAAAAAGCCGAGGGGCTGCGCGAAGTAATCCTCGGGGCGAAGAGCAATTTATAGCTCACGCCTCGTTCATCCTTACTTTTCTACGCCGACTTGATGCCCCACCGCCCAGACATAGGCGGCGAGCGCGTTTATCTCGTCCTGGGAAAGTTCGACACCTCCCATCGGCGGCATGGCACCGGAAAAGGTTTTCGGTTCCGGGACGCCGTTCCTGATTGTCTGGGCGATCGCTGGCAGGCTGCCATCGCCCCAGAGCCAGGTGCCGGTCGTCAGATCCGGCCCGACTGGCGTGCCCTTGGCGTCCAAACCGTGGCATCCGGCGCAGGTGGCGCCGCCGATTTCACCGTGGAAAATACGATCGCCGAGGGCGACGTCCTCCTTTGTCGCGCCCAGCGGTACGGTGAAGGGCGCGACGACATTGCCAGCCTCAGGATGGATACCTTCCGGCGGCAGCGACTCTGCTGAATTTTGCGGTTGGGAGGCGGGCGAAGGGGCGGACTCGATCTCTGTCACGCCCGCGCTGCCATTGTAAGTGATGCGCCAGATGCGCCCACGTATATCGTCCGACACATAAAGGGCACCGTCCGGCCCGATGGCGAGGCCTGTCGGCCGGAACGCCGCGCGGCTGGGGTCCTTGACGGCGCCCGCAAAACCGTCGGCGAAGACCACAAAGGGGCCGGAGGCTTTTCCATCGGATAGCGGTTGGAACACGACATTGTAGCCGCCCTGCGGCCCTGGCGCGCGGTTCCAGGATCCGTGGAAGGCGATGAAGGCGCCGCCGCGATAGGGAGCCGGAAATTGGGCCTTGGTGTAGATTTTCATATCGTTGGGCGCCCAATGGGCGGGGAAGGCTGCAACGGGCGGCCGCTTTTGTCCGCAAATCCCGATTTTGCGGCCACCATCGCCGCCATATTCGGGAGCAAGCACGAGCTTTTGCTGGGCATCGTCGAAGTAGCACTCGGGCCAGCCGAAATCGGCGCCGCGTTCAAGTTGCACCAGCTCTTCGGCGGGAAGATTTTGACCCTGTTCCGGCGTGTAAAGCTGCGGCCAATCCTCAAAAAGCTGATCGCGGCCGTGCTGGGTGGCATAGATGCGGCCTGCGGAGTCGAAGGAAATCCCCTCGCCATTGCGCAACCCGGTCACGAAACGCTCTTTTGGCGAGAAAACCTGTCCCGTCATGTTGGCATCGTAGCGCCAGATGCCGCCGCGCGTTTTGAGCTCCTCGCACGGTTGCGATCCCGGCGCCCGCGGCATCCGGTTCTTTGCCTGGCAAGCGTTTGTCGCGGAACCAAAATCGACGAAAAGACCGCCCGCCTCATCGATGGCGAAGGGATGCATGGGATGATCGCCGGTGAGCGGCAGGCCGGAGACGATGGTTTCGGGCTTGCCCTTGGGTATGAGCTCATCTTCAGCCAAGGGATAGCGGACGATGCGGTCGTTGATCTCGGCGAAGAGCCCGCCGTTGTAGAGGCCGATGCCGGTGCCGCCGTGGCCGCCCGCCGCGACGTTCTCGCCGAAGCGGGCGATCACATCGGCATGCCCGTCGCCCTTGGTGTCCTTGAGCGCGACCAGAAAGCCGCCGGGCGGCGGTTTATCGTTGTGATAATAGATACCGCTCCAGGTGTTGACGTAGACGGTGCCGTTGGGCGCAACGGCAAGTTGGCGGGCATGGCCGAGATTGTCGGCGAAGACGGTGGCGCAGAAACCGCGTGGCAGGGTGAAGCCGCTGGCTTCGCCCCCGCAGCCGCCGGGCTGCTCTTGCGCAAGTGAGGAGGTAAGCGGTAAGGCGCCGATCGCGAAAGTTGCCGCAGCCGTCCAACTGCGCCGCATCTTGCGTTGATTCATGAGAAACACTTGCTCATTCGCGGCCATGCGGGCAGGTAATGCGCCGCCACAGCGATCGGTTCCTTCATAAGCCGAATGATGGCCGCGCTGCTTGACCGGCGGACCAGGGCCACGGTTTAAAGGCCAGGGAACATGCCTTTCTCGACAAGTGCCGTCCAGCCGAAACTGCCCAAGGGCAAGAGAACCGCCCTGACGAGCGGTTGCTGCGTGAAAGAACCAAAGGCGCCATCCTTGAGGAGATCGACGCGGCTCAGCAAGCTTTCCAGCTGCGAGGCGAAACGGCTGTCTCCCCTTGAATCTTTGGCGCGAATGATCCCATCCGTCAGATTTTTGCGGGTCGTGTCCCGCACGTTCTTCGCCGCCCAGCACAGCATGATGGCGCAGGCGAAAACGACAGCAAGACTGAGCCCTTGCATGAGAAGGATCGTCAGGCTCGGGGCGTAATTGGCGAAGACCGTACTGCGGGTGACAATCAGCAAGGCGATCAGCACGAAAGGAAAATAAATCAGCGAGCCAATGCATGTCGTCCGCTTCACCACGAAATCGAGGTCGATCCAATCATGGACGAGTTTCGTTTGCATCCGCAGGCGCCCATCGTAGATCTCCGTTGTCGCGGCAGGCCATAAGGTCTGGGCGCGGCGCAGATCGTTGACAAAGAGCAGACAGAACAGCGTCGCGTCGAAGATGAAGAATGTCAGAAACTGCATGAGCAAGACGTAGCCCATTGTCGTCCCAAAGTACCAGTAGGAAGCATGCATACCGCGCGCGGGATTCACGGGCATGCCAAAAATTGGAGCAAGAACCAACATGCCAATCGCAAACATGCCGGCAGTGTAAAGTAGGGCTCGCAGACAGCGCGGCCAGAAACGCTCATGACCGACATACACTTTCCAGGCAGCTTCAGCGTCGATGGACGACGGAGCCGCCAGATTGTTCCGGTGAGATGGGTGAAATAGGCGTGCGAGTTTCTTCCAGCCGGAAATAATGTCCAGCCATATACCCGTAATCTGTTTACACAAGGACACGGGTTCTGGTTCCAGTTTCAACTCCTCGGCGACCTCCATTAGGTTCTCATTGAGGCCGCACATCACGCGGCGGATAAAACACACGGCAAGGAGGATCCCAAAAACGCGCAGCAGAACAGTAGGCCAGAGGCTGACGCCGTCGAGCAACGCAATCGGCTCGCCATTGCCTTGTTCTGTTAAATATTGCGCGACGCATTCCCAATTATAACACGCCAAGGCGGCGACGCCGAGGCCGAGGGAAGCGAGCACCATCTCGAAGACCACGTGTTTCCGGATATTACGAAAAGCGAGCAAGGAGAAAGTCAAGACCGCGCCCAGGGCCAAACCCAATGCCAATCTTAGACTGCTCCTCTCCTCGAACGTTGGATAAAGCGTATCCATGATTTTCGGTGCATTGCTATCTTCCAGTTTCTGCTGCTCCTCCACATCCACGGGCTGGATATATCCGCATTTGGCTGGATCATCGTCCCTCCAGCATTCCTTGCTGCTCGCAACCGCGCCTGAACGTGCGGCGTTGACGACGATTGCGCTAACGATCTCTGCGCCATTCGATTTGTGCCGTTGTGGTGGCCTCAGCGCATCTGGCGGGACGTTCCAAGCAAAAGACAGGACATCCCCATTTCGTTTGATTTCAAAAATCCGGGGCGCCTTGAGTTGCTCAGCAATCGAATCCGCGAGAATTTCCGATGTTTTCCAGTTGGCCGCCGGGTCGCCAATCGCCGACAGCGTCGAAAGGAATGTCGAGGTCTGGTAAGTGTCGCGGAAAAGCGGAATACGGGCTTGAAAGTTTTCACTGAGGCTAGGACCGAAGCTTGACGAAATGATGAGATTGCGCGTGTAGGGAAGTTCACTTTTTATCGTGTAATCTTCGTCGAAATCCGTCGTGAAAAAGAGCGCTTCGGGAAACTCCGGCCGCAGCGCACGTAAGATCAACAGTTTGTCGAACACGTCGCTGCCAAGGACGCCGATTGCTTTTAATTTTCCAGGCTGCTGCTGCCTCCGGAGCTTATCATCAACTTTGTGGAGTTGCTCGCTGATCCGCCGGAGGTAGTCGAATTGGCTTTCTCCAATCGGCCGCTCCAAAGTCTTGTTATCGGTTTCGAGTTTGAAGAAATCAGCCGCGCCCGCCGGAGCTTCTGCTGGATTTGCCGATTTGTCTTGCTTTTGCTTCCCGGTCTCCTCGGGCTGCGGCAGCAAGCCATCAAGCCCGCGCAAATAGGTAAATTCATGGATCTGATTGGAACGAAGGCCCCTTGTTGTTTTAAATTCGCTCTCTACCGCTTGCGGGAGGGTCTGCCCATAAAATGTATCCCATTCGGAGACGAGTGCGATATGTTCTTCTTGACCCGGACTGAAATGACTGCGGCCAGCATCAAGACGGCTTCCCAACTCTTTCACGATGCCGCCCGCGAGTGTGTCGTCGGAGGCAACCATTCTCTGAAACTTAAGATCGTACTTGTCGAAATATTGCCCAATCTCCCGAACAGCTATGCCTGAATTGCCCGATTGCAATGCGAGATCGGGTGCGCTCGCGCCGTAAGCGTAAAATTGAGCTTCCTTCAGTTGAGGCCAATGAGCCTCGTATTCAGGGCATGGCGATTCAGAGGCCTGAGCTTCGTTGACCATATCGTGCAGAAGATCCGACGAGAAAGGTCCAACGATTCTAAAATTTTTCCCGTCTACCGGAACGCAAATTTCTCCGCGATAGCCGCGAATTTTGCGAATAAGCGAGGAAAGCCTTGCGAGGGGTTGGCCCTGCAGGTCTGCTTCGTTCAACCACATCACGAGGATATCTTGCGTTGGATCGGCAAAGCCGCGCGGTTGGAACCACTCATAGGGAACAACAGGAGCGTCTTCATTGGTGCGCGGCCAAAGAAAATAGCCGATGTGGCGTGCATCCTTCGGCACGAACCCAGCCCGTTCGAGGCCGGCCAACACGGAATAGCGCGTCCGCCGCCGTTGCTCATCATCCTCCGGATAGGGAGCTCCTAAGACCATGACGCCGAGAACAAGCGCTTCGGACTGCTCTTCGTGCTGCCGTCCCTTCGCCAGAAGGGTCAAGCGTTCAGCCACCATTTCCGCGTGTTTTACAAAGGGCGGCTTGCAGCGGCTGTCGCTGTCCGGATGTTGCTTGCATTGCGTCTCGAGTTTACGCAGCTCTGATTTGTCGATGGCCTTGGCCACCGCGGAAAGGGGATCCTGCCATAGGCGCGCATCGATTGTCTGATTCTGCGCGCGGGCGAGCTGTTCGATGCTGGCGTTTGTCCTTGGCGGCCGGGAATCCAGAAGCGGCGCTTCCCGCTGGAAAAAATAGGCCCCCGTTGCCACAAGCGCCGCGACGACAATGCCGCTGCTCGCCAAATTTGTTCCCGGTTTGCTGTCGTCTGCCATGAGCGTGCCCCCGAACGCTCTCTAGCTGGATGGGCGAGCGGTCCTCTAGCCGTCGCCGGGTGTGAATTTGCTTACGGTTTCGTCCATCCAGTTCGAGAAATAGAACCTGCAGTCGAATTTCATTAACTCTAAATTAACCAAAAAAGCGGACGGCTGCCTGTGCGCCCGCGCACATAGCGCAGGCTCTCAGTTTCAAGCTCCTGGAACGGATCAAAAGCCGATGGAGCTGTCTTTGCCTCTTTGCACGCGAGGGATTTCGTGTATAAGGCGCATCTTTGAGGGAATCCGCACAAACCCGGCTGGACGACATCCTGGCCGGGCCTGCGGACTCCAGAGCGATACCTGTACCAACTTTCCCGATCAAAAAGAGGTCCATCCGATGTCGATTACCGCCGAGCGCAAACAGGCGCTTGTGAAAGACTACGCGCTCAAGCTGGGCGATACAGGCTCTCCCGAGGTCCAGGTTGCGATCTTGACGGAGCGGATCGCCAATCTGACCGAGCATTTCAAGACGCATGTGAAAGACAATCACTCGCGCCGGGGGCTGCTCAAGCTCGTGTCGCTGCGCCGTCAGCTGCTCGACTATGTGAAGGCGAGAGACGAACCCCGGTATAAATCGCTGATCGAGCGGCTTGGCATCCGCCGCTAGACTCGTATCCGCGCATTTGCGCGCCGCGCTAAAAAGGGCTGTCTGCAGGGGGTCGCGCTCCTGCGCCAGCTTGCATGCCACATCATGTGGCCTGAATAATCTACAAAAAAACAAATAGTTATGAGATATTTCTCATTTAATATCTCAATAGACTTTTTTACAATGCACTCGGCGCGAGATAAAATGAGACAAAGCCGGTGACGGCTTGTATTTTCCGGACAGCGGCGGCATGGGGCTGCCGCGCCGAATCGTGGTGAAGGCCAACGCCCGTGGCAGGATCGCCAGCCGCTGTTCCCAGCGGCTCGCCGTCTTGCTCTGGCCTTGGGCTTCGCCTTACCCAGAAAGACGCAAGTATGTTTGAAATCCATCGTGAGGAAATTGATTGGGCCGGGCGCAAGCTCGTTCTCGAAACCGGCAAGGTCGCCCGCCAGGCCGATGGCGCCGTCATCGCGACCTATGGCGAAACCACGGTTCTCGCCACGGTTGTCTCGCTCAAGGAGCCAAAGCCGGGGATCGATTTTTTCCCCCTGACAGTCAATTATCAAGAAAAGGCTTTCGCGGCGGGGCGGATTCCGGGCGGCTACTTCAAACGCGAGGGCAGGCCGTCGGAAAAGGAGACGCTTGTCTCCCGCTTGATTGACCGCCCGATCCGCCCGTTGTTCCCCGACGGCTATCGCAATGACACGCAAATCGTCGCGACGGTGCTCTCGCATGATCTGGAGAACGATCCCGATATTTTGGCACTGGTCGCGGCTTCGGCGGCGCTGACGCTTTCCGGCATTCCCTTCATGGGCCCGGTTGGGGCGGCGCGCGTGGGTCATATCAATGGTGCAATAAAGCTCAATCCCACCATCGAGGAGCTGAAGCAATCCTCCCTCGACCTCGTGGTCGCCGGGACGGGCGATGCCGTGCTGATGGTCGAATCGGAAGCCAAGGAACTCTCGGAAGCCGTGATGCTCCAGGCCGTCATGGCCGGTCATGCCGGGTTCCAGCCGGTGATCGACGCGATCATCCGGCTCGCCGAAAAAGCCGCCAAACAGCCCCGCGATTTGAATACCGTCGACAAAAGCGACGTCGAGATCGCAGTGCGGGAGATCGCCGAGGCTGATTTGCGCGCCGCCTATAAAATCACCGCGAAACAGGATCGCTACAATGCGGTCGACGCGGTGAAGGGGAAAGTTTTCGCGGCCCTTTTGCCCGCTGGCGGCGAGCCGAAGTTTTCGAAGGAGCTTGTGGCCGAGGTCTTCCATGATCTGCAAGCGAAAGTTGTCCGCTGGAACATTCTCGACACCGGCATCCGAATCGACGGACGCGATGTCAAGACGGTTCGTCCGATTGTCGCCGAAGTTGGCGTTCTGCCGCGCACGCATGGCTCGGCACTGTTCACAAGGGGCGAGACGCAGGCACTGGTCGTCGCGACACTTGGCACCGGCGAGGACGAACAATTCGTCGACAGTCTCGAAGGGACTTATAAGGAGCGCTTCCTTCTTCATTATAATTTTCCTCCCTATTCGGTCGGTGAAACTGGACGCATGGGTTCGCCAGGGCGGCGTGAAATTGGGCATGGCAAGCTGGCTTGGCGCGCCATTCGTCCGATGCTGCCGGCCGCGGCGGAATTTCCCTATACGGTGCGGATCGTCTCCGAGATCACGGAATCGAACGGCTCATCATCCATGGCAACGGTCTGCGGCTCGTCGCTTGCCCTGATGGATGCGGGCGTGCCCTTGAAGCGGCCGACAGCTGGAATCGCGATGGGTCTCATATTGGAGGGCGAGCGCTTTGCCGTCCTCTCCGATATTCTCGGCGACGAGGATCATCTGGGCGATATGGATTTCAAGGTGGCGGGGACCGACGAAGGTATCACCTCGCTGCAGATGGACATCAAGATCACCGGCATCAATGAGGAAATCATGCGGGTGGCCTTGGATCAGGCGAAGGCCGGCCGCCTCCATATTTTGGGCGAGATGAGCAAGGCGCTCACCGGGGCGCGGGCGGAACTTGGCGAATTCGCGCCGCGTATCGAAACCTTGAAAATCCCGACCGACAAAATACGCGAAGTGATCGGGACCGGCGGCAAGGTCATTCGTGAGATCGTCGAGAAAACCGGCGCCAAGATCAACATCGAGGATGACGGCACGGTGAAGGTGGCATCCTCGGATGGCAATTCGATCCGCGCCGCGATCAACTGGATCAAGTCCATCGCCAATGATCCGGAAGTTGGCCAAATCTACGATGGCACGGTCGTCAAGGTTGTCGATTTCGGCGCCTTCGTGAATTTCTTTGGCGCCAAGGACGGTCTCGTCCACATCTCCCAGCTTGCCAAGGGACGCGTCGCGAAAACCTCCGATGTCGTCAAGGAAGGCGACAAGGTCAAAGTGAAGCTGCTCGGCTTTGATGAGCGCGGCAAGGTGCGTCTGTCGATGCGCATCGTCGATCAGCAAACGGGGGAAGACCTCGAAGCCAAGGAAAAACTCGAAGAGCAGGAAGCCGGGGAATAAGACCCGCTCGCTTTGCTCACATGCATCGATCGATCCTGTCCCGGACGAGCTATTTGGCTTTTCCGGGACGCTCCTTTGATGCGTCCCCGCTGTGCCAGCTAGACCAGCACGGCACTGAAAAATCGCATCCCTGAGGCCAAGCCTTCACCCCTCTGTCATGACAAAGGTGCTAAATTGTCATGATTTAAATCGTGGCGGGGGAGCAGATGTTCGATCACATGCGCCATTTGACGGAGGCTTTTTACCCTTATTTCCTCCGGTTGCATGGCTCTCTCCAAAGCGATTTTTTCTACGCTGCCGCGATCTTCGCTTGGGCCAAGGCGCTGACGGCCATTGGCGCAGCCTATATGAAGCGGATGATCCCGCTGCGGACCATGGCCATGGAATGTGTTTGGTGTCGTTGCCGGCATCAGTGCTGGTAGCCTCGCCACCTTTATCGAACATGCGGTGAATCTTCCGCTTAACGCCACGCGATTGCGGGAGATGCGCCGCCTTGTCGCGAGCGTGCGCGGGGCGAGTTCAACCGAGTTGAATATCGAGTGGTTGAAGCCCTTTATGCATCCGCGTGTACTCAAGGCCGGGAACCGGGTGTTTTCGAAAGGCGACGAGGCGAACGAGGCTTTTTTGCTCGTCGAAGGCCGCGTCGTCGTGCCCGAGATTTCCGCGCAACTTGAGCCTGGTGCCATTTTCGGCGAAATGGCGCTGTTCACGGCCGCTGGGCAGCGAACCGCATCCGCGGTATGCGCCAGTGATGTCCGGCTGCTTGTCATCACCTATGAGCAGTTTGAGCAGCTGTATTTTCAAAATCCGGAATTCGGTCTCTATCTCGTTCGACTTATTGTGCGACGCTTTGAAATGAATCATGCAACGCAGACTGCACCGGGGCGCTTGCGCCATGATCCAACGCCGCTCTGATGGGCGCCTCTCCGCCCGCCAGGGCAAAGACACCGCAAGCCCATGCTTCAATCCCTCCGTCACCGATGAAATGTTTGTTAAGCTGTCGCATCCGAATCGCGGCGGGGGACAAAATGTTCGACGGTGTGCTCCATATTGCTGATAGTTTGAAATCTCTTTTCCCGCATATCTATGGATCCTTTCGCGATTATGTACGGGATGGCATTGAAATTCTCGCTTGGGCGGAAGCGCTGACAGCGATCGGCTCTGCCTATGTGAAGCGGATGATCCCGCTCCGGGCCACGGCCATTCTCAACAACCTGTTTGGTGTCGCCGCCGGCATCGGCTCGGGTAGTTTTTCGACGTTCGTCGAGCACGCGGTGAACCTTCCGCTCAACGCCATTCGTTTGCGGGAAATGCGCCGTCTCGTCGAGAGCGTCCGCGAAGCGAGTGCGGCTGATTTGAAGATTGAATGGCTGAAGCCTTTTATGCACCCGCGTGCGTTGAAGGTAGGAAGCTCGGTCTTTTCGAAGGGAGATGAGGCGAGCGAAGCGTTCCTGCTTGTTGAGGGAAGAATCGTCATTGCCGAGAGTGCGGCCGTACTCGAACCGGGCACTATCTTTGGCGAGATGGCGCTGTTCACGGCCTCGGGCCGCCGCACCGCTTCCGCGACATGTTCGAGCGATGTTCGGCTGCTCGTCATTACGTATGAACAATTCGAGCAGTTATATTTTCAAAATCCGGAATTCGGGCTTTATCTCGTCCGTCTCATCGTGCGCCGCTTCGAGATGAATGACGCGACGCTGGGCGCCGCGAAAGCTGTGGCCATCGGCTGACTGGGTGGCAAGAACGGGATCCCCGATCCAGGGCGCCGTCATTCCTTCGAGAGCGCGATCCGCAAGAGCCGCTCTTTGACGCAATCGAGACCGCCAAGCATCCCATAGCTCGCGATCGCGCCTGCATAGGAATAGGAAACAGTCTTGTCTCTGTGCACATATGTTCCCGCCATGCCGACGATCTCTCCGGCTCTGGCGGCTTCGAGCAGACGCTCGAGTTCCTCGATCAAGGTTGGATTGGGTTGGGAGGACGGAAATGCAAAGCCGCCGCGTATGTTAACCACCTTATCAGACATGAGAACTGCCGTTTGACAAATTGCGTTGCCCGGAACGGGAACGAGGATACTTAAAGCAAGCAACATTTATGCCATATTGATGAAAATTCCGAATCCAACTGGAAAATCGGGTGACATCGAACATCCGTTGGTTGCGCAGAGCGGGAAAACCAATAGACTCGCGAAAAAATAGCAACTGGTAATGGGGAAACGCACATGGATGCCGCCGATCTCATCCACGCTACGACGCAGCCATTTTCCTCCCTTCACCGCGACATTCAAATTGCCGGTTGGCTTTTCCGTATCCGGCGGCTGGCTTTCCATATGCAGCCGCAGACGGAATCGAATTGGTGCTGGGCGGCAACCTCCACCAGCGTCTCGCATTATTATTGGTACAGAAGCCGATGGACGCAGTGCCGCGTCGCGTGTGCCGAGCTGAACCTGCAAACTTGCTGTGAGATACCGGCGCCTGATGATTGCAATGTTCCGTGGTTTCTCGATAGGGCGCTCACGCGGACTCAAAATTTTGTCAGCATTTCCGGGCCGATCCCCTTCAATGAGGTGCGCGCCGAAATCGATGCGGGGCGTCCGGTCGGGGCACGAATTGGCTGGTCTGGCGGGGGTGGCCACTTCGTGGTGATTTATGGCTATACGAAGGTGCTGGCCCAGGAGTATTTTGATATCGATGATCCGATTTATGGAAAATCACACCTCAAGGTCGCGGATTTCAGCAATCATTACCAAACCACCGGCAGCTGGACGCATGCTTATCTAACACAGAGCTATATCGGCGACATGTTCATTAACCCCAACTTAGTTGACGAAGAGATCGCGCGGAAAATCTGGGGCGAACGGCCGGTGCTTTCCGCGAGCTTAGGTGAGGAAGCTTTGCTCTCGACGGATGGACGCTCCCTGGGCTTGGCGCATCCGGTTTTTAGCTTGAGCTTACGCGATCTCACTGGCGAGGGACACCCGCAGCAGACGGGTTTGCGCGTGCTGGAGCTTGAGGGAGAGAGGCCGCGCGTCTACTATGATATCATCGAGGATCGGGTAAGCCAGATGTCCGGGGCCAATCCCTATCTTGATCTCTTCACGCGAGCGCTGGACGCCGTTGCGCAAATCCCGGCTGGAGAGAAACGATTTGAGCTGCGGCTCTTACGCATCCCGGCGCTCAACTTCGAGGCGTTGTGGTTGCATTCTGGCGAGGGTCAGGATGACCAATTGTTGCCGCTGCGAAGCTTTCATGGGTTTACGGCGATGCATCCGGTGTCTTATGCCGAAGCGATCGAGCGTTTGCGCGAGGCGGCGCGGCGCGTAGCCCGACAAGACGATACGATGGGCGCCTAACATTTCGAAGCTTGCAGTCGTGTCTCATAAATGGGGCGCTCGCGGTCCATTGTACAGGTGCCGCCGCACATTGGCTTCATCGGCCCTCGGAGAGCGCTTCGAGCGCACGATTGATCACCGCACCGCCGATGCCTTTTGACAACCTCCCTCAGGTCGGCCATGTTGCGGTAAGCGATGATATTGAACTACGCTCAATTATCATAACACTCACTTTTGTCGGTCTGGCCAGCGGCAATGTGGCGATCAAGCGCGGGACTCTGGCTAAGACAGGGACAAAAAGCCTGGCTCTTTGCAGGGAAGGGTGCAGCTGAAGCATAAAGCCTTTGCGGATCGGTATCCAGCGCGACTAAATCTAATTTTTTAGGTAAAACAAATGTTTTATAAAGGACTTTTATACTTACTTTTATTGCTTCCATTCATGGCAATTATTACTAGTAGCAGTATAGCTAGTTCGCTTGATAGTCAGAATTGCGGGACAGTGCCATATCCATCAAACACTGGCCATAAGACTCCAAACCCAATTATAAAATCTTCACAGGTCTGGAGCTTTGTGAGTGAGCCACAGCTGCACCCGATGAAAGTTGCTATCAATACATATGATGCTCGCACATCTTCAGGGTTAATATTTCTTGCCCCATATGCTTTTTCCGACGACGCTACTTACGGACAGCCAGGATCATTAATTTTGGATAATACGGGCAATCCTGTTTGGTTTCTCCCGTTAAACAGCCCTAATTTGATGAATACGGATTTCCGGATGCAGCAATTGGGCGGTAAACCAGTACTAAGTTTTTGGCAAGGCACTCTTGCTACACCGCCAACGTACACCAATGTGCCAGCCGGGTCATCCGAGCCAGGTTCTTGTTATTATATTGTTGACAACACCTATCGAGTCATAAAAACGGTCGCTGCTCAAAATGGTTTTACTGCCGATATCCATGAATTCCTGCTTACTCCAAGTAATACCGCGTTGCTTCTTTCTACCCGGACTGTATCTATGGATCTGACTCCGTATGGAGGTCCGCAACATGGATATGTCCAAGATTTTGCAATCCAAGAAATTGATTTGAAAACGAATAATTTGTTATTTTTCTGGGACGCGTTGAATCACATTCCGCTTGCTGAGTCCTACGAGCCGGCATCAAGCGCAAGTTTCAGCAACAACACATGGGATGCTTATCATTTAAATTCTATAGGGCTTACGGACGACGCCAAAGATATTGTGGTATCTGGGCGTAATACTTCAACAATTTATAAAATAAACAAGCCAAGCGGAATGATTGTCTGGCGGCTCGGCGGCAAGCAAAGCGACTTCACGATAGAAAGCGGGGCAGAATTCTCATGGCAGCATGATGCGCGTTTTCTGCCACCTAATGTAATAAGCATGTTTGACGATAATTGCTGCGAAACCTCTGGTTCAGTCCCAGCTGGGACGCCACCATCGCATGGGCTGTTCCTGCAATTAAACTTAGCCGCCAAGACGGCTAGTCTGTTAAGAGAGTATTATCATGATCCTAACCTAAATATTTCGTCACAGGGAAACACACAGAGCTTGGCCAATGGCAATGTATTCATTGGATGGGGGCAATCCGCCTATTATAGCGAATATGCAGCAGGAGGCAGCACGCTTTATGACGCCCAAATGCCGGGCAGCAATTATACATATCGCGCCTATCGCGAAAAGTGGGTTGGAACTCCTTATTATCCGCCAAGCATTGCTGTAGAATCAAACAATGGTGTAGCTACGGTCTATGCCTCATGGAATGGTTCGACAGAAACTACCACCTGGCAGCTGTTTAGCGGCAGCGGCCTCAAGCAATTCTCGCTCACGAAAACTGTGGCTAAATCTGGATTTGAAACTGCGATCTCGGTGACAAATTCAGGACCGTATTTTCAGGTGAAGGCCTTGGACGCCAGTGGCAAGGTGATCGGGATATCTAAGATCACGCGCTAGGGTTTGGTATGACGCGCAGCGCCCGCTTCATTCCGCGCGTTGAGCGCTCATACCGAAGGTGACGCACAAGACATTGTTAACAAATACCGCACACTAATGCAGCGACGCTTCCAATAGTTGCGCCACCGGAAAAACCCAGCAGCCGCATTCGCGGCCACTGGGAGAAGGTGGACTAAGCGGGACGGATTGTGCAATTGGCGGTGGGGTGCGCGCCCAGAGCGGGACGAAAACTTTCTCTAGGCACGCGCAACCACGCGCGTTATCTCGCCTGAGCCGCGACTTTCGGCGCGTTGCCCGCATCGGCAGATCCCGAAGCCTGATCGGCATGACGGCCGCCCGCATTCGCGGGTTTGACACGCAGATTGTTCTGAATATGGCTGACGCCGGAGACTTGTTCGGCGGCAAGTTCCGCGCGGCGGCGCTGGATACGGTTTTCGACGGCACCGCTCAGCGTAACTTCCGAATTGTGGACATTCACCTCGATCTCCGAAGCGTCGACATAGGGATCGTCGCTCAGATGGTCGGAGACGTCCTCGCGAATGCGCTCGTCCGAACGCTTGTAATTTTTTGGCCCGAGGCCGTAATAACGCGCGTATTCATCACGGATGTGGCCACCACCTGCCCAGGACGGCCCTTCGGCACGCTCCGCCAACCAGCGCAGCCTGGCGCCCTGATCGCCCTGCGCATACGCATCGCGGTGCTCTGCGTCCCCAGCAAAGCGCGGATCCCGGCTTGCTCCATAAGCATATTCGGCGGCGCGGTACCCGCCTCCTTGTTGATACGGATTGACGGAGCGCCAGCCAAAAGCTTCCCAATCGGCAACGCCGCCGTCGCGCGGTTCGCGGCCGCGGTCATTGTAATCGCGGCCGGCGAAGCCGCCTTCGCCGCCGTAATAATCCTCCTCGAAACGGGCGCGGCCGGACGATTCTCCGTAACGCCGGTCTATGCTCTCGCCCTCGCGGGGAAATTCGCGCAGGCCAAAGTCACGGCCGCGGCCATAAGCGGCCTGGCCCGGCAATTCCCTGCGGCCGCTTTGATAGCGGCGCGCCTCGTCGTAGCGATCACGGCGCGGATCATCGGCAAAATCGTCTGGACGGTAACGGTTGTCTTGGACACGATAGTCTTGAGATGTCATCGCGTTTCACCTTTTGCTAGAAGTTCACGTTCGTTTCCTAAAGTGGAACCCAGCTCTTCTTAAATAAGCCAAGGCTATATCTGTATAGACGACGAATATGATAGTAACTTTACACATAAAAAGGAACTTTTATTTCAGAAATGTGTAGAGAATTGTCCCATTATTTTGCAGAGATTAGAAAAATATTCTTCTAGCTCCTTTTATTCGTGTTTATCTTGAGCGCGACTGGGGGCGCGGATAGAACTGCTAAGGCCAATCGGTATTTGCCTGTACGGAGATAACGCGTGTGGAGGCGCCGCCAGTCTTTGAGCCTAATGCGCTTTTAGCTGGGTCGCGTCGATCATCAACGGCACGGCAACCCGCGCTCCCATTGCGTGCCTATCGCAGGCAATAATAATTATTGATAAATATTTATCATTATCATAATATATAAATCATAGTGTTATTGTTTTTAAAACAATGGCTTAGCCGCCAATTAGTAAAGCTTACGTTCAAACTGTTAACCTAAAACTATGCCAAATTGATCACGAAGCTTTAACTGTGCACGAGGTTAACTCTCATGAGAAACTCGAAGCGTGCCTCAATACTCGCGACGGCTTGGATTGGTTTAATCGCGATACCGTCAACTGCCGCACTGGCCGCAAATAGCGCCAGCTTTGTCAAGGTAGACACGTCCACAGTAGGCAATTGGATCGGGCACTACGGCGCCGACGGGTACAATGTGAGCCAGGACACCACTGTCAAAACCGCTGCCTATGCCCAGATCAACCTCAGCGGAGCCTCCAACTATGTATGGTCGGCTTCTCCCGCGGGCACCGCCGCCTTGCAGAGGCCTGAAAACCCAAGCGGCAGGATCGCCAGTACATGGTACGCGCCCAACAGTTTCTTTATCGACGTCAACTTAACAGACGGCAATACTCACCAAATCGCACTCTATAACCTTGATTTCGATTGGTCCATACGCTCGCAGACAATCAACGTGCGCGATGCCTCGACCAACGCCATTTTGGACAGCCGGACTCTTGCTGCCGGCGCAGCCTTCCATAACGGCGAATATCTCGTTTGGAATGTACAAGGTCACGTCAAATACGAGATCATCAGAACCGGCGCTTTCAACGCAGTGATCAGCGGGATATTCTTTGACGCTCCGAATGGCACATCGTCTGGCTCACTAAGCATTCCGACCCATCACGCCACTCTCGCGAATGACGGTCAGAACCTGAAAGAAACGATACTCACGCCGACAAATGTGAGCAGCGCAAGTTTTGGTAAAATCGTGAGCGTGCCTCTCTCCGGAGATGTTTATACCCAGCCATTGTTCCAAAGTGGTGTGAACATCCCTGGTAAGGGAACACATGACACGGTTTTCACCGTGACTGGCAACGGCGTGGCCTATGCGATCGACGCTTATTCTGGTGCCGTCCTATGGACCTCCAGCCTTGTCCCTCCCGGTGCGACTGCCGTCTTGGACGTTTACTCCACGCCCGTCCTAAGCGCTCTCACAAACGCCATGTATGTTCTGGTTCATGGCTATTCGGGCAGCGTCTCCATTTATGCGCTTTTTGCCCTCAATCTTGCCGACGGCACGCCATATGCCGCTCCCGCAGTCATTGGAAAAATCGGCGGTTGGACCACCTATATAAGCGGGCCATCCATTGCGTCGGGAAGGATGTTCAATGGCAATCTGCTCTCCCGGAATCTGGTGCTCAATCCAATCAATAACGTCGTCTACGCTTCCTTTGCAGCCGGCGGCGACCTTGGGCCTTATAATGGCTGGATCGTCGGCTACAATTCGGTCAAGAATGCCTCCGGCGATCTGAGCCAGGCTGCCGTCTGGTGCTCGACCCCGAACGGCAACAGTGGCGGCTACGCAGACGGCGGCAATGGTGCTGGCGGCATATGGATGTCCGGCGGCGGTATTGCCGTGGACGCTCTCGGGGATATGTATATTGCGACTGGCAATGGGTCTTTTGAGCAAACCCTCGCTACGGTTCCGTACAATGGCCGCTTGACGACGAATGTCTCCAATTTGAAAGCTCCCAGCGGAATGGACTTCGGAGATTCGGTGATCAAGCTTCGCCCCGACTCTGACGTGGACCAATCCCATGGGGACAACCCCAATGGCTGGGGCCTTCACGTCGCCGATTATTTTACGCCGGCTGATCAGAGTTACCGGCAGGGACCGAAGGACCTTGATGTGGGGTCAAGTTCGCCAGTACTTTTGCCGCCCGAAGTTGGAAGCACCGCGCATCCAAATCTTCTGGTCATGTCCTCCAAGGAGGGGGAGATTTGGCTCATCGACCGGAACAATATGGGAGGCTTTAGTTCAATTGCGGATAACGTTGTGCAAAAAGTCACCGGCCAGATTCAAGGCATGTGGAGTACGCCGGCTTTTTATTCCCTGTCGAACCCCAGTCCTGTGATGTACTATGTCGCGGATGCCTACGGTGCCGCGACCGGCGATTTTGCCAAGGCCTTTTCCATTAACAACGGCAGGATGAGCGGAACCCCTGTTTCCGTCGGAACTTATCGCTTCTCCAAGCCCGGTTCCACTCCACAGATCTCCGCCAACGGCGCCTCGAACGGGCTCGTTTGGGCGCTCGATCCCGGGGCGAATGTGCTGCTGGCTTTGAATGCAGGAAGCCTCGCAATGATGTTCTTCAACAGCGGGACAGGGGCCAATGCGCTGCCGAGAGCCTTTCCGCACGCGTTTCTGACGCCCATGGTTGCCGCGGGGCATGTCTATGTCGGAACAAAGGGGTATCTGACGATCTACGGCTTACACTAGTCATGGATGTCTGTTTTTAACTTCTTCGTCGAGATATGGGAGCTTCCGAGTGAGCTCGGCAAACCAACGATCGACTTGATTGATATGCGGCCGGGCACCAGGGGAACTGTCGCCCGGCCCTGGTCTCAACTAGGGTGAAGGCTCCCATATGTCTCGCGCAACACATTCTTTTGCACTTTTCCCATGGCATTGCGTGGCAGCTCTTCGACAAAGACCACGCGCTTCGGCAATTTGAATTTGGCGAGTCTTTTGGCCAGCGCGTCCCGAACCATAGGTTCGTCGAGAGAGGCACCGGGGTGAAGCACGACGAAGGCCGCGACCGCCTCGCCGAAATCTTCATGCGGAAGCCCAACAACGGCGCTTTCGATCACGCCAGCGAGAGCGTCGATTTCGCTCTCGACTTCCTTGGGATAGATGTTGAACCCTCCCGAGATGATCAAATCCTTGGCGCGGCCGACGATCTGCACATAGCCTTCCGCATCGATCCGGCCGAGATCGCCGGTGATAAAAAAACCGTCGCTCCGGAATTCTTGCGCAGTCTTCTCGGGATTGTGCCAATAGCCCTTAAAGACGTTTGGTCCCTTGACCTCGAGGACTCCGGTTTGTCCTCCGTCCAAAACATGTCCGCTTTCCGGATCGGCGATTCGCAGCGCCACGTCAGGCAACGGAAAGCCGACGGTGCCAGCCCTGCGCTCGCCATCGTAGGGATTGGACGTGATCATATTGGTTTCGGTCATACCGTAACGTTCGAGAATGGCGTGCCCGGTCCGTTCCAACCAAGCGCGGTGGGTCTCTTCGAGCAAGGGCGCGGAGCCGGAAACGAAAAGCCGCATATGCGCCGTCGTCTCGCGCGAAAGATTGTTGTCGCTAAGCAACCTTGTATAGAAGGTTGGAACGCCCATCATCGCGGTCGCGCGCGGCATCAGCGCCAAGCATAGGCTGGGATCGAATTTCGGCATGAAGAGGATTTTGCCACCGCTGAAAAGCACGGTGTTGACGGCCACGAAAAGCCCATGCGTGTGATAAATGGGCAGGGCGTGCAGCAGCACATCGGCTGGGGAGAAGCGCCACAGTGTGGCAAGCGCTGCGGCGTTCGAGGCGAGATTGCCATGGGTCAGCATGGCGCCCTTCGAACGGCCCGTGGTGCCGGACGTGTAAAGGATGGCGGCAAGATCGTCTGCCCCGCGCGGGATATCGCTGAAGTCGGCTCCGCAGGCCGCGCAAAGTTCGGGAAGCGAACCCGTGCCATCGGCGGCAAGCGTTTCCAGCGATTGCACACAAGCCTGAGCCGTGGCCGGCGCCAAGCTGTCGCGGCGTGTGGGGTCGCACACAAGAATCTTGGGCTCGGCGTCAGCAAGAAAATAGTCGAGTTCGGCACTCGTATAGGCGGTGTTGAGAGGCAGAAAAATCGCACCGGCGCGGAGCGTGCCGAGATAGAGCATGAGTGCTTCGGGCGATTTCTCGACCTGCGCAGCGACCCGGTCGCCAGGCTTAACGCCAAGTTTGACCAGCGCCGAAGCATAGCGCGCGGTCAGCGCTTCCATATTGGTGTAGCTTAAGCCGCAGCCATCCGGTGTTTCGAGAAATGCCGCGGTTTCCCGACCGTGCGATGAATCACGGACTCGTTGAAAAAAATGGTTTCTCATATGCTCACGAGTAGCTCGAATCTTGCGGGTAGGGTTGCCACGCGCCATATTGCTGGGGCGACGCGGTCAGGCCTATCAGCCCGTCGTAACGTTGAAAAGGGGTCAGGACTCAGCTTTGTTCCATGAGTATTTTGGAGCGAATCTAAACTGCTAAGTCTCTCGAATTTGTTTTGGAATCTTTGTAATCTTCGACTCTCAACTTGTGAACTATTCAACAGTGCGTTAGAAATCTTACCTTGCAAATGCGTCTTTCGCCTCGGCACCGGTGCCTCAATGATCGTTTGTTCTTGCAATGTCCTGACCGACACAAATATCAAGGATATCGTCAACAGCGGGACTTGCCCACGCACCCCGGGCGCCGTCTACAAATGTCTTGGCTGCAGTCCAAGTTGCGGGCGCTGCATCGCAACCCTGAGAAACATCATCAACGAGACATTGGCGGCGGAGACATCTCCAGCTGAAATGCCATGCAGGACAAGCCGCGAATTGAATGTCGCTTAGGTTGCGGTGGTGGTCTCTGCCGCAATTCGGCGGAAATGGCCTGTTTGAGCGCCAAGATTTCTTACGAAAAACCCTTGCGATAGATTGAAATATCGACCATGAGCGAAGGAGCCTCATGGGTCGTTGGCAGACCTCACTTCTGCCAGCGAACTTTCGTGCGGCGCTTAACCGGCTATAGTGCTGTGCTGGTAGCTGGTTTCTGGCCACCGCAGGGTTTTGATACGTACCGTTGGCCGGGAAATCCGGCTTGGCCGCCATAAAAGCCTAATGTAAGGAGCTCGGCACTATGAGAGGCGACGACAGAGTACTCGACTATCTCAATCGCAGCCTGCGCAGCGAGCTGACTTCCATCAATCAATATTGGCTGCATTATCGCATCTTCGACAATTGGGGATTCAAGGAATTAGCAAAGCGGTGGCGCGAAGAATCCATCGAGGAAATGCAGCACGCCGACAAGCTCATCGCGCGGATTCTGTTTCTCGAAGGCTTTCCCAACCTCCAGGTCCTCGACCCGCTGCGCATTGGGCAAACTGTGGAAGAAATTATCCGCTGCGACCTCGCGGCCGAAACTTCGGCGCGTGCTCTTTACACGGAAGCGGCTGAATATTGCATCACGGTTCATGACCGCGTTTCGAAGGAACTCTACGACGATCTCCTCATCGACGAGGAGCATCACATCGACTTTTTGGAAACACAACTGGAGCTGATCAAACAGCTGGGCGTCCAACTTTACAGCCAAAAGCATGTCGGCGGTTTAGAAGACGGCAAATCCTAGATTTCGGAAACGCTCAGGGCTATGTCTTGGAAGGGTGGCCGAGTGGTTTAAGGCAGCGGTCTTGAAAACCGCCGTGGGTGCAAGCCTACCGTGGGTTCGAATCCCACCTCTTCCGCCAGCCATACGACATAACAATTTGGGAAAGAGAACCGCCGCTTCCGAATTGGCGTGAAGACCGTCGGATGAGCAACCGCGAACGATGTCCTTTGATAGCCGCCGAGCGCCGTCCGTCATTTCCCCAAATCCCGCGTGGTGCCGCCCAAATCGGCTACATCACGCGGGATTATTTCTTCACGTCGAAACCCGCTCTAAGAAGAACTCATTGCGTTGCGACTAAAGCTTTAATAGCCTCCTGACAAATACGCGCTGGTCGGCAAAGTCCAATAGAGATAGATTGCATAGATCACATATAGAGGAATGACCGCCCGCATAGCCATTAGAATCCACCAAAACACGGCAGCCGCACGCCTGTCCTTCTCCGCGATTTCGGCTTTTAAAATTTCCTCTTGGGATAGGATAGGCGTTGTTTTATCTTGTGGATATATTGCTGACTTCTGCCCAGTATCTTGGTTCATCACGTCTCCTCTCGTTTGACTTTAGCATCGCGAGGTAAACACCATTGGCAATGTGCTGTCGCGAATCGCGATCACTTCACCGACAAGTTTGTTCTCATTGATGGTTTGCTCGGCAACCGTAGCGAGCTGACCGGGACAGAGCCCTGTCTCGACTGAAGGATTCCCTTCAGTCGGCTAGCGACGCCTTCAATCACTGCTGTGGACGCCGGAAGAAAGTTGTCGCCAATCCGATCGAGCATACGAACCTCCGGCCTTTGCTTTGAGGCTGCTTAGCGCGTGATCATCGGGCCAGGGGACATGGGAGGAGTTGGACATCGGAGCACATGCTGCCGAATAATCTGCCCAAGTGGACATCCTACGAATCTCCAGCCCCGGCGAACCGAGCGAAGCAACCGTAGGAGTCATCAGCTTAATGGGGCAGTGCCAGCGAACTCCATCGCCGAAGACAAACGGGCTTCAATCACCCGTCTGTCATTTGCGAAACATAACGAATGCCGGGTGTTGACGCAATACCGTCTGTCCCCCCGTGATAATATTCTTTTCACGCCACTGCGGGTTCGCGCAGAGGGGAGAGGGTAACCCTTAAGGCACCGATGACAGCATTGAGGGCGTTCGAGAGTCTCAGTGGGGGTCCAATGCCGTGGCACTGCCCGCGGTACGCGCCGCTATAATCCAAGCAGTCATTGCGCCTTGAAGTTCAGTTAACGCCTCTGGCCACGTTTTGCCGGACGCGGAGCACCCAGGCAAATCGGGCGCGACGGCGATGTAGCCGCCACCTTCGTCGCTTCTAAATATCCGCGTCTCAAAACCGCCAATTTCAGGCATCGCCGAAACCATTGATCCCTCCCTCTTATCAGGTTCACGCGTTCTTCCGCTATAGTGTTGTGATAGACGGAGAGGGCCGGAGCTTCTGTGCGAACGCGCACCCTTCGCCGGGCTGAACACCTAGCGCGCACGTTTGTAAAGTGATCTCAAATTGTCGGTTGCGCGTGTTGCCGCAGGTTACGATCGCCGCGAGCCGGCACGTTTCGAGGATGGGTTTAGGTGACACAGTCAAGCAGTCCCATCGCGGTACAGGTCTGGACCGGCTACGCGTTTTTGCTACTGGCGGTCGTCCTTGTAATTATCGATTACACCGTCGCCGACTGCGTCGTCCCCGACCTCATCCGCGATCTTAATCTCACGGTTGAAGATGTCGGTGCTGCGATGACGAGCTACCTCGCCATGGCCGCCGCCTTCATGATCCCCGGGGGAAGGCTAGCCGATCGGATGGGCCGGCGGCGGCTTTTGCTCGCTGGACTGGCGATCTATGCGGCCGGGAGCGTCCTGACAGGCCTCGCCTGGAGCTTTTGGCCGCTGCTGGCCGGCCGAGTCCTACTCGGCCTTTCTCTCGCAACTGTACTCCCATCAGGGCTTGGCCTGTTAAACAGCCTGTTTCCACCGCAACGGCCTGGCCGGCACAGGGCTTTGGGTTTATGGGCCACGGCAATTGGCGTCGCGGCAGGCCTCGGCCCCCTTATCGGAGGAACATTGGCCGTCACTCTCTCATGGCGTTGGGCATTTTTGGGCGGTGTGCCGCTGGCCGCACTCGCTGCCGTGGGCGTCCGGCTGGGATTGCCTGAGAGCGAAAGGCGCCCGGGGAGGGGATTCGACATCACGGGAACTGTTTTGCTAGCGCTTGCCGGGGGCAGCCTCGTCGTCGTGGCTGACCGGGGGGACCGGCTTGGGGCCACGACATCGGCGATCCTCCTTGCGGCCACGGCGGGTTGGCTGTGCTGCTTCGTGGGGGTCGAACGCGCGCGGGCTCGAGCAGGCCGCGACGTTATCGCATCGTTGGCGCTTTTCAGCCACCGGAGTTTTCGCGTCGGCACCATAGCCGCGGCACTGATTTCCTGCGGCGATATCGGCTTCCAGCTTGTGCTTCCCCTCTTCACGGGCTTCGTGTTTGGCTATGATCCGATAGCGGTAGGTCTGGTGCTTGCGTCCTATGGGCTGGGAATTGGGTTCGGCGGTGCGCTTGCCGAGCGGGCCTGCCGGCGCTTTGACGAGCGGAGCGTTGCGGTGGCTGCGATCAGCGTGCTGCCGGTGTCTCTCCTGGCGCTGATGCCGATGTTTACACCCGGTGGTTCCGGTGTAGCGATGGCAGGGGTACTCGCGGTCTATGGCATTGCCTGGGGCACCGCCTACGCCACGCTGGTAAACGTGATTTTCCGGGACGTTCCTGAACCAGCCTCTGCCATGGCTGGCGGCTTGCAAAGCTCAATGCGGCTGCTGGCTGGCGCGCTCGCCGCCGCCGCGCTGACGGCGGTCTTCACCGGGGTCTCGATGTCGCGTAATGGTCCCGCGGCGACCATGAGCCAGCGCGTATCGCCAGAACATATAATCAATGACTCGCCAAAAGTGCTCTATGTCTATCATCGGCTAGATATCAACCGGAAGAAGCAAACAGTAACACCATCTGATGAGCAACCGAGTGTGGTAGCCGTCGGTGAGGCCTACGCGGCCGGTGCCCAAGCGACAATCGCCGTTGCCGCTGGTCTCACCTTACTCGCGCTGGGGGCTGGGCTCGCGCTCCCGCGTGGCATGCCTCCTCTCAAGAAAGACCGCGTGCTAGGCGCGCGTGTCCGGAAGACGGCCGGTCGCGCGCAACATCGGTAGGAAAGGATGCTCATCGGTATCGAGGTAGTCCTTCGGCGGCCGCCAGTCGATCCGGCCCATCTTCCGGGCAAACAGCCCATAGCCGATAAGCTCTTGCAGGCGAGGATCGAGCCGGCGTACCAACTCCCGTGGGATGCTGAGTTGCTGATTCACTTGCTGGCGGAGGAAGCCGGCACAGAAGTTGATCGTGATGGCGGGGCGCTCATCGGCCGTGTGATTCGCGCCTGCGGTGTGCCATAAACTTCCGTTCCAAATCAGTGCCGAACCAGCCGCCATCTCGATCGCCTCTCCCTCGGCATATGGCGCCGCGGGCATTGCCTGCCAGCGATGCGAGCCAGGCACGACGCGGGTGGCGCCATTGGCATCCGTGAAGTCGCAGAGGGCAATCAGGGCGTTGCAGAGAAGAGGTTGATGCGGCCTCGGCAGCGGGTACATTTCATCGTCGCAATGCAGACGCTGGGCAACGGCTCCGGGCAGTTGGTTGCTCGTCATGAACCACGATAGCAGGCAATCGTGACCGAGCACACCCTCCACCACGGGCAGAAGCCTGGGATGCAGGGGAAGCGGCTCGTAACGCTCGCCGTGAATCAGCAAATTGTCAACCCGGACCCAGTCGTGGTCCGCAACCTTTAGGGGCTCCTGGCCGCGCCGTGGGAAGCCTTTGACGACCGTGGTCGAGTTGGAAACGACTGTCGGCAGCTCACGGTGAAGCCTCCGCGTATCGCTCAAAAACGTTTCGACAGCAGCGCGATCAAGCACATCCTCGACCACCGTGTAACCCAACTCGGTGATCTCGGCGATGTGGCGTTCGGTATCGGATTGGAGCCGCGCGGGTCGCGCGCCCGAGGTCATTAGGCAGGGAGGAGGTCGATTTCTTGATCGGCCGGCGTATCATTGGCCACCACGGACTCGGGATCCGTTTCTGTTTCGACCGTCTCGGGAAGAGTCTCAGAAGAGTTCATGATCGTCTCCTTGGATGTGCCTGGGTACCTGACGGTGTCTCACATAGTTTACGCCAATCATGTGACGAAAACAATAACCAATCAACCATTTGACTCAGCCGAATCCCGTCATCCGCTAAGAATGAAGCAGCGAAGCCATCAGACGCCCGTGGGAGACGCGTCCAGCAACTCGATCAATCCGAAACCCGACACGATATGGAATGAAACCTCGCGGCCGCCAAATAGCACGGCAGGAGTAGGCGGGCTAACCAAGATCGTATCGAGTCCTGCAGCTTCCAGCGCGGCGATCACCGCGTCCGGCTGGGAACAGACATAGCACAGGTGATAGATCATGGTGCCTGAGCGCTTGATGAGTTTGTCGATCGGCGAGGGGCCATCGCCTGGCCAGATGACCTCCACATCCGGCATCACCAAATGGTGGCGCATCGCCAAATTGACCCTTTGCAGGGGATCGAACGCTGTGTTCCCCTCCGTGTAGCCAAGGGCGCGAAGGTAACGGAACGCTTCGTTTGGTGCAGCAACGGCAAGCCCGAAGTGATGGAACGTCAGCCCGGACAGGGCTTCCGGCATGGTATCCATTGGGAGATGCCTCTGTTCCAGCTTGCTGGTGTTATGTCTTCGTCTTGATCACGTCCACGAATTCGCCGACGTTCTTAAGGCCGCCAATCTCGGAAGCAGAAAATTTCACCCCAAATGCCTTGGATACGGCGAGCACAAGCCGAATGTGGGCGAGACTGTCCCAGCCATCGACCTCGTCCGCGGTCGTTCCAGGCTTAAGGACGAGATCCTCTTCATCAAACACATCGCGGAACACGCCCGTCAGCTTGTCGTATATTTGTGCTTCTTCCATCGTGAGATTTCCTTGTCTTTGGCAAAGCGCGCTCGCCTGCAGATATTTTGGCCGCATCTGCGTCAGTCGGGGGCAGGTGCAAACCGCTTCTGCAGAGTGCCCTCCGGATCGGTAGCGGTCCTCGCCGGGCAGGCCAGGGGGGTAAGCACGCTGGCCAGACGTGATGCCCAGACGCGTGCAAGATGCGGCTTTGGATGCACCTCGTCGACATAATCCTTGTCTCCATCAAGGTCAGCCATCTTCAACCCTTGAAAGTTCGGACGGCCGGAAAAATGGTTGAATATATTTTCAACCGCCTGCGCGTAACCTGGCTGGTAGATGCTTGCCCTGCCATGCCAGTTTGGAATTGGAAGATCAGCGAGCACGACTTTCTCGCCCGACCGCAGCAGATCTTCGATCAAATCTTGCAGCGCCGCGGCTTGTGACTGTGAGATCTCATTCGTTTCTCCCATATTCTGCCGCCAATAGATAAGGGCGTCGCTCTTGGCTTGCTCGCTCATGACGGCCGTCTCGCGCTGGGCGTCGGTCAATTTTGGCTGACGCCCGAGCACGATGCGACGGAACCCGATCGTGACATCGCGCGTCATTTTATCCATGAGCAGATACGGCCGGATAAGGAGAACACCAGCCCGCAGCCACTCCGGCGGAAGCACAGCGACCGGTCCCGCTGGGGTCCGGCGGTAAAAGCCGTAGCGGTACCGCTCGACGTCAAGATCCGTATCACCGTGATGCCTATCCGGCCCAGGCCAGCGTTTCTCGGTATCGGCGAACATACCAAACCAAATGCCGATGACGAACGTGTTGGACCGGCGGGCGCCCTCGTCTTGCACATCGTGCACGAGGTCAACCAGCTGGCGCAATTCGGTGATGTTGGCGCTGCCGATGGCGAGATTGCTGACCTTGGCGCAGGGAACCAACGCCTGCACGGATCTTTGCGTAAAGCCGACAAGTGTATTCGACGCCCCGATGAGAAGCACTTTCTGATCGGGAACGTCGAGAACGTCGCGCGCCAGAAAAAAGTGTTTCGTTGCGGTCCGGTAAGGCGTTGTGCTGGAGGTCTCGAGATCCAGCCAGCCGACTCTGGGAGGGTCCGGAATCACAAGGAATGTGAACCCGAGGACGACACCATACAGCAAACCAAAGCAAAGCGTAGTCAGTATGAGCTGACGCAGGATATGTTTCACGTCAAAACGCCTTGTAAACGAAATCGGGAGGCGCGTTAAACAGCGACGCGATGGCTAGCATGGCAAGGATCTGGATCGCGAGCGACATATTCTTGTACACGAGGCTTTCCGAAACCGCCCGCAAGCCACCGCCACGTGTGCTGAACCACGCCGCGACGGAGTCCAAAATGAGGGTGGTGGCGGCAAACCCCAGCGTGAGGAGGACAAAGGCAATCCCCACCCCAAATCCGCCGAGCCGTCTGCTCAACGTGAGATACTGGGGAAGCTCGGGAACCCATAGGCATGTCAGCGCGACGGCGAAATAGGCAAATGTTAGGCCGCGGGCGAAGTACACATATGCCATTGTCTGGCTTAGTGTGCGGTAGTGCTTTTTCCCGAGCCGATCGACGCAAGCAATCTGCCAAAGCTTGTTCAGACTGGCTCCCGCTCCCATGAGCAAGCCATAGATGACGAAGACCAAAGTCGTCCCATGCCAGACGCCCATCACCAGAAACGTGACGAAGAAGGCGGCGACGCCAAGATAGGCCGTCAACCCGGGCGCGGAGAAACGAGTCATCAGGAACATCAGGAACGGATTGAACAAATAGAGTTTGAACCATTCCGACAGTGTCATGTGCCAGCGCTGCCAGAACTCAAGGAAGCTGCGCGCGGTAAACGGCTGGTTGAAGTTCTCCGGCAGCACTTGACCGAGCAAAAGGCCGATCCCGATCACGATGTCCATGTAACCGGAAAAGTTAAAATAAAGATACGCTGTGTACGCCGCAACGCAGAAGCCATAAAGAAGGGAAAGTTTGAACAGGCCAAGCGGCGCAGCGCCTAACAGTTGCGGGCTGAGGCTCATAAAAAAGTAGTTCGCAGTGGCGGCGATCACGACGAATTTAAAATAACCCTTCACGATGCGGGAAAACGCCTCATAGACCCGGTCGGCATCGAGCCTCACCGCATCGACCCCATCCATGGTGACAAAATCTTGATAGCGCTGGATGGGCCCTGACACGAAGCACAAGAAGTTACAAGTGTAGCGGAAAAACGCGAACGGTCCAATACGGCCAGGAAGGCTTCCGGAACGCGCGTCTACCACGACTTGCAGCACCCGGAAGAGGATGTAGGACAGGCCGACGATCAAATAAGGGAACGGCAGACGCGCCAAAGGTTCGATGAATGTGAAGCGTTTGAGGAAGATATAGACCGCCAGCACCACGACAATGCTGGCCGCCAGGCTCGAACTCGTCTGACGCCTGCGAACCGCCTCCAAACCCGCATAGCCGAGCAGCAGAAAAGCCAATAGCGGCAGCAGTTCAGAGACGTTGTTGACATAGCTTGCAATGAAGACGGCGTTGGCGACGCCCATCACCAGGCGCCGGTAGGCGACCGACGCGTTGAGGTGAAATGCGAAGACCGTGACCGCAAGGAAGGCGAAGAAAGCGGGAGAGACGAAGCTCATGAGCAATGCGCCTGGTGATCCCTGCTGTGCCGGTGGCGGGCACGAGCGGGCGCGGTCGGCAACCAAGCACTCAAGCGAGTTCCGCCATCTGATTTGTGTCGCGTTCGACCGTCATGGGCGCCTCCTCGACTTCCGCGCCGGTCGATAATTCCCATGTTGAAGAACCGCCGGCGTCCTCGCTCACCAAGGTGAAACCAAGCTTGCCATAATGCTCGCGGACCATGCCGTTTTTTTCGGTGGGAAGGTAGATACCGATGAGGCGGCGAATGCCGCGGGAACGGGCGCGGAAAAGAATTTCGCGCAGGACCATTTTCTCAACTCCCCGGCCGAGCACCCGGCAGCTCATGAGCCAAGTGTCAATCGTCCAGACTGCGGGCTCCGTACCCCGGCAGATGACAATCGAAATGATACCATTGTCGCCAAATTTGTCGATCAAGCGCGCGTGCAAGGTCAGAGCATCGGGGTCGGCCTCGGCCGCCGCCACTTCGGCCTCTGTATAGCGCCGGGTCGTCAGGTTGAACTGGTTGCTCTTGTTAATGAGCTGGGCGACCCGCACCCGCGTCGTCTTGTCGAACGGGTTGAAGATGATCCGCATTTCGAGCGAGCGCAGATACGAATCGATGTCGCCTACTTGCTGCTGCAAGGCGAGCCGGCTCGCATTGCCCTGATACATGTCGGCGCGGGTGCGGTCCTCGTCTGAGAAACGGATCGACTCGAAATAGCCGGCGGCGGCAAGAGTCCGCGCGAAACTGGCGGGATCGCTGTCAAGTTCGGGAACGGCCACCTCCGGCAATTCGCGGCGGATCAGGCCGCGCTCGACCGGGTTATCGTCGAGGAACACCAGCGATTCGAGGCCCAGCGCCAATTCTTTCGCGATCGCCCGGATGTTGGTCGCTTTGTCCTCCCAGTTCGCCTGGAAGACCGCGATGTGCTTTTCCTTGAGCAGCATGTCTGGGTGTTCGTTGAACGGCTGGCGGGCAACACTGTCCGTGTTCTTCGAGCTTACCGCGAGAACGACGCCGCGTTCCCGAAGGTCCAGCGCGAGCTGCTGGACACTCAAATGTGCCTCGCCCGTCGCGTCGCCCTGTGCCAGCTTGATGCCTTCGAGCCCGTCGTCGCCGATAACTCCGCCCCAGACGGTATTGTCGAGATCAAGGACCAGGCAGCGCCGACTTTTGCCACGCAAGGCCGCGATGATGCGTGCTACGTGATCGGCATAGAACGGAACATAGGCGTCGGCAAAGGGGAGTTTTGCCAAATTCCAAAGCGCGGGGGAGTGCCATTCGGCAAGCCCGACGGTTTCGGCAATTCCCGCGACATCGAGGAGGATGTCGTTAGACTGAAGCACCATTCCGGCGATGCGCTGGTTCAGGGCATCGGCCAAGCTGCGCGCCGTTCCTGGGAGCGCCCGGTCCAGAGATCCAAACAAACTTTCCGGCGGCGGCGCCAGAGTTTGCAAAATACATATAGCCCCGCAGTTTTGGCGGATGGCAGACCGAAGCGTATCGAGCAAGCCGGCGGCGGCATTGATCGTCCGCTCGGCTGCTGCAGGATCACCAGGTGTCGCCTGTATCGACAAGCCCCGGTAGTCCAAGGCCAGCAAAACCGCGTCCGGCTGGGCTTGGTTGATGCCGGAGTCAGACATGAGCGAATCTTGGAGAAATTGGTCGTAGCCGCCCTTGACGCACTCGAGCGCTATTCCATGCCGCGCGGCTGTCGCCACAAGGACCGGAACAATGAGGTCCAAAGTGCCATTTCCAAGCACCGCAAGCCGGAAGGGCGTCAAAGGAGCAAGCGATCCGCCCTTGGCTCGGACTGCGTCGATCGCGCGGCCCAAGCGGGCCAGCTGATGTTCGTCCAGCGCATGTGTCGCCAGTGCTCTGGTTTCCGTTCCGAAGCCGGTTACCCGCTCCGGCAATTGCTTGCAGCGCGCTGTATAATCGGCCGGGGGCGCGGGAAGCCAGGCCAAGTTCCTGTAGAGTTCCCAGGACACATATTACTCCAGATGTTTTTGACGGGATATCGGACGGAGCTCCAGACCTTTGCGGTTCTGCAGCTTGTTGCCGCCGCAAATGTTGGCCCGGTATGAGAGTTGCTTCGCTTACAAGGACCTTCAGCCAGGAGACGCAGGCTGTACGCTTCGAGCAAAAACATACGCATAAAGACTTCCTAATATCCAAATATTCTATTTTTGCTGCAATGCAAAGTCAGACCTTAAAAATCCAGTCCGCGAGATCGCGCGCATTTTGACGCAGTGGCCTGACTAGGCCGCTGGATCAACGGCGGCCGCCAACTTCATCGATATGCCGCAACAGATCTGCCGGATCCTCATAGACCCGATAGGCACTCGCGCGTTCGAGTTCATCCTGTCCATATCCACCGGACAGAAGACCTATACCGAGAGCCGGAGCACGGCGGGCCGCCAGCATGTCCCAAACGCTGTCGCCAACGACCGAGCTTGTATGAATATCGCTTCCCAATCGCTCAGCGGCGGCCAGGAAAAGATCGGGATCTGGCTTCGCATTTTGCACTTGGTCGCGCGTGACGACAGGAACGCGATCAAGATCGACATTGAGTGCCTCCAGCGCCGGTCGCGCGGTCTTCATCCGGCCGCTCGTTGCAGTGGCCCAGGGCACTCCCGCGCTGGTCAGATAGGCGAGAAGATCCCGGGCGCCAGCCTACCATGAACGCAAGCACGCGTCCCTCCGGACATTCTCTTCGCTTCAGACGCCGCCACTTACTCTCCATGACGATGGTGCCTGCCCATCCCATCCCGGTGATGCGCGTCGCGTTCTCTGGCCGGATAATGCGTAATCTCGCGAAAAAAACGCGAGGCCGGAGACACTGATCGTCTATGAGACGGCGATGCCGTTCAGTTTGGCCAATCCTTCTTCAAACTGTTTGCCGACCATCTTGTCGCAATTGATAAACGTGCTGGCGAGCTTCGCCATATACGGCTGCTGGCCCTTCATCGCCCAGGTGACATGTGTCGCTCTGCCTTCCGAAGCAAGCGTGAATTCAACAATGTTTTGGGCCTTAAACGGCCGCAATATATGTAAATTTAAGACGACCTTGGACGGCGGTGTGGAATCGGCGATCACGATGCGTCCCGCGCCCGCTGCACGATTGCCATCCCACTCATACGCGGCGCCTTTGCCCTGGGCCGGACCGCTGAAGTTCCGCCGCATGTTGGCGTCTTTTTCGAAGGGAGACCACATGGCCTGGAGCCCTAAGTCGTTAATGAGCGGAAAGATCTTTTCGGGAGGCGCGTTGATGATCAACGAACGCTTGATGTGGAACCAGTTTGGCTTGGCCGCGGCATAGGCGAAAACTGCGGCGGCAGCGATGATGATGCCCACAATAATGAGGATGATAATCGTCATCTAGGTGGTCCTTCCACGCTCTATGATTTAGATGTGACGAAGCTTAGGGTTCTGCCATCGATCATGTGTTGTCGACTCAATACGTGTACTTTTTTTCTTGTACTTTTTTGTGGCCTTGTCTGACCCTTCAGCGTGCTGGGCCCGCTGGGCTTGGCGTACCCGAAGCTGGGTGACGGCGGGTTTTAAAGCGTCTTGACCGGCATGCCGTTGGTCAGATTCACTGGCGGGCTGAGGATTACACGATCGCCTGGCTGCAGGCCGGCGCGCACATCGATATCGCCGCCATTGTCCGCTTCAAGTTCGAGTTTGCGAAACTCAACCTTCCCATCCACGACTACCGCCGCGCCGAGGCCTCCCTTATTGAAGATCACCGCTTGCGACGGTAAGCTTACAACCGGCCCGGAGCGATGGATCTGGAGGCGGACAACACAATAAAGCCCCGCCGCAAGCTCGCCATTCTTATTGTCGACGTCGACTTCCGTAAGCAAGGTGCGAGTGCTACTGTTGAGGGCCTGCGCATTACGAGCCACCGTGCCATCGAAACTCCGGTTGACAAGCTCCGGCACGATGATCGTCGCGTGATCGCCATCCTTGACGCCGAAATAAGCGGACTGAGGCACAAAGATTTGCACACGCAGCACATCGGTTCTCGCAATGGAGAACATCGGGCTGCCGCTCGCGGCGTCGGCGGTGACGAGGCTGCCGACATCGATGAATCGGCCGGTGATGACGCCATCAAAGGGCGCGGTAATCTTTTCGAAGTCCGTCAGCTGCTGCAGCCGGTTCACCACGGCTTGCTGCGCGGCGACATTTGCTTGCGCCACCGCGACCCCCGCGGCACGTGCATCAAATGTCAACCGGTCCGTATCTCCTTGTTGCGCGCTCGACCAACCTTGCGCGACAAGCTTGGATGTTCTCTGGTTCGTCACGCGCCCCAAATCGGCGTTCGCCTGCGCTTGGCGCACCGACGCTTCAAGCTGCAGAAGTTGCGCCTTCGCTTGAGCGAGCTGCTGATCGAGATCTGGCGCGGCAATAATGGCGATCACATCCCCTTTGCGTAGCTTTGTTCCGATGTCGGCGTTGCGGACACTGATATAGCCGGTGGCGCGGGCGAACAGCGTCGCGCTGTCGAATGCCGCCATGCTGCCCGGAAGATCGATGGTGCGCGGCTGCAGCTCCGCCCCGACCACAAGAGTGCGCACAGCGGGCACCGCGTTGCTGCGGGCTTCAAGCACGGCATCGGCGGTGGCGGCGCGCTGGTAATGGCTTAAGGTTCCAAAGCCGACCAATAGCGCCAAAATGGCAACTGCGCCGATCGCAAGCGCGCGGGCGCGTTTGCGCTGGCGGCTCTCGTCCGGATTCGCCCGCTGGTGGGCACGCAAGGAGTGGTTTTCGGGCATATAATTCATGAGGTCGATCCTTGGCTACGCGGCTGCGATGCAGCCCCGCTTTGCCCAAACCGGCCGATTACCGAGTAAAGAAAGGGAACAAATAAAAGCGTCGTGATCGTGCCGACGGCAACGCCGCCGATGACGGCGCGGGCCAGCACCGCATTTTGCTCTTCGCCGGGGCCGCCGATCGCCATCGGAATCATGCCGACGATCATCGCCGCCGCCGTCATTAACACCGGACGCAAGCGGGTTGTTCCGGCGGACAGCGCCGCCTCGAAGGCACTGTGTCCGGCGAGGCGCTGCTCGCGCGCGAAAGTGACGAGAAGAATGGAATTCGCCGAGGCGACGCCAATCGACATGATCGCCCCCATGATTGATGGCACGCTCAACGCCGTTCCGGTGACAAACAACAACAGCAAGATGCCAACCCCAGCGCCCGGCAGCGCAAGAATGACCGCGAGCGGATCAAGAAAACTCTGATAGTTGACGACCATCAGCATGTAGACGAAGACGGCCGCGAAGGTGAGACCCAAGCCGAGATCGTCAAAGGCGCTCCGCATGCTCTCGATCTGGCCGCGAACCACAATATGATTGCCGGGTTTGAGTTTCGGCTCCAGGTCCGCGACGACGTTCTCAATTGCCGCCGCAACGCCGCCGAGATCGCGGTTTTGAACGCTGCCATAGACATCGTAAACAGGTTGGATATTAGACTGATTAAAGACCGACTGAACGGCGATTCGCTTTGCCGTCGCGATATTGCCAAGCCGGCTCGGAATGGGCGTGCCGTTGGCATCATTGCTGCTCGCGAGCACAGTGTTTTCAAGCTGATTTTTGTTGGTGAGCCGGTATTCCGGGGTTTGAACAGCCATGAAATAGGGAACCCCGGTTTTCGGATCCGTCCAGAAATTCGGAGAGACCTGCTCCGACGACGATAGGCTGATGTTGAGGTTGTTGGCGACCTCCTGCATGTTTAGACCAAGTTCTTGCGCGCGGGTCCGGTCGATGGTGTAAAACATCTCAGGTGCATTCAGCTCTTGCTGAACATGCACGTCGACGAGCCCTGGAATATTTGCCAATTTCTGCTGGAGTAGGGCGGCTGTCTCTTTATTTCCCTCGGCATCGTGCCCCTGCAGCTGCACGTCGATTTGGGTCGGCACGCCAAAATTTAAGACTTGCGTGACAAGGTCGGCTGGCTGAAAATAAAACAGAACGTCGGGAAAAGCGCGCACCAATTCCGCGCGCAGTTTCTTGATGATCTCAGCGGTAGGCGGATGGCCGTCGATAAGCTCGATCTGAATGATTCCATCGTTGACACCGATCGTACTTCCATCGGTGAAAGCAAGGTTATAAGTGCGGGCTGGCAGACCGATGTTATCAAGAATGAGATGCAATTGCGCGGCAGGTATCTGAGTGCGGATATTGTCCTCAATCGCCTGAAAGATACGCTCGGTGCGCTCGATGCGGGTCCGGGCAGGTGCCCGGACATGCAGCTGAATGAGGCCGGCATCGACGCCCGGAAAGAAATCAGTCCCGACGAACGGGAGCAAGACGCCACCGCCGATGACGATCAACCCGGCAATCGCCGGCGTCAGAACGCGCCGCCGCAGAATGCCCGCCAGCAGCCGACCGTAAAAATTCCGGAACCGGTCGAATCGTTCGTTGAAGCCGGCATGAAAGCGGGAGAACCAGCTGGTGCCGCTATCACCCTGTTCATGCTCATTGCGGATCAACAGGCCGATCATGATGGGCGTGAGGGTGCGCGAAATCGCATAGGAGGCGAGCATGGCAAACACCACCGCCATCGCCAATGGCGTGAAAAGATAGCGCGCGGCGCCTTGCAAGAAGAACACGGAAACGAAGACGCAACAGATCGCCAGCGTCGAGATCAATGTTGGGACTGCGATACCCGCGGCACCTTCTAAGACCGCCGCGTCGAATGGCCTCTTCTCCTCCAAAAGACGATGCGTGTTCTCGATCGTGACCGTGCTGTCATCCACCAATATGCCGACCGCCAGCGCGAGGCCGCCAAGCGTCATCGTGTTGATCGTCTGCCCGAAGGCGGCAAGCACCGCGATCGAAGTCATAATCGATAAGGGAATGGCTACCATGACGACCAGCATCGAGCGCCACGAACCGAGAAACAGCAAAATCATCACCGCCGTCAGGCCGGCGGCGATCGCGCCCTCCTGCAAGACCCCGGCAATAGAGTTGCTGACGAACACCGATTGATCGAACAGCAAATCAATTTTCATGCCCGGTGGCGCCGCCCGCTGGATCTCGGGGAGTGCCTCCTTCACCTTGTTGACCACATCGAGAGTTGAGGCATTGCCGTTCTTGATGATCGTCAGAAGTACCGAACGCTTTCCATCGGTCCGCACGATATTTTGCTGCACGGCCCAGCCGTCCCTGACATGCGCGACGTCGGAGAGATAGACAGTCGTGCCCCCGGACTGCTTGATCGGAATACGATTCAAAGCGTCTATCGACGGGGCCATATTGTTGACGCGCACGATAAATTGCGTATCGCCCATCTTCGCGTCCCCCGACGGCAACGTCAGGCTTTGCGCGTTCACGGCGTTGACAATGTCGTTGGGCGTTATGCCGCGTGCCGCCAGTGCATTGGGATCGATATCGATCATGACCTGGCGGTACTTGCCGCCATAGGGGGTCGGCAGCGTGATCCCCGGAATAGGCGCCAGGGCCTGCCGCATCCGGTAGATTCCATAATCGTAAAGCTGTTGCTCGTTTAGCTGATCCGAGCTCAAACTGAGCTGGAGGACCGGTACCGAGGAAGCGTTGTACTGAACAATGACTGGGGGCTGTATGCCGGTTGGCATCAGCGCCCGGATTGCGTTTGACGCCGAGACGATCTGGCTGATCGCGAGATCGATATTGACCGTAGGTTGAAAGAAAATCTTTTCGACCGCCACGCCAGACAGCGTCTGACTTTCTATATTACGGATATCGCTGACATTGGAGCTGATTGAATATTCGCTGTAGGTTGTGACGCGCTGCTCCATTTCCTCGGGAGTAAGACCGGTGTATTGCCAGATCACTGTCACCACAGGAATATTGATGTTCGGAAAGATATCCTTTGGCATTGTGACGATTGCGCTGCCGCCGAGAAACAGCACAATCAGGGCCAGCACATAAAATGTGTGACGATACCGCAGCGCGAAAGCAACAATCCCCATGACTCACTCCGAAAGCCACTTGTAACGTACTGTCTCGTACAGTACATATCAAGACGGAATGTCCAGGCTCACCAGGTTGTGAATGAAAGCCAGTGTCCCCGACGTAAACTGCACGGAACGGCCCAGCGGCAAACGCCTCGCTGCGCGCCGAGAGGCGTTTCTCGCCGCCGCCCGGAACGTTTTCGATGAGAAGGGCTATTCCGATGCCACGCTCGACGACATCATCGGGCGATCCGGCGGCTCCCGGCAAACGCTCTATGCGCTTTTTGGCGGCAAGCAGGGGCTTTTCGAGGCGATCATCAGCGAAAATTGCGAGACGATTTTTCAAGGGTTGACACCGGAGCAACTGGCCCAACGTGCCCCCGGCGACGTGTTGCGCGAGGTAGGCGTGCGCTATCTTCGCATTGTGACGTCGCCAGCGTGCCTCAGCCTCAACCGTCTTGTGATCGCGGAAGCTCTCCGCATACCGGAACTCGCGGAAAGGTTTTGGAAACTAGGACCAGGCCGCAGCCGCGCTTTTTTGAAGGAGTTTTTTGACCGCCAGATTGAACGCGGCGAGCTGTGCATGCCTGACAGCAGCGCCGCGGCCAATCATTTTCTGGACATGCTCTCTGGAACCGCCCGGCTGCAGTGCTTGATCGGATTGCGCGCATCGCCGTCACCCGCCGAGATCGACCGCCTCGTCGATGGGGCTGTCGCTCAATTTCTTGATGGCTGCCAGTCACGTTAGGGAGAAATGCCGCTCCGCTTCGCCGGCTTAGGAATAGCTGGCGTTTGTGAATTTGACTTTCTGGCTGCACCGCCAGGCCGGTTCTTTGGATCAAGGAGGGAAGCCGAAACGATCGCCCAGACCGGCGCTAGGGAGCGGGCAATCCGCCGCCGGCAGCGCATCAGAATAGGTTGGTTTTTCGTGCCCGCTCCCGCCCGGTGCCAGCCGCCGGTGAACGCAACGATTTCAGCCGGGCCTGCCGGCAGCGGCCGCTGACGCTCGCAGCCGCTTCCAAGCCGGAAATCGAGGATGTCACCCATTTTGTCTCCAAATACATAAAATCTCCTGATGCTGAATGCATCTGGACAATCGGTAGTTGAAGACAGATGACATAGGTCATCTTCACCCGCATCCCCCAAACAGGTTTACGAGGGAATGTTGCCCGTCGCGCAGGGAGCCCGGCACCATCGTCCTTAAGAAGGCGATCCTTGATCTTTAAGAAGCGCCCTTCGCCGTTTCCATCATTTGGACGAAGCGGGCAAATAAATAATGGCTGTCGCGCGGACCGGGCGAGGCCTCTGGATGGTGCTGCACCGAAAAAGCCGGATGATCGGTCAACTCAAGACCGCAATTCGAGTCATCGAAAAGCGATCTATGGGTTTCCCGCGCATTGGCGGGAAGACTCAACCTATCGACCGAAAAGCCGTGATTCATCGACACGATCTCGACTTTGCCGGTGGTAAAATCCTGAACTGGATGGTTGGCACCGTGATGACCCTGATGCATTTTCATAGTTTTCGCGCCGATCGCGAGCGCCAGCATTTGATGGCCAAGGCAGATGCCAAATGTTGGGACATCGCGCGCTATCAGAGCCTGGATGACGGGCACCGCATATTTCCCGGTCTCGGCCGGATCACCCGGGCCGTTCGAAAGAAACACGCCATCAGGCCGCAGGGACAGGATCGCTTCCGCCGAAGTTTCCGCCGGGACAACCGTGACCGCACAGCCAGCCTCCGTCAAAAGCCGCAGAATATTGCGCTTGATCCCATAATCGATCGCAACAACATTATACCTTCCGTCTGAAACGGTGCGAAACCCTTGGCCCGGCCTCCAGGCCGCTTGCGTCCAGGCATAGCGTTGCGCGGCGGTGACGGCTGGCACAAGATCCATCCCCTCGAGACCTGGCCATTGGCGCGCCATGTCCCGCAAAGCCTCGACATCGAAATCGCCGCTGGGGGAATGGGCGATGACCGCGTTCGGCATCCCGTTCTGGCGAATGAACGCGGTCAGCGCGCGCGTATCCACACCGCAAAGGCCGACGATGCCGCGCGCCTTAAGCCAGGCATTCAACTCACCACTGGCGCGGTGATTAGAAGGACCCGTTACCGGCGCGTGAACAATGATCCCCCGCACGCTGGCGCTCGCCGCTAGATTGCTTGTCTCGACATCGTCGTCATTGGTGCCGACATTGCCGATGTGGGGAAAGGTGAAGGTGACGATTTGGCCCGCGTAGGAGGGATCGGTGAGGATCTCCTGATAGCCCGTCATCGCCGTGTTGAAACAGACTTCACCAACGGCGGAGTCCTCGGCACCAAACCCTGTCCCCTCGAGCACCATGCCATTGGCCAAAACAAGAAGCGCGGTCGCCCGCGGCTCCCGCCAGAAGGGATGATTTTGCCCTTGCTCGTGTTTCATGCGCCCTTGAGATCCATGTCTTGCAGTGCGATAAAGCGGTCGGCCGCCGCCGTCAATCCAAACCACCAGCGAGACGCAGATGCGCGAAAAAATTTCGAGCGAGCTTAAGACGGCGATGAAGGCTGGCGAAAAGCGCCGCGTCGAGACCATCCGGATGATCATGGCCGGCCTGAAGGACAAGGATATCGAGGCGCGAGGGCAGGGGAAAGCCGTGTCCGGCGAAGATATTTTGGCGCTTCTCCAGAAGATGGTGAAAAGCCGGAAGGAATCTCTTGAAATTTACGAAAAGGCAGGCCGGGCCGACCTCGTAGCGCAGGAGAGTGAGGAAATCGCCATTATCCAGGGTTTTCTGCCGAGCCAAATGAGCGAGGCGGAAATAGAGCAAGCAATCGCCGCCGCCATCGCCGAGACGGGCGCCGCCTCGATCAAGGATATGGGACGCGTGGTTGGCGCGCTGAAGGGAAAATTCGCGGGCCGCATGGATTTCGGCAAGGCAAGCGCGCTCGTTAAAGGAAAGCTTGGCGCCTAACCCTTCACGCTTTCTCGTTCAAGAAGATGGCAAGCTCGTCCTTGTTCATGGAAACCGCATTTTCCGCCGCTGGAAATTTTCCAGAACGGACATCCTGGGCATAGGCTTTCGCCGTCTCCAGCATCAGCTGTCCGACGTCTTGGTAGCGCCGGTTGTGCTGGAAGTTCGCTGGCGTGAAGCCAAGAACGTCGGTGATCACCAGGACCTGCCCGTCGGTCTTGCGTCCGGCACCTATCCCAATCGTGGGCGCCTTGATCGATTTTGTAATGCGGCCGGCAACTTCTTCCGGCACCAATTCGAGAACCAGCATCGCCATCCCGGCTTCGTCGAGGGCGATCGCATCGCGGAGCAGCCCAATCGCGTCCCCGGCTTTACGCCCCTTGAAGCGCTTGTCGTCATGGTGCTGCGGTTCGAGTCCCAAGTGACAGCAAACGTCGATGGATGACCCGACGAGAGTCTGGACAATATCGGGCCGGGCACCTTCGAATTTCACAATGTCGGCTCCAGCCGCAATTAACTTGCGGGAGTTCATCAGCGCGGTCTCGGGTGTGTCATAAGTGCGAAACGGCAGATCGGCGATGATCGCGATCTGGGGCGCCCCCCGGCGAACGGCGCTGACATGGTGGCAGATGTCGGCGAGCGTAACCTCTCTCTCGCTTGCGTAGCCAAGCACATTGCTGCCGACGCTGTCGCCGACAAGAATGATGTCGACGCCGGCTTCCGCCTCGGCCTTGGCGGTCGGCGCATCATAGCCGGTGAGGACCGCGATCTTTTGGCCTCGCCGTTTCATATCGAGGAACCGGGCGGTTTTGGTCATATGTTCTGTCCGCTGCATCTTCGATACGAGGGCCATATATTCTTAGGCGGCTTGAAGCGTCACACTTTTACTTGCGATAATAAAGAACGATCCGGCGGCGATTCGGTGCGAGCGGTGCCGGGACTATTCCTTGAGATGAATTGGGTTGAGCATGGACGTCTTACATAGTCCATGGGAGTCTTTTCCGGCAATGAACGAAACGTCACTGGCGCCAGCGCGGACGTCACACGCCGCCGCCAAACCTTTTGCTCACAAGGGCGTGCGGCGGCTCACGCTGGCCGATTTCCGCTCTTATGCCGCGCTCGATCTGCGCGTTGATGCGCACCTCATCGTGCTGACCGGAGACAATGGGGCGGGCAAGACCAATTTGCTCGAAGCCTTGTCGTTGCTGGCGCCAGGACGCGGGCTGCGCCGTGCCGAACTTGCCGAATGCCCGCGAAAGGACGGTCGTGGCGGCTTCGCCGTCTCGGCCGAACTTGAAACGCAATGGGGCGGCGTCCAGCTAGGGACGGGTATCGAGCCGCAGATGGATGCGCCAGCGCAACGCAAATACCGGATCGATCGCGCCCCCGCCGCGTCCATACGCGCCTTTTCCGATCACGTCCGAGTGGTATGGCTGACACCGGCGATGGATGGGCTGTTTGCTGGACCGGCGGGAGACCGGCGGCGGTTCCTCGATCGTCTGGTGCTGACGATTGACGCGGATCACGCCGCCCGCGTCAACGCGCTTGAACGCACCCTGCGCGGCCGCAACCGTCTCTTGGAGGAAGGAACAAGCGCCGACCGCGGCTGGCTCGATGCGATCGAGGAAGAAACCGCTCAACTGGCAATCGCCATCGCCGCTGGGCGGCTCGAAACAGTCTCACGCCTTCACACGCTCATCGCGGAAACGCGGGAAAAAGAATCGCTGTTTCCATGGGCGGAACTCGCCGTGCATGGAGATGTCGAGACTTTGGTGAAAGAGCGCCCGGCCCTCGCAGCCGAAGATATTTATCGCGGCATTTTGCGCAACAACCGTGCCCGCGACGCCGCCGCCAGACGGACTTTGATCGGACCGCAGGCGAGCGATTTTTGTGTACGGCACGGCCCGAAACAAGCCCCAGCCGCGCAGACGTCAACAGGGGAGCAAAAAGCGCTGCTCACTGGCCTCGTTCTGGCACATGCGCGCCTCGTTTCGGCGATGAGCGGATTGGCGCCCCTCATCCTTCTCGACGAAATCGCGGCGCATTTCGATCCCGTCCGGCGCGACGCCCTCTTTGAAGTGCTGGGAGACTTGGACGGGCAAATCTGGCTCACCGGCGCCGATCGGGCGATGTTTGCCGCGATCGAAAACCACGCCCTGACGTTGAAGGTCGTACCAGGCTTGGGCATCGAGGCGAGTTAGAGTTTAGAACCAGCGCCGGACCCGTTCTTTGTAGCGCAAATATTCTTCGCCGAAGTTTCTTCCGAGATAATTTTCCTCAGGCTCGATGACACCTTTTTGCAAAACAAGCGCCAATAGAGGAACCATTACGGCCAGCCACAGCGAATCGACGAGCAAAGCGACCCCAGCGCACAGCAAAACCATGCCGAGGTAAATTGGATTGCGGGTTCTGAGGAATATCCCCGAGGTAACTATCCGGGTTGGGGTTTTGCGGACATCAAGAGGCGTGTTCGCTCCACGCATTTCCCGTACAGCCAGGACTCCGAGCGTAATGGCGCCCAAAACAACGAGAAGTCCAAGTGGTACCGCCACGCCGCGGGTCAAGATTTTCGCGGGCCAGAAAAAATTCAAGACCAGGCCGAGCGCGATTGCCGCACCCAAAATCAAAGGGGGCAGGGCGATGACGCTGGGTCCGCCAGATGGTTTGTCCTGCATTGTGCCAATCCGCTTTGCCGCAATCCGTCCGTGCCGCGTATGATCAAATCCAGCGCCGGACCTTTACTTTGTAATCTAAATATCTCCGCCCAAATCGCCGTTCAAGATAGGCTTCTTCGGGAGCGATGACCCCTCTTTGCAGAACTGCCGCGAGGGCGATGGTGAGAATCAACGTCCAAAAGGAATTGAGCAAAATAGCGACGCCGGCACATAGCAAAACCATGCCGAGATACATGGGATTGCGGCTCCACGCGAAGATACCCGTGGTGGCGAGGTCTGTCGCGGGCCGTTCCAATGACAGCGTGGTTTTGATTTTGATGAGCTGTCTTGCCGCGCCTGCCTCAAGATTGAGGGCAAGAAAAATGAGGGCAAATCCTACGGGCAATGAATAGCCAGCAGGCACAAAGCCGATCGGCCAGATTAATTCAAGCAGAAAACCAACGACCAGAACCCCGCCTAAAAGAGCCGCGGGCGGAGCAATAACCTGCGCATTATAGCCAGATCCATATGCCATCCCGGCGGCTCCCTGCGTTCTGTCGCGCTTCTCGCTTGTAATCCGCAACTGCCTTCTTAAATCTAGCACACCGGCCTTTCCCCCGTCCATCTCCTGTGCCTTGAGTTTTTTGCTGCGCGCCGCCCCCGCCGTTGCTATAGAGCCGTGGCGTCCGGTCTTAGCCATTGAAGTTTGGACGGAGCGCGGGCGGGCGTGGCGGAACTGGTAGACGCGCCGGATTTAGGTTCCGGTGGTGAAAATCGTGGGGGTTCGAGTCCCTCCGCCCGCACCAAATTGCCACCGCGCGCCCTTCAGGAACGCATGAGACGATGATCGCGATGGCATTATTGCCCTATTTGCCGTTCCGGCGGTTGTCTGGCAAAACCGGCATCTTGGGTCAAAGCGGCGAAGTCAAAAAGGTTACTTTGAAATGGAAGTCACGCAAACAAACGCGCAAGGATTGAAGAGGGAATTCAAGGTGGTGCTTGCCGCCGCCGACCTTGCCGGACGGGTGGAAGGCCAGCTCGCAGAGGTGCAGGCCAAGGCGCGCATCCCCGGTTTCCGTCCGGGCAAGGTTCCTGTTGCGCACTTAAAACGCCTTTATGGCCGATCGATCATGGCCGAAGTTGTCCAGGAGGCCGTCAACGAAGCCAACCGCAAGATTGTCGAGGACAATCAGTTGCGGCTCGCAATGGACCCAAAGATCGATTTCCCCGGCGATGCGCAAGAAATCGAGAAAGCGTTTGAATCGAACGCGGATTTCGCCTTTACCGTGGCGCTCGAAGTGTTGCCTAAGATTGAAGTTGCCGGTTTCGAGGATATTCAGATCGAGCGGCTCGTCGCCGATGTGGAGGAGGGGGATGTCCAGCAAGTCCTGACCCGGCTTGCCGAGCAAAACCGCAATTACACCCCTAAGGAGGGTGAGGCAGCCGCCGAAAAGGGCGATAAGGCAACCTTGGATTTCGTCGGCAAGATCGACGGCGAGCCGTTCGAGGGCGGGAGTGGCGAAAATGTTGATCTCGTGCTTGGCTCGGGCAGTTTTATCCCTGGATTCGAAGCGCAACTCGAAGGCATGAAAGTTGGCGAAAGCCGGACGATTTCGGTCACATTTCCAGAAGATTATAGCGCCCCGGCTCTCGCCGGAAAGGCCGCATCTTTCGACGTGACGCTCAAGGGTGTCGCAGCGCCAGCCGAGGTCGAGCTCACCGATGAATTCGCCAAGGGATTTGGCCTCGAGAATTTGGCCGCGCTGAAAGAAAAAATCCGCGAAAATATCGAGCGTGATCATCTCGCCGCCTCGCGCGGCAAATGGAAGCGCGAGCTCCTCGATGCGCTTGATAAGAAATTCGCTTTTGACGTCCCCGAAGGCATGGTTGCTCAAGAATTCGCCGCGGTGTGGCGCACGGTCGAGGCCGAGCAGAAACGGAGCAGCCGCGGCTTCGAGGATGAGAACACGACCGAGGAGGCGGCGCGGGCGGATTATCTCAAGATTGCCGAGCGCCGGGTGCGGCTTGGTCTTCTTTTGGCCGAAATCGGTCAAAAGGCGGACATCAAGGTTTCCGATGAAGAAGTAGGTCAGGCTCTGACTCAGCGCGCGCGCGCCTTTCCTGGCCAGGAAAAGGCTGTTTGGGATTACTACCGGAAAAATCCGAACGCGTTGGCGGAGATTCGCGCGCCTCTTTACGAGGAAAAGGTTGTCGATTACGTCATTTCCCTGGTTAAACTCACCGACAAAAAGGTTCCCAAGGAGGAGCTGCTCCGGGCACGGGATGACGATGAAAACGAAATCGCCAGCGAGAGCACGCCTGGATGATTCGGAAGCGCCGCGATCCAGGGGCGGCAAATGTTCGCCTTCAGGGCGTTGCGTGCTATCCTTGCCGGCAGGGCGGGGTCATGATCTTCTTACCGTTCGGACAGATTCATATTCATCAGGGAAGTCTCCGCCATGCGTGACCGCAGTCCAGTTGAAATTTACGACAATTATCTCATTCCTCAGGTCATCGAGAATACGAGCCGGGGCGAGCGCGGGTTCGACATCTATTCGAGGCTTCTGCGCGAACGGATCATTTTTCTGACGGGTCCGATCGAGGATCACATGGCTTCGGTGATTATTGCCGAATTGCTGTTCCTCGAAGCGGAAAATCCGAAGAAGGAAATCTCGATGTATATCAATTCGCCGGGCGGCGTGGTCACGGCGGGACTGGCGATCTATGATACGATGCAGTTCATCAAGCCCAAGGTCTCGACACTCTGCGTCGGGCAAGCTGCTTCGATGGGTTCGCTTCTCCTCTGCGCGGGGGAGGCGAATGCCCGCTACGCTGTACCGAACGCGCGAATCATGGTCCATCAACCCTCCGGTGGATTTCAAGGCCAAGCCTCAGATATTCTCCGCCACGCTGAAGATATTATGAAGGTCAAGAAGCGGCTGAATGATATTTATGTCCACCATACTGGCCGGGATTACGATACGATCGAAAAAACCCTGGACCGGGACCACTTTATGTCGGCCGACGAGGCAAAGGAATTTGGCATTGTTGACAGCGTGATCGTCAAGCGGCCGGAAGAGCTTCCGCTGGGTGACAGCAAATAGGCTTTTGGGACCTTTATCGCCTTTTATTAACGATCCTGGTCTATCGATAGATAGCCGGGATTATCTTGGTTGGCCGGGGGTAATAGTGGGTGCTGGCCGCCCCTTGGTCCGCATGGGATGGACATTCATAGAGACCGGCGCGGAATAATGATTGTTTTGGTATAGATATTGCTTATATTTCTTAATGAATCGCGCGAGAGAACCGCTCAAGCTGCGATTTGTCGCAACAAATCGAAACGAATACCATTTAGGTTGATAGAAACGATCGCATCGATATGATGTGGATTCCTGACGAGAGCCATGCCGCCTGCAAAGCTTCGGCGGTGCCGATGTAACCAGGTGAGGGGGTTTGAACTAGAAGTAAACTGGCTGGTTCGTGTGCTGATCCGCCAGCCGGTGGGCGAGCTTTCACTGTCCGCCGCCTTTCACTTAGGGACCTGGGTTTGCACATGACCCTGGCCGGTACGGAGACGTTCGATGACCAAGGTCGGCGGCAGCGACTCGAAGAACACCCTCTATTGCTCGTTCTGCGGCAAAAGCCAGCACGAGGTACGCAAGCTCATTGCGGGCCCGACGGTGTTCATCTGCGACGAATGCGTCGAACTCTGCATGGATATCATCCGCGAGGAGAACAAATCCTCGCTGGTCAAAAGCCGTGACGGGGTGCCGACACCAAAGGAAATCTGTAAGGTTCTCGACGATTACGTCATCGGACAGCCACAAGCCAAACGGGTGTTGTCGGTCGCCGTCCACAACCATTACAAGCGCCTTAATCATGCGGCCAAGCACAATGATGTGGAGCTTGCAAAGTCGAATATTCTTTTGATCGGACCCACGGGTTCGGGCAAGACCTTGCTCGCGCAGACCTTGGCCCGCATTCTCGATGTGCCCTTCACAATGGCCGACGCCACGACCCTGACCGAGGCTGGCTATGTCGGCGAGGATGTCGAAAATATCATTCTGAAGCTGCTCCAAGCCTCCGACTACAATGTCGAGCGGGCGCAGCGCGGCATCGTCTATATCGACGAGATCGATAAGATTTCGCGCAAATCCGACAATCCCTCGATTACACGGGATGTGTCGGGGGAAGGCGTTCAGCAGGCCCTTCTGAAAATCATGGAAGGCACGGTCGCCTCGGTGCCGCCGCAGGGCGGACGCAAGCACCCGCAGCAAGAATTTCTGCAGGTCGATACGACCAATATTTTGTTTATCTGCGGCGGGGCTTTCGCCGGCCTCGAGAAAATCATCTCGACGCGCGGCAAGAGCACGTCCATCGGATTTGGCGCGACGGTCCAGTCGCCGGACGACCGCAGGACGGGCGAGGTTCTCCGGCGAGTCGAGCCGGAAGATCTGCTGAAGTTCGGACTGATCCCGGAATTCGTCGGCCGATTGCCGGTGATCGCAACGCTCGATGATCTCGATGAGGACGCTTTGAAAAAAATCCTGACCGAGCCAAAGAATGCGCTCGTCAAGCAGTATCAACGCCTCTTCGAGATGGAAAACACCGAACTCACGTTCCAAGACGAAGCGTTGAATGTCGTCGCCAAGAAAGCCATCGACCGGCGGACCGGCGCACGCGGATTGCGCTCGATCATGGAAGGTATCCTGCTCGATACAATGTTCGAGCTTCCCGGCCTTGAGAATGTCGACCAGGTCGTCATTGGCCCCGACGTCGTCGAGGGAAAATCGCGTCCGCTGTACATCTACGCCGAGCGCAACGAAAAAAGCGGTGTGAGTGCTTGAATTCGCGCCCGCCCGGAGCCCCAATCGTGAGCCGCCGCGTCCCTGCGGTGACTCCGGGGGTGCTTCTTGAAATTACATGCCCGCGCCGCCATCTCTCCGAAGAGATTTCATTGATAGGATGCTGAAATGACCCAAACGCGCGAGCCTGCACGCCCCGGCACGGTAGAGAGCTATCCGGTTCTGCCGCTCCGCGATATCGTGGTTTTTCCGCACATGATCGTGCCGCTTTTCGTCGGCCGCGAGAAATCCATTCGCGCTCTCGAAGAAGTCATGAAGGCGGATACGCTCATCCTTCTTGCGACGCAGATGACGGCGGCCGATGACGATCCAGCGACGGACGCGATTTTCACAACGGGAACGCTAGCCTCCGTCTTGCAGCTTTTGAAGCTTCCCGATGGGACGGTCAAGGTTTTGGTCGAGGGCCAGCAACGCGCCAAGGTGCAGGACTATACCCGCACCGACGATTACTATGAAGCCCGCGCCGAGGTGATCGCCGACGAGCCATTCGATAACATCGAAGTAGAGGCTCTCTCCCGGTCGGTCGTCTCCGAATTCGAAGGCTATGTCAAACTCAACAAAAAGATCTCGCCCGAGGTCGTGGCCGCGGTCGCTCAAATCGAGGATTACTCGAAACTTGCCGACACGATTGCGTCCCATCTCGCGGTCAAGATCTCCGAGAAACAAGCCGTGCTGGAGACCATCGCCATCGCCAAGCGATTCGAAAAATGCTTGGCATTGATGGAGAGCGAAATTTCGGTGCTGCAGGTCGAGAAGCGTATTCGCACCCGGGTCAAACGCCAAATGGAAAAGACCCAGCGCGAATATTATCTGAATGAGCAAATGAAGGCCATTCAGAAGGAACTCGGCGACGAAGACGGCAAGGACGATCTTGCCGAAATCGACGAGCGTATCAAGACGACGAAACTGTCCAAGGAAGCGCGCGACAAGGCGACGGCCGAATTGAAGAAATTGCGGCAGATGTCGCCGATGTCGGCGGAAGCGACGGTCGTGCGCAATTATCTTGATTGGATCTTATCGATTCCGTGGAACAAGCGGTCCAAGATCAAGAAGGATCTGAATGTCGCCGAAGGTGTCCTCGATAGCGAGCATTTCGGTCTTGAAAAGGTCAAGGAGCGTATTCTCGAATATCTCGCGGTACAGAGCCGCGCCAACAAATTGACGGGTCCCATCTTATGCCTTGTCGGGCCGCCCGGCGTTGGCAAGACTTCGCTCGGCAAATCGATCGCCAAGGCCACCGGCCGTGATTTCGTCCGGATGTCCCTCGGCGGCGTTCGCGACGAAGCGGAAATCCGCGGTCACCGGCGCACCTATATCGGTTCGATGCCCGGCAAGATCATTCAATCGATGCGCAAGGCGAAAAGCTCGAACCCGCTCTTTTTGCTCGATGAAATCGACAAGATGGGAATGGACTTTCGCGGCGACCCGTCGTCGGCCCTCCTCGAGGTTCTTGATCCCGAGCAAAACCATTGCTTCAACGATCACTATCTCGAAGTCGACTATGATTTGTCGAACGTCATGTTCGTCACGACTGCCAATACATTGAATATTCCAGCGCCGCTCATGGACCGAATGGAAATCATTCGGATCGCTGGCTACACGGAAGCCGAAAAGGTCGAGATCGCACGCCGGCATCTGATCCCCGCGGGGCTTAAGAAGCACGGTCTCGCGGAGAAGGAATGGTCCATCGACGATGACGGTCTCATTCTGCTGATACGGCGCTACACGCGTGAAGCCGGGGTGCGGAATCTCGAGCGGGAGCTTGCCAAACTTGAGCGCAAGGCGGTCAAGCAGATTTTGACTGGCAAGACGAAGCAGGTCGTGGTCACCGCCGAGAATGTTCCCGATTTTCTCGGCGTCCCGAAATTCCGTTATGGCGAGGCCGAGACCGAAGATCAGGTTGGTGTCGTGACCGGGCTTGCCTGGACCGAAGTCGGTGGCGAACTGCTGACGATCGAAGGTGTGATGATGCCCGGCAAGGGGCGCATGACGGTGACCGGAAATTTGCGCGATGTCATGAAAGAGTCGATTTCTGCGGCGGCGTCCTATGTCCGCTCGCGGGCTGTCGATTTCGGCATCGAGCCGCCCGTGTTCGACCGGCGCGACATCCATGTGCATGTTCCCGAGGGAGCAACGCCCAAGGATGGACCGTCGGCAGGTGTTGCCATGGCGACGGCGATCGTGTCGATCATGACCAGCATTCCAATCCGGCGTGATATCGCGATGACCGGCGAGATCACCTTACGGGGCAGAATCTTGCCGATCGGCGGCCTCAAGGAGAAATTGCTTGCGGCACTGCGGGGCGGGCTCAAAAAGATTTTGATTCCCGAAGAGAACGCCAAGGATTTGGCGGAGATTCCCGACGCGGTGAAAAATGCTCTCGAAATCGTGCCGGTCTCGCGCATGGAAGAAGTGTTGAAGCACGCTCTCATTCGCCAGCCGGAGCCGATCGTCTGGGAGGAGGAAACAAAGCCGTTGGCTCCGCTTTCCTCCGAAGAGGACACGCCGGGCGCCGTCACTCACTAGCGCGCCCGTCTGCGCCCGTCTCAGGACAGATTCCAGAGTGTCATTGCGGCCCTCAAGCCCCCCAATGTGCCGCCGCTCGCCGACCAGGCTTGCGGCGGTGCTTAACGTTTGCACTTCACCTGCAGGAAGATCAAAGGGGATCGGACGGGTTCAAAGTCGCCCCGCAGATTGAGCTGCACTCTTAGCCGCTTCTTTGAGCCAATATTGGTTCCCTTTCAAGATCTCGACCTCGTCAAAGGGGGATGGTGATTGGGTGAGTAGCGGAGCGGCCTTATCGCGAAGATAAGTGTCGAAAAAAGCGAGCAAATAGGCATCACGTATCGACTTGACACGATAAGGGTTCACGACCAGCCAAGATTTGAAAAAGGCGCGCCTGAAAGCCTGATCGGAAAGATTTTCATGGAATGCTTTGAGAATACGGAATCCAAAGCCGTGAGGCCGGTTGGCTAGTTTTATTTCCTCGCGCATATCGCGACCTGTGAGCGCCGCCGAAGATCGTATGATGGCGTCCGGGGATTGGAGCTGAGCAGCCCGGGGAAATACGTCGTCCTCGATGAGAATGACCATGTAAGGTTTTTCGAATTCGCCGCCGGCCGCACGACCAAACAGCCAACCATCGAGATTTGCGGCGGCGGCAACACGCGGGTCAAATGTCGCGGCTTCCGCCGCCGTTGCGCCGCCAATCGAAAAGCCGAAGAAACCCACTCGGTCGAAGCGAACGCGCCCTCGCCAGCCCGCATCGGTACAAGCCTCGAGCCTGTCGAGCGCCGCGAGGGCTCGTTCCGCCTGCAGGCGCACTTTGCGATCAGCTGCCTGCAGTGTGTCTTTAAAAACCTCGGCGGATGAAAAGTCGAAAGTTAATGGGGACATCGCGCCCGGACTGCGATCAATGTCATCGATAGCCACGACAATGTAGCCGTGGCTCGCCAGCTCCGCCGCAGTCGAGGCGTTGTCGGTCTTTACGCCGCCGTTCCCCGGCGCATAAAGAAGGATGGGAAATTGTTGCTGCGCATTGGCTAAACGTTGATGTTCCAGGAATTCCAAACAAGACTGCGGCGCTGCCAAGTTGCCCGGTGCAGGCGTTGCCACAGGCCGCCCCGCAGCTGGATACCAGATTTGAATAGGAATTGCCGGCTCGCTATTAGCGGCGGCGGCGAGTGCGATATTCGCAGTCGCCACAGGAAACGGGCCGGATGTCTCAGTGGGCGCGCGTGAGATCACCAATTGCCGCGAGGCTGTGACGAGGCGGGGCACTGCGGGAATAAAGAAAAGACCGCCGATCACAAACGCTCCGGCCAGCGTCGCGATCTGATAAATGCGAAGCGGCCGTGCTGGACGATATTCGTGATTTAGAAATAAGATAGCAACGGCCATCATGATGAGCAAAGCGCCGGCTACCCAATCGTAGTGGTGCCAATGTCCAAAATGCATATTAAAAATCCCGCAAGCGGTCAGAGTCTGGGCCGAAGGCCATTATCTCGGAATCGAGGGAACCAAAGAATGGCATTGGTTAAATCGATGCGGTTCCGGTCGCGGCCGTTTGATTGCGCTCGTTATCCACTCGGTCGAGCAAGGGCCGCAGTTGCCGCGCGACCAAGGCGGCGCCTACATCTTGGAACATATCCGTATGCCAGCCGGGAATCCGGTAAAGCCGCGGATGGCCTTTGATCAGCGTCGACCAGCCCAAATTTGGATCGACAAATTTGGTGACCATTTCATCGCTTTGAAAGATAATGACGTCGCCAGAGGATTCCTGTGCCACGTAATTGTCACGGGCCGCTTCAACCATTGGCAAGAACCACCGGTTTGCCCAGTCCTCCTTGCCCAGCTGCGAAGGATCGCCGATCAAGCGCAATGCGGCCAATACGTTTAGAATCTTGCTGGCGCGCACGAGACGATAAGAGGCAAGAGCGTCCCCGACAGAGAGCTGACCGCGCCAGATCAAAGCAAGCCGGTGCTTAAGCACGTGACTCGCATAGCTCAGACGGAAAAGCAGCCGCCGGCCCAATGGGAGGCGCTTCAGATAGCCGGGCGCCCAGCTATCGGCCAGCACAACAAACGCAACCGTCTCGCCGGCCTGCCGCAATTGACGCGCGACCTCATAAGCGATGACTCCAGCAACGCATAGTCCAACTAGAATATAGGGGCCATGCGGCCGTGCTTCGCGAATAAGGCGCACATAGTCCGCCGCGATGTCTTCCAGATTGCGGCTCGGCAATTCTCGGGGATTACTGGGATCGAACAGCTGAATCCCAATGAACTGTCGGTCGGTTCCGATAATTCGTGCGAGATTGTAATAGACCATCGTATTGTTGATCGCGATGACCGGCGTTTTCTCGCCGAGCGGCTGAATGGGGACGATCTTCCAAGGTTCGAGCACCGTTTCGGTCCTCGTCACGCAGGCCGCGAGTTCCCGCACGGTCGGCGCTTGAAAAAGCGTCATGACATTGATCTTGACGTCAAAGACGCGCGCGACCTTGGCGACGAGCCGCATAGCCAGGAGCGAATGTCCGCCGAGTTCAAAAAAATTCGATGCAAGACCGACGTTTGAAACCTGAAGGATTTCCCGCCAAACCTCGATCATCTTCATTTCCGTGGCGTTTGGCTCTGGGCTGGACACCGCCTTCGGCGCTGGAAGGGAGACCGCTGTCTTGGTCAACGCGCCAGCGGCCGCTGGTGATGCAATCTTATCGCGAACGGGCGGGACCAACTCGGACAAATTTGCCATTGGATTGGAAATGGCAAGTTCGAAGGCTTTTACCAGCAATTCAAGCATGCCCTCGACGGTCCGCCGGTCATAGAGATCGGTATTGAATTCCACTGCGAGCCGCCAGCCGCTTGGCCAATGGACCAGGAAAAAATTAAGGTCGTAAAGTGAGCCCGCCGACAAAGACGGTTGTCCTATCAGCTCAAAGGCGGCGTACCTCTTGTGGTCCATGACGTCGCGCAGAACATTGAAATCGATACAGATCAGCGGTGTGCGTCTGGGATCGCGCGGGGGATTGAGAACCTCGACGAGCCGGTGGAACGGCATGCGCTGATGGATCACTGCGTCCTGAATTGTTCCGTTCACCCGGGCGAGAAAAGCCTCAAAGGACGGATCTCCGGACGCATCGCACCTCAAAACCAGATTGTTGAGGAACACGCCGATCATGTTCTCAAGATCTGGATCGTCCCGCCCGGCGATCTGAGTCCCGAATATGACATCATTGCTTCCGCTGAAGCGGTGCAGCATCGCGGCGGTCACCGCGCAGGCGAAACTGAACAAGGTAAGATTGTGCTTGCGCGCCGTCTCATCCAATCTGTCGCCGATTGACGCAGGCATCATGATGGCGAGAATTTCTCCCGCATTGCTTGGCTGAGAGGGACGATCGCGGTCTGGACAAATTTCAAAATATGGCGCACCCGCCAGCTTGTTTTTCCAGTAAATCCTTTCCGTTTCAAAGCTGGCGCTCGCGAGATATTCCTTTTGCCAGAGACAGTAATCGCCATATTGAAGAGGCAGCTCGGGAAGTCCATGAGGACGATTGGCATCGAGTGCAGCGGCGATCGTGCCGAATTCATGAGCGAGGTTGCGAATGGACCAGCCGTCGAAGGCGATCTGATGCACCGTGACCAGCAAGACAGCGTGATCAGCCGACAGGCGCAGCAAGGTCACCCGGAGCAGAGGCAATTGCGAAAGATCAAATGGCTTGCGTGCTTCAAGGGCGCCAAGCGCGATGGCTTGGTCGAGACGCTCCGCCTCAGGTCTGAAGGTGAGGTCGACAATCGATAGCCTGAAGCCATAGCGTTCGGCGACCTTTTGCATGGGCACACCATCTTCCACGACGAAGGTCGTACGCAAGATCTCGTGCCTGTCGACGATCGTCTGAAACACCTGCTCGATCGTCGCTGCGGAGAACTGGCCCTTGATCTCCCACCGCAAGGCGACGTTGAGAACCGTACTGTCTGGATTGAGCGCCTGGATGAACCAGCACCGCTGCTGCGATGCTGAACACGGGAATTGCAGTTCCCCGCTGCTATGCTCCGCTGAGTCCAGCGCGTCATCGATGCCTTTGGAGGCCGTCATGCGGGACTCCGGCCGGCCCGGCGCCGGAAACTTTGCAGGGAAGGTATACTTGCCGTGAGTGGAGACTCCGCGGGCTGCTTATCCGCGGCTATCGCCAGTTCGGCGACCGTTGGATGGCGCATGAGATCGGAAGCATCAAGATGGAAGCCGGCTTCCCGCATCCGCGCCGCGATCCGGAAAAGATCGATGGAATCGGCGCCAAGCGCAAACAGATTGTCGTGAATCCCGACATTGCCTGTCCGCAGGACATCCGCCCAAAGAGCTGCGAGCTTGACTTCAACCGGGGTCCGCGGCGCCACGATCAGCCGTTCCTCCGCGCGCCCGGATTGGGGCGCCGGGAGAGCCTTGCGGTCGATCTTGCCGTTCTGGGTGCGGGGAAGAGATTCAAGACACAGAATCTGCGCGGGGACCATATAGTCTGGTAATTCCTCTCGCAGTCTGGTGCGCAGTTCGATGATCGGCTCGAGTGTGCCTTCGGGGTCGGCAACGTAGCCGATGAGATCGCCATCATGGACAGCAGCCGCTGCATCCGGCCGGCCAGAGACGCGCCGCAACGCAGTTTCGACATCACCAAGTTCGACACGGAATCCGCGCAATTTGATTTGGCTGTCGGCACGGCCGAGCAATTCAAAGCGATCCTCCGCGAGGTAGCGGGCGCGGTCCCCGGTGCGGTACAGTCGCTCGTTCGTGCTGCCACGCGGATTTTGCGGAAAATTTTGCGCGGTGAGCGCCTGATTTTTGTAATACCCCCGGGCAAGCCCCGCGCCGGAAATGCACAATTCACCCGGCACGCCGACCGGCGCTGTATTGCCCACCGCGTCGAGGATGGTCATTTGGGTGTTCGCGATAGGCCGGCCAAAATCAATAGGCCCAGCACCCTGCCTTTGAGCAAGCGACCAGATCGTCGTTTCGGTAGGGCCGTACATGTTCCAAACGTCGCCGCGTCTGAGATCTTGCGCGAGTTTTTGGTCGAGCGCCTCGCCGCCGCAAAGGATTTTTAGACTAGCCGGATCGAGCCCCGTTTCAAGCAAGACCCGCCATAGAGCAGGGGTGGCCTGCATCATGGTCGTCGCGGATCGGCGGATCAGCGCAACCAGTCGGAAAGGATCCATGAGGTCGGCCCGGCTTGCGATGACAAGTTGCGCACCGGAGATCAACGGCAAGAAGAGTTCGAGGGCCGCGATATCGAAGCATGGCGTCGTCACGGCGAGGAAAATATCGGACGCACCGATGCCAGGGGTTTGCCGCATCGCAGTGAGCAGGTTCACAACCGAGCGATGCTCGATATCGATGCCCTTCGGGCGGCCCGTGGAACCGGACGTGAAGATGCGATAGGCGAGATCTGTCGGATGCACGCGCGGTAGGCCGCGCGATGTCTCTTCCGCAACTCCGGCGCCGCTTTCCTCGACATGGAGACAAACGGAAACCGCCATCTTGAGTGCGTCGCCGAGCGCCGCCGTTGTTATGGCGATACTCGCGTCGGCCTCGCGGATGATCGCGCTGATGCGAGCAGGCGGATAAATCGGATCGAGCGGGACATAGGCGCCGCCAGCCTTAAGGACGGCGAGCATCGCGACGACATAGTCCACCGAGCGGTCGAGATAAATCGCGACCGGAGTCTCCTGCGCGACGCCTGCGGCCATCAGGCGTCGGGCCAACACATTCACCCGTGCCATGAGCTGACGATAGCTAATGGTTGCGTTTTCGAAACGGATCGCGATGGCATCAGGAGTAGCGTTTGCCTGAAGTTCCACCAACTCATGAATGGTGAGATCGGGGATGGGAACAACCGGCCCCTCAAAGCCCGCGTGCAACGACTGTTCCTCCGCCGGTTTCAAGAGGGGCAGCCGCAACGCGTCCCGCTCCATATCGCCGGCGATGGCTTCGAGCAGCGTCTGGTAATGGCCGATCCATCTGCGGATCGTCGCCGCATCAAACAGGTCGGTGCTGTAGTCGCAATCGATCACCAGCCGGTTGTCTTCGGCCATGACATTGAAAAACAGATCGAAATTGACAAACCGCTTTGGGTTGGCATCGCTCGCGACCGTAAGACCCTCGAAATGAAGATTTTGCACGAGCCGTTCCAAATTGAACTGTGCTTCGATCAACGGAAGCCGGTTGAGCTCGCGCGGCATGTCGAGCGCCCGGACGAGGGAGCCGAAGGTATAACTTTGATGGTCGGACGCATCGAGAAGCAGCTGTTGGGTTTTGCGCGCGGCTTCGAGGAAGCTGGCACCTTCGGAGAATTGGCTCCGCAGCGGCAGGAAGTTGACGCAATGACCGACAAGAGGCCCGTCGCCATGCAAACTCTGGCCGGCCGTCGGAATTCCCGCCACGATGTCGTTTTGCCCACTTAGACGGGCAAGCAGCAGCTGATAGGCGCTCAAAAGCACCGCGAACAAAGTGCAGCCTTTGCGGGCCGCGGCCTGCTTGACACGTTCGTACAAGGGATTGTCGATGGTCCCGCGCAGCGTATCGCCACGGAAACTTTTGAGCATCGGGCGGGCGCGATCGAGCGGCAGCGCCAACGGCTCCGGCGGCTGCGCGAATTGCTGCAGCCAATAGGTTTCCGCCTCTGCCTGAACTGCCCCATGCCGCGCCGCGTAATCGGCGAAGCCATGCGGTTCCGGCAAATGGGCTGCAGTTCCGTTGCGGCGAGCGGAATAAAGGGCCCCCAACTCCTCCATCAGGATGTTCATCGACCAACCATCGCAAACGATATGATGGGCGGTGATCACCAGCTTGTGATGGTCCGCGCTTACATCCGCCAGCAAGGTGAAGCGGATGAGCGGCCCATGGACCAGATCGAAAGGCGTCGAAGCCTCATGTTCAATGAGCTCCGCGAGATGCGACTCGAGAGGTTTCGTTTCATCGCTGGTTTCAATCGTGAAGTTCAGCGATGCCTTTGGCGCGACCTTAAATCTCGTGCCCGCCGCTGCGAAACGAATACGCAAGGCTTCGTGGCGCTGAACGAGATCGCGCGCGGCTTTGCGCAACGCCTGCGTGTCGAGCTTGCCACGCAAATCAAGAGTGATCGATTCATTGAAAGCGCAAGACGCCGCGTCGCCGAGCTGGGCGCTCAGCCAGATTTCCATTTGGCTTTCGGTGAGCTGGACTTCACGCTCGCTGCTTCCATCCGCCGGCCGGCCAAACAGACCTGCCTGCGCCATTTGCGCGGATGCCACGTCAAAAGCCGCGACAATTTTCGCGAGATCTTCATCGTCATGGGCCGTCGTCAAGAAGCAGGGGAAGCCTTCCTGGATATGGATGCCATGTTCGCGCATCAAATAATAAAAGAGCGACGCGAAATGCAATTCGGGGGGGAATTTGAGGAAAAAGATCGACCCGAAGTTATGAATCTCGGTCGGCACATCATGCCGCTCGAACACATCGTTGATTTGCTCGACGAGAGCTGCTGTCCGTTCGGACAAGCGTTCCTGAAGGCTTGGTCCCGCCGCTTGTACATGCTTCAAAACCGCGGCGGTGGCGGCAAGCGCGAGCGGATGGCGCACGAAGGTGCCAGCGAAAAAGGTCACGCCGGCAGCGGGATAGGAGTCATCGCCATATTGCCAGAATCCACCATCGAGCGCGTCCATAAACGCAGCCTTGCCGGCAAGGATGCCGATGGGCATGCCGCCGCCCACCACCTTGCCATAAGTCACAAGATCGGCGCGGATACCAAACAGGGCTTGGGCGCCGCCCGGATGAACCCGGAACCCCGTGACGATCTCATCAAAAATCAAGGCAGTCCCGGCTTTCGCGGTCAGTTCACGCAGAGCCTGCAAAAATTCCCGAGGCTGGAAGCCCGGCCGCCGGCTCTGCACGGGCTCCACCATGACCGCCGCCAATTCATCGGCGTGCCGTTCGAGCCATGCCAGGCTCTCGGCCGTGCCATATTCCAGGATAGAAATGTTGGCGATGGACTCGGCCGGAATGCCAGGAGCGATCGGAAACACGCGGGTCACGCCATCGCGCATAGCACCGCGCGCCAGAACTTCGTCGAATTGGCCGTGATAATCGCCCGCGAAATAAACGATTCGGTTGCGTCCGGTGACCGTTCGCGCGATGCGCATGGCGGCCATGACGGCTTCTGAGCCGGTATTGCAAAATGTCATCCGCTCATTGCCCGTGATGTCGCAAAATAGTTTTGCGACCTCGCCCGCAAGCGGTGTTTGCGGCCCCAATTCGAAGCCCTGATGGATTTGCTCGATCAAGGCATTGCGAACAAAATCCGGCGTGTGACCAAAGGCGGTCGGGCCAAAGCCATTCAACAGGTCGATATAGACGTTGCCATCGGCGTCCCAGAGCTTCGAGCCCTCGGAACGGACGGTGACGAGCGGATAGACGATTTCCTTCCATTCGGGATGAAATCCGGCGGCGACCCGGGGATCGGCCAGGACGGCGCGCGAAGCCTGGGTCATTTCCTTGGAACGGCGCGTGCGCTCCGTGTAGCGCTCGATCAGATCGGCGAGGAATTTGCGTTGCCCGGCGTCGAGACCAGCCTCGCTCGTTTGCGCGAACGGCTTGAAGGGGCCGAAGGCTTCGACCGGCTTTTTTTCGAGAGCCGGTTTGTCCGGAACGGGCACTGATGCCGGCACCCTCACGGGCGGCACCGAAATGGGGGGCCCGCTCGAAGGCGCGGCGCCGCTAAGCTGCCGCAAGGTTTCGAGCTGGCGGTTGATCAGGTCCGTCATGCTGGCAAGCTGCGCCGCCATGACGTGCTCGATTCCTTGTCCAGACCCGGACAGTGCGGAGATCGCGGGGTTGGAAGGAGAAAGCGTGGCGGAGGTGGCCTCGCTCGGACTCCGCGCCACCGGCGCGGCCTCGACGACAAAATCTTCCGCCGTGCGATTCAAATGCTCGGCCACGGCATCGAGCGAGGCAAGCTCGCCCATCATTTGGCGAAAGCTCACGGCAACTTTGAATTTGGTCTTGATGGCTTGGCTCGCCTGCGTGAGGAACAAAGAGTCGAATCCGAGTTCGAGAAAACTTGTTCCCTTTGCCGCGCTGGCTACATCGATGCCGGAAAGATTTTCCAGCAGTGCCGCGAGTTCGGTCCGGATGGCCGCCAGCCGGTCCGGCAACTCGGTCTGTTGCCCCGTTCGGGCGGCGGGAGCAGGCTGCAATGTTTCATTCGCCATGGCGCTGCTGTGATTTCCTTCTGGAGTGACCGCTTCCGTAACCGGGCTGGCGCTTGGGGCATCCACAAAATAGCGTTTGCGCTGGAACGGATAGGTAGGCAGGACGATACGCCTCTGGTGTGTGCCATCGTACAGACCACGCCACTCCGGCGCCACTCCGGCGGCCCATAAGCGTCCAAGCGCTTCGAGGAACACCGCGTCCGCTTCGCCTGTCTCGGCGGGATCTGGCAGCGATGCTATGATCAAAGGCGCGGCCCGCGAAGCTTGGTTTTGGCGGGCGAGGCTCGTCAGAGTCCGGCCCGGCCCGGTTTCCACCAAAATCGGAGAGTCGGTTTCAAAAAGGCTCGCGAGCGCCGCCGCGTAGCGGACCGTTTCGCGGCAATGACGCGCCCAATACAGCGGGTCCGTCGCCTGCTCGGCGGTTATCCAGCGGCCCGACATGCTGGAGACATAGGGAATGCGCGGCGCACTGAGGGGTATCTGCCGCAGAATGTCTGATAGCGGTTCGATCACCGGATCGACCATCGCCGAATGAAAGGCATGCGACGTCCGCAAGCGCCGCGCGTGGACTCCGCGCGTATTAAGACGTTCTTCAAATGCAGCAATCGCCGCGTGCGGCCCGGCAACGACGCAGACGGCCTCGGCATTGACGGCCGCGATCGAGAGGTCGGCTGGCAAAGTTGCCAGCAATTCGGCTTCCGGCAGCTTGACGGCGAGCATCCCTCCTTCGGGCAGCCCCTGCATCAAGGCGCCGCGCGCGGCGACCACCCGCAAGGCATCCTCAAGCTGCATCACCCCGGCGAGAACCGCCGCGACAAATTCGCCGATGCTGTGACCAAGCATTGCGGCAGGCTCAATTCCAAGGCTGCGCCACAGCGCGGCGACGGAAAGGCTCACGCTGAACAAAGCCGGTTGCGCGAGAGCCGTCGCCTGGAGTCGCGGCCCAGCCTCCGCAGGGTCGCCATAAAGGACATTGCGCAAATCGAGGCCGAGCAAGGGTTCCAGAATTTCCGCGCATTGGTCGATCGTTTGGGCGACGACCGGGTATCGCCGGTAAAGCGCCTGACCCATTCCGCCATATTGGGCGCCTTGACCCGGGAACAGGAACGCCAGCTTCGGCGGCGACCCGGCGGCTGTCACCGTTTTGGTTTGGTCGCCGAGTCTGTTGAGCAGCTCACCGCTGTCCTTGGCGACCGTGGCAAAGCGCTGTCCGAACGCGCGGCGGCCTGTTTGCAAGGTGAACGCGATGTCGCCGAGGCTTTGGCTGGGATGTGTTTCGACATGCGTGGCAAGGCGGGTACGCGCCTGCGCCAAAGCGGTGTCATCGCGGGCGGACAATATGATGAGTTGCGGCGCTTCGGTATCTGCGGTGATGACCGGAGAGGCGAGCACAGGCGCTTCTTCAACAATCACGTGAACATTGGTGCCGCCAACGCCCGCGGCATTGACTCCGGCGATGCGGGGCTTTTCTCCGCGCGGCCAAGCCGTCAGCTCCGGGTTGACGAAAAAAGGACTGTTCTCAAGATCAAGTTTCGGATTTGGCTTTTTAAAATGGAGGGTTGCAGGCAAAATCTCATGTTCTAGGGAAAGAATGGTCTTGATCAGCCCAGTGACGCCCGCGGCGATATCCAAATGACCAATATTGGTCTTCACCGTGCCGATCGCGCAAAATCCCTTGCGATCCGTGGTCGCCCGGAACGCCTTGGTCAGACCACTGACCTCGATGGGATCGCCGAGCGGCGTCGCGGTGCCATGGCACTCGACATAGGAAATGGCATCGGCGGTCACACCCGCGACAGCCTGCGCGAGCGCAACAACTTTTGCCTGACCGTCGCTGCTCGGCGCCGTGTAGCCGACCTTCCTCGCCCCATCGTTGTTGACCGCGCTGCCGCGAATAACCGCGCGGATCGGATCGCCGTCGGCCAAGGCAGCATCCAGCCGTTTCAACAAGACGACGCCGGCGCCGCTGCCGAACACCGTTCCGGCGGCGTTGGCATCGAAGCTGCGACAATGCCCGTCCGGCGAGACCATACCGCCGTCTTGGTAGAGATAGCCTCGCTTTTGCGGAAAAGTGATCGAGACGCCGCCCGCCAGCGCCATATCGGCGCGATAATCGAGGAGGCATTGGCATGCCTCGGCGACGGCAAGCAGCGAGGTGGAACACGCGGATTGCACGGTGAATGCCGGGCCCCGGAGATCGAGCTTGTAAGCGGTTCGCGTCGCGATGAAATCGGGACTGTTTCCGACCAATGTCGAAAATTCCCCGACCTGATAACTTCCTGTAAAAACTTCGAGACGCCGACGATCGGCCAGCAAATGATACAGTAAATAGGTATCGATGCTGCTTCCGGCATAAACCGCGATCTCGCCAGGAAAGGCTCCTGGATCATAGCCAGCGCTCTCAAGCGCCTCCCAGGCGATTTCGAGAAACAACCTTTGCTGCGGGTCCGTCAGTTCCGCTTCTTTTGGAAGAAAATTGAAAAAACCCGCGTCGAAATCTTCGACGTTTTCCAGCATCGACCTCGCGCACACATAGCCAGCTTGGCTCTGCACCGAGCGTCCGAAAGCGTCTTCCAGATCCCCCGGCGAAAAATGAGTGATGGATTCCACACCGCGCTGGAGATTGTCCCAGAATCTGTCAAGGGTCGGCGCGCCGGGGAAGCGGCCGGCCATCCCGATGACAGCGATGGCGGGGACCATATCATCGGCAAACATCAGTCACCTCTTGCCAAGGAAGCGCGAACCGCTGGCGAAGGGACGCGGTTCTGGCGGGCCCGCCGCTGCAGGGCCGCTTGGGCTGCCGCACCGCTGGTGACATCCTTTGTTTGTGCCCCCGAAAGCCGGGCGTGGAGGAGCCGGATCGTCGGCAGATCGAACAAATCCTGGATCGACAGTTGACCTGGAAAAAGCTGTTCAAGCTCGTTATGAACCCCAAGTAGCTGAAGAGAGGTGCCGCCGAGATCGAAAAAATTTTGATCAATATCGATCGTTTCCAGGCGAAGATGACGGCGCCAGAGCTCCGCCAGCGTGGCTTCGACCGGCGTGGCATAATGCGGGTTCAAGGATTTTTGGACTCTCTCTGTGGCGGCCAGACGGCTCAGCGCGAGCCGGTCGATTTTGCCGGTCCGGGTCAGCGGAAATTCATCGATGATCTGCAGCCGCGCCGGGATCATGTGCTGGGGCAAATTGTTTGCCGCTGCGTCACGGAAGGCGGTGTTTTCAATTCGCGTGCCCGGCAGCGGAATGACAAAGGCGACAAGATGCTTGGTGGCATCCGACAGGGCGCAACCAACGACGGCGATGTCGGTAACAGGGAGGTGCCGCCGGAGCACGGTTTCCACATGTTCGGGTTCAATCCGGCGGCCGTTAACTTTTAACTGATTGTCGATGCGGCCGATGAAATGCAACAAGCCGGTCTCGTCGCGCCGGACAAGATCACCGGTGAGATAGAGTCGTTGCATCGGATCGTGCGAGTCGGGGTCTTGGATGAACTTTCGTTCGGTGAGATCGGGAGCATTCAGATAGCCAAGTGCCAGCCCCGCGCCGCCGACATAAAGCTGTCCCGCCGAGCCTTCGGGGACCGGCCGCATGGCGTCATCAAGGATGTGCAAAACGGTGTCCGCGACTGGCCAGCCGACTGGGACCGGTTCATCCTCCGGCAAATCTGGAGGCGCAGTATAGGTGGTCGTGAAGGTCGTATTCTCGGTTGGCCCGTACACCGAGATGAAATGGCCAGACGTCAGCAGCTTTGCCGCCTTGGCAACATGCGACGGAGACATTATGTCGCCTCCCGAGACCAAGTACCGAAGTTTGCGAAGGGGTTCGGGACGCTGATCAATCATCAAGTTGAAGAGGCCGCTGGTCAGAAACAGAGTGGTAACGCCATGCGCCTCGATTGCGGAGGCGATCGTGTTGAGGCTCAACAAACCAGCTTCAGGAATAACCAGTTCGGCTCCATTGAGAAGCGCGCCCCAGATTTCGAAAATCGACGCATCGAATCCCAATGGCGAAGATTGAAGAAAAATTTGATCGTCCGAAAACTGCATATAGCCGGGATTTTTGACAAGCCGGACAATCGCACGGTGCGGAATAACGACGCCTTTTGGCTCCCCGGTCGAGCCAGAGGTGAACATGACGCAGGCCGCATCGGCGCCAGAAACTTTGACGGATTCCACTGGCGGCCGTGTTATCTCCGCAGGTGGCGGGACATCGACATCGATCACCGCTGCCGCCGCGGCGAGTTCCGGGAAGCGCCGCAGCGTCGCGCCATTCGAAATGACGCACGCCATTTTGTGCCGCAGGGCGATATCGAGAATGGTTTGCGGCGGACTGGCTGGATCGAGCGGCACAAAGGCCCCGCCGGCTTTCAGCGCCGCCAGGAAGGAGATGATGACCGGCACAGAGCGGTCAAGGAGGATACCGGCTAGCCTGCTTCTCCCGACCCCGGCCATGGCAAGCCGGTCGCAGAGCGCATCGGATTGGGCGTCGAGTTCAGCATAGCTTAAGCAATGAGTAGCGCTTCGGACGGCAATAGCATTTGGTTTTTGAGTCACCGATATGTGAAAACTTTGGAGCACGTTGTCGATAGAGTCACCGCGCATCACACCATCCCAGAACCCGGCTGCCGACTAATAGATGTTATCTTATGTTTGTGGATGATACTTTAGAATTGAAACATTTTGTATGCCCAAATGAGCTATAGATGATGGACGGGAACCGTGTTTTAATTATAATTATCTGCTGAATTTTATCATATTCCAAGATGGCACAGCGTAACCCTAATTCGCTCAGGGCTAGATAAAATGATGATTGAATGTTCAAACTAGGAAGTAAATGGTTCATTCGCTCGAATGACAAACGTTGGAACGGCAGGACGACGAAATGCCGCATGTCACCCTTGGATGCACGATCAACCATCATGCGCGACCCTACATTTCTCATCTTCGCCGCGAACTCGCCGCCGCCGCAGCTGCCGGCAAGAAACCTATCGATTGGTCGTCTAACAAAATCTTATGATACCTGATTGATCCCGCTTTTTTGCCACACCCGAGTTTCGATGCGATTCTAGGGGAACCACTTGCAAACGCTGGGCCGGATGAAACGAAGGCACGCCAGCACGGCATCGGCGCCCGCTTCTCCATCACCGCAAATTCGAACACACCAAGAACCTTCAAAAGGACTTTACGCCCTTTCCTCCGCCTGCTTCAAGGGAAGCGTCCGTCTCCTCCGCGTGCTGGTGGGCAACACCACACAAAAGCCGTGTGGCAGTTCACAACAAGAACCGCGCGCACTAAACTCAAGCATTGCTATCCTGCGTCCCAAAAACGAATCGGGCGACTGGCGGCTTAATGGGTTACCAGACAGGAACATTCCGTGACACGGACGAGGGGCTCAATGAATACTAGGTTTCTTATGCTGCACTTTTGGGGGGGTGCGCTTGCCGCCTGTTGGCTGTTGGCGAATGTGTCTGGAGCCATGTGCCAAGGCGTCGTGAAATCCAAGCACGGCGATTGGGAACTGCGTTGCGAGACACCGCCCGGTGCCGCCAAGGAGCAATGCGCTCTTTTGCAAAGCGTCGCCGCCGAGGACAAACCCAACATAAACCTTGTCGTCATCGTTCTTCGGACCGCGGATGGAAAAAGCTACCTGTTGCGGGTGATCGCGCCGCTCGGTGTGCTGCTGCCGTCCGGGCTGGGGCTCAAGATCGACGATGCCGATGTCGGCCGCGCCGGCTTCGTGCGCTGCCTGCCGACCGGATGCGTTGCCGAGGTTGTCATGGAAGACAAATTGATCGGGCAAATGAAGAGCGGCCAAAAGGCCACCTTCATCATTTTTCAAACTCCCGAAGAGGGAATCGGCATCCCTCTCACCATCGCTGGATTTAAGGAAGGTTTCGATGCGTTGCCGTAGTTCAGAGCGTAAATTGAATCGGGGACTCCGCATGACGGTGCCGCTTCTCGGCGCGGCCGCGCTTTTGGCGGTTGCCGGCTGCGGCGGCCATCTCGGCAATTTCGATGCGCCCGAGGCGGGCGGCTCGAAACTGGGAAACTTGCTCGGTTTCAAGAGCAACGACACGCCGGCGGCGGCGGGGACGCAGGTGCATCATATCTTCTGCCCGCAAGTCCTTATTCTCGAAGGCACGGCCGCAAGCCAGGCCTACAATGGAACTCCCCCCTCAAGTGGCAATCTCAAATATCAATATTCGCTGACCGATACGGCGCGCGAATGCACGCTCGATGGGGACCAGCTGGCGATCAAGATCGGCGTCGCGGGCAAGGTGCTGCTGGGTCCGGCCGGGAGCCCCGGCAGCTTTAGCGTGCCGGTGCGCATGGCCGTCCTCCACGAAAAAAACAATGAGCCGGTCACGAGTAAGATTTATCACGCATCGGTGACGGTCACCAATGGCGAGACCCAAGCGGATTTCACGATCGTCTCTGACCCGCTCCGCGTGCCATTCATCCAGGACCACGCCGAGGATGATTATGCGATCAAGGTTGGCATCGATGAAGGCACGCCGCCCGCGAAACCGGCTGGCAAAAGTGCCAAACATTGATACGGCGCGCATCGGCAGCCGATGATTTGTTGGCGCGGGACCGAGAATTGGACGCGGCGCCGCGGTTATCCTCTGATTAACCGCGTTTAGAGGCTGATCCTGGTTGCGCAGCATTGACATGAGAGTTTCCCGCGCTAACTGTTAAGGGGTCAGATCAAAGACCCCAGCGGAAGAGTCCATCCCCATGCGTTATGGGGGTGGCGCCGAAGGCGCAACCGCCCCGGAAACGCTCAGGCCCACGGACCGCTCGGGGATGACACTCTGGAAAGCGATTTTCCTGCGAAGGAAAATCCACCGAAGGAGGTAACTTCGCTCGAAGCAAACTTTCGAACGAAGGAAATCTTTCAGGTTTCAGGACAGAGGGGGCAAAGCGTGGCGGCGACTGCCGCTGAGCTCATGCCGCCTGTTTGTCTTGCCGGGTATTTTGATGTCTGAGCGCCAAACCGCAATCCCCGACGCTGCTGCTGCGAGCGATTTGGCCCGTACGCCCCTTTATGAGTTGCATCTCGCTCATGGCGCCCGCATGGTGGGCTTTGCGGGTTACGCCATGCCGGTGCAGTATTCGTCCGGCATCATCAGCGAGCATCTCCATACGCGGGCGCAGGCGGGGCTTTTCGACGTCTCGCACATGGGCCAGGCGATTCTGGCGGCGCCTAAGGCCGCGTGCCGCCTGGAGAGGCTCGTGCCAGGCGATATCGAAACTCTTGCGCCTGGGCGGATGCTCTATACGCAATTGCTCGATGCGCAAGGCCATATCCTCGATGATCTGATGGTAACCCGGCTGCCCGACGAAGGCGGTTGCCAACGTTTGTTTCTGGTCGTCAACGCCGCCACCAAGAAAGCCGATTTCGCCCATCTTGCGGCCGAACTGCCTGGCTGCGATTTGAAGATCCTCGAAGATCACGCGCTGCTTGCTTTACAAGGGCCAATGGCCGCGGACGTTTTGAGCCGGCACCTTCCCTCCGCCGCGGCCGAAGGTATCTTGGCCATGCCCTTTATGTCGGCCACACGCCTTGTCTGGAACGGCATCAATCTCACCCTCTCGCGCTCCGGCTACACCGGCGAAGATGGTTTTGAGATTTCGCTTTCGGCGGCAGCCGCGCAAGCATTCGCGCAGAAATTACTTGCCGAGACGTTTGTCCGCGCCATTGGCCTTGGCGCGCGGGATTCGCTTCGTCTTGAGGCGGGCCTCTGCCTTTATGGTCATGATATCGATCGAACCATAGGCCCGGTCGAGGCGGGGCTCTTATGGTCGATTTCAAAGCGCCGCCGCGAGCAAGGCGGGTTCTTTGGCTATGAGCATATCAAGAGGGCGATCGAACAAGGTCCAACACGCCGCCGTGCCGGGTTTTTGCTGGAAGGCAAGGCTCCCGCGCGCGAAGGCGCGGACATCGCGACGCTCAAAGGCAAACTCATTGGCCGATTAACCTCCGGCGGCTTCGCCCCGAGCCTCGGCCGGCCGGTCGCGATGGGCTACGTCGACGCCGCTTCTGCGGTACCCGGCACCCAAGTCTCCTTGATGGTCCGAGGCAACCCGCTTGCCGCGAAAATCGTGCCGATGCCTTTTGTACCGCACCATTATTTTAGGGGAGCCTGATGTCCGACACGCACTACACGACAAGCCACGAATACATAAGGGTCGATGGCGACGAGGGGATCATCGGGATTACCGATTATGCGCAAGCCCAATTGGGTGACGTTGTCTTTGTCGATCTGCCGCCCATCGGCAAGAGTTTGTCGAAAGGCACTGAGGCCGCGACCGTCGAAAGCGTCAAGGCCGCCGCCGAAGTCAATGCGCCGGTGTCGGGCACGGTCGTCGAGGTCAACAGCGCGCTCGCCGACACACCTGCTCTGGTCAATGAAGATCCCTCTGGCAAGGGCTGGTTTGTCAAAATCAAACTCGCCAATGCGAGCGAACTCGCCACCCTGATGGACGAGAATGCGTATCGCGAATTTCTTAAAACTGTGTCCTGAGACATCGGCATTCGAGGCAAGCAAAGATGCGCTATCTCCCCCTGAACGCCAAGGATCGTGCCGAGATGCTGGCACGGGTCGGCGTCGCGAGTATCGACACGTTTTTTGCCGATATCCCTGCCCACAAACGGCTCGATCACGATCTCGATCTGCCGGCGCGCAAGACCGAAATGGACGTGGAGCGGCTGCTCTCTGGGCTTGCGGCAAAAAATGTGGCAGCGGGCTTGGTGCCGTTTTTCGTCGGGGCAGGGGCCTACAAACATCATGTGCCGGCGAGCGTGGATCATTTGATCCAACGCTCCGAATTCCTCACGAGCTACACGCCTTACCAGCCGGAAATTGCGCAAGGCACGTTGCAAACGATTTTCGAGTTTCAAACCCAGGTCGCGGCTTTGACCGCGATGGATGTCGCCAATGCATCCATGTATGATGGCTCGACCGCCACGGTCGAAGCCGTGGCGATGGCGCGCCGGATCACCGGACGCAGCAAGGCCATTTTATCGGGCGGCTTGCATCCGCACTATGCCGAGGCTGTGCGCACCGTTTCGACGATGGCGGGCGAGGAGACGGAGGTCCTTGCGCCCGACATTTTCGCGGCTGAGGATCTTTTTTCTCTCATCGATGCGGACACATCCTGCGTTGTCGTGCAAAACCCAGATTTCTTTGGCAATCTCCGTGATCTTTCCGCTATCGCGGCAGCCTGTAAGACAAAGGGTGCGCTGCTTGTCGGCGCGTTCACCGAGGCTGTCTCGCTCGGCCTCGTCCAGCCGCCCGGTGCGATGGGCGCCGATATCGTCGCGGGGGAAGGGCAATCGATCGGCAATCGCCTGAATTTCGGGGGGCCTTATGTCGGGCTTTTCGCAACGAAAACAAAATATTTGCGGCAGATGCCGGGACGCCTCTGCGGGCAGACCGTGGATGCCTCAGGGCGGCGTGGCTTCGTCTTGACGCTCTCGACGCGGGAGCAGCATATTCGGCGCGACAAGGCGACATCGAACATTTGCACCAATTCCGGTCTCGCCAGTCTCGCCTTTTCGATTCACCTGACCCTGCTTGGCGAAACGGGCCTGCGGCGTCTCGCCAGGATCAATCACGCCCATGCAGTCAATCTCGCGGACCGGCTCGCGGCGGTTCCCGGCGTGCAGGTGCTGAACAAAACGTTCTTCAACGAATTCACGCTCAGGATTTTGGGGAACGCCGCACAAGCAATCGAGCGGATGGCTGAGATGGGCGTGCTTGGCGGCGTGCCTGTTTCGCGGCTTTTGCCGGGCAGGGGGCTTGATGATCTCATTCTCGCTGCCTCAACCGAAACCAACACGGATGCTGATCGCGAGGCATTCGCGGACGCTTTGCAAGGAGCCTTGTCATGCTGATGCGGCCGAAGGAATCCATCGAGGTGGCCGTCCCGGAGAAGCAAACCTTCACCGGCAATCGCGGCCTCGACATCGAGGAAGGGCTGATCTTTGAAACTGGGCGCCCGGAGAATACCGGCGTCGATCTCGACGAACCGGCGCCCTTTGCGTATCGACTCGGCTCTCTTGAACGCCAAGAACCAGCAGGCCTGCCGGGCCTGAGCGAGCCGGAGACCATGCGTCACTATGTGCGGCTATCGCGCATGAACTACGCGATCGATGCCGGAATTTATCCGCTCGGGTCCTGCACCATGAAGCACAATCCCCGGCTCAACGAGGCGATGGCGCGGCTGCCTGGGTTTGCTGACATTCATCCTTTGCAGCCGCAATCCACTGTGCAGGGCGCTCTTGAACTCATCGCCGAACTCGCCCGCTGGCTGATGGTCCTGACCGGAATGGACGCTGTCGCCATGTCGCCGCGCGCTGGCGCGCATGGCGAGGCCTGCGGCATGATGGTGATCAAGGCAGCGATCGCCGCCAAGGGAGAAGGAGAAACCCGCAAAATCGTGCTCGTGCCAGAGTCAGCGCATGGCACCAACCCAGCCTCCGCAGCGGGCGCCGGGTTCGAGGTGCGTCCGGTTCCCGCACGCCCGGACGGCACGCTCGATCCGGCGGCCGTCAAGGAGAGACTTGGGCCGGACGTCGCCGCCATCATGCTGACAAACCCCAACACCTGCGGGCTGTTCGAAAAGGACATTGTCGAAATCGCCTCTTTGGTGCATGAGGCCGGGGCCTATTTTTATTGCGACGGCGCCAATTTCAACGCGATCATGGGCAAGACGCGGCCGGGCGATCTCGGCGTCGATGCCATGCATATCAATCTCCATAAGACGTTCTCGACACCACATGGCGGCGGCGGACCGGGGGCGGGTCCCGTTGTCCTCTCATCCTTGCTCGCGCCTTTCGCGCCGATGCCGTTCCTGTGCCGGGAAGAGGACGGCTTGCGGCTTTTCGAGCATCCAAGTGAGGCGCCCGGCGCCCTTGGCCGGATTGCGGCGTTCCACGGCCAGATGGGCATGTTCGTGCGGGCCTTCGCCTATATGTTGTCGCATGGCGCCGATGGTTTGCGGCAGGCCGCCGAGGATGCGGTGCTCAACGCGAACTATGTCCGTGCGGGCCTCAAAGATCTGATGTCGGAACCGTTCGGCGACAGGACCTGCATGCATGAGGTTTTGTTCGATGAGGCGTGGCTGAAGTCCACGGGCCTCACGGCGCTCGATTTCGCCAAGGCGATGATCGATGAAGGCTTTCACCCGATGACGATCTATTTTCCTCTGGTGGCGCATGGCGCGATGCTGATCGAACCCACCGAGTCGGAATCGAAAGCCTCGCTTGATCTCTTCGTCGCAACCTTGCGGGATTTGGCGCTTGCGGCGAAGCGCGGCGCAATGGAACGCTTCGCCGGGGCGCCCCACCACGCGCCGCGAAGCCGTCTAGACGAGACCCGCGCGGCCCGAAGCCCGGTCCTGAAATGGGAGGAAAAATCTAAAATAACGCCCCTTACTTAAAGTAATACATAAACAGCGTATCTCGCTTTTCATGACATAAAGACTTGCTTATATCTTTATTGCGCTCCTGAATAGGGCCTGCTATAGAGCCAAATCATCATTTTGGAGCGCCTAGATCCCATGACTCATTCGTCTCATGATTACGCCATCGCCGATATCGGGCTCGCCGGTTGGGGCCGCAAGGAAATTGCCATCGCGGAAACCGAGATGCCCGGCCTGATGGCGACCCGCGCGGAATATGGTCAAAGCCAGCCGCTCAAGGGTGCCCGGATCGCGGGCTCGCTCCATATGACGATCCAGACCGCCGTGCTGATCGAGACGTTGAAGGCGCTTGGCGCGGATGTCCGCTGGGCCTCATGCAATATTTATTCGACCCAGGACCACGCCGCCGCCGCGATCGCCGCGACCGGTACGCCAGTGTTCGCCATCAAGGGTGAAAGCCTCGTCGATTATTGGGACTACACGCATAAAATCTTCGAGTGGAGCGACGGCGGCACACCGAACCTCATTTTGGACGACGGCGGCGACGCCACCATGCTCATTCACCTCGGAATGCGGGCCGAGGCGGGCGACACGGCTTTCCTCGATAAAGCTGGTAACGAAGAGGAAGAAGTTCTTTTCGCTGCGATCAAGAAGCGGCTTGCCTTTATTCCCGGCTGGTACAGCAAATGCGGAAAAGCCATCAAGGGCGTGAGCGAGGAGACAACGACCGGCGTTCACCGCCTGTATTTGATGGAGCGCGATGGCAAGCTTCTTTGGCCCGCGATCAACGTCAATGATTCCGTCACCAAGTCGAAGTTCGACAATCTTTACGGCTGCCGGGAATCGCTGGTCGACGGCATCCGCCGCGGCACCGATGTGATGATGGCGGGCAAGGTCGCGATGATCGCCGGATTCGGTGACGTCGGAAAGGGCTCGGCGGCCTCATTGCGCAACGCCGGTTGCCGGGTGTTGGTCTCCGAAGTCGATCCGATCTGCGCCTTGCAGGCGGCGATGGAAGGCTATGAAGTCACGACCATGGAAGACGCCGCGCCACGCGCCGATATTTTCGTGACCTGCACTGGCAATGTGGACGTCATCACCCTCGATCACATGCGGGCAATGAAAGATCGCGCAATTGTCTGCAACATCGGACATTTCGATTCCGAGATTCAGGTCTCGGGTTTGCGCAATTTGAAATGGCACAATGTTAAACCGCAGGTCGATGAAATCGAGTTCACCGATGGCAAGCGCATCATCCTGTTGTCCGAAGGGCGGCTGGTCAATCTCGGCAATGCGACGGGACATCCCTCCTTCGTGATGTCGGCCTCCTTCACCAATCAGACCTTGGCGCAAATCGAGCTTTGGACGAAACAGGGCCACTACGATCGCAAAGTCTACACTTTGCCAAAACATCTCGATGAAAAGGTCGCAGCCCTCCATCTCGACAAGATTGGCGTGAAGCTGACCAAGCTTACGAGCGCGCAAGCCGAATATCTCGGACTTCCGCTGGCGGGGCCGTTCAAGCCAGACCATTACCGCTATTGATATAACACATAAGCCGTTTGGTTTGTAATCCAATGACATTTGGCTGTCCGGTTCGCCGGGCAGCTGCGCCGCAAACGATCGCGCTGCGAAACCACTACGCCACCGAACCGATCGCGCCGGCACTCCGGACCAGGGCCATCATGCTGATCCAGAATAAGTGGCAAAAAAGCCTCATAAATGGGTTTTTCCAACGTCATCCACAATTTCCTGGAAATCAGGGCTTTTGCGCTGACGCTCGACTGTTATCCTAAGGAGATTCGACACAGTTCTTATGCGTAAGGTTCGTTAGCGTTGCAGATGACCGTCTTTGCAACGCTAACGAATTCGGGGGGTGACCTTGGACAACAAAAATCCCGTTTCGCTCCGGTACGATTTGGATACCACCGCCGATATGCCGGCGATCGACGCGGTTGAACTTGTTGAAATTTCCGGACGTGTGAAATGGTTTGACGCCGTCAAGGGCTATGGTTTCATCGTGCCCGACAATGGCGCCCCCGATGTTCTTCTGCACATCGCCACGCTGCGCAAGGATGGTTTTAAATCCGCCGATGAAGGGACCCGCATCGTCTGCGAAGCGGTTCGCCGGGCGAAGGGGCTGCAGGTTTTTAAAATTGTTTCCCTTGACGGATCGGACGCGGTGCATCCGTCCGAATGGCGGCCGTCGCGCACCCGCGTTGAAGTTGTGCCCACGAGCGGCTTTCAGATCGCCATCGTCAAATGGTTCAACCGCTCGCGAGGATTTGGCTTTTTGACGCAAGGAGAAGGCACAGAAGATATATTTGTCCATATGGAAACATTGCGACGCTACGGCATCGCCGAATTGCGGCCCGGAGAGAGCTTGCTAGTCCGCTTTGGCGACGGACCGAAGGGGCTTATGGCAGCCGAAGTCCGGCCGCTCGATGCTGTCTTACCCGTGCCGCACTGACGTGGTTCCCGACGTATAGCGCTGTTGCAGCCGCGGGAGCATCGTCCTATGTGTGGCGGTCACGCTGGATTTTCGTGAAGGGTCCGGAATGTCGTGGGCGGTTGCGTAGCCTTATTTTAGGATTGCCGGGCATGCAGGCTTTCAATGTAGCGCGGCAAATCGTAGTATTCACGGTCCTTTGCGCCGCTTTCCTCATATTTAACACTGCAGCGGGATTGGCCGAGGATACGCCGTCGCGGCCGGACAGCGGTCTCGAAAAGCTCGTGATTGATACCGCCAGCGGATCTCACGAATTTTCGGTGGAGGTCATGCGCACCGGGCCGCAACGCGAACGCGGCCTCATGTTCCGCCGCTATCTTCCGCAAGACCGTGGCATGTTGTTCGATTTCGGGATCGAACGGCCGATCATGATGTGGATGAAAAACACCTATTTGCCGCTCGATATGATTTTCATCGGGCGCACCGGCAAAGTATCTGGAATTGCACAGGACGCGGAACCTTTGTCCCCAAAAATTATTCCTTCGGGTGCCCCGGCCTATGGCGTTCTCGAAGTCAATGCCGGGACGGCGGCCCGGATCGATTTGAAGATTGGAGACCGTGTCCGTCATCCTATGTTTGGCAAATAAGACGGTTTGCCAGTGCCTGGGCGGGGTTCTGGGGCCCTGCCGCTCTTGTTCGCCGCACGGGCGCGTGATAGCGAAAGCCCGAGAAGACACGGCCGATCACGCCGATGCGGGGTATAGCGCAGCCTGGTAGCGCGGAAGTTTTGGGTACTTCAGGTCGCAGGTTCGAATCCTGCTGCCCCGACCAGCTTTTTCAACAAATCAACGTTTGAATATTTTGGCAAACAGAGGTCTGCGCACCCCCGAGGCATCCCGTCGAGACAGCGGACCTGCCTGCGTCGGTTCGGTGGCAGGGACGAGATATTTTGCCTACCGTTCGGTGGGAGGGCGTCGGTGGGCTTTCGTTGACCTGCGGCCGCATCAACCTGATTTGACCTATTTCACAGGAAGGCTCGGCGGCTCGCGACTACGTGCCTTCGGAAGGCAGAAATGCCAGACGAGGAATTGTACGGCGTGGAAACCGCTTGTCGGGGTTTCCACAGCCGTTCGAGCTCAGCCCAGCCGAACGATTGGAAACCCATTCAGAAACCAGTTCGGAAACCCGTTCACCGCTAGCTTGGCTAATTCGACGTCTGGAGCTGATGGTAATGGGAGAGGAGGCTTTGGGCAGAATAGGATAGATCAGCATGTTAAAAGACGATGTTGGCCCTGCGATGGTAGTCTCAGGCTACGCTGGACCTTGGTTGGGCCGGCGGACCGCTCTCACCTTGCCGCTGCTTCCGCCTCCGCAAAAGAATTGGTCGCTGCCATTGGATTCGAGCCCTGATACGGTGACGCCGCGCGGCATCTCGATCCGCTCCAACACCTCTCCCGTTCGCGGATCGATGCGCCTCAGATCGCTTTCGTCGCCTTCCCAGGTGCCGTGCCACAGCTCGCCATCGACCCAGGTCACGCCGGTGACGAAGCGGCTGGACTGGATTGTGCGCAGCACCCTGCCGGTCTCGGGATCGACCTGGTAGCTTGCGCTCCCGGTATTGACCCACCCACAGCGTGCCCTCGGCCCAGGCGAGCCCAGAATCGCCGCCACCGCCGGGGAGCCGGGATCGAGGAGAGCACGCGACCGGAATTCGGATCGATCTTCTGGATGCGGTTCTCAGCGATCTGGAACAGATGCTCGCCGTCGAACGCGGTGCCCGCATGCCCAGCGACGTCGATCGAGCGCAGCTTGTTTCCACTTACCGGATCGAAGGTGTTCAGCCGGTTGCCGGACGCAAACCAGACATGCTTGCCGTCGAACGAGACACCATTGACCCGTTCGACCTCGGGGAAGGGCCCGTATTCGCGGATGACTTCTGCCTTGGATGTTCTCATTCTTTCATCCTAGCTGCCGAAGCGGCGCGGGGAGTAACAATGTCGTCGCGAATCCCACGAGCGGCGAGGTCATCCGGCGCCGCGCCCGGCCGCGCCCGAATGCCTGCACTTTGCCCGCAGTGGAAAGCGAGTCGAGCGCCCGCTGTACCGTGCGCTGGCTTGTCCCGATCGCGAGCGCAAGTGCGGAACTCGACCACGACTCGCCGTCGGTAAGGAAGGCAAGCACGGCGGCATGTTCCTCCTCGACCGGTCGCGCCAGCACGATGATTTCGCGCGCGCCGCGCGGCGAGAGCACGAACCCCCGTTTCGTTGCACTCACGCGGGCGACTGACCTTAGAAGCCTGCGGAGCCGCCCCATCTCGACTCGCAATCGTGCGCGATGCGATTCGTCGGCGTGCTTCGCGCCGAACGCGCGGGCGAGCAGCACGTCCCGCGGTACGTCCCCAGGCCACGCCTCGCCGAGGGTTCGCGCAAGCGCGAACAGCACCGGACGCCTTGCGAGCGGCACAAGCATGTTCCGCTCGCGCACGAGATTGCGGCAGGCGTCAATGACAAGCGCCTCCGACGCGAGCAGCGCCTCGACTTCCCCTAACAGGAGAGGGCGCTCCTTGCCGCGCGCGACCAGCCGCGCCACAGGTGTGTCGAGGACCGTGAAGGCTTGTTCGACCTCCGCCGCGAGCGCCGGAATGCGCGCCCCGCGCGCAGCTGCCTCGGCCCGGGCGAGCGCTGCCAACGCCGCCTTAGCGCGGACACGCCGCATGGAAATCCCGGCGACCGCGAGTTCATGTATGGCACGCAGCGCAGGCGTAAGAGCTGAGAGGTCGATCTGCGCAAGCTTGTGCTCGGCCTCGTCGAAGCGCCCGATCAGGAGCAGGCGCCGGGCCTCGAGGCAGCGCGCATGGGCTGCGTTCGCACGGTCGCCATGCGCTTCGAGACTCGCTGATGCCGCGGCCAGCGGTTTCGTGGACCAGGCGAGGTCGCGCGAAGCGAGAGCGATCTCGGCCTCGGCGACAACGCATCTCGCGCGAGCCACAACCTCTCTTGGACCGAAAGCGCGCGCCGCTTGCCGCAACAACGCTTTCGCGCGGTCGAGATCCCCGAGCTGGGCCATGGCGATGCCGCGAAGCGCGAGCGCCGGCGCGTCATCGCGGAGCGCGACTCTGTTTAGCGCGCCGAGGGGGTCGCCCATCGCGAGCGCCTGCGCCGCGGCGGTGATCAGCGAATCCATCGCAATCCCGTCACACTTGTAACTCCCAGGGAGCCCACGCCTGGTCCTAGTCTAACCGATGATGGGTACAAATAACGGAGAAGGATAATGACCACACACCAGACCGGAACACGTGAACAGTGGCTCGCAGCCCGGCTCAAGCTGCTCGATGCGGAAAAGACGCTAACGCGGCAGAGCGATGAGCTCGCGCAGCGGCGCCAGGAACTGCCCTGGGTCCGCGTCGCCAAGGACTACCGGTTCGACATTGACGAAGGGAAGGCTTCGCTCGCCGACCTCTTCCAGGGGCGCTCGCAGCTTCTCGTCTATCACTTCATGTTCGGGCCGGATTACAAGGCGGGCTGCATATCCTGTTCGTCGATCGCCGACGGCTTTAACGGCATCGCCGTGCACCTTGCCAACCACGACGTGATGCTCTGGGCGGCATCCCGCGCACCGCTTCCGAAGCTGTAGGCGTTCAAACGGCGGATGGGTTGGACCTTTCCCTGGGCGTCCTCGCAGAGTGGAGACTTCAACTACGACTTCAACGTCTCTATCAGCGAAGAGCAGCAGCGCAACGGCGGTGCCGAGTACAATTATAGTCGCGGCGGCCACGCAATGACCGAGACGACGCTTCCACCTGTCGTTATTGAGAGCGCGGCCAGGACTGGAGCCGAGCCTTCTGCGTATGTGCGCGAGCGGCCGGGCCTCAGCGCCTTCGTTCTCGAGGACGGCGTCGTCTATCACACCTATTCGACCTATGCTCGTGGACTGGACGGCCTCTGGGGTATGTATCAGTGGCTTGACCGCGCGCCCAAAGGACGCAACGAAGCGGGCGTCTGGTGGCGTCACCATGACAGCTATGAGCAGATGGCGTGATGACCGCCACCCGATATGACACCGGGCGCCGAAGCCATGCGGCGGCGCCGACCTTCGCCGTCATGGCGCTCCTGGCCTCTGTGCCCCGCGGAGGTACGGACATGATGTGCTCGGCCGGGCATGATGCCTCTCCGCTGAGCGGAATGGTCCCAATGTACGTGCTGATGAGCGCATTCCATTTGGCGCCTTGGCTGAAACTGATCTCCCGCCGACGAAGCGCTGCCCCGGTCATCGCAAAATGGGCTTGGACCGCTGGCGCTGACGGTATTTTTCCGCCGCATGATGAGCTAACGCTGGATCGTTGCAGCGGCTGTCAAAAATCGAGCGATGGGCGCCGAGAGCCGCTGAAACAGAGCAAATGGCGAGTCGTGGAAATTTGCACTGGATACATAAGAAATTTTCTCAGTTGAATCAGCGCGTTACCATGGCTTAGAACAATCGACTGGGAGTAAAGCCGCCCAACGCGCGCTTGACGGGGCGTAGCCAATACCAAGGCAAACTATGAACAATATCCAGCTGTCGCATCATATCCTTCCAAATGCCTCGACCATGCTTGGGGTCTGTTTGACCGGAATAGGCCTGGTGAAACTCGCCGAGGTGCATTTAGGTCCCAGCCACGTCGATGAGTATCTGGCTATTGATGCTGTTTGCTTTATGATCAGTTGCATGTGTTCTTATGCTTCTATCCGGAGAGACCGGCGCGGACAGAATATGCGAAGTAGACTTGAGCAAACTGCGGATTATTTCTTTATGATCGGCCTCGTCGCGATGACTTTTATTTCCGTACTCTTCGCCTATGAATTCGTTTGACTGTCCTGGCTAGGGTCAGGACTCATTGATTGATCCAGAAGATGACGATTGCGGCGATGCAGATTGCTGACATGAAAGTATGGGCGCATCGGTCGTAACGCGTGTGGATGCGCCGCCAGTCCTTGAGCCTGCCGAACATGTTCTCGATCTTGTGGCGCTCGCGATAGAGCATGCGGTCGTGTTCGATCGGTATTTTTCGATTGGACTTGGAGGGGATGCAGGCGGCGATTTTGCGCTTTGCGAGAGCCTGGCGGAACCAGTCGGCGTCGTAGCCCTTGTCGGCGAGGAGTTCCCTCGCCCGGGGCAGCACCGGCAGCATCAGTGCCACTCCCTTGTAATCGCTCATCCGCCCCTCGCTGAGCAGCATGACGAGCGGGCGTCCCTTGCCGTCGCACACCCGCGTGCAGCTTGGAGTTCAGGCCGCCCTTGGTGCGCCCGATACGTCGGGGAATAGACCCTTTTTCAAAAGGCTGGCGGCGGTGCGATGCGCTTTGAGATGCGTGGCGTCGATCATGATCCGTCCCGGCTTGCCGCCCTTGCGCGCCAGCTCGGCGAAGATCTTGTTGAACCCGCCCAGGCGGCTCCAGCGGATAAACCGGTTGTAGACCGTCTTGTGCGGGCCATATTCCCTGGGCGCGTCGCGCCAGCGAAGTCCATTCCTGATCACGAACACGATGGCGCTGACGATCTGGCGATCGTCCACCCGCGCGATCCCGTGCGACAGCGGAAAATAACCCTCAATCCGGCGCATCTGCGCCTCGGAGAGCAAAAACAAATCAGCCATGGCGAAGCCTCCTCGCCCCGCCTATGAATCAGCCGACTCACCTCAACGCAAGAACTTTAATGGGTCCCGAGTCTAGAGCAGTATCCGACCTGAATGAATCTGAAGGGATTCCCGAATCGGGCTTGAGGTGATTCAAACTGTCTGCCGGAGCAAGGAGGCCGGCAGGCATGTCGAAAGCCTTGTCTCTCGATCTTCGGGTTCGTGTACTGTCCGCGGTTGCGCAGGGTCTAAGCCATCGCGAAGCCGGCGCGCGGTTCGCGGTCAGCGCATCGAGCGTCAGCCGCTGGCGAAAGCTTGCGCGGGAACGGGGTGACGCGCGTCCGAAGGCGCTCGGCGGGGATCGTCGGTCGGGCCGGATCGACGCCCATAAGGACACAGTCCTCTGCGTGCTCGAGGCGACGCCCGACATCACCATCGAGGAGTTACGCCAAACGCTGGCGGACAAGGGGCTTGTCGTCGGCTATGGCACGATCCGCCGCTTCTTCGCGCGTCATGCGATCACGCGCAAAAAAAGACTGCGCACGCCAGCGAGCAGGATCGCCCCGACGTCCTGAAACGGCGCGAGGACTGGTTCGACGGGCAGATCGATCTCGACCCTGACCGCCTCGTCTTCATCGACGAGACCTGGGCCTCGACGAAGATGGCCCGCACGCATGGCCGTTGCCGGCGCGGCGAACGCCTGCGCGTCGGCGTGCCCCATGGCCACTGGAAGACCACGACTTTTGTCGCCGCCCTCACGACGCGCGGCATGATCGCGCCGTGGGTGCTGGACGGGCCGATCAACCGCGACGCTTTCGAGACCTATGTCGACAAGGCCCTCGTTCCAGACCTGCGGCCGGGCGACATCGTCGTCATGGACAATCTGTCGAGCCATAAGGGGCCAAGAGTGCGGGAGATGATCGCGGCGGCGGACGCCAGCCTTCTCTACCTGCCGCCTTACAGTCCGGACTTCAACCCGATCGAGAATGCCTTCTCCAAGCTGAAGGCTCATCTGCGTAAGGCTGCCGAGCGAACCGTCGGCGGCCTCTGGGACGCCATCGGCCGCATCATCGATCTGTTCGCTCCAGCGGAATGCAAAAACTACTTCGCCGCCGCAGGATACGATGCAACATGATCGGCTATTGCTCTAGTGGCAAAATGAGGCCCCCCCGAGCTTCTAGGTTTTGGCAATAGCTACCATCAGCACGGTTGATTCTGTAAAGAGGCTTCCCTTGGGGCGTCATTCATGCAATGCCCTACGCGACCTTCCTTGACCCCCAGTGACCGAAATGACCGAGTTTTTCCGTGAAGTCGATGAAGATGTCCGGCGTGACCGCATCATCCAGATTTGGACAAAGTATCGCTATATATTCATAGGCTTGGCTGTTTTGCTCGTGGCTGGCACGGGCGCTTGGCGCGCCTATGAACATTACCGCGATGAGGCGGCGGAAAGCGCGGGCAGCAAGTTCGAAGCCGCCGCGCAACTCGCCCGCGATGGCAAATCCGCCGAAGCGGCGGCCGCCTATGAGGCATTGAGCAAAACCGCGCCGTCCGGCTATGCGAGCCTCGCCCGCCTGCGTGCCGCGGCTGAGATCTCGGCTGGCGACCCGCAAGCGGCGATCAAGGCTTACGACGGCATGGCGGACGATCCAAGCTTCAATCCGGCCTTCAAGGATGTCGCTAAGCTGCGCGCCGCGATGTTGCGCGTCGACAGCGACGATCCTTTGGATTTCGAACGGAGATATGCGCCGCTTGCCTCGGACACATTCCCCTATCGTTTTCAGATCCGCGAGCTTTTGGGCCTTGCCGCCTTGAAGCGGAAGGCTTTTGATACCGCCGGGCGTTGGTTTGACGGAATCGTGTCGGACACACGGGCGCCGGCGGGGGTGCGTACGCGAGCTGGGGCCCTTCTCGGTCTCGTTCAATCCTCGTTGCTGCCCAACGAGAAAACGGCGCCTGCGGAAACGCAAGCCGGAAATCCGCCGCCCGGAGACAAACCGGCCAAATGACAGTCGGGAGCGATGTTCACAGTTGCGATCATCGGCCGGCCGAACGTCGGCAAGTCGACGCTGTTTAACCGGCTTGCCGGGAAAAAACTTGCCCTCGTCGACGACCGCCCGGGGGTGACCCGGGACAGGCGCGAAGGGGAGGCGAAGCTCGGTGATTTGGTCTTTAAGATTGTCGATACAGCTGGTCTGGAGGAAGGCGATACCGCGTCCTTGCAAGGCCGGATGCGGGCTCAAACAGAGGCGGCGATCGACGGCGCTGACGCGATTTTCTTCGTGTTCGACTCACGCGCGGGTTTAAGCCCAACCGACCGGTTCTTCGCCAATCTCGTTCGGCGCGCCGACAAGCCTTTGATCCTCATTGCCAATAAAGCCGAGGGGCGGGCGGGCGCGGCAGGTGCGCTGGAAGGCTTTGATCTTGGTCTTGGTGAGCCTGTGCCGCTCTCGGCGGAACATGGGGATGGTTTTGCCGAACTTTATGCTGCCTTGCGGGAAGCGCTCCCAGAGGCAACCGAATTGCCTGCCGGACTGGCTGAAGACAGGCCGCGCGCGCGGCCTGGAGAAGACGAAGATGGCACGGAACTCGATGTCACGAAGCCGCTCCGGATCGCGATCATCGGCCGTCCCAACGCCGGTAAATCGACACTCCTCAATAAGATTCTGGGCCAGGAACGGCTGTTAACGGGGCCGGAACCGGGCCTCACGCGCGACACGATCGGCATCGATTTCGCTTGGGGCAACCGGCAAATCAAAATGTTCGACACGGCGGGGCTGCGCAAGCGCGCCAGAGTCGAGCAGGGTTTGGAGAAGCTTGCCGGCGCTGATGCCCTTCGCGCGGCGAAATTTGCTGAAGTTGTGGTCCTGCTGCTGGACGCCACGATACCTTTCGAGAAACAAGATCTAACCCTGGCCGATCTCGCCGAACGCGAGGGCAGGGCGCTCGTCATCGGTGTCAACAAATGGGATTTGATCGAAGCCAAGAGCGCCAAGCTTGTGGAACTGCGCGAGGAAGCCGCGAGACTTTTGCCGCAAGTGAAAGGCGCGCCGGTCATGCCGGTCTCCGGCGCGACCGGGCAGGGGATCGAGCAACTCATGGAGGCGATCTTTCGTGTCCATGCGACCTGGAACAAACGCATATCGACGGGACGCCTCAATCGCTGGCTGGAAGCTGTCATTGAGCAAACTCCGCCACCCGCAGTTGCTGGGCGCCGCATTAAGATCCGATACATGACGCAACTGCGGGCCCGGCCGCCCTATTTCGTCATTTTCGGCAATCAGCTCGAAGCACTGCCCGCGAGCTACGAGCGTTTTCTCGTCAATGGCCTCCGCCAAGCCTTCGATTTGCCCGGCGTTCCCATCCGGATCTCAAAGAAAACGAGCGACAATCCTTATGCTGGCAAAAGATCGCGGCAGCGATAGGATGATCGCCGCTGTGATCGCACCACTGTCAATTCGCGCTTCGGAAATGCTTATGGCTGCCCGGCTTTGCAATCGTAAGAGATAGGATCAACCCATTGGCAGCAACAGACAAATCCAAGGGACTTCGCCGGCTGTTTCTTTGGCCGGCCGAGGCGGTCGTTTTCCTCTATGTCGTCCTGGATGCCATTGCGATGCCGGTTGTCCGGCCGCTGCTCCGGTGGGTGGCAAAGCTCCGGTTCGTTATTCGTCTGCAAGACCTTGTCGCCGTCCTTCCGCCTTATGCGATCCTTGTTCTGCTCGCCGTTCCTCTAGCCTTCGCGGAACCCGCCAAAATTTATGCCTTGGTCTTGATGGGCCAGGGGCATTTTACGGCGGGATTTGTCACGATCGCGCTGGCTTATCTCGTCAGTCTCGTCGTCGTCGAGCGCATTTATCACGCGGGGAAGACAAAGCTGAAAACGATCGTTTGGTTCGGCAGGCTCATGGATTGGCTGACCGGCAACCGCGACCGTCTCCTCGCCTGGGCACGCGCGACGTGGATCTGGAAACTGTCCTTGGAATTCAAGCAAACGGCGCGCGATCTGCTGGCAAAGCTCCGGCATTGGTTTCCCGCCGGCTGAGCGGACAAACAGAACAGAAATTTCGCTGCACCGCGTCATTGTTCCATCTTGACCGGCACGAGGAGGCCCGGTATCCTGAATAATAGATGGATGATAACGACTATTTGATATACTATCACTAATAATCAGCTGGATGATGAAGAATGGATGAAGCGGCTTTATTGATGTCCAGTGAAGTCCAGATAAATAGAAAACCTCCTATACTAACACGAATACCTTGGCTAGACGCGGCTCGGGGGTTTTGTATAATACTCGTTGTCTTTTGTCATGCCATTGGTGGCCTTACCGGTGCTGGTTTGCTGACACAGCAAAGCATATTTGTCACTCTCTATTATTTTATATATACGTTTCATATTCCTGCTTTTTTCGTAATATCTGGAATGCTGGCGCCATCGAGCGTTAGCAAAGATCCAAAAAAGTTTTTAAATAACAATATTAAATATATTTTATATCCCTATGTTTTATACGGAACGATCCAAATCCTAGTAATGAATTATTTTTCACACTATCTAAACCGGCCACTGCCCTTCGACCCTCTTGAATTTCTAGTTCTAATTATCGGGAGCCCCTCCCAATTTTGGTTTCTTAAGATATTATTTTTTGTACATATTGCCTATTTAATATCGAGAAAATACTCAACTGACACCTGGTTTCTATTGTTGTGCATTGTCTTGCGCGGATGTGTCGAGCTTTTAGCTCTGCCGGCGGAAATTTCGAAATTCAGCCAATTTGCGATTTTCTATGCCTTGGGTGTGATTTTTTCCAAGGAAGCCCTGAATTGGCCCGCACGCAGCCGGTTTCCGCTGATTTGGGCGGTTGTTTTTGGTCTATTTTGGGTTTTCTTCGCAGCCACATCTTTCGGTCAAGACGATCCCATCTTAGGTGGCAGGTTACGCGGCAGCCTTCTTCCCGCGTCGATCGCCGGGTGCTTATTTATCTTTGCGCTTTCGGGTGTCAAACTCGTCGGAAATTTCAAACCATTGACGTATATTGGGAAAAACGCACTGGTCATATTCTGTCTTCACATCTTGTTTGTGGCCGGTTCGCGCATCATCTTTATGAAAATTTTCGGTGCATCTAAGATTGGTATTATTTTGCCTGCCATAACATTGGCAGGGATCGCGGGACCCCTCCTCTTTCTCCAAATCGTCGAGCGCTTTCAGTTGCGCGCCGCGCTGGGCCTTGGACCCAATTAACCCGCCAATTCAGTGCTTGCCGTAGTCCAAGGCGACGCCCTTGCGTTGCGCGAGAATATAGGCCTCCAGAGCTTTGAGCCGAGGATCGTCGTCGGCGAAAGGCTTGCCGCGCACTGGGTTTTCGATGCACCAGTTGATCATATCGCGGAGGAGGGCCACGCGTCCCAACTGCACCTGGAACTTGGGATAGGTTTCCGGATGTGTGTTGGAACCGTCGGGATGGCACATGTCGCAGGAGACGGCATTGGTGCCGCCAAGCGCCTTCGCGTCATGAAAAATGCGTTTGCCTTCTGCCACCAGACGTTCGGTTGAGTCTTTCCAAATTTGTTTGTCGCGCTCGGTAAAGGCGCCATAGGTTTGGAACTGGCTACCGGCGCCCGCACTTAAACCCTCGGACTTCAATTGGAAAGGGCTGTCGGCCTCTGCAACGACCCATTCAGCATCCGGATGCTTGCTTCGCCATTCCTTCATGAGCGCATCGGCGATTTGCTGACCCTGCTCGCGCGTCATCGAATCGCCGGGCTTGACGCCCTTGACTTCGATCGAAGTGTCTCCATCGCAGAGACCGACAACCAAGTTGCCGTCCGGCGATGGCGGCAGCTGATGGCGCGGCACATCGCTTCCAGCCAAGGCAGGTCCGGCGGTGAGTGAGAAAGCAAGTGCGAGAGCGTGGGGGCGCATGATCTTCCTCAATAGCTGGAAAGGGTCGTCGCCGGCGGCCGGTCCTTGGCGCCGTTCGACGAGAGATAGCTTGCCCGCACAGTGACCGGATTCCGGTTCCAAAGGTTGTAGACCTTGTCGACCATCCCCGAGGCCAACACGTTGATGAGACCGTCACCGCATCCGTCGAAAGCGTTGAAAGGATCTGAACGATTCATCTGAACGGTGAGCTTCGGCAGTCCCTCGGGCGCATAGGGCCACGGCCACGCGGTCGAGAGCAGCCCATAAAAATTGATATTGCCGATATGGTTCAAAAGAAGCTGATGCGTATGGCCATGGATGACGGACACTGAATCGAATTTTGAAAGGATCGCCTGAACCTCATCGGCGTCATCCGTCCAAAAATTCCAATTGTGGTAATATTTGTAAAGCGGGGAATGGGAAAAGATGACGATAGGGGTCTTTTTGTCGACTCCCGCCAGATCGTTTAGCAGCCACTGGCGGCCTTCCGCTCCCACTTCGAAGCGCGACTGGATGCCGTTGTCGAGCCCGGCGACCGTCTGCATTCTCTCTTCTGGAGTCATGCCTCGCGCCGTCCAGAAATCCTTTTCCTGGACACTCATCAGAGTGACGAAATGCACCCCCTTATGATCAAACGAATATTGCGGCGGCCCAAACAGCGAGCGCCAATGTTCGCCCATGTCGAGGAACCAGTCGTGCTCGCCGACCATCATTTTGAGTGGCGCCTTCAAATCCTTCAAAATTTGGGCGCCAAGATCGAGTTCCTCGCGGCGGCCGAGTTGCGCCAGATCACCGCCAAAAAGCACAAAGTCAGGTTGCGGGTCGAGCGCGTTGACGTCTTCCACCGCTTTCACGGCGGAGCGGATGAAACGGTCGTTCACATTGCGCGTGTAAAGATGGGTGTCGGACACATAGGCGATCGTGAATGCGGGTGCCGCGGTCTCGGCTTGTGCGACTTCGATGAGTTGGAAACTTTGCGGGACGATCAATCCCTTCGCGGCGGCAATGCCGGCCGAAACACCGGCGACATGGAGAAAGCCTCGCCGGGATAGCTGGCCCATCCGCGTCAGGTCGTCAAAGAACGAGGCGCGTTCCTCGTAATATTTTGTTTCGATGCTCTTATGCGCCATCGCTTTGCTCCCCGGCGAAATGTTTCACACGAAACTTTCCGCTCTCTCTATTTGCTTTACAGTGCGGCCGCTTCGTAAACCCCGATTTTCGAATTCAAACTCTAAAACGCGCCGATCGTTGCCGGATTGCGCAAATCTGGGTTCGTGCCGACGTCCCCGACATCGCCTTTCCTGCCTTCTGCGATTTCAGCATCCCGCTGCGGCCGGTTGGTTTTGAGCGCCGTCTGCCGGGTCAATTCCGCCTTATTAAATTCGGCGAAACGGTCGTCCGTGAGCGTGAAAAGGAACGCGACAAGATCGTCAATTTCGTCTTCGCTCAGCGCAAGACGTTGCATTCCGCCATCGAGATAGGGATTTGCAACACCTCCCTTATTGTAATGGTCCATGACATCCCAGAGCGTGGCCAGAGAACCATCGTGCATATAGGGAGCTGTTATCCCAATGTTGCGAAGGGTCTCACTCTTAAAGGTGCCAATGTCCGCCATGTTTTTGGTCACAAGGAATCGGCCAAGTTCGGAGTAGGATGTCTGCAAGGCAAGTTCGTCGATCTGCTTTGTATCGCCCGTCTTCAGGATGCCAACGGCCTTTCGGGCCAGCTCCTCGAAATTCTGCTTATGCGCAGCGATCCCGATATTATGGAATTTCTGGTCGGAGAAGAGCGACGAGATGCCATTGGCGGCATGACACGAACTGCAACGGCCTTTTCCCTGAAACAAGGCAAAGCCACGCTGGGCCTGATCACTGATCGCTTGCTTATCCCCCGCCATGAAATGGTCGAATGGCGCATTGCCAGAATATTGCGTCCGCTCGAAAGCGGCGATCGCGGAAGCGATATCGTCATAATTGGGTTCGTGCTGGAACAGCGATTTGAACGCGTCCGCATATTCCGGGACCTTGGCCACTTTGGCGACAACATCCTCCGGCGACTTCTGGCCCATTTCAACGGGATTCAAGATTGGCAGCTTGGCCTGATCCTCGAGCTCCGGGGCCCGGCCATCCCAGAATTGCGTCGCCTGAAACATCGCGTTGAGGACCGTTGGGGCGTTGCGTTGGCCATGCTGGTCTTGAACACCTGCGGACGTCGGGCTGTTGCCGCGATGATCGCTAAATCCCTTGGCGGGATCATGGCAGGTCGCGCAAGCAAGCGAATCATCGACGGAAAGGCGCTTGTCGTTGAACAGTTTTTCGCCGAGCGCGGCAAGTTGCACCGTTGGCTCGCGAGCGGCGGACACCGACAGAGAGTAAAGCTGCTTCGAGATGCCAATAGGCAAATCCGGCTTTAGGGCAGTTGCTTTTTCGGCAGGCCCGCCCGGATCTTTGGCCGCCTGAGCAACGTTGATGGGTCGCGGGGGAGCAGAGGTCGATTGCGGGGGAACCGGGGTCGATCGAAGAGGGGCCGGGGTCGACGGCGGCGTATCCTGGGAACTGAACGCGATCGCCATTGCAATGAGAACACCTACGGCCGCCACCAATGCGAGGCTGGCTATCAGTTTCTCGCGCGAGGTTTGCATTCGATCCTCCCCAGGGCTCTTTTTGCCAAGCTTACGACAGACGAACCTCATTTTGGCGATACCATACCCACAAAAATGCGGAGCGTGAACCACCAAAATCTACAAAAAAATTGTGAATGGCTGCAACGCGACTTACTGCGTTTGTTCGAATGGAGGCTAACCGCAAAAGGGGTGCACGAGGATAAGTCACGAGAAAGCCGCTTGACGCCTGCCAGCACAACCGGCATGACGCTACCACACAAGGATGACGTTCTTCTAAACGATTGAACGGAACGCGCGTCTGATTCCAGTAGCTGCCCTGACATTGCAGATGAACAAGCCGTGACTTTTTCTCCTTCCATCAAATCACAAGCGGGCGCATGAGCAAAATAGCTTATGTCAATGGCCGCTATGTGTTGCACCGTGACGCCGTGGTTCATATCGATGACCGCGGCTACCAATTCGCGGATGGCGTATATGAAGTCTGTGAAGTATTTCGCGGCGGCCTGATCGACGAGAAGCGCCATTTCGATCGGCTTGCCTATTCGCTCGCCGAGTTGCAAATCGTGGCGCCTCTCCGGCCTGAGGTGCTTGCCGTGGTGATTCGCGAAGTGATGGCTCGGAACAGAGTCGATAATGGCTATCTCTACGTCCAGGTGACACGCGGCGTGGCTCCGCGCGACCATGTCTTTCCCCCAAAATCCGTTCGTCCAAGCCTCGTCGTGACGGCGCGTCAGATTGATCCTGAAAAGAGCGCGGAAACGGCGCGCAAGGGAATCAGTGCCGTTACCACCTCGGACCTGCGTTGGAAGCGCGTTGACATCAAGTCAATCTCTTTGCTACCCAACGTCCTTGCACGGCAGCTTGCGCGGGAGCAGGGCGCCTATGAAGCTTGGCTCGTCGATTCGGATGGAATGATTACCGAAGGGGCGGCGTCGAACGCGTGGATCGTCAGCGGGGCAGGCACTCTCATTACTCATCAAATCGATCATACGATCCTTCGCGGTATAACAAGAACAAGGCTCATTGAAATTATCGCGGAGCAGGGACTGACGCTTGAAGAACGGAGATTTGGTCTCGAGGAAGTTTACAGCGCGCGGGAAGCTTTCGTCACCGGAGCGACAACCCTCGTCATGCCGGTCGTGCGCATCGACGGACGGCAAATCGGCACTGGAACCCCAGGACCGGTTGCTTCCAAATTACGGGCGATTTTTCACGATGCAGCCGAGCGTACCTAGGTTTGTGAAGCCTGTTTCACGTTAATCCTGAATCGTGATGACAATCATCAAAGAGGGGCTTGCAGGGCTACCTCTCGGTCTCATATGATTGCCCGGCCCGAGGTGCATGAACAAGGTCAAGTTCATCCATATGACGCAACCGCTCCTATTTGTGCGATTGTTTTGACGTTTCTAGACCCTTAAATATGCAAGGTTCAAAATTGGACCATGAGACCTTTGTTCTTAGTGTAATTTCTTAAAAAGAGTGTGTAAGCACATGATTAAACAGCGGCAGCCGTTTTTTCGATGAACGATATGCGCCGGGCACGGCGCCAAGAACATAACAGGATTTAAGACATGGGATCAGAGCGCCCACAAAATCTCCAGGACACTTTTCTCAATTTTGTCCGCAAAAATAAAGTACCTCTGACGATCTTTCTGGTGAATGGGGTCAAATTGCAGGGTGTCGTCACCTGGTTTGACAATTTCTGCGTTCTGCTCCGCCGCGACGGCCATTCGCAGCTTGTCTACAAGCACGCGATATCCACGATCATGCCGGGGCAGCCTATCCAGATGTTCGAGCCTGGGGACGAGGCAGGTCATGGCGGGCCATAGAATTTTATTCAATTCTCTCCGGAACCTGGTTCTGCCAAGAACTTCGCTTATATGTTCAGGAAACGTCTAACGCCCGGAGGCTGGAATCGGCACATTTTCAAGTAGAATGGATTTGCTACCCAAATCTCTCGCCAATGACGGCTCCTCCTTGCCATTGATACATACCCGGACGCTCGTGGTCGGTCCCTATCTCCATGGCAGCCGAGGCCGCAAAGTCGTTTCCGGCGCCTCCATTCCTGTCATGGAGGGACGGCCGCAGGAAGCTCGGCTTATCGAGGCGACGGGACTTGCCCACGCGATCGGCCTTGACGTTGTGGCAGCACTTCGCGTGCCGCTCACAAAAATTCAGCCGGCAGCCTATATCGGCAAGGGCAATGTCGCCGAACTCGCGGCTTTAGCGGCTGAAAAAGACGCTGGCCTTATCATCATGGATTGTGCCCTGTCGCCCGTGCAGCAGCGCAATCTGGAAAGAGCCTTCGCGGCCAAGGTAATTGACCGAACGGGGCTAATTCTAGAAATCTTTGGTCAACGTGCCCGCACCCGAGAGGGCACGCTGCAGGTTGAGCTTGCCCATCTTGCGTACCAAAAATCCCGACTGGTCCGGTCCTGGACCCACCTCGAGCGTCAACGCGGCGGCTTCGGATTTCTCGGCGGTCCAGGCGAGACTCAGATCGAGGCCGACCGCCGCCTGATCGAGGAACGGATGACCCGCATCAAGCAAGAACTCGAGAGCGTTAAGCGCACTCGCGGCCTGCATCGCAAGACCCGCCGCGCGGTCCCATATCCGATCATTGCCCTTGTCGGCTATACAAATGCCGGCAAATCCACGCTCTTCAACAAGCTGACCAACGCCGGCGTCGCCGCTGTGGACATGTTGTTCGCGACGCTTGACCCAACTTTGCGCAAGGTTGCGCTCCCACATGGCGGTCAGGTCATTCTTTCCGATACAGTTGGCTTTATTTCCGACTTGCCGACCATGCTGGTCAAGGCTTTCCGGGCGACGCTAGAGGAAGTCCTTGAGGCCGACCTCATTTTGCATGTCCGTGATATCGCGCATCAAGATTCCGAAGCGCAGCGAGACGATGTTGAAGCGATTCTTCGCGATCTGGGGATCGATGCCGCGAATGATCACCGCCGCATGGAAATCTGGAACAAGAGCGATCTTTTGGACGATCCGGCGCTTGCCTCGGCGCGAATGCGCGGCCAGCAAAATGTCCACGACAAACCCATCATTCTATCCGCGGTGACAGGGCAGGGACTCGACGAATTGCTCTTGGCGATCGAGGCACGCTTAGCGAATGGCCGGATGGTTTTCGATGTCACGCTTGATCCAGCGAACGGTGCTGGTCTCAATTGGCTACATGAGAATGCCGAGATCATGGACAAGGATACCGAGCCGAACGGCGTCGTTCACGTAAGGGTGCGGCTACCGCCGGAGCGTTCTGATCTGCTCCGCAGAAAGTTTCATGCTGCCGCAACCAGGTGCGCGTAAGGAAGCAGCTGGCCTAGGGCAGAACTTGCTCCACGGCCTTCGCGGTATTCCAAAGAGTTTCCATTTCCTCAAGAGTGGCGGTGCCTGGTGCCCTGCCGACGCGCGCCAATTCCTCCTCGATAAAACGGAAACGCCGTTCGAACTTGGCGTTGGCAAGCCGAATGGCTCCTTCAGGATCGGTGGTTACATGGCGGGCGAGATTTGCAACGGCGAACAAAAGATCACCGATTTCCCCAGCCAGCGCGGCGGCGTCCCTGGAATCAAGCGCGACTTCGATCTCGCCGGTTTCCTCCCGGATTTTTTCGATGACGAGACGCGGGTCGTTCCAATCGAAACCCACGGTTGAAGCCTTGGCTTGCAACTTCACGGCGCGGGTCAAGCCGGGCAGGGCAACAGGAATATCGGCGAGGAGACCCTCTCCTGGGCCGGCATTATGTTTTGCCGATTTTTCGTCCTGCTTGATTTTTTCCCAGAGCGCTTTGATCTCGTCCGCTGTCAAATCCAAGCCGGTGCCGAAGACATGCGGATGACGCCGGATCATTTTCTCCGTGACTGCCTGCACCACCGCACCAAAATCAAAGAGATTGAGCTCTTCGGCGATGCGAGCCTGAAAAACAACCTGTAACAGGAGATCGCCAAGCTCCTCCTTCAAATTGTCCATATCGCCGCGTGCAACGGCGTCAGCCACCTCATAGGATTCCTCGATCGTGAAGGGAACGATCGTCTCGAATGTCTGTTCGCGATCCCAAGCGCAGCCCGTTTCCGGGTTGCGCAGGGCCGCCAAAATCTCAACCAGCCGGCCGGCATCGTGGGACGGCTGCATCAGCTTGCCCTGCGCCTCATTCGACCGAAATCGACAAAGCTTCCCGGCCCTTCGGCGTATCGACGACCCGCATCGTTACTGGCTGGCCTTCGACGAGGCCCTGAATCCCTGCCGGACCGAGGATCGAAATATGGACGAAAACATCCTTGCCGCCGTCGTTCGATTGGACAAAGCCAAATCCCTTGTGATCGTCGAACCACTTCACGACCCCGGTAATCGAAACCGCCGTGGATGGATCAGGCGCGCGCCGCTGCGGGCGCGGCGAATCACCAAATCCACGCGACGGCGGAGCGCGTTCCGCGGCGCCAGCGGTATCAACCTCGATGACGCGCGTGACTTGGGCACCTTTTGCGCCATTGCTCACATTAACCTTCAACTTCGCACCAGGGGGCACGGACTCATATCCGGCCGCTTGAAGCGCGCCAATATGCAAGAACGCGTCACCGGTCCCATTGGCCAACTCGACAAAGCCAAATCCCTTATCGCCCTTGAACCATTTGACGACCGCATCTATGCTCGGTCCGGTTGGAGCCGCGATTTCCGGCCCTCCACTACTCGCCCCGAAGCTCGATCGCGGGGTCCGGCTCCGCGGTGCATCATAGGGTGATGGCCCATCGTCGTCGAAACCGCGTTTTTTGGGTCCCCGGAAGTCTCTACCTTTGCTCATGATTTGCCTGCTCGTCTCACACCTTTAGCGTCTTACACGCCAACCCTTTGCCCACACGGGGCTCGTCGCGGCAAAGCGGACCCGGCAGTTGTCCTGCCAATCTTGAAATTGACCCACCGCCGGCACACGCGCAACGAACGCTGCGCGCAATCAGAAAGGCCAGCGCCGCAAGGTGCCAGCCCAACATCACGCCAATGGTCAATAGTCAAAATGCCGAAAATCCCGTGAGCGAAAAACATATCAACTGTTTGGCTTCTTGGCTACTCCAATCGGCAAAGATTGAAGCGTCAAATTGTAAGGGTCGACTCTACGGGTTCTATACGCATAATATATATTATGGAACGTAAACGGCGAGCTTGTTTAATAGGAAACGACAATCGGCAGTCATAATCAATATTTCAATAGGTTGCCCGGGTTTCTTCCAGTCCTATTCAAACAAACAATTTCATTCCATCGAAAGCCGGTTCCACATGGGCGGGCAATTCATTGCGCAGCCGTTCGAAATCAAGATCGGTGTGAAGATTCGTAAGAACCGCCCGTCGCGGCTTCAATCGCGCAATCCAGATCAGTGTTTCCGGCAGGCTGAAATGGCTTGGATGGGCTGTGTAGCGCAAAGCGTCGACGATCCAGAGATCCAGCCCTTCGAGATAGGCAAGGCTTTCCTTAGGAATTGCGTTGAGGTCAGGCGTATAGGCGACGCCACCAAAGCGAAAACCAAGCGATCCAATTTCGCCATGTTCAAGTTGAAAAGGAACGGCTTCCACTGGTCCACCAAGGCCATTTAGCTTTATAATCTGGTATGTTATGATTCTATGTTCATTCAATAATGCAGGATATTGGCTGCCTGGCGGTGTCTCGAATATATAGCTGAAATTCTTTCGTACGATCGCCGCAGTCTCGGCATCCATATGAAGATCGATTTTCCGCTTCGCCATGATCACCAAAGGCCGGATCTCATCGATTCCATGAATATGGTCCGCGTGCGAATGGGTAAGCAAAATAGCGTCGAGCCGATTAATTTCGAGCCCGAGCATTTGTTCACGCAGATCCGGTGACATGTCGACCAGGACTTGCGTCTTGGCGCCGTTTGCGCTTCTCCGCTCGACAAAGAGCGAGCAGCGTCGGCGGCGGTTTTTGGGATTGTTGGGGTCACAAGCGCCCCAGCCTTGTCCGACTCGTGGAACTCCTCCCGACGAGCCGCAGCCTAAAATGGTGAACGTAAGGCTCACGCTGCCTCCGCGCCCGCGATGGGTGGCGGCATTTTGCTAAAAAGACGCAACGTATTGGTGCTGGTTTCTTTGGCAATTCTCTCTATCGAAACACCTTTCACATCGGCCAATACTTTCGCTGTGGCGGCGACGAAGGCCGGTTCATTGCGTTTGCCGCGATAGGGAACCGGCGCCAAATAAGGCGCGTCTGTCTCGACCAAGACCTTATCCAATGGCACCGAGCGGGCGATGTCTCGCAAGGTTTGCGAATTTTTAAACGTCAATACCCCGGAAAACGAGATGTAGAGGCCAAGCGACAGCGCGGCTTCGGCAAGAGCGGCCGATGATGTGAAGCAATGGAGAAGGCCCGTGAAAGCGCCCTTCCCCATTTCGTCGTGCAGGATCGCTGCGACATCGGAGTCGGCGTCACGCGCATGGATGATAATGGGCAGCCCGCTTTGCCGGGCGGCCGCGATATGGGTGCGGAAAACCCGCGCAGCGACATCACGCGGTGGCTTGTCATAATGATAGTCGAGCCCGGCTTCACCAATCCCGACGCATTTCGGGTGCGTCGCTAGAGCGACGAGGTGTTCTTGGGAGGCTTCGGCGTCTTCGTGCGCGTGGTGGGGATGGGTTCCCACCGTGAAATAGACATCTTCATAGGTTTCCGCGAGCTGGCGGATCACTGGAAAAGCATCAACCCGAGTTGAAATCGTAATCATCCGCTTAAGCCCGGCGGCGCGGGCGCGCTCGACTATCGCGTCGCGCTCAAACTCGAAATCGGCAAAATCAAGGTGGCAATGACTGTCGATCAGCACGGTGGGTCTTTCTTGGCCAAACCATCCTCCGTTTCGATGTAACGCGGAAAAATCGCTGCGGGCGGGGGCAAAGACGACCCCGGCAAGAGGCCTTGCGCCATTCCGGCATTGGCAAATCTACGCTCGCCCGGTGAGACGCCCAAGAGATCGAGCAGCTTTTCCATCGACGCCGGCATGACAGGCTGCACCATGATCGCAACGATCCGCAGAACTTCGGCGGTCACATAAAGGATGGTTTGCATCCGCGCCGGATCGCTCTTGCGTTTGACCCAAGGTTCCTCGCTGGCGAAATAGCGGTTTGCTTCGCTGACGACCCGCCAAATCTCCGTTAAGATCAGATGCAGGGCATAATCTTGCATCAAGGCGCGGGATTTCGCTGGCAGCGACACCGCCTGAGCCAGGAGGAGCCGATCGGGTTCGCTCAACGCAGCGGGCGCGGGTAAAATGCCATCGCAATTTTTGGCCAGCATCGACAAGGAGCGCTGGGCGAGATTGCCGAGGTCATTGGCAAGATCGGCGTTGATCCGATTGACGATCGCTTCATGCGAATAGGTGCCGTCTTGGCCAAACGGCACGTCGCGCAACAGAAAATAGCGCAGCTGGTCGGTTCCATAATGCTTGGCGAGCGCGAGCGGATCGATCACATTGCCGACCGACTTCGACATTTTCTCGCCCCGGTTGAACAAAAAGCCATGGACGACAATTTGGCGCGGCAGCGCGAGTTTGGCCGACATCAGGAATGCTGGCCAATAGATCGCATGAAATCTTGAAATGTCCTTGCCGATCACATGTGCGCTGGCGGGCCAGAATTTCGCGCGCGATGATTCCGGGTCTGGAAACCCGGTGCCGGTGAGATAATTCGTCAGCGCATCGACCCAGACATACATCACATGCCGCGGATCGCCGGGGACCGGAATGCCCCAATCAAAGGTTGAACGGCTGATCGAAAGATCGGTTAGCCCGCGTTCGACAAAGGCGACAATTTCGTTGCGGTATTTTTCCGGCGTCACGAAATCCGGGCAGTCGCGATAAAGCTTGAGGAGACGGTCCTGGTAGGCCGAAAGCCTGAAAAAATAGCTTTCTTCCTCGACCCATTCAACCGGTGCGCCGGTCGGCGCGAGGCGGCTGCCGTCTGGCCCCTCCGTCAGTTCGGACTCGTCAAAGAAAGCCTCGTCGCGAACAGAGTACCAGCCCGGATATTTGGAATGATAAATATCGCCCGCTGCTGCCATCCGGGTCCATAGTTCGGCGGCAGCCGCATGGTGGCGGGGTTGCGTGGTGCGCACAACGTCATCTGCTGGCGCCCAAAGAGCCATTCCCATTTCGGCAAATTGCGCCGCCGTGCGATCGGCGAGTTGTTGTGGAGTGAGGCCTTCGCGCTCCGCCGTCCGCTGCATTTTCTGGCCATGTTCATCCATTCCGGTCACGAACAGGACATTCGTACCGTCGAGCCTTTGGAAGCGGGCGATCGCATCGGTGGCGATACGCTCATAGGCATGACCGATATGTGGTGCGCCATTGGCATAAGGTATCGCGGTCGTGATGTAGAAAGAGGAGCCGGCAGTCATCAATCAGCAATCTCGAAGCTTCGTACAGAGCCCCGCATGACGGCTGCTGCTTCGCTCCGTGTCAGGAAGGAGAAGCCTGTACCGCCGCCGCCAGATCGGCGAAAAGGGACAGAACAAGAGGCCGCTTGTCGAGATTGAAGATTTCGGTCTCGCGTGCCGCCTCGCTCAGTTTTTCCCATACAAGCGCGTAAGGTGCAAGTTGATGTGCGCAGGCACCTTGCAAGGTCCGCGCGCCGTGCCGCACCCGTGCATCGAGCCAGTCCTCGATCGTGGCGAGCATCGTCTCGTAATCGCCGCTGTTGTTGCGCGCCGTGATCCGATCGGCCAAGGCATGGACTTGGCTCCAATCAATGTGAGGCAAATCGTCCAACATCCGGCCGAGATCCGCGTCAAGCTCGATTCCCTGGTCGCCGAGGAGCCGCAACGCATGATGGACGGAGCCGCGCGATCGAGCGACGGCGGTGGCGCGCGCGGCATCGTCAATGTTCGACCACGGTGGCCCAAGCGCCGCCACGATCGCGCCGATATCCGCCGCCGCCAGGGGCCTCAACAGGATTTTTTGGCAGCGTGAACGCAGCGTCGCCAGCACCCGGCCCGGCCGTTGCGCGATGATAAGAAAAAGCGAGCGCGGCGGCGGCTCCTCGATTAGCTTTAGCAGCGCATTGGCGCTGTTCTGATTGAGATCTTCCGCGCAATCAAGGATACAAATCCTATAGCCGCCACGCCCAGCCGCTTGTTGAAACATATGGGTGGCCCGCCGGACATCCTCGACGCGGATGTCCGTAAAGAGCTTCTTGTCTTTATCATTCCACTCACGACGCAGAAGAAAGAGATCCGGGTGGCCCATTGCGATGATTTGACGCGAAACCGGATGTGCTGGAGGAACAAAAAGGTCCGCCCTCGTGTCACCAGCCGCGGTAGGTTCCGGATTCGCCAATAAAAACCGTGTAAGCCGCCAAGCAAGCGTCGCTTTGCCGATGCCTGGCGGCCCGCCAATGATGAAGGCCTGCGGCAAATGTCCCGCCAGATAAGCGCGAAGAAGATTCTGTTCAGCTTCGGAGTGACCAATAAATACATGGGTACTTCGGGGGTGCGGGGCGTCTTGGAAACGGTCGGACTCCAAACCGGTTTCCAGGTTTTTGCCCTCAGTTGATCTAGCCATGCCGCGCCTGCTTCACGGCGGCGGGAGCAATGAGCCTATGAGATACGGCCTCGAAGATGGCTTGCGCAACCTCTTCCTCGGGGCCTCCCGCGTTGATGACAATGCAGCGCGCCGGTTCCGCCATCGCGATCGATAGGAAAGCACCGCGCAAGGTTTTGTGAAACTCCAAATCCTCGCGCTCAAAGCGATCGGGGGCTTCACCGGTGGTGCGCCGGGCTGTGGCACGGGCAAGACCATCGGTGACCGGGAGGTCAAGAATCAAGGTCAGGTCGGGCCGGACATTACCCAAGGCGATGCGTTCGAGTGCCCGCAAAAAGCGCGGATCCACTTGTCCGCGCGCGCCTTGATACGCCCTTGTTGAATCCGCGTAGCGGTCGGATACGACCCATGTCCCGGCCGCAAGGGCGGGCGCGATGGTAGTATCGATATGGTCAATTCGAGCAGCGGCGAAGAGGATTGCCTCGGCAGCGGGACCGAGGCGGGCGATGCGACCCGACAGGAGCAATTTGCGCAAAATTTCAGCCCCCGGCGAGCCGCCTGGCTCACGTGTGCCGATTGCTGCTATTCCCGCCGTCCGGAGGTTGTACAACAGATGACGGACTTGAGTGGATTTGCCGGCCCCTTCGCCGCCCTCAAGCGTAATAAAGGTTCCTCGCCTGGTCGCGGCCCGGGCTGGCACACCCGCCTCCTTTATCGCTTCAGGACATATTTATGGATAACTCCGGCTGCGTATTCGATTCCGGCGTCCATGGCCCGCCGCGGGAGGGTGCCCTCCTCGATCGCGGTGGCAGTCTTCAAGGGGAGGTCGAGGATTTGCTCCTGGCCGCGAAAAATCTTAAGCCGCGCAACCTCTTTGCCTGCCTCGATAGGGGCGATCAATGGGCCGGTGTAGACAATTCGCCCGTTGAGTTTTTCGGTGGCGGACCGGGGAACGAGAATTTTGACTTCCCCATCGGCGACCAACGGCACGGAAGTGGACGTGCCACCATAGACCTTGGCGCTGCCGATCGTATCGCCCGCCTGAAAAATGGTTCTTGAGTCAAACGAACGGAAACCCCAAAGGAAAATCTTGCGCGCTTCATCGGCGCGCTCCTTGGACGACGAGGCGCCGTAAAGCGCCAGAATCAGCCGCTGCCCGTTCTGAACGGCGGAGCCGACCAGCCCATAGCCACTTTCATCGATGTTGCCGGTTTTCAACCCATCCGCGCCAAAATCCATGGTCAGCAGAGGATTGCGATTTGTCTGTTTAATCTTGTTCCAGGTAAATTCCTTCTCGCCGAAATATTTATAAAATTCAGGGTAGGTTTGGATGACGTGATTGGCGAGCGCCACCATTTCCCTGGGGCTCACTTTTTGTTCGGGATCGCCCCTGCCCCAGGCATTGGTAAAGGTCGAGTGTTCCAAGCCGAGCTCGCGTGCCCGTTTCGTCATACGGGTGGCGAAGGCCCCTTCCGACCCAGCGACCCCCTCGGCGAGGGCGATCGCGGCGTCATTGCCCGAATCAATCACAAGTCCGCGAATCAAATCCTCGACCCGGACTTGACTGTTGGGGGCCGCGAACATCGCTGATCCGCGGGCTGGCGCGCCGCCGTAGCGCCAGGCCGTCTCGCTGACCAAAAATTGATCGTCGAGCTTCAGATGACCCAGGGCAATCTCGTTGAAGACGATCTCAGCGGTCATGATCTTTGCGGTGGATGCCGGAATGACGAGCGCGTCGGCGTCCTTTTCAAACAGCACGCTGCGGGAAGCTGAATCGATCAAAATCGCATGTGGCACGCTGGTCTGAATCGTTTGGGCGAAAGCCGCCACGCCGATGGGAAGACCAAAAAGTGACAAGATGACAAGAAGACCGAAATGCGGCACGCGGCTGCCGGACAGGCTGGCAATCAAACGGGTGGTTTTCATTGTCCCCACCAATAAGGAAAGGTTGGCATCCAGCTCAGTAGGCCGGATCGGAAATTTAGGAATACCCATTTTAAAGCGGGCAGGTATGGCGCGGCAACCTTGATGGCCGCCGATTTCCATGAGGTCGCATATCCTTACGCCGCGGCACGACGACGTTCAATGCCTTAAGCGCTGATGCGCCGGTGTATTGTGGCGCGCGGTTAACGCGAGAACCGTTTCTTGCCAGGTCAAATCATCCGGTCATCACGAGACGCAAGTTCTAAAATAGGCCCTTCGGGCGTCAATTCACCTCAGCGCGATGCGACGGGCACCCCGGCTCTCGGAAGCCTCCCCAGATCGAACGGCCGGGCTGGCGGAAGCGGAATTTGCCGTCCTCCGGCGTGGCTCGAAGAGGCGGTGACTGGCTGGCTTGCCTCTTCCCCAGCAGCCGAAGCGGAAGGTCGTGCGTCGGCGGTGGCAATCGGGTACGGTGCGTTTTCGGCGAGAAGGCTGCGATCGCCGCCCTCTACCCCGGCGATCGAGGCGGGTCCGTCAATCCGCAGGGTCGCGAGCAGTTTCTCGTCATCGGACCCGGCAAGGCTGGCGGGGGCAATATATTCGACCTTGACCCGCGACGTGCCGGTTTGGCGGAAATCGAGCGCCTCGGCGGTCCTCCGCGAAACATCCATGATCCGGTTGGCGGCAAATGGGCCGCGATCGTTGACGCGGACGATCAGCGAACGGTGATTGCCGAGATTGGTGACCCGCGCGTAGCTTGGCAGGGGCATCGTTGGATGCGCGGCGGAAATCGAATCGCGGTCGTAAACCTCGCCATTGGCGGTCCGGCGGCCGTGGAAGGCATCGCCATACCAAGAGGCAAGGCCGGTTGCTGCGTAATGTTTTTCGCTCGGGTAATAGGTATGCCCGGCCACCGAATAGGGCTTCCCGACCATGTACATACCGCCGCCACGCGGCACCGGCTCGCCATCGGCGACCACCCGCGGGCTGGCCGCGCCATAGATGGAGGACGGGAAATATTCCTTGGAATTCGCTGAGACGAGGCGCTGCCCTGGCGGTTGTGCACATCCGCCCAGGCTTAAAACTGCGCCCCCTGCAAGGCCTGTTACGGCGAAACGGACTGGCTGCTTGGCGGCAAGATTACAAAGAAAACTTAATACTGTACGCATGCACTCATTCAAATTCTGGTTCGCTCGCATGCGCATCCCCTAGACTTTGGCGTGGCCGCGAGGCGGGCCGTGGCCGATTTATAAAGACCGGCAAACCGCTAGTTTCGCAGCCTCCGGTTTCGGAAGCCTTAAAGCCATGGCAAAGCCGAAGCACAGTTCGGCTTTCGAATGCGACCAAAGTGCGGCATGAAGGGTTGCGTCGGCCGCTTAAAAACGGCCGCTCGATACATAGAAAATCAGCAAAATCATTATGTTGGATATTTTTGCAACAGTTGCTTGAAAACCGTCGCGTGCCGCGAAGCAACTGGTTGCGCACCAGAATCGCGGGCTTTTGACACGCCGAAGACTCGAGATCGGATTGCGGCCATTTCAGCCAGCAACCGTGTACCAGCGCCATTGCGCCAAGGGCCGTCCCCCAGTCAAACTGGCCAACGTCACTTTTTGGTGGCGCTTGATGGGCGTTTCGGATGCACCTGCACTGTGGCCGTCATGCCTTGCACGAGCCTGACGTTGCTCGGCACCTCATCGAGATGAATCCGCACAGGCACGCGCTGGGCAAGCCGGACCCAGGTAAAGACCGGATTGACATCGGCAACCCCCAACGCATCGGACTGCGCATTTGGAACATTGATCGCGCGCGTAAGACTATCGACATGCCCCTTGATTTCATCCGGGAACCCCATCAGCCAAACGCTTGCCGGATCTCCATCCTTGATCGGGCCGATTGTCGTTTCCTCGAAATAGCCTTCCACCCAAAAGGAGTGGGCATCGACCAGCGACAGTGCCCGGTTTCCGACAACGCTGTAGTCGCCTTGCCGCAACGAGAGATTGGTCACCCAGCCATCGACTGGCGAACGCACTTCCGTCCGGCTCAGATCAAGCTGGGCTTTGGCGAGCCGCGAGAGCATCTGCTGGTAGGTCGCCGCCGCGGTTGCGGCGCCGACCGCATAAACTTGCTTCTGCTCCAGCGAGACCGCAAGCTCGTTCAGTTGCGCCCGCCTTTCGGCTTCGCTGCGCGACAGGACCAAACGTTCCCTGGCTTCTTCGACCTCCGCCTGCGTATCTTCCACCGCAATTTTATAGTCGGATGGATCGACAACAAACAAGAGGTCGCCTTTATGGACATACTGGTTGTCGATAACGTTGAGCTGCACGATTCGCCCGGCGACCTCCGGCGCTATGGTGACGATATAGACGCGCACGGTACCATCCCGCGTCCAAGGGGAAAGCATATAGCTGTGCCACATCATCCACCCGGCCGTCAGCGCGATGGCAACAACGAGCAGCGTGAGAGCAGGCCGGAGCGCGGTTCTGGCGGTCATCACGATTTGCGTCCGGCAAGTAGCAGTACAAGACCGGACAGCAGAATGAGGTAAAGCGCGGCATTGAACAGCGCGGGATGCCATATCGCAAACCCGAAGTTGCCAAGCCGATCGGCGACGCGACGGATCAGAAGGAGCAGCAGCCAAGCGACCAGCATGAGTATGGCGATGGGGGCCACGTAGATGCCGAAGATATTCGCTTCAGGAAACGGCATTTTACCCTCTTCCGGCGAAGAACGCGGGGTCGGAGGTCAGAGCCTCCTCGATTTCCCGCATAGCGGTGCAGAACCGCTGCACGGCAATCGGACTTCCCTGCCCCGCCTGTGGCGCGAGGCGTGCGACGATCCCGGCCGCGGCGGCACGCATCTGATCCGGGTTTCCGGTGGCGAGCAAGGAGATCACGCGGCCGGCACCACCCCGCTCTCCGACTGTGTCCGCCAGATCCCGCACTTGCGCGATCGCGAGGCCGGTGCCGAGCGCCGCCACCAATTGACTTCGCTGGCGAGGAGTCGCGGCTTTAGGTAGAGCGATCATCCGGTCATAGAGGCGGTCTTCCCAAATGTCCGCTGGAGGGCGCCAGTTGCCAGCCGCGAGCCGGTGGAGATCATGCAAAGCGGCGGCAATCTGGCGGCGAGCCCGCAGCGCTGGCGAAAGCGGAGGAATTAACTGATACAGGGCCGCGCCGGCGATCGACCCCGACACAATGGCCAGCCCATTGTTCAGGAACGCCGATAAATCGTAGACCATATGGTTGGTCGGGCTCAGCATCGGAATGAGATTCACATCGTAAAGAAAAGCCGTGGCCCCAATGCCGGGCACCGTCGCCACGGCGCCACCCGGAATGAGAAATGCTGCGAGCAGAAGACTAAAAGCTTCATAGCTTCCATGGGATGGGAGCAAAAGAAATTTGAGCACGCCAGCCGCAATTGCGGCAAGGAGGCACCCGAATACCATCGAAAGCCCCGCGTCGAAGGCCTGCTCGTCCTGCTTGGTGTAAAGCAATGACACGATGACGATGAACATGATAAAGGTGGTACCTTCTGGCCAGTGCGTGAAAATCCAGAACAGGGCTGCTGCGCCGACCGCCAGCGCGACTCGCACACCGTTGAGTGATGCCACGAGCGGATCGAAGGTCCGTCTGGCGGCTCGCCGCGCGATGACTTTCGCGCGTAAGGGTTCGTTGAGAAGCACAAGACCATTCATCGTCCCGGCAAGACCAAGCAGAGCCTTGCCGGTCTGGTCAAGAAGCAACCGCTCCGAAATGTCGGCCGCAGGACAAATCAAAAGCGCATCGCCGCTCCTCTGCAATCGCTCGCAGAGCGCGAGGGGATCCTTTGCCGCCTCGGCAGCCAAAGCATCGGGTAATCCGCCGGCCGATAGTGCCGATAGTGCCGCTTTGGCGCCTGCCTCTGTCGCGACCCTCGGACGTTCGTCCAAGTGGGATTCAATCGTGCGCCAAGAAGATATAGCGGAAAATAGACCCGACAGGGCTGCTTGCAGAGTGGCGGCGCGGGCGCGCACCGCGAAGGATTCGCCGATCGCCTCGTCGATAATCGCGTCGAGTCCCGCGACATCGGCAAACAGAGCTCGGCGAATGGCGCGGCTCGATTCAATCGGGCCGGCTTCAAACTGTAAAGCTCGTATGAGCCCTGACATGATCGCCTGGCTGGCAAGCAGCATTCGGCGCGCCAAATCGTCGCGCGCGCCACCGAAATCGGTGAAGGAAAAGACGAGAGTCGTGACGATGATCCCAATGGTGATGGTGCTGGCGCGGCTGAGTGCAATCATCAACACATGCTCTGGCGCCGCGATCGCGTTCAAGGCGACAATCGCGGCGGTGAATCCCGCGATGATGGCGCCATAGGCGGCGAAATTACGCAAAGCCGTCGCCGCAGAGCCGCAGAGCCCGCACCAAATCGCCAAGCCCAAAAAAAATCCAACCCGCGATTGCGGAAAAAGCATGAGAAGCCAGACTGCCGCGACAGCCCCCGCGAGCGTGCCGATGAGGCGGAACATCCCTTTGCGAAGCGCCGCACCGAGGACGGGTTGGGCGACGATGACGGCTGTTGTCCCAGCCCAGCTGGGTTGGTCCAACTGCAAGAAAAACGCAACATAAAGCGCGACCGACGCCGAGAGTGCGATACGCGCACCATAGAAGATAGCCGGAAACGCCCGTTTGGCAGCCCTCAAACGGGACACAAGTTCGGGCAACAAAAGACCGCTGTTGACCCGGCTGCTGATCGCCCCCATCGGACCTCATTCCCCCGCCGAGCGTCCCCAGATTCCCAACTGATTTCAAACGTAAGGCTTTTGGCGACCCCGGCAGGGCTCGAACCTGCGACCTGCCGCTTAGAAGGCGGCTGCTCTATCCAGCTGAGCTACGGAGTCGGCTGCGACAGCATTCAAGCAGCTTCTTTCCTCAATGAAACTAACAATTTAAACAGCGCTCTTAATGTCGATTATGAGGTTGGCGTTAATGAGTCCATTGGTCAAGACGATTCGATTTGAAATTGTCGGAATAGCTAAGAATTTTCCTCGAGACTGGGGCCGATTCCTCGATCCGGTAGCTCAAGCCGTTTTTGCTGGCATAGGCGACGGCTTCGTCCTTGGTGGCGAATTTCAACCGCACTTGGCTGTTCATATCACGCGAACTCGTCCATCCCATCAGCGGATCGATTTGGCGTGGCGCCGCAGGGGCGAATACCAAGACCCAAAGCTTGGTCCGGGCATTGCCTGATTGGGTTGCGGTTCTTGAGGGTCGGTAAATTCGTGCCGTAATCATTGTCGTGGCTCTCGTTTCGTTGCCAGGGCGAAGCAAATCGCAGGCCCATGAGTTGGGGTTATCCCAAATACCGCCGCTTTCGAGATCCGGCCGGTCATATTAGTGGCCGGGGCAGCGTTTCCGATGCCCCTAACTCGTTCCCATTTCTGGGTTGCCCCGGGAGTGACCGGCCACTGGGAAGACTTCAGAAACTTGAATGTGAGCCCGCATCACAAAGCGCCTAGTTGACGGCCTGAAGCCGACAGGAACCGATTACTACGTCTTCGACACCGACACAATCGGCTTTGCGGTACAGGCCCTCACGACCGGTGGGATGAGGTACCTCGTGCGGAACAAGGCGGGCAGCAGTCGCACGCTCACATAGTCACGGCGGTTCGGGCTCGCGGTCTCACTGGTGGTTCTGTAGCCAAGGAGATTAAGAAAATCAGTTACAACGGGTAACGGTTTCCGGCATGGATGGAGCTGAGGTCCCATGTTGGACGGGTACTGCAACTCATAGCAACGGATCGAGCATCCGGGCGACGCCTTCGAGCGTGTCTCGAAAGGTCGAAACGGCCGGAACCCCTTTTTGCATTGTGTCATGCAGAGTCTCAATCCAGTTGGCTACCGCGCCGACTTGATCGGCGCCATAGACGATGGCGTTTGCCTCGAAGTTCAAAAACAGGCTGCGCGGGTCGATGTTGACAGAGCCGACCATGGCGAGTGCGTCGTCGACGACGACAATTTTCGCATGCACCATGCCGCCGATAAAGCGGATCACGCTCACGCCCGCGGCCGCCGCGTCGCGGAGCGGCTGGCCGCGAGCAAGGTCCGCAATAAAATGGTTCGATGGGTCTGGAACATAGACCCGCACGTCGACACCGCGATGAGCCGCAAGGGCAAGCGCCCCTGCGAGCCCATCTGGCGGGATGAAATAGGGCGTCACGATCCAAAAGCGCCGCCGCGCCGCGAATGCGGCCGAGACGATGGCCGCGTAAACGGGATCACCCGGCACATCCGGTCCCGAAGGCGCGATCTGCACCACGGCTTCGCCTGCGGCGGTCGCTGGTTCCGAGGCCGGGTCAATGCGCTTGCCGGTGACGAAGCGCCAATCCGCGGCGAAGATTGCGGCATAATCGCGAACTGCCGGACCCTCGAGCAGAAAGGACAAGTCGCGCCAGCGCTTCGAGTCAGACGTCGGCCCCATATATTCAACCGCGACATTGGCGCCGCCGGCCACCGCCCTCTGATCGTCGGCAATCAGCATCTTGCGATGGTTGCGCATGTTGGTGCGAGTGAAATGCACGAGACGCACGGGAAGAAAAAACGCGACGTCTCCACCAGCCCGGATCAAGGGATCGAGCGAGCGCCTCGATGTATGAAACGATCCTACGCCGTCGAGCAGCAAGCGCACTTCGACACCGGCCCGCGCGCGGCGCGCCAGTGCCTCGATAACGGCAAGCCCAACCGGGTCCGGATGCAGGATGAAGCTCGCCATGTGAACGCGCTTCTCCGCGCTTTCGATCGTCTCGATGAAGCGGTTGAAAATATCGACGCCATCGACGCAGAGCGAAAAGCGATTCCTGGACTGTGCCCTCGGCAGGCCGTAGCTCTGCAACAATTGGTCGGCTCCGGCTTGGCCAGGCGGGAGCGCCGCCGCCGGCGGGGCCAAGCCGAGCGGAGGTTTCAGCATCAAGGCGGCGCTAAGCTTCCGTCCGCCAAAAACGAGATAGGCTGGGATGCCGATCCAAGGGATGAGCAAGATCGCCAATAGCCACGCCGTCGTGCTGGTAGCGGAGCGGCGCTGGCGCACCATGCGCGAAACGAGAACCAGCGTCATAGCCACGCCGGCAATCATCGATAAATGAGAAGCGATCACCGATCCAAGCATGAGAGTCCCCAAAATGATCTGCGTCAGTTGAACATGATCGTGCCATTGGCGGCAAGCGAGCCAGCGTCCAGCCGAAGTCAGTTAGTCTCGACTAGCATGTTCTATTCGGGGCGCTTGGGCTCATAGCGTCTGCGAAATCCGAGACTCTCGTGTCATGGAAACTTTATCACACTGGCGCACTTCCACGAATCGGGGGATGCTCCGCCCAAGAGACATCTTCCACTCGACCCGTGCGCGCCGGAGCAAATACAATTATCTAGATCACTGCTGAATGATGACGACCACAGGATTTCGCGCGAGCACCACTTTTGCCCACTTGAGGCTCCACGCGCGGCCGGTTTCTTCAGCATAGAATCCGGCACCGGTACCAAGCCTAAAGAAGCACCGATGGATCTCGAACGGTTGATACAGCTCAGCTCGTCTACCCTACCTGAGCCGAAGTGTCGCTGTGTGAGTGAACGTCTGGCTTTGCGGTTTCCATCGCAAGCGTCAGGATTTCAGCATTGGTCTCCTCGCGACGAATCCGGGCTCACTGGCGGCGTATCCAGCGCGCAAAATTCGCTTCGGTCTGCCACCCAGCACCAGCCTGAGGTGATGGACGATGTGATCGAGCTGCGCAGTGCGTCGTGCCCTACCCGCCGCTGTCACTGTCGGAATCTCCGGCCATGCCGCACTGGACAGGGCTCTCATGAGTGTAAGGCTATAATCGAGGCACGTGTGCCCGTGTGCCCTATTTGGGACTTACCGAATGCCCGCATATCAGGCATCTACCAATCATCGTTGCATGTTTTATCTGCAAATTTATACCAGCTTAAGGCAATTGATCATGAAGAAACGAATTCAAGTTCTTGGTTTGGTTGCGAGCTCATGGACAGCTAGTGCCGCGTCTGGTTTCGCGGCGGACGGGTTGCGGCCCGGCGGCGGTGCGCCGGCACCAGAAATGGGCGCCACAGCGCTTGGGCTTCTCTTTGCGTGTGGCCTTGCTTTATACCTCCTAAGACGCCGTCATGGGTAAACGAAAAAACGGACGAATTGAACTCCCCTTGACGGGCTAACGCAAATTCTTGGTTTCTCAGATCGAAGCGAATTCGAACTGGGGAGCGAAAGGGTAGCCTACGCGTCGTAGCGTGCATCACGTCTGAGAAAATCATGAAATTAGATTTTCAACCGATCGGAACATATGTGAGATGTTCCGTACAGAAAATCATGTCGAGAAAATCATTCGGCCAAGGTCGATTTGCGGCTGCCTCGCTGAAGCTGGATGATGCGGGAGTCCTGCTTTTCTATACCTTTGCCCTTCTCGCCGTCGGTGCCGTTCAGCGTTTGCTTGATGCTGCGCAAAAGCCTGCCTTCGACGTCATCGCTATGCACGAAGTCAATGCTGGCGAGCTTCTCGCATTCATCGCGATCTACGCGGTCTTAAAATCTAAAGTCGAAGCCGTTCGTCTCTCTAAAGTCGATTTTGTCATAATCTCGTCCTGTGCGATGTTTTTCCTGTTTCCAAAGCAGAGCTTGCCATTTGTGGGCGCCACTATCGCCGGTATCTACTTTTGGCGCCGACGTCCGTACAACGGGCAGCTTGTGTCAGTCGGGCAGCTTTGGTTGGCGATTTCCGTTTACCGCTTCTGGGGCCGTCTGTTTTTTCAAGTCGTTTGTGCGCCGATTATACAAGCGGAGGTCTTTGTCGTTGCGAAAGCCGGCCAATTGCTTGGGTTTGGACTTACCTTGGATGGAATCCGCCTAAACTCACCAAATGGATGGTTCGTCTACCTTATGGATGGCTGTTCCTCATTCCACAATGCCTCACTTGCGGTGCTTGTCTGGTTATCTCTCATCAAGTTGGCTGGATCGAAGGTAAGCGGCTCGAAGTTAATGGCGCTAGTGATCGGTATTTTGGTGATCGTTTGCCTTAACGCGCTCCGCATTCTTTTGATGACCCCGTCGGAAGAAGCTTACAATTATTGGCATGAAGGAAGCGGAGCAATGCTATTCTCGTGCTTGACGTTAGGCGCCATCGCCTTTCCAACCACACTCTCTCTGCGGCTTCGCAGTTAATGGAACGTCTTCGTTACAGTGTGATCCTGATCATAGCCGTCGCGCTCGCGGGAGGCATTTGGACGCGCTGGCGTTTTATGTCCCAAGTTCATGCTGCCTCTCCGGTGGAGAGTCACCTCCCTCCAGAAAACTCTGGACTTCATATAACGGGGACATTCGACGTCCCCGTTGGAAGCTTGAGTGGCTTCGAAATCTCCGTCCCGAATTGCTCCCAGCCATTGGCCATCCTGCCAGTCCCGACGCGGCTTATGACGATCATTCCAACCGAATATCGCTACCAACAAGGCGAATATGATATTTCCTATGTCTACAATGGCAATGTCTATGCGGAGCCGTGGATCAACTACAAGTTAGGTTTTCTGAGTATTTTCTATAGGATCAAAATCCTTTTCGACCCGCTAAAGGCAAGGCAAGTAGCCTATTATTTTAAGATATGGGCTCCCTCGAATTGCGGTGTTTCAAACGCTGCGGCATCCGCGCTGGTAAGAGCCTTCTTCGATCCCACGGGGCATAAGGAAGTTTAGCGTCAAAGAAATCTCATTCTCTCTCGTCATGGTTTTGAGAGAAATGGCGTTGCCAACCTTTCCTTGATCCAGCTCTCGGATCGCTCTTGTCGACTATCGTGACGATTCGCAGTGCATCATTCGGCAGTGTTCTGTCGTCTGAAAAGCGAAAAGTTGATGCTGTCATTCTCCCTTCCACTCCTAGTCCACAAGCGCCAAATCCCGGCGAAGGCAGAAGCGCGGCATCGTCCAAGATGCGGCCAGTACGGCGCCGGCACGCAAGGCTAATTTCCTCTACCGCGCCGCCGACGAAACCAGCATCCGGGCTACACGGACAAGATAGTCGTCGGCGACCCCTCTTAGGCTGCAAAGGCGGCTGGCGGTTCAGGCAATTGTTCTCGACTCTATCTTTGCTGAACTGTCAGAACGCGCCATCGCCCGCTTAAACGGAGATCGCGTTGGCGGCTCAGGCGCAATACTGCACCACCGTTGAAGCGCTTGCGGCAGTCAAGGGAAGATGTTGCCGCGTCGGGAAGCTGACGTGGCATAAGGGTTGTTATGTGCTATTGGTGATGAGGCAGACACAACTCCCCTGGATCTTCGAGGTTGTTATGCGATCGGCATTTTTCCTGCAGCTGGCCCTTTTTGCCCTCTTGGCACTCGCTTTCACTGAGCAGACCTCCACAGGGGCAGAGGCTGGGGCGTCAGCACCGCGAGTGACTGTTGCAAACCCGATCGCCAAGACGATTGATGTTTGGGATGAATATACCGGCCGCTTTGAGGCACTGAAACAGGTCCAGGTTCGGGCGCGGGTGTCAGGCACGCTCGATAAAATTAACTTTACCGACGGCCAGTTTGTCAAGGAAGGCGACCTTCTCTTCGTTATAGATCCAAGGCCTTTCCAAATAGCAGTCGAAAGCGCCAAGGCCGATGTTACAAAGGCACGGGCGCAAGTGGCGCTCGCGTCCACGGACGCGGTCCGAGCAGAGCAGCTTGCGGCGAGCCGGACAATCACTTCGCGCGAAGTGGATCAGCGGAACGCCAATCTGGAGGTCACGAAAGCACAGCAGCTTGCCGCCGAAGCGGCGCTGCGCAACGCCGAGCTCAATCTGGAATGGACGCAAGTGCGCGCACCCATTTCTGGACGTGTGTCGGATCGCAGGGTCGATGCCGGCAACCTCATCGAAGGGGGGCAGACGGGTGCGACGCTGCTCACGACGATCGTGACTCTTGACCCTATCCATTTCGTTTTCGATGCCTCGGAGGCGGATTACCTCCGCTACGCGCGCCTCTCCGCGCAAGGGCAGCGGCCTTCGTCTCGGGACGTCAAGAATCCCGTCGTTGTTCGGCTAGCCGACGAGAGTGAATGGAAACATATGGGCGTCATGGACTTCGTTGACAATCAGCTCAACGCCCGCTCCGGCACGATTCGTGGCCGCGCTATATTCCAAAACAAAGACCTGTTTTTACTGCCCGGCACCTTCGGCCACTTGCGGCTGTTCGGCGGCAACGTAGCAGCCATGCTGATTCCGGATTCGGCGATCGTGTCGGATCAGGCGAGTAAGACCGTCTTCACGGTCACACCAGAAAATAAAATTTCCGTGAAACCGGTGCAGCTCGGCCAAATTCATGAGGGGTTGCGCGTCGTCCTGGCGGGACTTAATCCAAACGACAGGATTGTGATCGACGGCATTGCCAATCCGTTCGTGCGGGCGGGTGCATTGGTCGCTCCCCAAGACGGCGTCATCATTGCGGTCTCGAACTGAGCAAGCCTATTGCGCTCCAGGGATAACGGATGCGATTTTCCCATTTCTTTATCGACCGGCCGATCTTTGCAGCCGTCCTCTCGATCCTACTGACAATCGCCGGCGCTATTGCGCAACGATCCTTGCCGATCTCGGAATATCCAGAGATCGCGCCCCCGACCGTGAACATTAGCGCTACGTATCCGGGCGCCTCGGCCGAAGTCATCGCTGCAACCGTTGCAACACCCATTGAGCAGGAGGTCAATGGTGTTGACGACATGCTCTATATCGTCTCGCAATCGACTGGCGACGGGCGGGTTTCGATCGACGTCGTCTTCAAGGCAGGAGTGAACGTCGATCAGGCGCAGGTACTGGTTCAAAATCGTGTCGCGATCGCCGAGCCGCGTTTGCCCGAGGACGTCAGGCGCCTTGGCGTGACGGTCAGAAAGGCCTCGCCCGACCTCATGATGGTCGTTCATCTGACGTCGCCAGACGGATCGCGCGATCAGCAATATATTTCAAACTATGCGACGCTTTTCATCAAGGATGCGGTAGCACGCGTCGACGGTGTCGGTAATGTCAATATTTTTGGCGCCCGGGATTATTCGATGCGGATCTGGCTCGACCCGGCGAAGGTTGCCGCGCGCGGCCTCACAGCTGGCGAGGTTATCGCCGCGCTGCGAGCGGCCAATCTCCAGGTGGCGGCAGGCGCCATCAATCAGCCACCTGCAAGCTCGCCAGGCGCGTTCCAATTGTCAGTACAAACGCTGGGACGTCTCAGCGACCCCGCGCAGTTCGGCGAGATCGTCATCCGGGCCGACCCGGACGGCTACATCCGCGTGCATGATATCGCGAGAGTCGAGCTCGGAGCGCTCGACTATACTGTCAACGCCTACCTCAACCGCGACACCGCCACCGCGCTCGTCATATTCCAAAGGCCGGGATCGAACGCGCTCGCCACCGCTGCCGCCGTAAAAGCACAAATGGAGCTGGCGAAGAAGGACTTTCCTTCCGGCCTCGATTATTCCATCGTCTACAACCCGACCGAATTCATCCAGCAGTCGGTCAATGAGGTCGTGCATACGCTTTATGAAGCCACCGGACTCGTCGTCATCGTCGTTATCCTGTTTCTCCAGACGTGGCGGGCGGCGATCATCCCAATTATCGCCATTCCGGTCTCGCTCATCGGCTGCTTTCTGATGATGAGTGGCCTCGGCCTCACCTTCAACACGCTTTCGCTGTTTGGCCTTGTGCTCGCGATCGGTATCGTCGTTGACGACGCGATCGTCGTGGTCGAAAACACTGAACGATATCTTGAGTTGGGTATGTCGCCGCGTGAGGCCGCGCATAAGACAATGGACGAGGTCGGTGGCGCGTTAATCGCGATCGCGCTGGTGCTGTGCGCGGTGTTTATTCCGACCGCGTTCATTACCGGGCTGCAAGGAGCGTTCTACAGGCAGTTCGCGATCACCATCGCCACCGCCACGGTGATCTCCGCTTTCGTCTCGTTGACGCTTTCACCGGCGCTCGCCGCGATTCTTCTGAAGCCGCACAACAGCAAACCGAAGCAATCCGGCGTACTCTATTGGGTATCGTCGCCGCTACGTTGGTTTTTCGCTGGCTTTAACTGGCTTTTCGACAAACTTGCCGCGGGTTACGGATTTTTGACAGCCCGCCTCGTGCGAGTCGGTCTCGTTTCCGTGCTGGTTTATATAGGCCTCATTTATTTCGCCTATGACCTCTTACGAAAGACGCCGACAGGTCTTATCCCGCAGCTTGATCGCGGTTATCTTATCGCGGCATTCCAGCTGCCGCCCGGCGCATCGCTTGACCGCACAGACAAAGCTCTGCGCCGGGCGGCCGGCATCATTTTGCGCCGGCCCGGCGTGTTAAATAGCGTGGTGTTCGCGGGGTTCGACGGCGCGACGTTTACGAACGCGCCCAACACGGGCGTTATTTTCGTTGCGCTGAAACCATTCGAGGAGCGCGTCAAAGATGGTTTGACAGCAGCTAAGATCCTGGCCGACCTTCGCCAGCAACTGGCCGGATTGAACGACGCTTTTGTGTTCGTGCTCGAACCTCCCTCGGTGCCTGGCATCGGCACCGGTGGCGGCCTAAAGGGATATGTGCAAGATCGCACTGGCCGCGGCCCGCGGGCGCTCGAAGGCGCGGCCTGGACCGTACTTGGCACGGCCGCGCAGAACAAAGGGTTCAGCCAGGTCTTCACGCTGTTCAACACGCACACGCCGCAGGTTTATGCCGACATCGACCGGACCAAGGCAGAGCTGCTCGGCGTCCCGATTGCTCGGGTTTTTGAAGCTTTGTCGGTCTATATGGGATCGAGCTACGTCAATGACTTTAATATCCTGGGGCGGACGTACCAGGTGACGGCTCAAGCTGACAATGCCTATCGGTTGACCTTACGCGACGTCGCTAACCTCAAAACCCGGAATGCGACAGGAGATATGGTGCCGATCGGTTCCGTGGCGACGTTCCAGGACACGACGGGACCATTCCGCGTGCCGCACTATAACCTCTATCCGGCGGCCGAACTCCAACTCAGCCTTGCGCACGGGTTTTCGTCCGGAGAAGGGATCACCGCGATTGAGACAATCGCGCATGAACAACTGCCGCCGGGCTTTGGCTTCGAATGGACCGAGATCGCGCTACAAGAGAAACTCGCCGGTAATACCGCTTTCATCGCATTCGGACTTGCCGTGGTCTTTGTGTTTCTGCTCCTTGCCGCGCTGTACGAAAGCTGGCTATTGCCGCTCGCCGTTATCTTAATTGTTCCGATGTGTGTTCTAGCCGCGATGATCGGCGTCACCTATCGCGGGCTCGATCGCAACATTCTGGTTGAGATCGGCCTTATCGTTCTTGTTGGCCTCGCCGCCAAGAATGCCATTCTTATTGTCGAATTCGCCAAACAGGCGGAGGAGCAAGGACAGACACGGTTCGAGGCCGCTGTGTCGGCCGCCCGGACAAGGCTTCGGCCAATTCTCATGACGTCGTTCGCTTTCATTTTGGGCGTCTTGCCGCTGGCTCGCGCGCAAGGCGCCGGGGCAGAGATGCGTCAATCGCTTGGAACCGCAGTGTTCGCCGGCATGCTCGGAGTGACTTTCTTTGGACTCGTGTTTACGCCGACATTTTATGTTTTGGTGCGATGGGTTTCGTCACTCCTGCGGCGAGACTCAAACGTCACCTAACCGCATCGTCAATGTAGTATTTACTGGAGCCCGTGCAATTGCGTGATCCTGCTACGCGAAGCAGACCGCAATCTCACGATCGGCGTTCACACCTCGACGAAGTAGTTGAAGACAGACATCCGAACCTACATCGTGCGGCACAAAATTCCAGGCCGTACCGATGGACCAAATCCGTAGATGAAATCCTCGCTTCGGTCCGACGATTCCGCCAAAAGATTGAGCGAACCTTCTACTGCGGATTTTAGAATCATATGACTAAGGTTCTGGGTAACTATGCGGTTAAACCTTAGTGTCCGTCCGGGAAGTAGTTGAATCGGATGAATCATTTGTGATTCATTGGCGGCTGCCTGATTCGATGAGAGGCCGCCAATGTGGACGTCCGAAAACCGCCCGAAATACAATCGTGACAAACTGCGCTATCCGAGCGATCTGACGGACGATGAGTGGTCGCACATCGAGCCGATTATTCCACCGGCCAAACGTGGCGGACGCAAGCGCTCTGTTGAGCCGCGGGAAATCGTGAACGGTCTCATGTATGTGCTGAGCACGGGATGCCAGTGGCGTTACGTTCCCAAAGATCTGCCGCCCAAGAGCACGCTGTTTGGTTATTTCGACCTTTGGAACTGGGACGGCACGCTGGATCGCATTCATCACGCGCTCTACGTGAAGTGTCGCGAAGCCATGGATCGTGAAGCGAGCCCGACGGCCTGCGTCATCGACAGCCAGAGCGTAAAGAGCGCGGAAAAAGGGGGCGCCGCATCGATCCGAGCGGCTATGATGCTGGCAAGAAGATCAAAGGCAAGAAGCGCCATATCCTCGTCGATACGCTAGGCCTGCTGCTGCATGCAGTGGTGCATCCCGCCGACATTCAAGATCGGGATGGTGGCGTGCTTGTTCTGTCGACCTTGTTCGGCTTGTATCCGTTTTTACAAAAGCTCTTTGCTGATGGCGGATATCAGGGCCCGGTCTTTCAAAAGGCGTCGGCCAAAATCCTGCCGCATATACAAATCGAAATCGTCAAACGCTCCGATCAGGCCAAAGGGTTTGAGCTTCTGCCGCGACGTTGGGTTGTCGAACGCACCTTCGCTTGGCTTAATCGTTGCCGCCGCTTGGCCAAAGACTTCGAAAATCTCACCCGAAACGCACTCGCTTTTCTCCGTCTCGCCTCAATTCGTCTCACGCTCAGAAAGCTTTGTCTGAATTGATGAACTTTCCGGACCGACTCTTAGGAATTCGTGGTTCGTACAGTTCCAAACGTTCGAGGCCATCTCTAGCCTTGCACCATCAAAAGGAGGAACGTCACGAATAAGAGCAAGTGCACGGCTCCCTGCAAGATGTTCGTCCGCCCACTGGAAAAGGTGACGATGCTCAAGCCGAGAGTCAGCACCAACAAAACCATGTCGGCATGTTCAACACCAAGAACAATTGGATGATCGGTCCAGTGACTGATGATGAGCATGATGGGGACAGTCAGACCGATCGAGGAAAGCACCGATCCGAGCAAAATGTTTACCGAACGCTGAAGCTTGTTTGCCAAAGCCGCGCGTACAGCCCCGATGGCTTCTGGCGCAGACACAAGCAGCGCGATCACGATACCGCTGAGAGCGTCCGGACCATGAAGAGTCTCGGTGATAAAATCGACCGGATGTGCCAACCACTCGGCCAGGTAAACAATAGGCACAATATAGGCTGCAAGCATGACGACATGGTAACCTATTGATCGTGCCCCAGCCTTCGCTCCTCCGTGCTCGCCTCCTAGCGCCTCGCCTCCCAACATGAAATAGCCGCGATGCCGTCCCGTCTGCACCGCCAGAAATGCGAAATAGAGACCAACAGATATAATCGCGAGCGTGCTCTCCTGCGCAAAGGATAGCGTGGGACCAGCTGTGGTCTGGGTGTAGTCCGGCAGGATCACGCTCAGCACCGCCAGCGGAATGATGACTCCGAGATAGGTGTTGGCGCCTTGAAGATTGTAGGTTTGCTCCTGGTGCTTCCATCCACCGAGCAGAAGCGAGAGGCCGACCATCCCGTTGAGAACGATCATGATCACGGAAAGGAGTGTGTCGCGGACAAGGGTCGGGTTGTTCTCACCATGTAACATGATGGCGGTAATACTCATAACCTCGATAAATGTGACTGACAAAGTCAGGATCAGCGTGCCAAAGGGTTCGCCAAGGCGCACAGCAAGATGCTCTGCGTGGCGTACGACCGACAGGGCTGAACCGAGGATCACGCTAAAGAGCCAGAGGAGCGTCGCCTTCAGGACAAGCGGGTTGGCGAGGGCGGAATCAAATGTCTTCCCCGCAACGGAGTAGACGCCGCAGGTTAGAAGGGTGACCGAGAGAAACCATTCCGAACGCAAGCCGGCGGAATTACCTGTGGTCTTCGCAGCCATTAACAAGAGGGTCTACGCTGTCCGTCGTCAGATAATTTGAGACAGATGGCGGCGTGATTTAATGGAGGACGCGGCTCATCTGATGTTTGATTTTATGCGGCGTTCAATTGGTGTTGCAAGCGACGATTTTGGATGGTGGCTCGTTTGATCCTTTCTCGTTGCAGCAGAATGGTTTGTCCTCGGCCGAAGTAGACGTCAGCCGGCGTGAGATTGTCCAGGCTCTCGTGATAGCGGCGATGATTGTAGTGATCGACGAAGGTGTCGATCCTGGCTTCCAGGTCGCCGGGCAGATAATAGTTCTCAAGCAAGACGCGATTCTTGAGCGTCTGATGCCAGCGCTCGATTTTGCCCTGTGTTTGCGGGTGGCAGGGCGCGCCGCGCACGTGATCCATGTTGCGTTTGTCCAGCCATTCGGCCAGATTGGCCGAGATGTAGGAAGGGCCATTGTCCGAGAGCAATCGCGGACGATGGACGACCTTGGCGTGATCAAGCCCCGCGGCTTGCAACGCCAGGTCGAGTGTTTCCGTGACGTCCCCGACCTTCATCGTCGTACAGAGCTTCCAGGCGATGATGTAGCGCGAGAAGTCGTCCAATATCGTGCTGAGGTAGAACCAACCCCAACCAATCACCTTGAGATAAGTGAAGTCGGTCTGCCAGAGCTGGTTGGGCGCCGTCGTCTTGTCCTTGAACTCATCGGCGGCCTTCATGACGATGTAGGCGGGACTGGCGATTAGGTCGTGCTCCTTCAGCAGGCGATAAACCGAAGCTTCCGAAACAAAATAGCTTTTTGTGTCGGTGAAGCGTGTCGCCAGTTCCCGTGGCGACAGCTCCGGCTCGTCCAGGGCCAGTTGCACGATCTGGCCCCGCACATTGTCAGGAATTCGGTTCCAGACGCGGTCGGGCCTGGGAGATCGGTCTTCCAGGGCCTCTGGCCCGCCAGTCTGGCAAAGGTCGCACCATCGATAAAAGGTGGCGCGAGAGACGCCGAGTTTCTCCAGCGTCCGGCGCGCCGGCAGATGGGATTGCTCGACCAGCCGGATGATCTCCAGTTTCTCGGAAGCCGGATATCTCATTCCTCGCTTTCCCCATCCGCGATCATGCTTTTTTTGAGCAGGCGCAATTCCAGCGCCTGCTCGGCGACGACCTCCTTCAGTGCCTGAGCTTCCCGGCGCAGGTCCTTGACCTCGCCGCTGGTCGCCGCACGCGCCGTGTCGCCCGCCAAGCGCCGCTTGCCAGCCTCCAGGAACTCCTTCGACCAGGTGTAATACAGGCTCTCGGCGATGCCCTCGCGCCGGCAGAGTTCCGCGATGCTATGCTCGCCGCGCAGGCCGTCCAGCACGATGCGGATCTTCTCCTCCGCCGAATATTGCTTGCGCGTTGCTCGGCGAATGTCCTTCACGATCCGCTCGGAGGACGACTTGGCAGTTCCGGATTTCTGGCTCATCTCCACTCCTCGATGGTTACGATGAGCCAGAAATCCTCCGTTATTCAACCCGCTAAATCTGTCTCACAGGTGCTGACGCCGGACACGCGAACATGTCGTCGAGAAGCACGAGCGGTGCGACGCGCGTCAGCAGCCGTGCGCTGTCGAGATAGACCTGGTTCATGGCTTCAGCACCAAGAGCCCATCACTGGAACGGGACACCCACGGCCGGTCGCTGCCTTTAGGCAACTGAGACGGATTGAGCTTGCCGGCCCAGGGCTGGGAGAGTTCGCGGCCGAGCTGCAGGCACAGGCGCACGGTCTTGATGTTAGTGCAGCGCTTGAGCAGGTCGCGCAGCACGTCGGCGCGCAGACTATAGGTGCTCTCGACCAGCTCGCGCGCTTCCTGCAGCGGCTGCCGGACGCCGACCTCGCTCAAAACCTCCAGCAGCGCGCGTTCCGGCGCCGAGACGAGCGGACCGCCCTTGCGGTTCTCGAAGGGCCGGACGTGAAGCAGCGCGTCCGGCTCCTCCTTGAAGAGCCGCTTGCGATGGTACTCGGCCGGGAAGCGCTGGGTGAACCACTCCGGAAGGCGCCCGGCCTTCCAGCTGTAAAGGTCTAGGACAGCCCGTTGCGACAGGTACTGGCGTATGCCATGCCAGTCGAGCGCGGACTTGCCGCCAACATGCAATCCGTCGAAGCTCCGCTGCAGCAGAGCGAGGCTCGGGTGCAAGGCGGGCGGATCGTTCGGCCGGCAATAGACGCCGCGCGCCAGCCGTTGCAGCCAGCCGGCGCGGACATAGTGGACGGCGAGATCGGCCGATATCCCGAGGGCCGCGAGGTCCTGGGAGGTCAGCGGCGTGCCCGGCGCCAGGCGGGTGTAAAGCCGATTTAGCTTATTCCTGTGAGTCGTAGGCATACTACGACTATAGCAACAATTCGAAAGATTGGCCAAGTTTGGATTCGGTGCCGCTTGTCCGGCGTCAGCACCTGTGAGACAGATTTAGCGGGTTGAATAACGGAGGATTTCTGGCTCATCGTAACCATCGAGGAGTGGAGATGAGCCAGAAATCCGGAACTGCCAAGTCGTCCTCCGAGCGGATCGTGAAGGACATTCGCCGAGCAACGCGCAAGCAATATTCGGCGGAGGAGAAGATCCGCATCGTGCTGGACGGCCTGCGCGGCGAGCATAGCATCGCGGAACTCTGCCGGCGCGAGGGCATCGCCGAGAGCCTGTATTACACCTGGTCGAAGGAGTTCCTGGAGGCTGGCAAGCGGCGCTTGGCGGGCGACACGGCGCGTGCGGCGACCAGCGGCGAGGTCAAGGACCTGCGCCGGGAAGCTCAGGCACTGAAGGAGGTCGTCGCCGAGCAGGCGCTGGAATTGCGCCTGCTCAAAAAAAGCATGATCGCGGATGGGGAAAGCGAGGAATGAGATATCCGGCTTCCGAGAAACTGGAGATCATCCGGCTGGTCGAGCAATCCCATCTGCCGGCGCGCCGGACGCTGGAGAAACTCGGCGTCTCTCGCGCCACCTTTTATCGATGGTGCGACCTTTGCCAGACTGGCGGGCCAGAGGCCCTGGAAGACCGATCTCCCAGGCCCGACCGCGTCTGGAACCGAATTCCTGACAATGTGCGGGGCCAGATCGTGCAACTGGCCCTGGACGAGCCGGAGCTGTCGCCACGGGAACTGGCGACACGCTTCACCGACACAAAAAGCTATTTTGTTTCGGAAGCTTCGGTTTATCGCCTGCTGAAGGAGCACGACCTAATCGCCAGTCCCGCCTACATCGTCATGAAGGCCGCCGATGAGTTCAAGGACAAGACGACGGCGCCCAACCAGCTCTGGCAGACCGACTTCACTTATCTCAAGGTGATTGGTTGGGGTTGGTTCTACCTCAGCACGATATTGGACGACTTCTCGCGCTACATCATCGCCTGGAAGCTCTGTACGACGATGAAGGTCGGGGACGTCACGGAAACACTCGACCTGGCGTTGCAAGCCGCGGGGCTTGATCACGCCAAGGTCGTCCATCGTCCGCGATTGCTCTCGGACAATGGCCCTTCCTACATCTCGGCCAATCTGGCCGAATGGCTGGACAAACGCAACATGGATCACGTGCGCGGCGCGCCCTGCCACCCGCAAACACAGGGCAAAATCGAGCGCTGGCATCAGACGCTCAAGAATCGCGTCTTGCTTGAGAACTATTATCTGCCCGGCGACCTGGAAGCCAGGATCGACACCTTCGTCGATCACTACAATCATCGCCGCTATCACGAGAGCCTGGACAATCTCACGCCGGCTGACGTCTACTTCGGCCGAGGACAAACCATTCTGCTGCAACGAGAAAGGATCAAACGAGCCACCATCCAAAATCGTCGCTTGCAACACCAATTGAACGCCGCATAAAATCAAACATCAGATGAGCCGCGTCCTCCATTAAATCACGCCGCCATCTGTCTCAAATTATCTGACGACGGACAGTCTTGGACTATTCCCGATTGCTAGCGCGTGTTCACGAAGTCGATAGGGTCGCCGTCAAGGCAGTACACGAACTTGGCCTCGCGATCGGCTGGCAAGCACACCAGGCGGCATAAACAATTTGGCGAGTGCTAATCGGGCTTCTCAAGTTGCGAGCAGAAACCGGCCTCGACATAGAGAGCGTCCAATCAATAGCCGCAGCCTAAGCAACTCAACGATAGAAAGAGAACTAGATCGATCCTGCAAAACTTAAGAAAGAGGGAGAACCACCAATGAGCACCGCGACAATAACTGACCGATCGGTTGAAACGAGCAGCGAGAGCAATCGGTTAACTGAAACCTTAGTAGAGAGGTTGAGTCATCCGGCAACGTCGCCAGACTTCGATCTGAAGAAAGGCGTGAATGAAGTCCTCGCGGATGTCGGCATGACGAGCGACGATTGTGGCGGAGAACTCAGTTTCTACGGAAGCGATCCAATTCTCCGAAGCCCGCTGCGGTTTGGGACAATGGCTGCGATCGGCCTGGCTGCAAGGAGCGTAGCGGTGGCCGCTCTTTGGAGACAAGCCACCGGCGAAGGTCAGAATATCTCAGTGGACGTACGCAAGGCGCTGCGGCGTTTCTGCGGATTTTTTGATGGCAAATGGGAAACCGTCAATGGCCGACCGCCCTCGCCAGGTGGCTATGCGGTTAGCCCATTCCTAAAGATGGGGGATGCGTTCTTTCGCGAGACACGCGACGGACGATACGTGGTGGCGCTGGACATTTATCCTCAACTGCTCGTGCGTACCCTCGATTTTCTCCGCTGCAGCCCAAGTACCGAATCCATTAACAAGGCCATACTCAATTGGGACGCTATGGAACTAGAGCAGGCTGCGGCGGCCGAAGGGCTGGTTCTAGCGATGATACGTACGAACGAGGAATTTCGTCGCGAACCCCAATATACACAGGTCCTCTCCAAAATGCCGCTGGTCACGGTGGAGAAAATTGGGGAGAGCGACCCCGTTCCGCTCAAGGCGAGCAACAATCTTCCTCTCGCTGGCATTCGCGCATTCGGTATGGGTCATGTCATCGCGGGAGGCGCGTTAGGAAGAGACATGGCACTATACGGCGCGGACGTGCTCAACATCTGGAGACCCCGCGATTCCGAGATTGAAGCCTTCGCGTGGGACGTCCAGGTGGGAATGCGTTCAACCGTACTCGACGACTCGAAGGAGGATCGCGCACGGTTCAATCAGCTTCTCCAGGACGCTGACGTATTCTTTGCCAATAAGCGCCCAGGATTTTTGAAAAAGCACGACCTCGATGCCGATGCACTTTGCAAACAAAAGCCCGGATTGATTCACGCAACCGTCGTTCTCCACGGTGAGAAGGGACCTTGGTCGAACCGGCCTGGGTTCGATGAAATCGGCGCTACGGTGTCTGGCCTCTTTACGATTGAAGGTTCCTCAACTCGGCCGAAGCAGCCGCCGATTGTGCCGATTTGCGATAACGTGGTCGCCTGGTTAGGCACGACGGGGATCCTAGCAGCACTGCGAAGGCGCGCGATCGAGGGAGGCAGCTATGGCGTTGTGGTTTCGCTGACAAGAACTGTGCTTTGGTTGCTCTCGTTAGGCATCTTTGACAAGGCTTACGCAAAAGTGACCGCGGGCTCGACCGACGAGCACACGTACATCGCTCCGGATCTGTTTACCGCGGAAACACCGCTTGGAAGCTATCAGGGAATGACCGACCAGATCGTAATGTCGCGGACGCCCGGCTCCTTCAGAACCGTGCTTGTGCCGCGAGGCTCGAGCAAACCCGAATGGCTGGCGGGTTAAGAGCACTGTACCGGAAGGGAGTTCGCTGAAGCCACCCCGCGACTGCGGATTGCCATTTGGTGGAGCGCGTCAAAGTCTTCAGCCAGTCGGGAAGGACTCCAGCGTGTCACGGTCGGACATCAACCCATGTTGGCGCGGATAATCCGTCGCGGGCAAGGAATGTCGCATGAGGATCGGGCTTTTTATCCACTGCTACATCGACGCATTTTGCCGGAGATCCGCATCGCCACGCTTGAGCTCTTGTAGCGGTTTGGTCAAGAGGTCGAGTGCCCGCGCTCAGCCCGATGATCTGCTATGACAAGGCTTCCGCCATCGCGCACAAGGCGAATGACGAAGGGCTGACCCTGAAGGAGGCCGCGCTCCCCGACGAGGAGCGGTTCGATGAAGTCGTCGACCCCCGGACGATGGTCAGCACGGGGTCGGCGGAAGTTCGAAGTCGGCGGAAGTTGAAGGCCCGACATCGGTCCGGGTCTTCATTGTGATGGTCGCCTAACGAGAATGCTCTATGCATGAGCGCACACTGAAGCAGGTACGCCCCATTTGTTGGGCTGGAAGCGTAAAGCGATGACGACGATCGGGAGAGGCAAATGTCACAAACAGTTGCGGACGTTTTGGTCAGCGTGCTCGAGCAGACCGGGGTTAAACAAATATTCGGCCTGATCGGCGACTCATTGAATCCTATAGCCGACGCGCTCCGTCGAAGCAATATCGAATGGGTTGGTGTCCGTCATGAGGAAGGAGCGGCTCTGGCCGCCGCCGGCCAAGCCAAGCTCACCGGCCAGCTCGCGGTGTGTGCCGGCACCACCGGCCCCGGCAGCACGCATCTGGTCGCCGGCCTCTATGAAGCCAGCCGCGATCATGCGCCCGTTCTGGCTCTCTCCGGTGACATGCCCCGCAAGATGCAGGGGATTGATTTCTTCCAGACGACACAGCCAGATCTTCTTTTCCGCGACGTCTCCCTCTATACGGAAACAATCACTTCCCCAGAGCAGGCGCCAGGCGTCTTTCACCAGGCAATCGCAACTGCCTACGCAGGCCGGGGCGTCGCCCATTTGACGCTTCCGCAAGACGTTATCGCAGCCAAGGCGGAAGGAGAGCTCTCCAGTGTGGCAACCCTGAAGCCACGGCCGGAGTTTGCCGCGAGTGCCGAAGATATCGCCGAAATCACCCGCCGGATCGACCAGGCGGACAGCGTGGTGATCATGTGCGGGGGCGGCTGCCACGGAGCAGCAGATCTCTTGCGCACCCTCTCGGACCGGCTCAAGGCGCCGCTGATCCATTCGGTCAAGGGCAAGGACATCATGCCATACGATGACCCCCGATGGATGGGAGGCATCGGCATGATCGGCACCAAGGCCGTGTACAATGCAATCATGGGCTGCGATCTCTTGCTGATGGTGGGGACGGACTATCCCTACTCGAATTTCCTGCCAAGCAAAGGGACCGTCGTCCAAATCGACGAGCGGCCGCAAGTGCTTGGACGGCGCGCTCCGACGGCACTCGGCGTCACCGGCTCGGCTCGTCCGACCCTTAAGTTGTTGCTCGACGGGATCGCGTCCAAGACCAACACGCACTTCTGGGACAAGGTGACTGAGGAGCGTCAGAAATGGGATGAGATGCTGGACAAGCAGGCCGACCTCGCGCGAAGCAAGGATCACATCCATCCGCAGGCGGTCGCCCGGGCAGTCAGCGATCTCGCCAAGCCCGATGCGATATTCGTTTTCGACACCGGTCTCAACACACTCTGGTCCGGCAACTGGATCCGGCAAAGTGGAGCGCAGCGGATTATCGGTTCCTTCAACAACGGGGCCGTGGGGACAGCGCTTGCTCAGGCCAACGGGATACAAGCGCTGGATCGCTCGCGCCAGGTGATCGCGCTCTGCGGCGATGGCGGATTCAATATGCTGATGGGCGAATTTCTGACCGCAGTGCATCATAAGCTGCCAATCAAGGTGGTAATCTACAACAATTCCGCCTTCGGGCTGATCACCCTGGAGGCGGAGAGCGTGGGCCTGCCGCCATTCCGGGAAGGCATCGAATTTCCGAACCCCGACTTTGCAGTTCTGGCGCGTGCCTGCGGCGGTCATGGTTTTACAGCCCGGCATCCGGGCGAATTGAAAGCGGCGCTCGCCGAGGCCTTCGCTATCGATGGCCCGGCAATCGTTGATGCCGTTGTCGTGGCAAACGAGCTGCCGAACCTGCCGCATCTCGACTTGGGTATGGTCGAGCACTTCGCTCTGGCAAAGATCAAGGAAGCTCTTCTCGCCGTCACCAGTCGATGAGGATCGCTTCATGCGTTGGCGATAAACGGGACCGGGCAGAACGGGTCTAATCCGCTTCTCTAAAAAAAGCCGTTACCGATCTTCACGCTATCAAGGTGCTTACAAAGAGCCTGTCTGAGCCCTATCGGTCGCATGCGAACTCACTTCCCGACCAGCCGAAGCCATTTCATAATTCGGCTGGAAACGAGGCGAAAAGCCTCTCGCTGACCAGCTCGTTACTGTGCTGCGGCGAGGCGCAGATGCGCGGGATCGCCACGACGAAATGGGTCTCGAGCGCAAAGGGCTGCTCCTAGCAGCCGGAATCGCTCGGTGGGTGGCGACCGGAGGCAACGCATATCTGACGTCATCGTCCCCTGCTCGCGGGAACATCCTTGGCATAGACACGAGCTTCTGCGTGTTGCGACAAAATTCTGGACATGCGCGCTGGCGTCGTGGCCGGCGGCCAACCGGGACGAGGGACCCGCAAAGTTGCTCGCATGGCTAGATGAGGCGACTGATCATGTAGATCGCTCAGGCCGTAGGCATCCACGGCCGATGGGGCGCCGTTCCTGTGCCTGAAGCTCTAGCGCTTAAGGTGATGGTCCGATCGCACATGCTCGTCAATTTCCGCGTCGACATCAGGTTATGGGGCGGACATCGGTTGATGGCGCGTGCGAAAGCCGCAGCCGCGATCAGACGGCGCCGGACGACAGAACGGCATCGGCTCGCAGTTGCGGTTGACATTTTCCTGGCGGGATTCGTCGAAGGGTCATACCCGCTTGAGCCGGCAATTCGCTCCCCCGAATTGTGCGGATCAGTCCCCCATTGAGGGGATTGGGAAAGAGCAGCCATCCGCGCAAGATCATCCTAAGCGATAGTCCAAATAGCATGCCCGTTCAACATTAGAGAAAGCAAATCCTATGGCCTTCACTTTTCTATTGGAGCCGCATGCGGCCTCGTTCAAGGAAGTCCTGTTTGGGGCCGCAATTCTAATCATTCCGATACAGGGGCATGCGGATCCAGGTTCAAGAGGCCCGTTCCTCGGGTTGTCCGGGTACTGGTCTGGTGCCGGCACCGTTACCATGACGAATGGCGCCACTGAACGGATTCGCTGCAAGGCAAATTATACGGTTAATGCATCCGGCAAGGCGGTTCAGCAAACTTTGCGCTGCGCGAGCGACAGCTACAAGTTTGAAATCAGCAGCAACGTCACTTCCGAAAGCGGTTCACTGTCCGGCTCATGGGCTGAGGCGACCCGGGGAGTGTCAGGAAATATTTCTGGCCGCGCCAGCGGTGCGGAGATAATGGCCAATGTAGCTGGCGCCGGCTTCACGGCCCATCTCGACGTGCGGACCCAAGGCGATAAGCAGTCCGTCACTATTAGGCCACAAGCCGGCACCGACGTGGCAGGCGTGTCGATTGCTTTGCGCAAATGATAAGGCTCTCCCCGCTCATCTGTCGGACACTTGCGCGGGCTGAGCGGGACGTCTTTTCGCATGCCATAGTCGGAATACGGTGAAGGCAGGAAGCTGTTTCGATGGGACCACTGCCGCACATACCGCGCTGCAATATCAGAAACTGACGCGGGCGCACACAAGCGTAATCTGGAAGCTTTTTTGCTTTGCATTTGCGAAGATGCCTCATTATGGCATAAATTCTAGTGCTCATATCGGCTTCCGCTAAACATTTCGACTGGAGTTCGAAAGCATGAGATCCTTCGGCGGGAACGGTGCGCTCAGCCTGACGTTGCGTGGTGCTTCTCACTTTCGCGGTCTCAGTACTTGCGTGATCTGGAGGACGGCGGCACACATTACGCCAGCTCGGCCGCTGGAACTCCAGGGATCGCAAGGAATATGATTGTTGCTGCGGTCGTTGTCCTGTCACTTTGCGCGGTCCGACCGCGGGGTTTCGTCATCCGAGAAGACCTCGGCGCCACCTGCCGGGTCGAAACCCATCTGGCGCTGGGTGACGACAATGTCACTGCAAACTAATAGCTGCTCGAAAGAGCGCGGTCAGCCATATAAAGACCCCTATGCGTTCGCAGTTAAGGGGACGTCAAAGGCATATCGAGCCGTATTGCCGGTGTTTATCGCGCCGGGCATTCTTGGTGGATGTGCAAGTCATGGTGCGCCGTCCTTTGTGCTGTTTGGTGCATTTTTTCCGGCATGGATGTTATGCGCCCTTATTGGAATCTTTGGCGCGATCGCCGCCCGCGGCATCTTCGTCGCCGTGGGGCTCAATAGCGTTCTCCCGTTCCAGCTCTTTGTGTGTTCCTCGGTCGGTCTTGCCATCGCGGCTCTGGCCTGGCTCATCTGGTTCGGGTAATGAGCATGAAGTCGGCCGGCACTCCCCGTCGTTCGTCTCGCGGAAAGATCATCTCGCTCGCGATCATCGCGATTGGCATAGCCATGGGACTCTACGTCGAGAACAGAATTTCGATCCGTCCATCTACGGACGACGCCACGATCGACGCGGATGTCGTTCACGTCGCTGCGGCGGTCGGCGGCAGAATTATTGAATTACCCGTTATCGAGAATGCCAAGGTCTCAAAGGGCGACCTTCTCTTTCGTATTGACCCGGTGCCCTATCGCGTGGCCGTTGAGCAAGCCGAAGCCGATTTGGGAGTCGCCATAGGCGCGCTCGACACACGGCGGCGCGCCATCGCGACGGAAAAATCCAACGCGGCGATCGCAGCCGAGCAGATCAAGCGCGCGCAGACAAATCTTGAGCTTGCAACCCGCACCGCTGAGCGGCTTCGGCCGCTGGCGGGCAAGGCCTATGTGCCGACCCAGCAATACGATCAAGCGCAAACGGCACAACGTGATGCCGCGACGTCTCTTAAGCAGGCGCGGGAGCAGGAAGCCGCTACGCTTCACGCCATTGGCACCGAGGAAGCGGCGGTGGCCGCCGTACAGGCACGTCAAGCGGCGCTCGCGATCGCCCGGCGTGCGCTTGAGGACACGACCGTACGGGCGTGGCACGATGGACGTGTGGTCGGTTTGACTGTTTTATCTGGCGAGATGGTTGTTCCATCTCAGGCATTGTTCACATTGATCAGCACGGAAGAGTGGTTCGCCGTCGCCAACTTTCGGGAAACCGATCTCCACGCCATCGCGGTCGGGGATTGCGCGACCGTCTTTTCGATGATTGATCGTAACCAGCCGATCAAAGGCGTCGTCGAAGGTATCGGATGGGGCGTCCTGGACGATGAGCGCATCAATCTCCCGCGTTCGGTGCCTTACGTGCAGCGATCGTTGAATTGGGTGCGGGTTGCGCAGCGTTTCCCAGTCCGTGTCCGGCTGGAAAATCCGCCGCAACTGCTTATGAGGCTCGGTGCAAGCGCGGTCGTCGAGGTTAAGCATGGCGATAAGTGTTCGTGAGTCTCGCGAGGGGCGCCTTGCCGAATTGCTGCGCCTTGTCATGCCATTTCCGGGGCGGCTCGAGTTCGCCATAAGATTGGCGCTGATCTGCGCCATAACAACGCTCGTGGTGGAAATCTATCAAACGCCGGAGCCGGCTCTTACGGTATATTTGGTCTTCTTCCTCAACAAACCGGATCGTGGAACCAGCTTGATCCTGAGCCTCGCGATGTTGGCCCTGTTTTCCCTAATCGTCTCGAGTGTCATTCTTGTTGCAATAATCGTCATCGATCAGCCCGTCTGGCGCGTCGCCAGCATGGCGGCGATCTCACTGGGCCTTCTCTTCCTAGCGTCGGCGAGCAAGCTTCGTCCAATTGGCGGAACTGTGGCCCTGATCGTCGCCTTTGCGCTCGACGAGCTGGGAACCGTGCATGGCGGCGAAATTGCAACGCGAGCGCTCCTTTACGTATGGCTTTTCGTCGCGATTCCGGCAGGGGTGTCGATTGTCGTCAACCTCTTGCTTGCGCCTCCCCCGCGCTTCCTCGCCGAAAAGATGCTTGCCCGTCGCTTGCGCATCGCTGCCGCCATGCTGCGTGTCCCAGAAGACGAAGACATGAGGCGCGACTTCACCGAATGTTTGCGCGAGGGAAATGGAGAATTGCTAAAGTGGCTGAAGCTTGCCCTCCTCGGGAAAAGCGCCGCTCGCGAACACATTGAAGCGCTTCGCCAAGCCGCCACGTCGAGCTTCGTAATTCTTGTCCTAATTGACGTGATGGATCGCGACGCCGGCGCGGCGCTTCCGGTGCCGCTGCGCGAGCGGCTGACACTCACGCTCGATGCCATGGCGCGTATTCTGGACGATGGCGGCTATCCAGTAGACATTGAATTCGGGGAGAAGGGTGAGGGCGAACCAGCACTTCCGCCGCGCGCCGCCGAGGTTCTCGCCAGCATCAGAGAAACGCTCACCGCCTTTGCCGAAGTTGCTCCCGACTCACAGCCTCATGGAGCCGCGAAGAAATCCGGCGGGTTCTTCTTGCCTGACGCGTTCACCAATCCAGAGCATGTCCGATACGCGCTCAAGACCACCGCGGCAGCCATGTTCTGCTACATTCTTTATTTGTTATTGGATTGGCCGGGCATTCATACCATCTTTATTACCTGCTACATCGTTTCACTCGGCACGACGGCTGAAACCGTCGAAAAGCTCACCCTTCGCATCCTGGGCTGCCTCGTCGGGGCGGCGTCAGGCATCGCCGCGATCGTCTATCTGATCCCCTCCGTCACTTCCATCGGGGCTCTGATGATCGTTGTGTTTTTCGGCGCACTCGTGTCGGCGTGGGTCGCGGCCGGAAGCCCACGCATTGCCTATGCCGGGTTCCAGATTGCCTTCGCCTTCTTTCTTTGCGTCATCCAGGGCTCGGGACCTTCATTCGACATGACAACGGCCAGGGACCGCGTGATTGGCATTTTGCTCGGCAATATTGTTGTCTTTGTTCTGTTCACCAACGTCTGGCCGGTCAGCGTCGGAAAGCGTATCGATCCCGCGATCGCCGCTCTCCTGCGGTGCTTGAGCGGCCTTTTGACGGAGGTCAGCAAGCCGGTACGCCGTTCCCAAGCGCCCGAGGCGCAGGAGATGCTTTCCGGCATCGAGCGAGACTTGAATCTTGCCTTGTATGAACCATTGTCACTACGTCCCGACGACAGTTGGATAGGAGTCCGGCGTCAGGTCGCCGAAGACATTGGCGCGCTGTTTGGCCCGCTCTTATTGTGTGTGGACAAGGATTTCCGCTTCTCGGCCCAGATCGCCAGTTGCCTCCGCAGTCTCGCTGACAGCCTCGAGGCAGCGGAGGAGGCTCCGTCTTCCCTCAGCGCCGGCGTCACCGCCTCGGATGAGGCCCTGAAGGAAGACCTTGAATCGGCCCAACTGCCCTTCCACGATGCCATCGTCAGAAGGCTGGACAGCCTAGAGGAAGCATTTGGCCGAGAAAGTGAAGCGGATCGGAAGGTAAATTATGTGTCAGCCTAGCTGGCCCATCGTGCTCGCGATTGTGTCTGCGTTGCTTGCAGGCTGCGCGACCTCCTCGATCGAAATGGCGCCGGATCAACCGGATCGGCCTTGGGTGCCCGTCACGAATGCTGCCGGCGAAATCATTCCCGACGCAAAGGCCCCGCCCGAGCAAGCGGCCGGTGCAACCCATGTCCTCCCAGTCAATTCCGAGCTTGCCGAGGTGCCGTCTCCCTTTGAGCTCGATAGTAATCGGAGATATTCTCTGGCGGAACTAATCGACATTGCTCAATCCAATAATCCGTTGACGCGCACCGCTTGGAACAATGCGCGGAACGTGGCGCTGGCGGCGGGCATTGCAAAAAGCACCTTTCTGCCCAGACTTACTGCGGCCGCCATCGGTGGTTTCCAGATAAGCCAGATTTCAGGACCGCTCGGAACCACCGCGACCAACGAATTGCGCGGCACGATTTCCTTGGTGTCGTTCGAATGGCTGCTCTTTGACTTCGGGGAGCGTGCGGCAATCGTCGAAGCGGCGAATCAAGCCTCCGTTATCTCGAATATCGGTTTTACCGCCGCCCATCAGCAGCTGATTTACGATGTCAGTTTGGCCTTCTACGCAAATGCGGCGGCTAGGGCGCGCGTTGGCAACGCCGTCCAGTCGCTGAAGAACGCAGAGTCGGTCCAGGCCGCGGCCGAGGACCGAATGAAAAGAGGGATTGGAACAGCGATCGAGGTGGCGCAGGCTCGTCAAGCCACGGCCCAAGCTCGGTTGGTTACGATCCAGGCCACGGGGGCGGCGCAGAACGCTTACTTGAGCTTGATCTCCGCCATGGGAATTTCGCCGCTGACGCAAATCAAGGTCGCTGGTGTTTCCGATCGGAGATTGTCGCCTGAGATGGCCGGTTCCGTCGATAAGGTCATTTTTACCGCACTTGCTCGGCGCCCGGATATTCTGGCCGCATATGCGGCTCAAAAGGCAAGCCTCGCCGGGGTTCGAGCCGCAGAGGCTGAGTTTCTCCCCAAAGTCTTCCTCGCCGGCACAGGCTCCCACAACAATGGAACCCTGAGCGTCTCGGGAGTTCCTTCGATTGGGAACCTATCGCCGATTCTAAATCTTTCGCCAAAAGGCTTCGGCGGGACGGTGCTCGGTGGCGTTACAGTCCCGCTTTTCGATGGGGGAACCCGCGCTGCCCTATTGGAGCAAGCCCAAACCAAATCGGAAAATGCCGGCTTGGTGCTGACCCGAACACGCGATGAAGCTGTTCGTCAGATCGTGTTGGCCAATAATGCTCTGCGCACCAGCCTCTCTGCCTATAATGCTGCCGTCGCAGTCGTTTCAGCCGCCAAGACGACTTTTGACGCCGCGCTAGCGGCCTATCGCAGCGGTGTAGGATCGATCACCGACGCTACAATGGCCGAAACCCAACTTCTGCAAGCAAGGAACGCGTCAACCGAGGCATACAGCACCGCGCTGTCCGCTGCCGCCACACTTGCTTTGTCCACAGGCTCTCTCGGAGCGCCACTTCAATAGGATTGCTTCGTAATACCGATCTGATAGCGGAATTGCCGTGGCGCCGTTTGATGCAGCCGCAGCCGTTGTGTCGTTCCAAAAATTGTGCACGCCGTAGGAATGACGGTATTTGGGTCACACATCCGCGATCGCATCCGTTTAAGGCTTTACCTTCCCCGAGACGCCGCCTTCGCCGATGATCAATTTATCGCCGGGACATACATCACCATTGACTACTTCCGTGTGCGTTCCGTGGTCCATTAGAAAAGCTAGCGCCCGTTGCCTGTGCAATGGGCCGCCGCGGCCTCATCGTCGGAAAGAGTCGTGCCCGCCTCTTCCCATACTACTTGCTCCGGGATCATCAGCCCCGTGTCCGCAAGGAAGTCGCAATGACTGGTGTGAAGGTACAAATATCCAGAACAATGCGCGAGAATCCGCGCCGCAATGGAACGGTAGGTTGAATTGACCTACATTGCGGGGTCGTTGAAATGAGCGATGAGACGTCCATCTTGTTCCGCTATTGTCTTTACTTGAAACCGATGAATCGTTCGACTGTACAACGTCGTCGCGTCATTCCTTCATGATCCTGATTGTCGCCGCCATGCCCGGTTTGAGCAAAAGATCTGGATTAGGTGTGCTGATGACGATGCCGGGAAGAGCGGCGCGCTCATCGATTGGTGACGGCCGAATCTCCGTCACCGTGCCCGAGAACTGACGGTCCGGAAAAGCGTCCACGGTAAACGTAACTTTGTCGCCGGGCTTGACCTCGCGGCTGTCCTGTGTGCTAAGCGTGGCGTCGATGTGAACGAGAGAGAGATCCCCAGCAATGACGAAGAGCGGTGGCGTTTTCGAGCTCGCCATGACAGTCTGGCCTAATTCGACCTTGCGCAACACGACAGTTCCATCAAGCGGCGAAACGATATCGGTGGAGCCGAGGCTGGTCTCGGCGGTATGAAGCGCCGCTTGGAGTTCGGCGGCTTTTGCCTTGTCGCGCGTTGCCTCCGCTTGCGCCGTCCCAAAAGACTTACGTGACTTGTCGAGCGCTTTGTGGGAGATGATCCGGCGTTTGGCCAGCTCCTCCTGGCGCTCGAGAGCTGCTTTCGCCGAGGCCAGATTCGTCTGGTCCTTTTCGAGTTGAGCCTCGATTGCTTGCAGGCCAGCCCTGCTTTGATCTACAGCGATTTGATAGGGGCGCGGATCGATTTTCGCGCAGATCTGGCCCACTTTAACTTGCATATGGGTATCGCAAGAGAGCACTTGGATCACACCGGAGGCACGCGCACCGACCGGTACGGTTTCATTGGGACCGACGACGCCCTTCGCGATGACGGTGCGGACATTCAAACCGCTTCCGGTCCCCATCTGCATGGACTCATCCATGAATGCCATGTTGTGGTTCAGATGCGCCATGATCCAGAGCGAACCGGAAAGGAGAAGCAGAACGATCAGCACGCCGAAGGCGAGCGCCATGACATTGTTGACATTGTCCGAACCGGTCGTGATGTGGAGAAAAAAGACGAGGTGAACGCCCATCTGGGCAATAGCGAGAACGACGAGGGCGACGGGAATGCTCGGCCCCCAGACGAGTGTGGTGCCCGAGATGAAGAAGGACACAATGGTGAGCAGAGTCGCGAGCCCAAGCCCAATCAGATAGCTCTTCAGTCCCTCGGCGATCTCGCCCCCGTCGTCGAGGCGCTGATCGCCTGGCGCGATGTCCGTGTGATGAAGGTCGCCTGCCGGATCGATATGGCTCATAGCGCGGCCCCCATCAAATACACCACGGAGAATATCGCCACCCAAATAATGTCCAGGGCGTGCCAGAACAGACTGAAGCAGAGAATGCGCCGGAGAATATCCGCCCGATAGCCTTTGGCGAACACCTGCGCCATCATTGTCAGCAGCCACAGCAGGCCGGCGGTGATATGAACGCCGTGGCAACCGACCAAGGTAAAGAAAGCCGAGAGGAAGGCGCTCCGCGTCGGCCCTGCGCCACGCGCGATCATGCTCGCGAACTCCCGGATCTCGATGGTGAGAAACGCGGCGCCAAGGATGAAGGTCGCGGCCATCGCGCCATTGAACCAGGATCGGCTCCGCGCCCGGGCGCCGATGCTTGCGACGCCGACGGTGAAACTCGAAGCAAGCAGGAATGCCGTCTCGAGCGCGACGTTGGAGAGGTTGAACAGCTCACGGCCGCTCGGTCCGCCTGCCGTATCGCCCACCAGCACCGCATAGGCGGCGAAGAAGGCTGAGAACATGACGATGTCGCTCAGCAGGAAAATCCAGAACCCGAAGGCGGTGACGATGCGCTTCGATGCCAGCCCGCCCGCTGCGTGCCCCAGCCCCTGCTGCCGGTTGGGCAATTCACGGCTATGGCCAAGACCTGTGCCGTCGCGTCCAGTGACTGCCGCGTCGTAGGGGGTCATGGCGTCGCCTGGCGGCGGGCAAGCGCCGCGCCGCGCGCGCTTCTGTTGGCGCGATCGATGCGTGCCACGGCTTCCGCTGGGATGACGTACTCATCCGTATCCCGCCAGGCAAAGACTACGAAAGTCGCATAGGCGCCAACCGCGGCCAAGCCCACCATCCACCAGATGTGCCAGATCAACGCGAAACCCATGAAGGTCGCGAAGAACGCACAGACGAAACCGGTTGGGCTGTTCCTGGGCATTTCGATATCCGCATAGGCTGGCTCCTCGCCGAGCCTCGCCTGCTGGAGAGCGCGCTGCTTCACGCCCCAATAGGCATCTTGGCTTTGGATATCAGGGAGCACCGCGAAGTTGAAAGCCGGTGGCGGCGACGGCGTCGCCCATTCAAGGGAACGTCCGTTCCAAGGATCGCCGGTCTCGTCGCGAAGCTGGTTGCGCCGCCGGATGCTGACAACGAGCTGCGCGATCTGCAGGGCTATCCCGACGAGAATAATCGCCGCGCCGCCGGCGGCGATCAGCAACCACGGATGCCAAGCCGCGACATCATAGTGCTGCATGCGACGGGTCATTCCCATGAGACCGAGGACATAGAGCGGCATGAAGGCCACGTAGAAGCCGACAGTCCAGCACCAAAAAGCTGCCTTGCCAAGCCCTTCATGTAGCCGGAAGCCGAACGCCTTCGGAAACCAATAGGTGTAGCCGGCAAACGAACCGAACAGCACCCCGCCGATGATGACATTATGGAAATGGGCAACAAGAAAAAGGCTGTTGTGAAGCACGAAGTCCACTGGCGGCACCGCCAGCAAAACCCCGGTCATGCCGCCGATCACGAAAGTTACCATAAAGCCGAGCGACCACAGGATCGGTGTCGAATACACGATTCGGCCGCCATACATAGTGAAGAGCCAATTGAAGACCTTGACGCCTGTCGGCACCGCGATGATCATCGAAGCAATACCGAAGATCGCATTGACGTCGGGTCCGGCACCCATCGTGAAAAAGTGGTGCAGCCAAACGGTGAACGACAGGATGCAGATGACCATGGTCGCGGCGACCATCGAGCGGTAGCCGAACAACGGCTTGCCTGAGAATGTCGAGACCACTTCCGAGAAGACGCCAAAGGCGGGTAGAATGAGGATGTAGACCTCCGGATGCCCCCAGGCCCAAATGAGATTCATGAACATCATCATGTTGCCGCCGGCTTCATTGGTGAAAAAGTGGAACCCGAGGTAGCGGTCGAGCACCAGCATGGTCAGCGTCGCCGTGAGGATGGGGAATGCCGCCACGATGAGCAGATTGGAGGCGAGCGCCGTCCAGCAGAACATCGGCATGCGCATATAGGTCATGCCGGGCGCATGAAGCTTTAAGACCGTGGTGATAAGGTTGATGCCCGCAAGCAAAGTTCCCACACCCGAAATTTCGAGCGACCACAAATAGTAATCGACCCCGACGCCGGGCGAATACGTCAACTCGGAAAGCGGCGGATAGGGCAGCCATCCGGTCCGCGCGAATTCCCCGACAAGAAGCGAAATATTGACGAGCAAGGCGCCGGTGGCGGTCAGCCAGAAGCCGACCGAGTTGAGAGTGGGAAAGGCGACGTCGCGGACCCCGAGTTGAAGCGGCACGACGAAATTCATCAGCCCAATAACGAAAGGCATCGCGACGAAGAAGATCATCAGCGTGCCATGAGCCGAGAAAATTTGATCGTAATGCTCGGGCGGCAGATAGCCTTCGGAGCGGAATGCGAGGGCCTGTTGCGACCGCATCATGATTGCATCGGTGAAACCACGCAGCAGCATCACCATCGCAAGCACGACATACATAACGCCGATTCGCTTGTGATCGACACTCGTGATCCATTCCCGCCAGAGATAGGGAAACCATCCCTTCAGAATCACTAAGGCAAGGACGCCGATGATCGCAACGCCGACCACACTCGATGCGATCAACGGAATTGGCTGATCCAACGGAATAGCCGCCCAGCTGAGCTTGCCCCACATCTTTATTTCTCCGTTCGCGGGGAGACATCCGGAACCGGCCGCCCGATTTGCGGGCCAGGTCCTGGCGGCAGTTTCTGCGTGACGAGCTTCTGGAACAGTTCGGGATCTGCGGCGCGGAATGTGAATGGACGGACGTTCAGACTCTGCCTCGCCAAGGCCGTATAGCTTTCCGTGTCGAGGACCGGACCCGCGGTGCGCGTCGTTTCGACCCAAGCGGTAAACCGCTCCGAAGGCACCGCGAGCACCTCGAAATGCATGTCCGCAAAACCATCGCCGCTGTAGTGGCTCGAAAGGCCGCGGAAGGTGCCGGGCGCATCCGCCTGCAGATTCACCTGCGTCGTCATGCCATTCATCGTGTAAATCATGCTGCCGAGCTGCGGTATGAAAAACGCATTCATCACACTTGCTGATGTTAGCGAGAAATGAATGGGAACGCCGGCGGGAACCACCAATTGGTTGACGCTCGCCACCCCTTGACTGGGATAGATGAAGAGCCACTTCCAATCCAAAGAGATGGCCTGCACTTCGAGTGGCGGCGTCTTCGATGCCAAAGGCTTCGCGGGATCAAGATCATGCGATGCGATCCAGGCGACGCCGCCGAGGAGCATGATCACGAGGACCGGGATGCTCCAGACAATGAGCTCGATACGCCCAGAATAGACCCATTCCGGCAGATAGCGTGCCTTGGTGTTCGAGCCCCGAAACCACCAGGCAAAGGCAAGCGTGGCGGAGATCGTCGGGATCACGATCGCGAGCATGATGGCGAGCGAGTCGATGAGGACCATTTTCTGGGCAAATCCTACGGGCCCCTGCGGGTCGAGGACTGCCGCCTGACATCCCGTTAAGACGATCGGCGTCACGAAGACCGCGCCGCGCGCAGCCTGGGCATTCACAGAACGAAGAAGCCGCAAAGATCCTGTGCTGTCAGGCAGTCCGCCTGGCTTGCCGTGGGAAGCGGCACGCGACGAAGCCCTCCAACCCTGATTGCTGCGGTTGGTCCTCATGTTCCGTTCTCCGCTACGCTGGATTTTGAACCGACATCGGAAGACAGCCTTGGCAAGGATCAAAGTGAAGCTTTTTAAGAATTTTGGCAATGCCATATCCCGGACACGAGAGCCGCTATCCTTGTCGGAACTGAATAACTACCGGCTGACGCCGGTAGGTTCGTGATACTTGAGATACTGAAGTATCGCCTCGTCTGTGATGTTGCCGCTGGTCGTGCAGAAGTAGCCCCTCGCCCAAAAATGGCGACCCCAGTAACGCTTGCGAGTTTCTGGGAACTCCATTTGAACGTGTAGTAGCTGGTATTTGATCTGACAGACGACGTCTTTTGAATGGTCAGTCGTAGTTGTCTGATGTCGTTAGGCAGCGATCATTTATTCTCTGGCAATCGGGATGGCGTCAAGGAAAGTTTGCAATGGTGTTTTACCGAAACACCAACGCCCTTGATGTGGCCTGTCTTCATTGTAACTTCTGACCCATTCATCGAGATCTTCCTGCAGATTCACGATCGACACGTAGAGCTTTTTGCGGAACGCCACACGATAGAACTCGTTGAGAGCCCCAGTTCTTTGCACACCTGCCGAATGATGGTTCGTATCCGCTCGCGCAATGTTCCTTCCAGAATCTTATAGCGATACTTTGTAACCCAAACGATGCGGATCAACCTCACATTCGGTCGCCGTCGTCGCAATGCTGATCCTGCCCTAATGCCCGTTCTTTCCAAATCCCCCTAAAGGGGGAATGTACGTCACTATTCGGGGGGACGAGCCCCAACGAGCGGACAGTCGCCGGCCCGCCAGGAACAGGGCAAGCCTGTTCCGATGATGCTCTCAAGACTACGCCAAGCCCAGCCCGCCGACCTCCGCGAGCAAACGATTGGCGAAGTGCGTGTCGCGAACCAAACGGCTGTGCGCACTTTACCTGAAGCGGCCTTCGAGCTCTGGGCAAGCGCCGTGAGCGTGGCGGCAGTTCAAGGGGCAGGGTTCGAAGCTAGGGTCGAGACACCACCGGCCGACGTCATCTTGAATCGTCTTGAACTTCATGGCCTCCTGGCCAGATCAAGATAGCAAGCCAATATGGAAATATGGGCGCCCGCTTGAGTGCCACTGGCGAGACCGGCAAAGATGACGGACTTGATTGCATTAGCCGAAACGACCGCGCGCGATCCGCTTATCGGCGCGTTTACCCTCATGGCGGTTGGCGTGCTCGCAAGCCGATTGCTGTTGAAGCAGCCGATTTGGCGAGCTATCGCCCGGGTGGTTTTTCTAGTCCTTACTGACGTTGCTCCTTCTCCGCAACGGTATTGTTCCCTATGAACCGCTGCACTCGACCGGCACGCCCTTTCATGACGTCATAGTAGGCACATTGAAGATCGCTTGGTGGTTTTGGGCGGCGTGGTTCTTGGTTGCCCTAATTCGCAGCGTTGTCGTGTTCGAACACCGACGGCATGAAGGCAAGCTGATCCAGGACCTCCTTTCGGCTCTCATCTATCTGGCCGCGGCTTTCGCTGTCATCGCCTATGTGTTTGATCTCCCTGTCCAAGGCTTGCTCGCTACGTCCGGTGTTATTGCCATTGTACTTGTCTTTGCACTTCAAAGCACCTTGAACGATGTGTTTTCAGGCCTTGTACTCAGTCTCAGCCGTCCGTACCGGCCGGGCGATTGGATCAATATTGAAGGAGGAACGGAGGGCCAAGTTATTGAAATGAATTGGCGTGCAACGCATGTTTTGACACCGCGGCTAGATCTTGCGATCGTGCCGAACAGCACTATTGCAAAATCGAAGATCCTGAATGTAAGTTTTCCGTCCAGCATTCATGGCATCACATTATCGGTCCAGCTCGATTCTAGGACGCCACCTGCAAACGGAACCAACCTTCTCGAGCTGGCCATCCTCAACTCGCGATCGATCCTGACCATTCCTCGGCCGACCGTTCGAGTAGTGTCTATCGATGCGGCACAAACGGGATACGAACTCACATTCTTCATCGAACAGCTTAGTTCTGCCACCCAGGCACAGAATGAATTGTTTGATCTCATCTTCCGGCACGCGACCGCTGGCGGCGCCCAATTGGCGGCACCTAAGAATGGATCATATCAATCTCCTCAATCTCCAGGCGACGAGGCCCTGAAAAAGACAGGTCCAGAGATTGTGCTCGATCTCGTGCCAATATTCTCTTCCTTAATGCCAAGCGAGCGGGCTGTCATTGCAGCGAAGCTGAAGCAAACGTCCTACGAGACAGGTGACACATTGGTAGAACCCGAGACTGTGCTGCAGTCGCTCTTCATAGTTGGTAACGGCATCCTCTCGGTCACACTGCAGAAAAGCGTGGCGAGACAGAACTGCTGCGGTTTGGTCCGGGCGATACCTTCGGAGAGATCGGGTTGCTAACGGGAGCCTCTTCTAGAGCGGCCGTCACAGCGCTCGCTCCTAGCACCGTCTACGAGCTCGCTAAGACAAACCTTGCGCCAATTCTGGAGGCGAGACCGCAGATTGCTTATAAGCTTAGTCGTGCACTAGCTCAGCAGCAAGCGGCTGGTCGCGTGCTCACGACCGCTGAGCTCGACAAGACCGAGGCGAAGGAAAGGTTAAGCGCCTGGTTCTCGGAACGGATACATAAGCTATTCGAGTTGACCGCTCCCCCTGACCATGTTGCCGAAGCGACTGAGAGCGAGCCGATATTCGATTGAGCCGCCCGCGATGAAGCGAGTGCCGCCGCGGCCTTTTTTGCAGCAACGCGTTGAATCTCCCCGTCTCGGAACATTTCGATCCGTCGCCGTACCGCTCCTGGGCGTGAAGCTCACACAGTTTGGGGAACGCTGCAATCGTGGTGGCGAATTATGCGGCGTGCCCAAAAGCTCCCCTTCCCGGTTGTTCTCCTAGCACTCCTCGCGCGCAACCATGGGCCGACGCTGCGTGAACCTCTCGGTCTTTCGGTATCCTTTAGCTCGTGGTCAATCCATCACCCGACTTCTCTGAAAGAAATCAAAACACAGCCTGGCTGTCCCGCGTCCAGCTTGATCCCCAAAGCACATTTTCCCGTTCCCCCATTAAGGGGATACCGTCCGAAGCTCGGAAGCGCGATCCTCGTTCCTGTGATTGATTCCCACAAGTCGGAAGGCTCACGACATTTTATAGGCACCAGGCCCGGGACACTGTGAGGCGTAGAATGCGGGCCTTCCGAAAAATCATCGGATCAGGACCACGGATACTCGCGGTTATGAGCTCATGGCCATGCCGGGGCTGCAAACCTGATTCAACCGCAACGAAGAAGGGGACTGAAATGCCAACAGCGGGACAGCAACCGAGGCCACTGCCGGCACCAAATAATGACTTCTATGAACTCGCCGAAGCCTTGAACCGTTTGCTGTCAATTCGGAGTACCTTAGGATGATTTATATGCACTCCTTGGGCCGAGCCGCACGATTCTATCCAGAACGGATGGCGATTGCTTCAGGCGAAACGCGCTCAACTTTTCGCGAACTTAACGATCGCGTTGCGAGCATTGCCGCAGCATTAAGCAAACACGGCTTTGGGGTTAGGGACCGGTTGGCCATTCTCCTCCCGAATGAACGCGAGTACATCGAGCTGGTGCATGCGTGCAGCTGGCTGGGGGTGATCGCGGTTCCATTGAACGCAAGATTTTCCGTGGCGGAAATCGACCGCGTACTCACTGACGCTAGCCCGCGAGGCCTGATTCGGCACTCGTCACTGCCGGTCCCGACAGTGCAGCTTTCGTGGCAGCTGGTTCTCGACAAAGAACCGTGGGATGCTCGGAGCGATTCCTGCCTTGACCCTATTTACGAACCGGAAGCGATCTTGGCTCTCATCTACACGAGCGGCACCACTGGCCGTCCAAAGGGCGCTGTCATGACTCACGCAAACATCCTGGCGAATGTAGACCACCTTAACTACTGGATGCCTTACAAAGTAGGCGGTGTGCATCTCCACGCGGCGCCAATTTTTCACATCGCGGACTTTCCGTTCATGTTCGCAGCGCCGGCATTCGGCGCCTGTCAAGTCACGATTCCGAAGTTCAGCCCGCGAAGCTTCTGCGAGACGGTCGAACGTGAACGCGTCAGCCACACGGTATTGGTGCCGACGATGATCAATTTGTTGACGCAGTGCCCGGATCTCAAGAAGTATGACTTAACTAGCTTGGAGGAACTGGCGTACGGCGGATCTCCCATGGCCCCTGAGCTCATCCACCGGACTAGAGAGGTCCTACCTAATATTAAACTGCTTCAGGGCTACGGACTGAGCGAAACGGGTTTTCTCACTGCTCTGCGGGACCATGAGCACACGGAGGAGAGGCTCATGTCTTGTGGGCGAACTTGTCCCGGAATCGACGTGCGGGTTTGGGACGAGTCAGGAAAGGAAGTTGCAGCCGGGCATCCTGGTGAATTGGTGGCTCGGGGCGTGAATGTCATGCGCGGTTATTGGAATAATCCAAAAGACACTGCACTTGCGCTTCGAGACGGGTTTTTTCGTACGGGAGACATCGGCTATCAAGACGCAGACGGGTATTTCTACATCCAGGACCGATTGAAGGACATGATTGTCACGGGCGGTGAAAATGTCTATTCGGGTGAGGTCGAAGCGGTTATTTACGAGCACCCGGCGGTTCGTGAAGCGGCGGTCTTCGGAATACCTGATCCGCAATGGGGTGAACTCGTCATGGCTTGCATAGTGTTGAAGCCGGGGAACGCTTTGAGCGCAGGTGATTTGATCACTCATTGCCGGCGATATCTAGCCAATTACAAGATTCCACGCCGCGTTGAGTTCTCAGAAACCGAACTACCGAAGAGCGGCTCCGGCAAGATACTCAAGAGGATTCTGCGTGAGCGTTTTTGGGTTCATCAAGAACGAGATGTGGGTTGACAAATAGACGATCTCGCCGCCGCTGATGGCCATATCCTTGACACGATCAGAGATCGTCAGGAAACCACCGGGATCCATCCAACCGACCGCGCCAGTATAAAACTAGCCGTTCGGGTCGATCGCTTCGGCGGTGGCCTCAGCATTGCGCCTATGAGCTATAGCGAAATCTTGGTGACGGCCGGGCTGGTCAGGCGATAGCCTTGCTGTATCGGCATGCCGCGGGGTCTCCCAAGCCTTCAGCAGCGACTCGGGGTACGGCGCCGCGCCGCAAATCAGAATGCGTAGACCGACAGGTTTGTGTCTGCTGGAACATCATCGGCACGCCAAACATTGTCGTCACACAATACCGTTGCACCTCTGCCAATGCGACTACTGCGTCGAAGTTGCGATGCAAACAACACCAGTCCGCGCTGCTGCAACATCACCAGTGTAAGGTCATCCTAGGAAGCCACTCGATCGCCCCGCCGGACCCCGAGCCCGTGCAACCGGGCAGCGAGTTGCTCTATGTGCTGCTGCATCTGCGCGTAGCTCCAGGTCTGGCCATCAACTGCGAGCGCAGGCGGCTCGGGGGTACGCAACGAGTGTTGAAGGAACCAGTTGGCCAAGCCGATGCATCCTCTGGGGTGGTCAGCGCAAAGCGTCGGTCGCTAGGAGCGAAATTATGGAGTGCCGACGAGGCCAAGACTCTGCGCGCGCGAAACGGCCTGCGCTCGCCTCTCGACGTTGAGCTTAATGAAGATATGCTTGACGTGCGATTTGACGGTCTCGGGTGCGATGGAAAGAATTCGTGCAATTTCCTTGTTGGATCGGCCTTGGGCGATCAGATCGAGGACGTCGCCCTCGCGGACGCTGAGCGGCTCTGCAATTGCCGAGGTCTGGCTCCTCTCGACTTGAGGCTGGTAGCGCGCGCTAAGACCCTCGACGAGGCGATCGACGTAAGACACAAAATCTGCAGGATCTCCGTTACGCGCCGCTTCTTCCCGAACGCTTAACAGTAGGGTACCAATCTCCGGTCCCTGATCAAGGATCGTCTGATAGACGCCCTCCCGTAATCCTTTATCCAGCACCTTGCGAAGGGCAGCCAAAGCATCGGCGCGTTCGCCCACACGGAAATGGGCCGTAGCGAGATCAGCATCGACACGCAAGCCAAAGTAAAAGCTGTGTGCGTTATCAACTTCGCGCCGGAGATTTTTCAAGATCGAGATCGCATTCCGCGAGTCGTCTTGTAACAAGGCAACGCGTGCCTGTGCCAGTGCGTTATAGCGGTGAATGTCCGACCAAGCGCAGGATTTTGATGCGGGATACTCCTTCGCAATGCGATCGAGGCGATCAAGGTAGGCGACGCTCTCCGAGATTCTGCCCTCCAAGCAAGAGAGACGCACTCGCTCGAACACAGCCGCCGCGACAAGCCGCCCCCATTGGCGCGCGAGGCCCAGATTCTCCGCCTGTTCAAGTAGCGTGTAAGCATGCGAAAAATTCATACGGGATGCGGCCAATCGCACTAGTACGAAGTAGGCGCTCAGCACGCAGTCTAGCATTGCGGTGGCGCTCAGGATCGGCAGGCGATCAAAGACCATGCCTTCAGCTTCATCTACCCGGCCATGCTCGTAGCGAATCTGTGCGAGGAGGCTGAGCGGGAGCGCAGCGGCGACCGAGTCCGGTCCAACGTGTTGTTCCGCCAATGCAACTGCATCGAGGTAATAGCGTTCGGCCGCGGTCAAGCGGATCTGCTGGACCTCGGCTAATCCCTGGAGACAGCGCCGATAGACCGATGCAAAGACGTTTCGCCTATCCTCGTCCAACGAGTAGGGAATCCACGGAGTCGCATAGAATTTGGCTAGATCGCCAGCTTTCAAACTGCCCAGACGGACAACGTTTGAAGCGACGTTAGTGGTCCATGGATCGTTCGACCGGCCGAGGCAATCTTCGGCTACAGGCAACGCCTGTTGCGTGTCGTCTCCCAAGACAAGCGCGACGGAGCGTATCGTTGCACATTCACACGCAATGGCGGCGTTTTCCGGCGAACGTTGGTCGCCGAGATCGCTTTCGATCTGCCGGAGGAGCTCCAGCGTTTCGTTGAGGCGAATCACGAGAGCCATTCCCCAAGCGACCGCGAGCTTGAGCTCGGTTGCGCTGCGCGCCATTGGAAACAGGCGCTGCCAGCCAAGAAGGGTTAGCAGGTCTCCCTTCTTAACCAGCGTCATGGCGCAGTTCTTGATCCAGCTTGCCGCTTGCTCGGTATCGCCTGCGGCAATCGCGTGTTGGATCGCTTCAGTCCATAGTTCCTGTGAGGCGTACCAGTGCGACGCGCGCCGGTGAAGGGTCGCAATTTCTTCCTCCCCCAGCTCAGCTTCCAGTCGGTGGCGAAGATATGCTGACAGTAGGTGGTGATAGCGGTACCAGTGCCCGTCGCTGTCGAGGGGCACCAGCAGCAATTGACGGTTGGCGATCGATTCGAGGAATTCCCGACTCAACCTATGTTGCGTCACGGCCTTGCACAAGTCTGCGGAAAACCTGTCGAGGACAGCTGTGCGCAGCATGAATGGGGCCATCTCGCCCGGAAGGCCGTCGACCATCTCGGCAAGGTAGGCACCGATTGGCCGCAATGTCGCGGACAGCTGTCGCACATACTGGCTGAAATTCTGTTCCGATTGAGAGGACGTGGCAGCAACGATCCGCAGCACTGCAGGCCACCCTTCAGTCCTCTCATGCAAAAGCCTGAGCTGCGCCGGGTCCAATGGCCCCAGGTCCTCGTGCTCGAGAAACTGCCGCGTTTCCTCCAGATCGAACCGCAAGGCCGCCGCGTCGATCTCCAGTAACTGGTTTTGAGCACGCAGTGCGGGCAATGGAAGGGGCGGCTCTGTTCTCGTAGCTAGCACTAGATGGAGATTCGATGGGGCATGTCTCAGCAAGAACGCAACTGCGTCATGAATGGCCGGATCGCTTACACAGTGATAGTCCTCCAAAAAAAGGCAGACCTCTTCATCTATCTCTGCCAAGCCGTTAATCAGCGTCGATATGATCGCAGGCGGGCTGATCAACGAGGTTTCGAGGATGAGATCGATCGCGGGACTACCCACGCCGTGATGGGCGTGTTGCAGCGCGTGGGATAAGTAGAACAAAAATTGTGTTGGTTGATTGTCATTCACATCGATCGAAAACCACGCAACTGAATTGCCGCTCTGTGCAAGGCGTTCCGCCCATTCGACCGCCAGAGACGTCTTGCCAAAGCCTGCAGGTGCCTTGACTACGGAGAGACGCCTGCTCTGGACTTCAGTAACGAGTTCGACCAGGCGGGGACGCTCGATAAGCCCCACGCATCGCGGTGGCAGCAACTTGGTCGCAATGGTCTGTGGATGCTCACCTGCCCGCATTTTGTCCTCAATTGCTGGCCTCCCGCCTACGTACCCGCGTGCATCCCCTTTTGGATCCCCCGACGCGTTCCCCCGTTTGGGGGATCGCGTTGTGAGCCATTATACGATCTCCTGCACGAGAAGAAACTGAAAATCTAAGGAGAAAGTGAATGGCAACGGCAACAGCAGCGTCGGCACCGGTTGCGGTGGCACCGGCATCAGTGAAGAAAGCGCCCAAGCAGCTCCCCGTGCCAAACAGCGACTTCTATCAGCTCGTGGACGTCTTGACCGCCGAGGAAAAGGCGATCGTCAAGAAGGTGCGCACCTACATGGAGACCAAGGTCCAGCCGATCATCAACAAGTACTGGTCCGACGATGCGTTTCCCTTTGAGCTGCTGCCGTCATTCAAAGAGTTGGGCCTCGGCGGCCTCGGATACGAGGGTTACGGCTGCGCCGGCGGAAGCCAGAAGCTGTTCGGCTTCGTCGCAATGGAGTTGGCGCGCGTCGACGCTTCGTTCTGCACGTTCTTCGGCGTGCACAGCGGCCTGGCCATGGGCTCGATCTATCTCGATGGATCGGAGGAGCAGAAGCAGAAGTGGCTGCCGCCGATGGCACGTTGGGAAAAGATTGGCTGCTTCGGCCTCACCGAACCTCTGGTGGGTTCGGGAACAAGCGGAGGAATGACCACGATCGCCAAACGCGAAGGGGACACCTGGATTCTTAACGGCCAGAAGCGGTGGATTGGTAACGCCACATGGTGCGATGTTTCGATCATCTGGGCGCGTGATGTCGCCGACAACCAGGTCAAGGGCTTCATCGTCGAGAACAAGACCACGCCCGGCTTTAGCGTCGAGAAGATCGAGCACAAGATCGCGCTCAAGGTAGTGCAGAACGGCCAGATCACGCTCAAGGACGTCCGGGTGCAGGAGGCAAACCGCCTGCAAGGCGGTAACTCCTTCCGCGACACTGCGCGCGTGCTGCGCATGACCCGCTACATGGTGGGCTGGGCCTCGACCGGCATCCAGATGGGTGCCTTCGAGGCAACCCTCAAATACGCCCAGGAGCGGCTGCAGTTCGGCAAGCCCATCGCCTCGTTCCAGATGGTGCAGGATCTGCTGGCCAAGATGCTCGCCAATGTCACGGCTTGCCAGTGCCTGATGGTGCGACTGGCGCAGCTGAATGACGAAGGCAAGCTCGGCGATCATCATGCGTCGCTTGCCAAGGCGTTCTGCACGGCCAAATCGCGTGAGACTGTCTCGTGGGGCCGCGAGGTATTGGGCGGCAATGGCATCGTCACTGACTACAACGTCGCGCGCTTCTTCGCCGATGCCGAGGCGCTCTACTCCTACGAAGGCACGTATCAGATGCAGAATCTGATCGTCGGCAAGGCCATCACCGGCCTTGGCGCCTTCGTGTGACATCGCCAGCGCGGCTCGCCGTCAACCCCAGCAGGAGATATGAACATGGCCCCGGCAACAGCAGCACTCACGCCATCGCCCGCAGTGGTGCCCGCAGCTTCCCCAGCGGCAGCACTGACGCTCGCGAATCTCCTGTACGAGAAGAAGGGCGCGATCGCCTATGTCACGGTCAATCGGCCCAAGGTGCTCAACGCCCTGAATACGCCGACCTGGAGGGACCTGCGAATGGCGTTCGAGGATGCACGCGACGACACGTCAGTACGCGGCGTCATCCTGACGGGAGCCGGCAACAAGGCGTTCATCGCCGGCGCCGACATCGGCGAGCTCGCACACGTCGCGGCGTTCGAGGCGGAGCAGTCCAGCCGCTTCGGCCAGGAGGTCCTCGACCTCATTGAGAATCTCGGCAAGCCGGTGGTCGCGGCCGTCAACGGCTTTGCACTCGGCGGCGGCTGCGAGACGGCGATGGCATGCACCATCAGAATTGCGGTCGAAACCGCGAAGTTCGGCCAGCCCGAAGTGACCTTGGGACTCGTCCCGGGCGGCGGCGGTACGCAACGGCTGCCGCGGCTCGTCGGCAAGGGCCGCGCGCTGCAGCTCATTCTCTCCGGCGAGATGATCAGCGCGCAGGAGGCCTATCGCATCGGGCTCGTAAACGAAATCGTTCCGGCGGCTGATCTGATCACGCGCGTCGAGGCCATTCTGACGAAGATCGCTTCGAACGCTCCGATCGCCGTCAAGTTCGCACTCGATGCAGCGAACAAGGGAATGGACACGAGCCAAGGCCAAGGTTTGCTGCTCGAAGCTTCGTATTTCGGTCTCTGCGCCGCCACCGAGGACAAGAAGGAAGGCACGACAGCCTTCCTCGAGAAACGCGCGCCCCAATTCCGCGGACGGTGAAGAAAAGCCGCGCATGATCATTCAGGTGAGACCTATGGCAAACGACAACATTTTCTCCGGACTGAAGGTGGTGGACCTGGCGAGCTTCATTGCCGGTCCGAGTGCCGCCGTGATCCTGTCCGACTTTGGCGCCGACGTCATCAAAGTCGAGCCTCCCGCTGGCGACCTCTGGAGGATAGGGCACAAGATCCCGCCGCAGCCGCGGGCGAAGGACGCCTATCCATGGCATCTCGCCAACCGCAACAAGCGCGGCATCACTCTCGACCTGAAAAATCCGGGCTCCAGGCAGGTTCTCGAGAGGCTCGTCAAATGGGCCGACGTGCTCATCGTCAATACGCCGCATCCGGCACGGAAAAAATTGCAGCTCGAATACGACGATGTCGGGCAATGGAATTTGCGGCTGATCTACGCCGATGTCACCGGCTTCGGCGAAAACGGACCTGACGCCAGCCTCCCGGGCTTCGATATTACATCTTATTGGGCGCGCAGCGGTTTACTGTCGATGACGCGCGATGCAGGTGCGCCGCCGACCTGGCCGGTAGCTGGCAGCGGTGACAATGCGACCGCCGTCGGCCTTTATTCTGCGATCGTCACGGCGCTCTATCGCCGCGAGCGCACCGGCAAGGGATCGTATGTCACGACCTCGTTGCTCGCCGAGGGAGTCTGGTCGGCGAGCGTCTCGATCCAGGGCGCGCTGTGCGAGGCAAAGTTTTTCGCTCCGCACGATCGCAAGAATCCCGCAAATGCAGCTTTGAACGTGTACCAGTCCTCCGACGGGACATGGTTCGTTCTCCTCGTCACGCCGGACAAATTGGCAGCCGTCGCGAAGGCGATCGGCCGCCCAGACCTTCTGACGGACCCGCGGTTCTCCGATCCGACGAAACTAATGGCGAACATGCCACAACTTGCGGCGATTCTCGACGACGTCTTTGGCGCTCAGCCGATGGCGCGTTGGTACGAAGTGTTTAACGGCATCCACGTCGCCTTCGGTGTTGTGCGCGAGCCGCAAGAGGTGATCAACGATCCGCAATTGCGCGCCAATGACGTCGTCGTTCCGCTCGAAGGGGCGGGCGGCAAGCTCACCTCGACGATCAGCAGCCCGATTCAGGTTCATGGCGTCGCCAAAGTGCCGGCAAAGCGCGCCCCGGCGCTTGGCGAGCATAACGAGGAAGTCCTCCGACAGCTGGGCTTCAGCGCCAACGAAATCGATGGCTTGCGCGCGAGTGGTGCCACTCCGAACGCCAAGGAACGCGCGGCGTAGCTGCTTGGTAAATCTTGAGAGGATTCTGAGATGCTCGGAACGAGAGCAAAGACAATGAAAGCCGCGCCAAGTAGGGCGCTCCGGCGGATTGCATCCGCCCGCATGCCCACCAGGTGGGGGACGTTCGACGTCATTGGGTTCGAGCGCGACGTATCGAACGGCACTCAGCGGGTCGAAACCGCACTCGCGATGGTCACGGGCGACCCAAGCGAAGGAGTTCCCTTGCTGCGTATCCAGTCGCAGTGCTTTACGGGCGAAATACTCGGATCGCTGCGTTGCGATTGCCACGACCAACTGGAGATGGCCATGCAGGCCATCGCCGAGGAAGGTCACGGACTGGTGATCTACGAGTATCAGGAGGGCCGCGGCATTGGTCTCATGGCGAAATTGAAGGCATACGAATTGCAAGATGCCGGCTTTGATACCGTGGATGCAAATCATATTCTGGGCTTCAAGACCGATTGTCGGGACTTCAGCCTGCCCGCCGCGATCCTGAGCGAGTTCCGCATCCGCCGCGTTCGCCTGATGTCGAATAATCCTCGCAAGACGCAGGTTCTGCGTGACGCCGGGATCGAAGTTATCGACGAGCTTCCCTGCGAAGCCAAGCCAACGATGCACTCCCTGGGTTACCTGAAGACCAAAAAAGAAAAATTGGGCCACACGCTAAGTCTCTGTGAGCGACTAGGGGCCGACGCGAAAGTGCAACGTGGTGATGTCCACCGTGACGAGGAGTCTGTATTCGCCACGATCGAAGCCGGCATCGAAGAGTTGAAAGCCGGACGGATGATTGTCGTGGTCGACGATGAAGATCGTGAAAACGAAGGCGACCTGACAATGGCGGCCGAGATGGTCACGCCAGAGGCCATCAACTTTATGGCTATGTACGGGCGAGGCCTGATTTGTCTTGCGATGACCGGCGAAAGACTTGATGAACTTGATCTTGTCCCGATGGTTCGCAACAATACCGCAACGTGCGGCACAGGGTTCACAGTTTCGATCGATTTGAAGGGTCGCGGGGTCACCACCGGCGTCTCGGCTTACGATCGCGCGGAAACGATCAAGGCCGCAATTGATCCGACCAGCGTGCCGACAGATTTCGCCCGGCCGGGACATATTTTTCCGCTTCGCGCGCGTGACGGCGGCGTTCTAGAGCGCCGGGGCCAAACGGAAGCAGCCGTCGATCTCGCTAGCCTCGCTGGCCTCAAACCCGCGGGCGTGATTTGCGAGATACTGAACGACGACGGCACCATGGCGCGCCTCCCTGATCTCGCTCGCTTCTGCAAGAAACACGGCTTTCTCATGATCAACGTCGCGGAGCTCGCCCGTTACCGGGTGGACTCTGATTTCGAAGGCGCGGTTGCAGCCATGGACGGGATGTTCCCCGTATGTCGTCCGACGCCTGCACAATGGGCATCTGACGCCTCCGATCTTTTTTAATCCGCGAGGTTCGTGAGACGACCATAGGAGGTCGAAGTGGACGAGATTATTACCGAACAAAACGGAAGCATCCTTCGCGTTGAATTGAATCGTCCGGCGAAGCGGAACGCGATGACTTCGAGCATGTACGCCGCGCTCGCGGATATCTTCAATGACGTGGCCAAGGACGGGCGCACACGCGTCGTGCTCTGGCATGGCGCAGGGGATTCTTTCTCCGCGGGCAACGATGTGGAGGATTTTTTGAGGAATCCTCCAGGGCCGGGAGACTCTCCGCAGGCTCGGCTAACGAACGCATTGGTCGATTTTGACAAACCGCTGATCGCAGCCGTGCAGGGTGCTGCGATCGGAGGGGGCACCACCATGCTCACGCATTGTGACTTCGTATACGCGGGTCAGAGTGCAAAATTCCAAATGCCTTTTATCAATCTTGGTGTGGTGCCGGAATTTGGATCGAGCTGCTCCGTTCCGGCAAGGATCGGGCACATTCGGGCGGCGGAGTTGATTTTGTTGGGAATGCCTTTCGATGCCCAACGCGCCGCGGAATTGGGATTCGTTACCCAAATCGTATCTGATCAGAACCTGCTGGCGACGGCGACCGAAACGGCGCGGAAGCTGGCAGCAAAGCCTGCCGGCGCGCTGCAAGCTAGCAAAAGGCTTTTGAAACGGACTTTTCGGGAGCAGATCAAGGCAGCGATGAAGCTTGAGAACGAAGAGTTCAGTGTGCTCGTTCGCTCTGACGACGCGAAGGAGGCACTTACGGCTTTTCTGGAGAAGCGCTCGTCTCAATTCACCCGGTCGGTGAAATCCGCAACCGCCGCGTAGCTCTTACGAACAGAGGAAATGCCAGGGCAATCGGCGTGGAAGTTAAGTGAAAGGAAAAATTCATGACTGAAGCTCTGGCGACGAAATCAAAACCGAGACAGGCCCGCAAGGGCGCGGCGGGCCGATTGTTCGTTCTCGAACTGAGCGGCGACCGTATTCACTCGATGAGCCCGGATGGCTCTGACCGCAAAACGATAGTCACCAATTGCCACCTCCCCGACGGCATCGTCGTGGATGCGGAGGCAGGTCATATTTATTGGACCAACATGGGCATCCCCGACCGCGACGACGGCTCGATCGAGCGCGCCGACCTCGACGGTGGGAACCGGAGGACCATCGTCCCGCTAGGCGTCACTCACTCGCCGAAGCAGATCCATCTCGATAAGGAAAACGGCAAACTTTACTGGTGCGACCGCGAGGGCATGCGCGTGATGCGCGCGAACCTCGATGGCTTGCAGATTGAAACGCTCGTCGAGGCGGGCCGCGGCGATGCGGACCGGCGCGACCAGACAAGGTGGTGCGTTGGGATCACAATCGACCCCGAGCGTCAGCAAATCTATTGGACGCAAAAAGGCCCGGATAACGGAAATGAGGGTAGAATCTTTCATGCAGGGCTCGAAATCCCCAGCGGTGAGCTGGCAGCCAATCGCTCCGACATCGAAGTCTTCTTCGACCACTTGCCAGAGCCTATTGATCTCGAGCTCGATCTCAAAAATCGCATGCTTTACTGGACCGACCGCGGTGACCCTCCGCGCGGCAACACGGTGAATCGTGCATCCATTGATGCAAAACCCCGAGCGCCAGAGATCGTACTGACGCATTTGATGGAAGGGATCGGCATCGCGCTGGATGTCCCTGGCGATCAGATGTTCGTGACCGATTTCGCCGGCTCGGTCTATTCCGCCAAGCTCGACGGCTCGGGAGAACGCAACTTTCTCTTCGCGCTGGGTAATCTCACCGGCATCGCTTACGCGGAACTCTGAAATCCAATCTAAGGAGAACCGACAATGTCCAATAACCAGCCTATTCGTCGGGTCGCTCTCATTGGAACCGGTGTTATCGGCGCCAGCTGGACGGCACTGTTCCTGGCGAAGGGACTCGAAGTCATCGCGACCGATATTGCACCGGATGCTGAGACGTCTCTGAGACGCTTCGTGAAAGCGGCGTGGCCCGCGCTCGAGAGACTGGGTCTTGCGCCCGGGGCGTCACAATCACATCTCACGTTCACGGGAGAGGTGGCAGAAGCTGTCGGACCAGCGGACTTCGTCCAGGAAAACGGGCCCGAGCGAATTGACTTCAAAAAGAAGCTGTATCGACAACTCGACGAGTTGTTACCAGCCGATGTCATCATCGCTTCAAGCTCGTCGGGTCTCACCATGAGCGAGATTCAATCGGATTGCCGCTTGCACCCGGAGCGCTGTGTCATCGGCCATCCCTTCAATCCCCCCCACTTGGTTCCGCTGGTAGAGATCGTTGGCGGCGCGAAGACGTCGGAGCAGACCATTCAGCGCGTCGCCGAGTTCTACACGGGATTGGGGAAACAAGCCGTTCGGCTGCGTAAGGAAGTACCCGGACATGTGGCCAATCGTCTACAGGCGGCTTTGGCACGGGAAGTCTATTATCTTGTCGCCGAAGATGTCGTCAGCGCGGCAGACGTCGATACCGCATTGTGCTGGGGACCTGGCCTGCGTTGGGGCATCATGGGCAACATGATGCTCAACCACCTCGGCGGCGGCCATGGCGGCATCGAGCACTTCTTCCAGCAGTTCACCGGCCCTATGACGGCCTGGTGGAAGGTTCTCGGGCAGCCAGTATTAACGCCCGAAGTGCAAAAGAAGCTCATCGACAGCGTTCATGCCGAGCTCGGCTCGCGCTCAATTGCCGAGCTGGAGGCGCAGCGCGACGAGGTCCTGCTCGGGCTGCTCGAATTGCGCAGCAAGTACGAAAATCCTCGCGACATCCTGAAGAACGGCCCGAGCGGGCCAGGGCGCTATAGCTCCTTTGCCGGAGGAGTTCCCTCAGGATTGGTAGCGCATCTTCCCGAAGATTAACCACTCGATCTGTTAGAGCAATGAGCAACACACTGCAAGACATTAGGCGCCAGGACTCGGACGTTACGTCGCCGCGAGCTGGGGAAAATTTGCCGATAGCGGCTACGCCGGCCGTGCGTCGAAAGCGTATCGTGATCGTTGGTTGCGGATTTGCCGGGATCGCTGCCGCCCGCGCTTTGAAGAGATCTGATGCAGACATAATTCTGATTGACAGACGTAATCACCACATCTTCCAGCCGCTGCTTTACCAGGTAGCGACCTCGGTTCTTGCGCCATCCGAAATTGCAGCACCAATCCGCCATCTCGCCGAAAAGCAGAAGAATGTTAACGTAATGCTCGCCGAAGTGACCGGCATTGACCTGAACTCTCGATCGGTCGACGCGTCCTGCCCTGTCCTCGGCACTCGCACGATCAAATTCGATTACTTGATAATCGCCACAGGTATGCAGCCGAGCTATTTCGGTCATGATGAGTTTGGGAAATATGCTCCCGGTCTCAAGAACCTGAGTGACGCCGAGGCCATCCGCGCAAAAATCCTGAACGCCTACGAATTGGCGGAGACAACAGACGATGAGAAGGAACGCGCGCGCCAGATGACGTTCGTGTTGGTTGGTGCGGGTGCAACTGGCGTGGAGCTGGCGGCGTCGATGGCGCAACTAGCCACAGTCACCCTGCGTAGACAATTCCGGCACATTGATCCCGCCAAGAGCTCGATCATTCTGATCGAGGGCGGCAACAGAATCCTTCCGACCTTTGCTAAGAATCTTGCCAAAAAGGCAGCCAAACGGCTCGAGAAACTCGGCGTCAAGATCTTAACCGGAGTCAAGGTTGAAAAGGTCGACGAGAGTGGCGTGGTCGCCGATGGAAAAAGAATTCCAAGCGCGACAGTGCTGTGGACGGCTGGCGTCGCACCATCACCAATATTGAAACTGCTTGGTGCCAAGACTGATCGGGTAGGCAGGGTGTCGGTTGGCCCATTCATGAACGTTCAGGATGTCACCGGCGTGTTCGTCGTCGGCGATGCGTCATCGGTCGTTCGCGATGGACGGCCGGTGCCCGGCGTGGCGCCGGCGGCGATCCAGCAAGGGCGCTATGTCGGACGGTTGATCTCACGAGATCTCAAGGGGCAATCACCAAAACGTCCGTTTCAATACTTCGACAAGGGCAGCATGGCGGTCGTCGGCAAAAATTTCGCGATATTAGAGAGCGGCCGACTTCATATGAGTGGTTTTCTCACCTGGCTCGTTTGGGTCTTCTTGCATCTCATGTCGCTTCCGCAGCTGCAAGATCGGTTGCGCGTGCAAATCGAATGGTTCTGGGCGTATTTCACCGGACAGCGCGCCTCGCGATTAATTCCGGAGCAGCCCAGGGCTGGAAGCTATGAACCTGACCGTTGAGCTCCTGCAAACTCGTGCAGCCTTTTCTTGCGAACCCGAGAAGCGTAAAGGTCACGCGTCCGGCATACGAGCACCGGGAAAGCCGCGACGAGAGAGGTTAACACCTTGAACGTGCTTGATTTCCAGAAAATGAAGAGCGAGGGCCGCGAGATCTCGGTGGTTATCTGTTATGATTATTCGAGTTCTCGCGCGGTCGCCGCGTCGAACATCGACTGCAAGAGCCGTTGCTTGGTGCAAATAGCCGAGAGGCGAACCATGAAAACTCAAATCATTCGCATCCCCATCGAACGTTGCCGTCGACAATCAAGCGTGGGCAAAGCGGAATTAATCTATGTGCCCTTGCTCTTCGGGGTGACGCTGACCAACATGTTTAAGGCATGCGTTAGGTCACTAGCAACGAATTGGGTCGTGGACGATGCACTACTGGGGGCGCCCGCGACCTGACATCAGAGACGCCTCGCGACCTGACGGTTCCGACAGACGTGGAAATGCGGCCGAGATTGCTTGATAGGTCTCTTGAGAAAATCGTTTTCATGATGCTAATCGAAGGAGTACTCGGTGATGATGACGAACGTCCTTATCGCGTTTTACAGCACCTACGGTCACATTCATCGAATGGCGCTGGCCGTGGCTGAGGGCGCGGAGGGTGTACCCGCCACCACTGTGCAGCTACGCCGGATTGCGGAACTCGAAGAAGCGCGCAAGGCGTTAGCGGGCCAGGACGCCTATCTGCGGGCACAGCAGGCACAGGCCGAAATTCCTGTGGTGACACACGACGATTTGCGTTGGGCCGACGGCATCGCTTGGGGGACGCCGACCCGCTATGGCAACATGAGCGCGCAGATGAAGCAGTTTATAGACACCACGGGTGGGCTCTGGCTCAAAGGCGAACTCGAGGATAAGGCCACAGGAATTTTCACGAGTACGGGAACCATCCACGGGGGCCAGGAGACGACGATCCTGACGGCGCTTGTCCCGTTGGTCCATCTCGGCATGGTGTTTGTGGGCACACCGTACGGGCAGAACCCGCAAATACTGGTCACAGACGGCATCGGTGGCTCGCCCTACGGGCCCGGCACCCTTGCCGGAACCGACGGCTCACGACAGCCCGTCGAAGCGGAGCTCACAACCGCACGCAACCTCGGCAGTCGCCTTGCTCGCGTTGCCGGCTGTCTCAAGCATCTCAGATCAAGTCATGCATCCGCGCCATAGCCCGCCACTGGCCAACGACGGGACATGATCAAATCTGGTGCGCTGCTGCAGGAAGCGCGTCACACCCTGGGTCCGTCGTTTGCCCGTTTAATTGCTAGAGAAGGCACCCGCTTTGGTCTGGATTCTCACCAATGTCGTCCGGCGCGGAACGATTTTTCACTATCGCCGCACCATACCCCTCATTTGCGCGCGCTTTGTCAGCCAGCTCAATACATCGTTCGGTCGATCATCCCGATGTTTTCTCGAATGTCACGCCGGAAAGCGGCCACCGAACATCGACAGACCGCTCTTCGACTCGGATTGGGTTGCCTCGTCCTGGAGCACGTCCCAATACTCGGTGAGACGACCATCTTCTATCCGGACTACATCCGCGGCTATGAACGCCGCAGGGCGGCCGTTGCCTGAGAAGCCTCCCTGGACAATAACGTAGTCGTCCTCCGCGAGAATCAGGCCATGCTCATAACGCAGGCTATCTGGAAGACTGCGTACAAGCTTGAGCGCCAGTTCGCAGCTCGTGCATATGCGATGAATCGAGCAATGCCGCGGCGGTGCGACGATAATGTCGAGAATGCCAATTGCCTGTCTTTCCACGCCAGAGCCCTACGCTCCTCTCAAGCTTGTTGCATAGCCTGAGGCCCTGCCCTTTCTAATCATCCCCGTCGCGCCTGTGGCGCGCGGGGGCAGTCATGGGGGCGCATTCACTCCGGTCGGAATCGGTCTCGCGCGGCGCGCGCATGCTGCGCACGGCGTTGGGACCCGCGATCGCGACATGGCTCGAAGACCCCGCCGTCATCGAGGTCATGCTCAATCCCGATGGCCGCATCTGGATCGACCGGCTCACAAATGGGCTAGCGGACACTGGCGAGTGGCTGGCCCCGGCCGACGGCGAACGAATCATTCGCCTCGTCGCGCATCATGTAGGGGCCGAGGTCCATCCCGCTAGCCCACGCGTTTCGGCTGAGCTGCCTGAAACCGGCGAGCGTTTCGAAGGCTTGCTTCCGCCAATCGTTGCGGCGCCCACCTTTGCCATCCGCAAGTCGGCGGTCGCCATCTTCACTCTGGACGATTACGTCGCCGCCGGAATCATGGCGCCCGATCAGGCAACAGTCTTGCGGCTCGCGGTCGAGAATCGCCGCAATGTGCTGGTTGCCGGTGGGACGTCGACCGGCAAGACGACGCTCGTCAATGCGCTGTTGGCGGAAGTTGCCAAAACCTCCGACCGCGTGATCCTGATCGAAGATACGCGCGAGCTCCAATGCCAGGCGCCGAACCTCGTCGCGTTGCGCACCAAGGACGGCGTCGCGTCACTTTCGGATCTCGTTCGCTCCTCGCTGCGCCTGCGTCCCGACCGCATCCCGATCGGCGAAGTACGCGGGGCCGAAGCGCTTGATCTCCTCAAAGCCTGGGGCACCGGACATCCGGGCGGGATCGGCACGATCCACGCGGGGTCCGCGCTGGGCGCGCTGCGGCGCCTAGAACAGCTCATCCAGGAAGCCGTGGTGACCGTCCCCCGCGCACTGATCGCCGAGACGATCAACGTCATTGCGGTTCTCGCCGGACGCGGCGCCCAACGCCGGCTTATCGAGCTATCCGCCGTCGATGGCCTCGATAAGCGCGGCGACTATCGCCTCGTCACGCCCGCCAAACTCATTTCACTCGGAGATCCCGCATGAACAAGCCTTTCCTTTCGCTTCGCGACTGTACCCAAATTGTTTTTACCACGCTGCTGTCCGTCTCGTTGCCTTTGATGGCGCCAGGCTCGGCGCATGCCGCCGGCTCAAACATGCCCTGGGAGCAGCCACTGCAGCAGGTGCTGCAATCGGTCGAAGGCCCGGTCGCAAAAATCATCGCGGTGATCATTATCATCACGACCGGCCTGACCCTTGCCTTCGGTGATACTTCCGGCGGCTTCCGCCGGCTCATCCAGATCATCTTCGGCCTGTCGATCGCCTTCGCCGCGTCGAGCTTCTTCCTGACGTTCTTTTCCTTCGGCGGCGGAGCGCTCGTCTGATGGGCGGGATCTTGTCACACGAATCCGTGGCGGGATTCGACGCGCCAGTTCATCGGGCGTTGACCGATCCAATCCTGCTTGGCGGGGCGCCCCGCGCGGTCGCGATCGCCAATGGCACGCTGGCCGCCGCGGTTGGCCTCGGCCTGCGGCTCTGGATTCCTGGCCTCGTCATCTGGGCGATCGGCCATGCCGCGGCGGTCTGGGCCGCGAAGCGAGACGCGCAGTTCGTGGACGTGGTGCGCCGCCATCTGCGCTACCCCGCGCATTTCGGGGTATGAGCCGATGCTGAACCTCGCCGAATATCGCAAGAAGCCGCAACGTCTCGCCGATTTTCTGCCCTGGGCCGCTTTGATCGCGCCGGGGATCGTGCTCAACAAGGATGGATCGTTTCAGCGGACGGCGCGGTTCCGTGGCCCCGACCTCGACAGCGCCACGCCGGCCGAACTCGTCGGCACGACAGCACGGCTCAACAACGCCTTGCGCCGGCTGGGGTCTGGCTGGGCAATCTTTGTCGAGGCGAGCCGGGTTCCGGCGCAAAACTATCCCCGCAGCCGGTTTCCGGACAGGGTCTCCGCACTCGTCGATGTTGAGCGCCGCGAGCAATTCGAGGAAGAAGGCGCCCATTTCGAGAGCTTCTATTATGTGACCTTCGTCTGGATGCCGCCCGCAGAGGATTCTTCCCGCGCGGAAGGCTGGCTCTACGAGGGAAAATCACGCCAAGGCATCGACGGCAAGGAGCTTCTCAAGAGCTTTGCCGATCGCACCGACCGCATCCTGCAACTTATCGATGGTTTTGTGCCCGAAGCCTACTGGCTCGCTGACGAAGAGACGCTGACCTATCTCCATGCCTGCATCTCGACCAAGCGGCATCGGGTTCGCCTACCAGAAGCACCGATGTATCTCGACGCGCTTCTGGCGGACCAGCCCCTCACCGGTGGGCTTGAGCCGAGGTTGGGGCCACATCATCTGCGCACCCTGACCGTTATCGGGTTCCCGACCACGACCTTTCCGGGGATCTTGGACGAACTCAATCGCCTTGCCTTTCCCTATCGCTGGTCGACCCGGGCGATCATGCTCGACAAGACGGATGCGACACGGCTTCTCACAAAGATCCGCCGGCAATGGTTCGCCAAACGCAAGTCGATAGCAGCAATCCTGAAGGAGGTGATGACCAACGAGGCCTCCACCCTGCTCGACACGGATGCCGCCAATAAGGCCGCCGACGCCGATATGGCCTTGCAGGAACTGGGATCGGATGAGATCGGACAGGCCTATGTCACCGCGACAGTGACCGTCTGGGATGAAGATGCCGGCACGGCCAGTGAAAAGCTTCGGCTGGTCGAAAAAATCATCGAAGGCCGCGATTTCACCTGCATTCCTGAGACGGTGAATGCGATCGAGGCCTGGCTCGGTTCCTTACCAGGTCATGTCTATGCGAACGTCCGGCAGCCTCCGGTCTCGACCCTGAACCTTGCCCATATGATGCCGCTCTCGGCGGTCTGGGCCGGGCCGGAGCGCGATGATCATTTTGATGCGCCGCCGTTGTTCCTCGCCCGGACGGAAGGCTCGACACCCTTCCGTTTTTCGCTGCATGTCGGCGACGTCGGCCATACTTTGATCGTTGGACCGACCGGCGCCGGAAAAAGTGTGCTTCTCGCTTTGATGGCCCTGCAGTTTCGGCGTTATGCTGACGCTCAAATTTTTGCTTTCGATTTCGGCGGGTCAATCCGGGCGGCGGCGCTCGCCATGGGCGGCGACTGGCACGATCTCGGCGGCGCACTCTCGGAGGACGTGGAAGAGCCGGTGGCTCTGCAGCCCCTCGCGCGGATCGACGAATATGTCGAAGAGGCCTGGGCGGCGGAATGGATCGAAGCGCTACTTGCCCGGGAAGGTGTGACCATTACCCCGGATGCCAAGGAGCATATATGGTCCGCGGGCACCTCCCTGGCATCGGCTCCCGCCTCTGAGCGCACCCTCACCGGCCTTTCCGTCCTGCTGCAATCCAACGCGCTGAAACAGGCGCTTCAACCCTATTGTCTTGGTGGCCCCTTTGGACGGCTGCTCGACGCCGAAGCCGAACGGCTCGGCGCCGCCGATGTGCAGGTGTTTGAGACGGAAGGCCTCATCGGGCGGGGCGCAGCGCCCGCCGTTCTCTCTTATCTCTTCCATCGCATTGAAGGCCGTCTCGACGGACGGCCGACGCTTCTCATTATCGATGAAGGCTGGCTTGCACTTGACGACACGGGTTTCGCGCAACAGCTCCGCGAATGGCTGAAGACGCTGCGCAAGAAGAATGCGTCGGTCATCTTCGCCACGCAATCGCTGGCCGATATCGAGACGAGTGCGATCGCGCCCGCCCTCATCGAAAGCTGCCCGACTCGCATCTTCCTGCCCAATGAGCGGGCAATTGAGCCGCAGATCACCGCCATTTATCGGCGGTTCGGATTGAACGACCGGCAGATCGAAATCATCAGCCGGGCCACACCCAAGCGCGATTACTACTGCCAGTCCCGGCGCGGCAACCGCCTCTTCGAACTCGGGCTGGGCGAGGTTGCGCTCGCTTTGACCGCCGCCTCCTCAAAATCCGACCAGGCCGCTATCGCTGTCGCTCTCGCCACCGCCGGCCGCGAGAACTTCGCGTCGGCCTGGCTGGCGGCCAAAGGCGTCGCCTGGGCCGCCGAACTTCTCCCCAGCATGACTCCAGAGGTCTTGTGATGTCCCACAAAACTCATGTTGCCGTGGTCGCCCTACTCCTCGCGATGGCAGTTGGTACGCCCCTGCACGCGCAAATGCTTGTCTTCGATCCGTCGAACTACAGCCAGAATTTGCTGACCGCCGCCCGCTCTCTGCAGCAGATCCAGAACCAGATCAAAAGCCTGCAAAACGAGGCGCAGATGCTGATCAATCAGGCAAAGCAGCTCGAACAGCTTCCAACGACGGTGCTCAACGACGTCGAGCGGGACTATTCGCAGATCCAGACCTTGCTGAAACAAGCCAATGGCATCACCTACAATGTGCAGTCCCTGAATCAGGCGTACGCGCAGCGCTACCCCGTCTCGATCAGTTCCACGACGAGCGATCTGCAGATGATCGCCAGCGCTGAGCAGCGCTGGCAGGACTCGCTGTCGGCCTTCCAGCATTCCCTCACCCTAGGCGCCGGCGCGGTGCAAAACCTGCCCAACACACAGGCACAGACGGCCTCCCTGCTTGCCAGCAGTCAATCGTCCGTCGGCATCCTGCAAGCCACCCAGGCCGGCAATCAGCTGGTCGCGGTGCAGACAAGGCAGTTGGCCGACCTGACTGCTTTGCTTGCGGCGCAGGGCCGCGCCCAGGCGTTGGAGTCGGCACGCCAGGCAGAGGCCGAGGGCCAGGCTCAGGAGCAGCTCCGCCGCTTCTTGAGCTCTGTCCAGGGCTACCAGCCGCAAACCGTCCAGATGTTCCATTGAGGCCGACCGATGGACTCGAACGCAATCTTTCGTCTTGCCGCAGCCGGATTATCGGGGCTCGTGCTGTTCGCCGCCGCCCTTGCTCTACGTGAGCCCGACGTCCCAGAGCCGATCCGCGTCTTCCCCGCCGTCGTATCAGCCGATCCACTGGCCGCCGAACTCACCCGCTGCCGGAATCTGGGTCTCGAAGCGGCCGGCAATCAAGCCTGCGAAGAGGCCTGGGCCGAGAGCCGCGCCCGGTTCTTCTCGGCGCCCAGTGTTTCCCAGGAGCACTGAGAGTGAAAGTAGAGATGAAGCGCTACATCCCCTTTCAGAGACAAGTTTCTCCATCCCTCTTCCCGAACCGGACGTGCAAGTTTCCAAGCATCCGGCTCTCCATGCATGGGCGCTCGCGCGCCTATGGGTGGGCCTCAGACATGTCTGAGGCATTGGAACGCATTCCAGAAGCCACGCACGCTTTCGTGTTGCTGGTGTTCCCTTTCGGCGTTCCATCCGTTCGGTTTCGCTATACTCTGGTTCGGGTAACGCATGGTCCCTCCTTCACCGAGGGACCGCAGGCGTTTGGTCCGGTCGGTCCATTGCCTTCGTTTTTCCGGAGCGCTGTGGAAGTGAAGGTGTCGCACCGTCGGCCACGTTGCCTTCGGGTATTTCCTCCTCAGCCAGCGCCCTACACGCTGCCATATCCAGCGATCGAGGTGGTTGAACTCCCGATATGCCCATGTGGCGTATCGGTAATAGTTCCTCCACCCCATGATCACCGGATTGAGGTTGTCGATGACTTGGGCGAGCGAACATCCCGTGGGGATGCCTTTCACCATGACCTTGATCTTGTGGCGCAGGTCGTTCAGCTTGCCCTTCGGTATGAAGAGGTTGCCGACCTGGCGCCCCGTGCGGAGCGCCTTCGTCTGCACCACCCGGTAGCCGAGGAAGTCGAAGCCTTCCCTGACGTCGGTGATCCGGGTCTTTTCCATCGACAGCTCCATGCGAACCTCCGTTTCCAGGAACTCCGCCAGCGCGAGCTTTTCTGCTTCCGCCTGCTCCCTCGTGCCGTCCACGAGGACGACGAAGTCGTCCGCGTATCGCACCATGTAGAACACCGGCCTGCCTTTCTTGTGGTCTCTGACCCTTCGGGCAGCGGCATTTATACTTGGTTCACGAGGGCGCATGGACCATCGTCCGTACCGCTCGTCGATGGCCGTCAGATAGATATTCGACAGCATCGGCGAGATGATCCCGCCTTGCGGCGAGCCTGTTACGGGGTGACGAACAGTTCCCTCGATCATCACGCCCGCCTTCAGGAACGCAAGGATCAGCCTCAGCACCTTGCGGTCGCCGATGCGTCGTCGCACTCCCTCCATCATGACGTGGTGATCGATGGCGTCGAAGCAGCCCTTGATGTCGCCCTCTATGGCGTAGCGATAGACCGAAGGTCCACGCTTCGTCGGGTGAAGGAACCTCTGGATTCTCTCCAGAGCATCATGGGTGCTCCGTCCTTTCCGGAACCCGTAGGAGGTCGGATAGAAGTCCGCCTCGAAGATGGGCTCCAGGATCAGCTTCAAAGCCATCTGCACCAGACGGTCGATCAGCGTGGGAATGCCGAGTGGCCGGAACTGCCCCGGCTTGCCGGGCTTCGGGATGAGCCGTTGCCTGACGGGTTCCGGGCAGTGCGATCCGTTGCGAAGCGCCTCTCGGATTTCTTCGAGGAACGCCGCTGCTCCACCGGGACGCTGTTCGACCGTGCGTCGCGTCATCCCATCCGTGCCCGGTGTCTGGCTCCCGCTGTTGCGGGCGAGCCTTCGCCAAGCGTCGTTCAGGGTTCTGCGGTCGCATACGAAATTGAACAGATCAACAAAGACCTTGTCAGGGTCCTCGTTGCTCCACCGATACAGCTTGCGCTGCATGTCGAGGACGAACGAGATATTCACCTCGCCGGACATGCGTCCACCTCCTGCCTGCTTGCTGTATCCACTGCCTCCCTTCGCCATGTGGACGGCTTTCCCGTCCCCGGACTACTACGGAGGCTCCGTCCCTCGTCGTCACGATCGCTGGTCGCTTCAGTCATCCGGGGTCGGAGACCGCCGGAAGTCACGACAAGGTTCTTAGGTTCCGCAACTGATCTCTTGCCTGCTTTAGGCGCCGACTTTACCCCGTGTGGAATCCGGCCTCGATACCACGCAAGCCCGTATCGAGGCTGGCGCGCAGCACGCTGCGCGCCCCCGGTCCATGTGCCCATAGCACGGACCAACGCTCCACCGGCCCGCGGTTCGCACCACGTGCCGACTCGCCCACTCCCGAGTTGGCGAGTTCCACTGTCTGACGAGGCGTCCACCATCGGTTCGGTTTCCCTCGCCATGGCAAGCTCGCTGGCCGGACCGGCTGCGGGATCGGAAGTCCCCGTCCGTCCGACTTTGATGGGTTCTGCTGATTTATGGCTCCCCGGAAGCACCCGGTTCGCCTCACCCATCTGCTCATCGCCGCATGTTGCGTCACACGGCGTGCGGGGCCTCTCACCCTGCGAGATCAGAAACGACGATAAAATCAAAGCACTCCTTTCTTTGATCAGGACCTAACGCACATGGGCGGCAGTGGCGTCATTGACCAATTCCTGAATGTTTTCACGGCGTATATCGATTCCGGCTTCGGCCTCCTCGGCGGCGATGTCCGATTTCTGTCGCAGACGCTGATCGCCCTTGATATCACGCTTGCGGGTCTCTTCTGGGCGCTCGCGGGCGAGGCGGACGTCATCGCCCGCCTCATCAAGAAGACGCTCTATATCGGCTTGTTCGCCTTCCTTATCGGCAATTTCAACAAGCTCGCCAAAATCATTTTTGACAGTTTTTCCGGCCTTGGCCTAAAGGCCGCCGGCTCGGGCCTGTCGGCTGCGGATTTTTTGCATCCGGGTCGCATCGCGCAGGTCGGCCTCGACGCCGGCACACCGATCCTCACGGCCGCCGGCCAGCTGATGGGCTATGTCTCTTTCTTCGAGAATTTCGTCCAGATCGCCATCCTCATGATCGCCTGGGCGATCGTCGTCATTTCCTTCTTCATCCTTTCCGTTCAACTCTTCGTCACACTGATCGAGTTCAAGCTGACGACTCTAGCGGGCTTCATCCTCATTCCTTTCGGCCTGTTCAACAAGACCGCTTTCTTGGCTGAAAAAGTCCTCGGCAATGTCGTCGCCTCGGGTGTAAAAATCCTCGTCCTCGCCGTCATCGTTGGGATTGGCACAAGCCTCTTCAGTCAGTTCACCCAAGGATTCGGCGGCAATCAGCCGACGATCGAGGATGCGCTGTCTCTCGTTCTGGCTTCATTGTCACTTCTCGGCCTGGGCATCTTCGGTCCCGGCATTGCGACGGGCCTCGTTTCGGGAGCGCCGCAGCTTGGCGCCGGGGCGGCGATCGGCACGGGGCTCGCGGCGGCCGGACTCGGCGCAGCGGGCGTGATCGGCGCCCGTGCCGGTGCCGGCGCTCTTGTTGGCGCCACGTCTTTCGCCGCGCGCGGTGGCGCTGCGATGGCGGGTGCCGCGGCCACCGCCTACGGCCTCGCCGCGGCAAGCTCCGATGAAACCGGCCTGCGCAGGTTTGGGGCCGGAATGACGGGCGTCGCCAAGGCCGGGATCGGCGCCGCTGCACAGCCCTTTCGCAAAAGTGCTTCCGGCGGCCCTCCCGAATGGGCGCAACGCATGCGCCGCGACCAGGCCATGAGCCATGGCATCTCCACCGCCGCCCATGCCGTGCGTTCCGGCGAGCACGGCGGTGGATCTACTTCCGTTTCTCTCCACCAGGATGATCCTTGATGACTCCCTTTCGACGCCCTTCGGTCCGCTACGGCAAGACGCGGGAGCCGGAAACACCCTATCAACGTGCCGCACAAGTCTGGGACGATCGCATCGGCTCGGCCCGCGTCCAGGCCCGCAACTGGCGGCTGATTGCTTTTGGCAATCTGGGCCTCGCCGCCGGGGTCGCTGCAGCGCTCGTTTGGCAATCTTTGAGCGGAACCATCGTGCCCTGGGTCGTGGAGATCGACCAGTTCGGCGCGGCGCAGGCGGTGGCACCGGCCATTGCAGACTATCGTCCAACCGATCCGCAAATCGCCTGGCACTTGGCGCGATTCATCGAAGAGGTTCGCAGCATCACCGCCGATCCGGTCATCATCCGACAGAACTGGCTGCAGGCCTATGAGTTCGTCACAGACAAGGGCGCGCTCGCTCTCAACGACTATGCCCGAGCCAATGATCCTTTCGGCAAGGTCGGTCGGGTTCAGGTGGCGACGGAAGTTTCCAGCGTTATCCGCGCCTCCGGCGAGTCCTTCCGTGTCGCCTGGACGGAGCGCCGTTACGAGAATGGCGCCCTGGCTGCGACCGAACGCTGGACCGCCATTCTGACCATCGTGGTCGAGCCTCCGCGCGACGCCGAGCGCCTGCGCAAAAATCCGCTCGGCGTTTTTGTTCATGCCATCAACTGGTCGAAGGAACTCGGCTAATGCGCCTGAAATCTTTATCCACGATTCTCCTCTCCTCCTGCTCGTTGGCTGCCTGCGCGACGTTCAAACCGCCTGCGATCGATTATGACCGCGATTATGCGCCCGCCGTGTTTAACGCCGATCCGCCGCAGCCGGTCAAAGTCGTGGCGCTCCGCACGCCCTTGCCTCTTCCCGGTCAACTCAAACCGCTCTCGGCGGCACATAGGCCCTCACCGGAACCAAAGGACCCGGCGGTCCGGGTCGCCACTGCCAATGAAGCCGCACGCGTGCAACCGACCCGCGACGGCTACATCAATGCCGTGCAGGTCTATCCTTTTACGGAGGGCGCGCTCTATCAAGTCTATACTGCGCCGGGCCAAGTGACCGATATCGCGCTCCAGGAAAGCGAGCAGCTCGTCGGCTCCGGCCCGGTCGCAGCCGGCGACACCGTGCGCTGGATCATTGGCGACACGGAAAGCGGCACTGGGCCCTCACGAAAAGTGCACATTCTCGCCAAGCCCACCCGGCCGGACCTCATGACCAATCTCGTCATTAATACCGACCGGAGGACCTATCTTCTCGAGCTGAGATCGACGGAGAAAACCTATATGGCCTCGGTCTCTTGGCAATATCCGCAGGACCAGCTCATCGCGCTGCGCCGGCAGAACACGGAGGCGCAAGCGGCGGCGCCGATTCAGAGCGGGATCGATATCACCCGTCTGCGGTTCCGCTACGCGATCGAGGGCGATGATGCACCCTGGCGTCCGACCCAGGTTTTTGACGATGGCACCAAGGTTTATATCGAGTTCCCGCGCGGCATCGCCCAGGGCGAGATGCCGCCTCTCTTCGTCATTGGCCCGGAAGGCGGCGCCGAGCTCGTCAATTATCGATCGCGCCAGAACTATTACATTGTCGACCGGCTCTTTGCGGCGGCGGAATTGCGTCTCGGGGGCGACAAGCAGCAAAAGGTTCGGATCGTGCGCACCGACGGGAGACCACGGTGAGCGACAACCAAACACCGGAGCGTGACGACCACGAGACCGCGGCTGGCTTTCGCCTCCGGCCCGACCGCCCAAAGGTGATGCGCCTGTCGCGCAAAGTGCTGGCCGGCCTCGCAGGGATCGCCAGCCTCGCGATTTTGGGCTCGCTCATCTGGGCACTCAGCACGAGCAAGCGCGGCCAGCAAAGTGGCCAGGAACTCTTCAACACCGACAACAAGACAACGCCAGACGGTCTTGCCTCTTTGCCGAAAGACTATACAGGTCTGCCACAAAACGTTCCGCAACTCGGGCCGCCGCTGCCGGGCGACCTTGGCCGCCCCATCCTCAACGCGCATTCCGCCGGTCCCCCCGCGTCTGGATTTGAGACGATGGAGCAACGCATGGCGCAAGAAAGCGAGGCCGCCCGCACCAGCCGATTGTTTTCCACGACCAGTGCAAGAGAGCGGCCGGAGGTCGGATCAGTGCTTGCGGCGGCCACCACAGGAGGCGTGCTGAATCCGTCCGTTGCAGCGGACCCGAAGCCGTTGATCGATCCCGATTCCTTTCAGAACATGCAGGACCACAAACTCGCCTTTCTTAATGGTCCCACCGATCGCCGCACCGTCAGCTCCGACCGGCTGATGAATTCCGCTTCATCCTATGTCCTGCAGGCCGGTACAGTGATTCCGGCAGCTTTGATCACCGGCATCCAATCCGACTTGCCTGGCCTGATCACCGCGCAGGTCACGGAGAATGTCTATGACAGTCCAACGGGACGCTTCCTCCTTGTGCCACAAGGTGCCAAATTGATCGGCAGCTACGATAGCCAGGTGTCCTTCGGCCAATCCCGCGTCCTGCTTGTCTGGAACCGCATCGTTTTTCCGAACGGTCAATCGATCGTGCTTGAGCACCAGCCCGGCGCCGACACGGAAGGCTATGCCGGGCTCGAGGATGGCGTTGATTATCATTGGGGCAATCTTTTGAAGACGGCGGCGCTTTCGACTTTGCTCGGCGTCGGTGCGGAGCTTGGCTCGAACGGCAATCAAAGCGACCTCGTCCGCGCCTTGCAACGGGGAAGCCAGGACTCGATCAATCAGTCGGGGCAGCAACTCGTTCGCCGCCAGATCAATGTCCAGCCGACCCTCACCATCCGGCCCGGCTTCCCGGTCCGGGTCCTCGTCAACCGCGATCTCGTACTCGCACAATATCAGGGATGAGGACGTGGCACTATGACCAAACTGAAACTCTCCGCCGTGCCCGACGACAGGCCGGTGAAGATCGCCATCGATCTTCCCGCCGCCATCCACCGCGACCTTGCGCTTTATGCCGAGCTGCTTGCCAAGGAAACCAGCCAGGCCGCGGTCGACCCTGTCAAGCTCATCCCGCCGATGATCGCACGATTCATGGCGAGCGATCGGGCCTTCGCCAGGGCAAAGCGAACCAAAGACTAAAGCCTAATCCGCAAAACAGACTCGTCCGGCATCGATGAACTGCAGAATAGATCCCCTTCAGGATGTTGGATTTTCCATTTTAAGACTGGCGTTTTGTTCGCTGGAGGTCCCCGCGGTGGATGTGTCGGTCTGATTCCAGGTCTTCGAGAGCGTACGGGCGAGGCTGACGAACCGGCGCAGAGCCTGGTTGCTGTTGCGGAGCAGCCAGACGCCGCTGAACGGAAGAGCATCGGAATTTCCAGCGATCGGGCGAAAAGCAACATGCGGAAAGGGCATCGCGATGATGGCTTCGCTCATCAGACTGATCCCCTTTCCAAGCCCCACCATATGAACGAGCGTGTCGCGCGCCACCGGGCTCTGGCGAATGTCTGGACGCCGATGAAGCGCCGCCAGACGTTGAATGACATAGTCGTGGATCGCCATCCCAACCTCTGATCGGGTGAGGATGAAATGCTCAGTCTTCAAATCCTCCCATTTTATTGCGTCCTTGCCGCACAGCGCATGCGTGTCCGGCAGAACAACGAACACGCGTTCGTTCCAGAACCGGGCGACGTCGCAATCGCGCGCAACGGGCTCTCCCATGACGAAGACGATGTCGAGCTGTTCGGCACGAAGCAGCGCCAAATTTTCGCTGGGCGGTCCTTCGACGATGCTGACGTCGATATCCGGATGTTGGGCCGAATAGCAGCGCAGCAGTTCCGGCAGGAACCCTGACGCCAGCGAGGAAAATAGGCCGATCTTCAAGTTGCCTCTCTCGACGCGTCCGGCCTTGCCAGCCAACATCACCGCCGAATCGAGATGATCGAGCGCCATTTTGATATGCTCAAAGAAATTATGGCCAGCATCGGTCACTTTGACTCCCGCATGATGGCGATCGAACAGATCGACGCCCAGAAGGTTCTCGAGCGCTCTCACGCGCTTGCTGACGCTGGATTGGCAAATGCCTAGCGCCTCCGCGGCGCGGCGGAAACTGAGATGCTCCGCGACCTTCAAGGCCTGCATCACCGAGATCAGTTCAATTTTCGGGTTCATCGAAATCCCCTTAAAAACATTGGGGAGTTGCGCACCTGCGTGCCGTTTCGGCCGCACGTTGAAAGCGATTCCCTCAAAATAAATGCGGGCTGTTCCAATGCGCCGACTCTCGATCGAGACCTCGAGCTGGCATGAGTTGCCCAATTAAATCCGTGCTATAAACGCTGTCCGCAAATTGGACCGGTGTCCCGCCAGATCTCGCCGGTGGGAATGACCCGAGACGAGCCAGAGTCCCGCGCCTACAACCCCTCCCTTTCAATGAAGGCGAAACATCGCCTCAATATCAGACTGCGTCCAATATCCAATGCCAAAGCATCTCTAAAGCATCTTTCGTGATCATATCCAATTATATGTCGTTCATTAACGAATTTTGTCCATATCCACGCCGTCTTGGGAGAAAATCTTATTTCGATGCGTGCTTTTCGGCCAGTTTGATTTCGTGCCAGGCAAGACCGTCCAGCCCTTTGCGTCCCTTCATTCATTTCAAGAGTGTCGTCCCGCATTACCTCCAGCCACACACTTAACCCCGATGGCCATCGCCCGACGCTGGCCGACAAGAACTGCAAGACGCTGACGCTCCACCATTTGAGACTGTCTCAGGGAGCGTTGCGAACAAAAGAGAAACATGCTTCTTTCACTCAGCAGTCCCCGAGCGATTCGCAGCCCATGTCCGCGGCCTATCTCGATAAGCTCAATCCCGAACAGCGACGCGCCGTCGAGCATGGCGTGCGCGATAAGCCATGCGCGCCCTGTGCCCCGCTCCTCGTGATCGCCGGGGCGGGCTCGGGCAAGACCAACACGCTCGCCCATCGCGTCGCGCATTTGATCGTCAAAGGTGCCGATCCACGCCGAATCCTCTTGATGACATTCTCAAGGCGCGCGGCGACCGAGATGACGCGGCGCGTCGAGCGGATCACCCGCCAGGTGATGGGGGATCGCGCTGGCGTTTTGACAGACTCGCTCACCTGGGCGGGGACGTTCCACGGGATCGGCGCGCGGCTGTTGCGCGACTATGCCGGCCAGATTGGGCTCGATCCGTCGTTCACAATCCATGATCGCGAGGATTCCGCCGATCTGATGAATCTGGTCCGGCATGAGCTTGGTTTCTCGAAGACCAAGAGCCGATTTCCGATGAAAGGCACCTGCCTTGCGATCTACTCGCGCTGTGTGAACGCGGAACTCGTGATCGATGACGTACTGAAGACTTCTTTTCCCTGGTGCGCCGCCTGGGCGGCCGAGCTGCGCGGACTCTTCGTAGCCTATGTGGAAGCCAAGCAACGCCAGAATGTCCTCGATTACGATGATCTTTTGCTCTACTGGGCGCAGACTGTGAGCGACCGAGGCCTCGCCGACGATATCGGCGGGCGGTTCGACCATGTCCTCGTCGACGAATATCAAGACACCAACCGCCTCCAGTCATCGATCCTGCTGGCACTAAAACCCGATGGACGCGGACTCACCGTCGTCGGGGATGACGCGCAGTCGATCTATTCGTTTCGCGCCGCAACCGTCCGGAACATTCTCGACTTCCCTCGTCAGTTTTCTCCTGAAGCAGAAATCATCACGCTCGATCGCAATTATCGTTCGACGCGACCGATTCTCGCGGCCGCCAACGGCGTCATCGATCTGGCGGCCGAGCGCTTCACCAAGAATCTTTGGACCGACCGGAATTCGGCCGAACGCCCGCACCTCATCAACGTCCGCGACGAGGCCGGCCAGGCCGCCTATGTCGTCGAATGCGTCTTGGAGAACCGCGAGGGTGGTTCGGCGCTGAAGCAGCAGGCGATTTTGTTCCGGGCCTCGCATCACAGTGGGCCCCTCGAAGTGGAACTGACCCGCCGCAATATTCCCTTCGTGAAGTTTGGCGGCCTCAAATTCCTGGAGGCTGCCCATATCAAGGATCTGCTGGCGCTTCTGCGTTTCGTCGAGAACCCGCGCGATCGCGTCGCAGGCTTCCGGGTGCTGCAGATGATGCCCGGCGTCGGATCGGCTTCGGCACAGCGCGTGCTCGACCACATGATGGCCTCGGTGAATCCGATTCAAGCACTCATCGATGCACCTCCACCGCCCCGCGCCGGCGACAACTGGATATCCTTTGTCACGACTGTCACCGACCTGCACGCCGGCAGCGCCGGCTGGCCCGCCGAACTTGAGCGCGCACGCCTCTGGTACGAACCGCATCTCGAGCGCATTCACGAGGATGCCGTCACGCGGCGCGCCGATCTCATGCAACTCGAGCAGATCGCTTGCGGCTATCCCTCGCGCGAGCGGTTCTTGACGGAGCTCACGCTCGATCCGCCGGACGCGACGAGCGATCAGGCAGGCGTGCCACTGCTCGACGAGGATTATCTGATCCTTTCGACGATCCATTCGGCCAAGGGCCAAGAATGGAAATCGGTTTTCGTGCTCAATGTCGTCGACGGCTGCATCCCGTCCGATCTTGGCACCGGCACAACGGCCGAGATCGAAGAGGAGCGCCGCCTGCTCTATGTCGCAATGACACGTGCCAAGGACAATTTGCATCTCATTACCCCGCAGCGCTTCTTTACGCACGGCCAAAGTGCGCAAGGGGACCGGCACGTTTACGCCGCGAGGACGCGCTTCATTCCGGACGGGTTGTTGAGCCTGTTCAACAAGACGGCTTGGCCGGTGATCGCAGCCGGATCGGCAAGCGTGCGAGGCTCAAGCCAGGGCATGCGCGTCGATGTCGGCGCCCGCATGCGCGGCATGTGGCGATGAGGGGGCTGGCCCTTGTGCAACTTATATTCGGTGACGAAAGGCCAACAGGCGATCCGCGAATTCACTGGCGCCATGCGCGACACGACGGGAAACCTCCCGCCTCTCTCTGGCATATTCCCGGATTACGCGGCCCCAATCGTGCGCAATCACCCCGACGGCCGGGAGCTGACGATGGCGCGCTGGGGCATGCCGTCCCCGGTGTTCGCTCTCAAGGGGAAGAAGTCCGATCCGGGCGTCACCAATGTCCGCAATGTCAAATCCCCGCACTGGCGGCGCTGGCTGGGGGTCGAGAGCCGGTGTGTCGTACCCTTTACCGGTTTCTCCGAAAATGAGGCGCTGCCGGACGGCACCCACCCTCCCGTCTGGTTCGCCTTCGACGAGAGGCGGCCGCTCGCTTTCTTCGCGGGCATTTGGACACGCTGGACCTCCGTCCGGAAGGTCAAGGAAGGCGAGACGACGAACGACATTTTCGCTTTTCTGACAACCGAGCCAAACAAGGTGGTCGGAGCCATCCACCCCAAGGCAATGCCAGTCATTTTAACGACGCCCGAGGAAATCGACATCTGGATGAATGCTTCTCCCGAAGAAGCACTGAAACTTCAGCGTCCCCTGCCCGACGATGCTTTGATGATCGTTGGCCGTGGTGAGAAGAAAGACGAGGGAGGCCTGGTGGCCTGATTGCCATGCTCGCGACGGAGACTGATAAAGGCCGGAAAGTGACCCAGCCTGAATGGCCGGAAAGGGATGCCGCAGCGCGTCGCGAGCGGCAACGCAAAATCATCCATATCGACATGGACGCGTTTTACGCCTCGGTGGAGCAGCGCGACAATCCGGAGCTGCGTGGCAAGCCTGTTGCCGTCGGCGGGTCTCACGAGCGGGGTGTCGTCGCGGCCGCGAGCTATGAAGCCAGGGCGTTCGGGGTGCGCTCTGCCCTGCCGTCCGTGACGGCAAAGCGCAGGTGCCCCGACCTTATCTTCGTGACGCCGCGGTTCGACGTCTACAAGGCTGTATCGCTCCAGATCCGCGAGATTTTCGCCGAATATACGCCCCTCATCGAGCCATTGTCGCTCGACGAGGCCTATCTCGACGTCACCGAGAATTTGAAGGGCATCGCCTCGGCGACAGAGATCGCCGAGGCGATAAGAGCGAAGATCAAAAAAGAGACGAAACTGACGGCCTCCGCTGGGGTCAGCTACAACAAATTTTTGGCGAAGCTTGCTTCAGATCAGAACAAACCAGATGGCCTCTTTGTCATCACCCCGAAAATGGGGCCTGCCTTCGTCGAGAATTTGCCGGTCGAAAAATTCCATGGCATCGGACCGGCGACCACGGCGAAAATGAACCAGCTCGGGATCGCAACTGGTCTTGATCTGCGGACCCAGACCTTGCCCTTCCTTCAGCATCACTTCGGTAAGTCAGGAGCCTACTATTATTGGATCGCGCGGGGCGTCGATGAATGGCCGGTCCGCGCCGACCGCGTCCGCAAGTCGGTTGGGGCAGAGAATACCTTCGCGCAGGACCTGCATGCGTTCGATCCGATGCGTGACGCGCTGGAGCCCATCATCGCCAAGGTCTGGCGGCATTGCGAGGCGACCAGCATCCGAGGGCGAACTATCACCCTAAAGGTGAAGTTCGCCGATTTTCAGCAGATCACACGAAGCAAGTCCGTCGCCGACGCGATCGAGACTTTCGCGGAACTCAAGCATCTGAGCCTTGGCTTGCTCGAACCGCTCCTGCCCATGGAAAAAGGAGTGCGCCTGCTCGGGATCTCGCTGTCGTCCTTGGAGCAGACGCAGGCGACGGGACGCCGTCAACTCTCGCTGGTGCTGTGAGAAAGACTGCCATCATATAGCAGGCTTACACCAAGCCTCGTTGATTATGACTCAGGCGCCATTCGAGCATCCCGAGGGACAATATTTTCTAGGGCAACTCGATCAGCTTGTTCAAGGCGAAAGCGTCCCAAATCACTGTCGACTGTAGAGAAATTGCAATCCTGATCACCCGCAATTCCTGCGGACTGATGACAATAGCGATGTGGGCATGCCAAGCCCATCTGAGGCGACGCTCACGTCATTTCGTTTCAATTGTAGAACGGTACGCCGTCAGCCGCTCAACGGCGAGAATGACGACGCCCATGATCCCGAAGAAGATTCGCGCATTCTGCGTCGCCCCGTTCAGTGGGAAGAATGCCAAAATGATCAATACCGGACCGACAGTTCGCTCGACCCAATTGTGCAAATTGACCGCAACCAATTTTATGGCTCCAGCCGGGAAGTCGGTCAGAAACGTCATGAGCAAATGAATGCCTGCGAGCGCATAGGACAGCACGGCGGGCCAACCTGACAGCCCGATAACGGCCGGGGCTGCGGCAAAGATCAGGACGGCAAGGTAGTCGATCGTACCATGGAGGATGAGTGAGATGGGCTTCATGTCTGCGCTCCAGCGTCAATATTTGCCGAAGACAATAGAGGGAGGCGCATAGCCTGTCTGTCAGAAGGATGACACTGCCTTTGGGGCGCTATCCGTCGGCCGCGCGAGGAAGGAGAGTGCACTATCGTTTATACAAATCATGTCGCGAGTGTAATCTAAAAAGCCGCGCTTGCGAAGATCGCTGAGGATCGAGCTCACGACCTGACGGGAAGCGCCGACAAAATCGGCTATGTCCTGCTGTGTGAGCCTTATTTCCAGCGAGAATCCATGCGGACACTGCGCGCCGAAAGTTCCGGCAAGTTCGACCAGCGTTTCAATCACCCGCCATTCGACGGATTGTGTCATTGCGCGCAGCAATCGCCGCTGAAACCTTCGTTTAGATCCGGCCAGTTGCTCGGCGATAAAGATCGCCAATGGCGGATTGACTTCCATGGTGGCGCGCAAGTCGTCTGCCAGCACCCGTTGTGCCACCACATTGCCGATTGCCCTTGCCGCTTCATGGTAGACCAGCGGCAGTTGGGGATAGGAAAATTCGCCAGCGATCTCGCCGCATTTTAAAAGATCCAGTGTGATCTCCGTCCCGTCTTCGCAGATGTGTGACGTCTTTACGAAGCCGTCTAGAATGAGAAACAGCGCGCTCGCTGGTTCTCCCTGTGCATAGAGCGTCGCCTTGTCCGCCACTGCGACTCGCGAAGCCGATCTGCAGGTCGATTCAATCAATATGCTGATTGATTTCTCGTCAACAGTACTTGATTCGATGTTGGGTGCACCGATGATCATTTCCCGTTTTCCCAATTATTGTATTCCACAAAACACGGATATTGGGTGCCGGCCGGAGACGGCAATCGTGCACAATAGGATCCTTTGTCTCCTTGCGACTCGTTAGTTGACTAAGGCCGATTTCAGGAAACGGCTATGTGGTCAAGCTTTCAAAGATCTGGTCTTAGTTACAATATCAGCGCCTGAGAGGTGCAATTATCAAGCTCCGGCGCCTCCAAATCCACCAATTCAGGGCCAATGTGGCCATCTTTCTGATTGCGACCTCCGCAGCCGCTTCACCATGTCTCGTCGAAGGGCCGCGCCTCAATGCAGCAGGGTCCCCAATGGGCTGCGGATTCACGACCGCCATTCACGATTCCATCCTGGCGCCATCCCGGCCAGCAGACTCCAATTGACTCTTTTGACAGAATGAGAACAAATGTAGAACATACTATTCTCCGAGCCTGTTGCCAAGGCCATGCACACGCCCATACCCCGTCCAAGTATCGAGGAGCTTCGCGCGCGCGTCCGGCGCCTTGAGGGCACGTCCAGCCACCGGCGGACTGTGCTGCCCTTTGGCATCAAGATGATCGACCAGCATCTGCCGGGAGGCGGATTGTCGCTTGGCGCGCTGCATGAGGTGGCGGGCGGCGGCCATGGCACGATCCATGGCGCCGCCGCGGCACTCTTTGCGGCGGGGATCGCGGCGCGCACACGGGGAAAGGTTTTGTGGTGCCTCACGCGCCCGGACCTTTTTGCCCCGGCCCTCGCGCAAGCCGGGCTCATGCCTGGCCGGGTGATCTATGTCGAGGCAGGTGACGAAAAGTCGATCCTCATCTGTTTCGAAGAAGGCTTGCGGCATGGCGGCCTAGGCGCCGTTGTCGCGGAAGTCGCGCGGCTCTCCTTGACGGCCTCCCGCCGCCTTCAGCTGGCGGCCGAAAGCTCAGGCACCATCGGCCTCGCCATCCGCCGCTGGCGGCGGCCGGCAGAAGCGGCCGATTTCGGCCAGCCGACGTCCTCCGTTACCCGCTGGCGCGTCAGCGTCCTCCCCGCCACCCCCTTGCCGGTGCCAGGGGTCGGCCGCCCCCGCTGGCAGCTCGAATTGATCCGCTGCCGCGCCGGGGAAAGCGCCGATTTCGAAGTGGAGGCCTGCGATGCCAAGGGTCGTCTCGCTCTTCCTGCCAAGCTGGCCCACGGACCGGCTGCGAAGGACATTGGGCGCCGCCGCGCCGCCTCCTGAGGCGCCGCTTGTTCTGGCCGGCCGGGACGGACGGCGGCGGTTGGTCCTGGCCCTCGACGCGGCCGCGCGGCGCATGGGCTTGCACGCTGGCATGCCCGCGGCAAAGGCGCAGGCCCTGGTGCCGGGACTCAGCATGAGGGACGCCGATCCTGCCGCCGACGCGAAAGCCCTCGACCGGCTGGCGCTCTGGGCGTTGCAGCGTTACGCGCCCATCGCCGCCGCCGATCCGCCGGACGGACTCATCATCGACGTGACCGGCGCCGCCCATCTGCACGGTGGGGAAGACGCCCTGCTGAAAGGGCTGGTCGCGCGGCTCGCCGCATCGGGTATCGCGGCGCGCACCGCGATCGCCGACAGCTGGGGCGCCGCCCATGCCTTTGCTCGTACTGGGACGCGGCCCGTCCTCGTCATCCCGGTGGGAGAAAGCGTGAAAGCCATTCTCGACCTGCCCATCGCCGCCCTTCGTCTGCCCAAAACTATCGTGGAGGATTTGTCCATCCTTGGCTTCGCGCGTATCGGAGAACTCGCGGCAAAACCCCGCGCGCCGCTCGCCCTGCGCTTTGGGCCCGAACTTGGCCGCCGTCTCGATCAGGCCATGGGACGTTTAAGCGAGCCGATTGATCCGGTTCGCCCGCCGGACCTCATCGAGGTGCGCCGTGTTTTCGCAGAGCCGATCGGCGCGCCGGAAACGCTGGCCCGTTATACAGACAAGCTCGTTACCCAACTATGTGAGATATTGGAGGCCAAAGGTCTCGGCGTGCGGCGGCTCGATCTGCTGTTTCATCGGGTCGATAACCGCATCGAAGCCATCCGCGTTGGTACCGTGCGGCCGGTATGTGACACGAAGCGATTAACCCGGCTCCTTGGCGATAAAATCGAGACCATCGACCCGGGCTTCGGCATCGAGATGATGCGCCTTGCCGCCCCGCTCGCTGAACCGCTCGCCCCGAAACAGCTGCTCTCTTCGCTCTCGGAAGAGCCCGAGGCGGACGTATCCAGCCTCATCGATTCGTTCGCCAATCGCATAGGCGAACGCCATCTCTATCGTTTTGCGCCGGTCGCGAGCGACGTGCCGGAACGCTCGGTTCAGAAGATCGCGCCGGTGGCGCAAGATACCGGGGAGACTTGGCCTGACTCTTGGCCGCGCCCCGCGCGCCTGTTCCCGAGGCCGGAGCCGATCGAGACGCTCGCGCTGCTGCCCGACCATCCGCCCATCAGTTTCACCTGGCGCGGCATAAGGCGGCGCGTGACATGCGCCGATGGCCCCGAGAGGATCTTTGGCGAATGGTGGAAACAGGACGCCGAGCTCTTTGCGGTGCGCGATTATTTCCAGGTCGAGGATGAGGCGGGCGAGCGCTTTTGGATCTATCGCGCCGGCGATGGCGAGGACGCCGCGCGTTTCGAGACGCGTCGCTGCCGCGCAGCGGCACGAAGAGACGCGTTGAGAGCGGGGCAACGAGGTGAAGACACCACGACCGGCTCGCAGCGCTGGTTTCTGCACGGGATTTTCGGATGAGCGCCGCGCGCTATGCCGAGCTGCAATGCACCTCGCATTTTTCGTTCCTGCGTGGGGTGAGCTCTTGCCAGGAGCTGTTCGACGAAACGGCCAAGCTCGGCATCGAGGCGCTGGCGATCACCGACCGCAACAGCCTTGCCGGCATCGTCCGCGCCCATGAAGCCGCCAAGATCACGAGCGTCCGCTTGATCGTCGGCTGCCGTCTCGATCTCGCCGATGGCATGTCTGTTCTCGTCTATCCCATCGACCGGCCCGCTTATGCGCGGCTCAGCCGCCTGCTGTCGCTTGGCAAAAAGCGCGGCGGCAAGGCGCAATGCCGACTCGATTGGTCCGATGTTGTTGCTTATAGCGAGGGCCTGATCGCGGTGCTCGTCCCCGATGAAGCCGATGCGACATGCGCGCTGCATCTTCGCCGCCTCGCCGAGGCTTTTGGGGATCGCGCCTTTCTGGCGCTGACGCTCCGCCGCCGTCCTAACGATGCGCTGCGCCTCCATGAACTCTCAAAGCTCGCCGCGCGCGCAGGCGTGCCAACCGTCGTCACCAACGATGTCCTCTTCCATGTCCCGGCGCGGCGCATCCTGCAGGATGTCGTCACCTGCATCCGGCACAATTGTACCATCGACGAGGCGGGATTCCGGCGCGAGCGCCATGCTGATCGCTATCTGAAACCCCCCGAAGAAATGGCGCGTCTCTTTAGCCGCTATCCCGAGGCGCTGGCTCGCACGATTGATATTGCCGCGCGCTGCCGTTTTTCGCTCGGCGAGCTTGCCTATCAATACCCGCAAGAGCGCACCATGCCCGGCTTCTCGCCACAGCAGGCGCTTGAAAAACTGACCCTTGAAGGCGCCGCCGCGCGCTATCCCGAGGGCGTCCCGGATAAAGTCATGGCGAGCCTCGCCCATGAGCTGCGCCTCATCGAAAAGCTCGGCTACGCGCCTTATTTTCTGACGGTGAATGCGTCGTCCATCTCGTCGCCCATCGAGTGACTGATTTATCAAACGCACTGGCAAGCATTGGCAGCCGCGATACCCCCTTGCCAATGCCGTACGGGCGCGGCGATGAATTGCATCATGGCAGTCCCGGCCTTGATCCGCGCAGCCTGCCGCCAAGAGGTCTGGAAGCGCAGGGTGTTCCTAATCCCGATCTCCACGTCGACACAATCAAGGTGAAAGCGCGGGATTTCCGGTAGGCTGCGCACGTTCCCGGCGAGGCCCGGCAAGCATCCCGACGGGTTGGCAAAAAAGGCGCAAGATGGCGCGGCTCGCCTCGATGACGCTTCGCGCCGTGGCTTCAATATTCTGATCGCGCTCGCGATCGAGGAGGAATGCCGGTTGATTGTGACCGCAGGCAAGCAGACGGCAATGACTATAGTCAATGCGGATCGCATGCCGCCGAGCCCGCGACGTTGTATCCCACAACTTTCTTCCTGGCGCGTAGAATCCGCTCAGAGTGAACACTCCAGAAACAATTCTAAGCAAACTTGGCCCCTAAGGGCAGCTATTAACTTACGGAAATTATTGAGATAAATTGGAGCGGGCGAAGGGATTCGAACCCTCGACCCCAACCTTGGCAAGGTTGGGATCCCAAGCGCTCCTAAACGGCGATTGACTTGGTTCCGGAACTCGTGCGGCTGAACATATACCTAAAACACCGGTGTCGCCGGCTTTCCCCAAAACACCGTTTGAGAAACCGTTTTAGAGAGCCGTTTTCAAACGGTCACCGTCGCGTAAGTTATTGAAATCATTGGCACGCCTGAAGAGATTCGAACTCCTGACCCCTAGATTCGTAGTCTTAATTTAATTGTTAAGATCACGTCAGGATCCGGCTAAAGTAATGCACCATTCAGTCACGAAGTTTTTGGGGCCCCCGGTCAGCCATCTGCTTACTTTCCGTGATACCCGGGTGATACCCAACGGGGATTAAATGCGCCCTATCGCAAAGTTAATGTATTGAAATTATTGGCTGGGGCGGGAGGATTCGAACCTCCGCATGGCGGAATCAAAATCCGCTGCCTTACCGCTTGGCGACGCCCCAATACCGTTCGTTTCCAGGCTGCCGCCCGCGACCGCCGGACCATAATGCGGGGCTGGCCAATCTGCAACCGCCCATGCCCGTAACGAACAGCTAAGGAACCCGCAATCCGTCCGGCCGCCGTAAACCGTTTCCCGCGTCACGGCCAGCAATGAGCCAATAAATCCAGCCTGAAATCAGACCGCCAAGAAAAAAAATCAGACTAAACCGTAGTTCCGCGAAATTATAGTCTGCGGCCCTAGGCAGATGAAGCGTTGCGCGGGTGATCCAGGGCGCCGATGCGGCGGCGAAAGCTGACGCCCCTGCATACCAAAGCAGTCCATGTGTTCTGGCAATTTCGCCGATCCACGCCACAACAATGACGGGAAGCGCACAAACAAGAACAGCGGCCAGCCAGACAAAACGGCCAAACAGCACCAAATCGCTGTCCGATGGCCCGTCCGGAAAATCTACGCTTGCCGTTGAAAGGGCATATTCCATCAAAGCAAAACCCGCCACTCGCGTCACGGGATCGACGAGGCACGCCACTGGCACGAACACGAGCGCTGCCCCTATTGCAACAGCCGTGGCGAAGATTACGCTGATTAGCCTTCGCAGCCGACCCATGCGGACCCTCGTTCGAAGAGCGCGGACTTCCGTTCCGGCGGCACCGCCATGCAGGAGGGCCAGCCCAAGCGCGGGAGTGAAGTTTTTTAGATAGTATGCAAAGATACGAGACCTTACACACAACGCGAGCTGTTCGGCAGCGAACACGCTAACAGTTCGTGGAAGATAGGACACATTTAATCCGCATGTATATCATCGCCCGCAATATCACTGGCCCACGCTTGCGATGCGAAGCCTTGATGGTCGACAAGAAAAGCTTTACGCCCTGGCCTCCGGTGAGCGAGGACGGCTGGCGGCGGGCCTATAAATTCCGCGACCGGCTCATGGCCGAGGTCGTGCGGCTCGAAATAGATCCGCTGGGAGAAGAACTCAAAGTCATCGAAGCGGTCTATATCCGCTGATCGCCTTCCTGATTCATTCCGGCAGAAAATTCATGGCGGCGCCGTTGATGCAATAGCGCAGTTGTGTCGGCGGCGGCCCATCTGGAAAAACATGTCCCAAATGGCTGCCGCAGCGGCTGCAGTGCACCTCCGTCCGCAGCATGCCGTGGCTGCGATCCACGGTGCTCTCGACGGCGCCGTCAAGCGGATCGTTAAAGCTCGGCCAGCCGGTGCCGCTTTCGAATTTTTTGGCGGACACGAAAAGGCGTTGCCCGCATCCGGCACAAACAAAAGTACCAGCCCGCTTTTCGTGATTGAGCCCGCAGCTGCCCGGGGCTTCCGTGCCATGCGCGCGCATGATCCGGTATTGTTCCGGCGTGAGCAGGCGCTGCCATTCTTCATCAGTATGTGTGACTTCAAACAGCTTGCCCGGCATGATGCTCTGCTCCAACTCAAGCCCTTGAAAGGTCTCACACATCCAGATTGGCGACGCTGAGTGCGTTTTCCTGGATGAATTCGCGGCGGGGCTCGACGACATCGCCCATCAGCTTGACAAAAAGATCGTCGGCGTCATCGCCTTCCTTGATTTTGACCTGCAAAAGCGTGCGCGCCTCACGGTCGAGAGTTGTCTCCCAGAGCTGCTCCGGGTTCATCTCGCCAAGCCCCTTATAACGCTGCATCTGGGATATCCCCTTTTGCCCGGCCGCCATCACCGCGTCCAAAAGTCCCCCCGGCCCCGAGACCTGGGCTTGATCGCCACGGCGTAGAAAAAGCGCCGGGCGGGCGAAGACCTCGCGAAGCGTTTGCGCATGCTCGTTGAGGCGGCGCGCCTCGATCGAAGCCAAGAGCCCTGCGTCGAGACTCACCGCCTGGCGTACGCCGCGAAGTTCGCGGGTAAAAAGATAGCCTCCATTCTCGACCGCGCCCCGCCAACCGCGCTCCATATCCTCAGCCCGTTCATCGAGACGAACCGCAATCGTTGCGGCAAAACCCTCGGCTTCTCCTTCGCCGTCAGGCAACACCGGCTTCAAAGCACCGACGATTGCGGCTTGTTCGACGACTTCGCGATCATAGCGCGAATGAAGCGACGCAAGCATGTGGCGCACGGTTCGCGTCTCCTCGACGATCGCGCGCAGATCCGCGCCCGCGCGTTCCTCGCCATTCGCCAACCGCAGGACCGCGGCCTCAAGACCATTGCTGATGAGATAATCCTCTCGCGCCCGCTCATCCTTCAAATATTGTTCGGAACCGCCGCGCTTGACTTTGTAGAGAGGCGGCTGCGCGATATAAAGATGTCCCCGCTCGATCAGCTCGCGCATCTGGCGGAAGAAAAACGTCAGCAGAAGCGTACGGATATGCGAGCCGTCGACATCCGCGTCGGTCATGATGATGATCTTGTGATAGCGCAATTTATCGACATTAAAATCGTCGCGCCCGATGCCGGTGCCGAGCGCGGTGATCAAGGTGCCGATTTCTTGACTCGAGAGCATTTTGTCGAAACGCGCCCGCTCGACGTTGAGGATTTTTCCACGCAAGGGGAGCACGGCCTGATATTCCCGGTTGCGTCCTTGCTTGGCGGAGCCGCCCGCCGAGTCACCTTCGACGAGAAAGAGTTCCGCTTTTGCGGGATCGCGCTCCTGGCAATCGGCAAGTTTGCCGGGAAGATTGGCGACATCGAGGGCTCCCTTGCGACGGGTCAGTTCGCGCGCCTTACGTGCCGCTTCCCGGGCTTGCGCCGCCTCGACGACCTTGCTCACGACGATTTTCGCGTCCTGCGGATGCTCCTCGAACCATGAGCCAAGCATCTCGTTGACGAGACCTTCGACAGCCGGCCGCACCTCGGAGGACACAAGTTTTTCCTTGGTCTGCGAGGAAAATTTCGGGTCTGGCACTTTCACGGAAAGCACGCAGGTGAGACCCTCCCGGCAATCGTCTCCATTGAGGTCGACCTTCTCGCGCTTGGCAAGCCCGGAGCGCTCCGCATAGCCGGTGACTTGGCGGGTCAGCGCGGCACGGAGCCCCGCGAGATGGGTGCCCCCATCGCGCTGCGGAATGTTGTTGGTGAAGGCGAGCACATGCTCGTGATAGGAATCGTTCCACCACAGAGCCGCCTCGACCACAATCCTGTCGCGCTCGCCTTTGATCAAGATCGGACTTGAGGTCAGCGGCGCCTTCGCCCGATCGAGGTAACGCACGAAAGCCTCGAGGCCGCCTTCGTAAAAGAGCTCCTCGCGCTTGACCTCGGCGCCGCGCAGATCGGCGAGTTCAATGCGGACTCCCGAATTCAGAAAGGCCAGTTCCCGCAACCGGTGTTCGATGATCGCGTAGTCGTAATCGACCATCGTAAACGTCTCGGGCGAAGCGAGAAAAGTGACCTCGGTTCCCCGCTTCGGCTTTCCTTCCACCACGGGCGCGGGGCCAGTCACTTCCAGCGGCATGACCGCGTCGCCAAGTTCGAAACAAAGCAAATGCTCTTTGCCATCGCGCCAAATCCGTAGCCGCAACCAGCTCGAGAGGGCATTGACGACGGAAACTCCGACACCGTGCAGGCCGCCCGACACTTTGTAGGAATTTTGATCGAATTTTCCGCCGGCATGCAGCTGAGTCATAATGACTTCCGCCGCGGAAACGCCTTCTTCGCTATGGATGTCGGTTGGTATGCCGCGCCCGTCGTCGGTGACGGTCACCGAACCATCGGCATTGAGGGTGACCGTGACGCGGGTCGCGTAGCCAGCGAGAGCCTCGTCAATGGCATTATCGACGACTTCATAGACCATATGATGAAGGCCGGAACCGTCATCGGTATCGCCGATATACATGCCTGGCCGCTTACGAACGGCATCGAGACCGCGCAGCACCTTGATCGAATCGGCGCCATAGTAAGCGTCTGCTTCAGGGGTCAAAGGGAGTGGCGGCACGGCGGCAGATTCGGCCATGGGTAAGTGAACTTTCTCAATTTTGCGGCGATGAAATCTTCCAATATTGCAATATAGCCCCAACACAGCTGAAGGGCATGTTTTTTAATTGATTTTCGAGCATTTTTCGGCGCACGGCGGCTCTATCCACAATGCTTTCGCATTTGGCCGGGTTGCTGGCCCCCATGGCCGGAAAATGCCGCCGAAACAATCACGTCGACTGGCGGCGTTTGACCCATCCGAGGACTATCATGCAGCCACGCTTGCGACCGGTCTCCCGGCGATGAGAAGGCCATTTTTGTTGGTGCTAATCACGATTCTCTCGCCGTCGTGAATTTCGCCAGACAGGATCAATTCGGCCAGCGGATCTTGCACATTTTTTTGAATTGTCCGCTTCAACGGCCGCGCGCCATAGGCTGGATCATAGCCTTTGCTGGCGAGCCATGCACGAGCCTCGGGATCGAGTTCAAGGGTGATTTTGCGGTCCTCAAGGAGTTTTGCAAGGCGGCCAAATTGAATATCGACGATCGCGCCCATATCCTCGCGGCGAAGCCGGTGAAACAGGATAATTTCATCAATACGATTGAGAAATTCCGGCCGGAAGTGCGCCCGCACAATTTGCATCACCTCCGAATGGACGGCGGCGGAATCCTCGCCTTCTTTTTGCATAACGAGCAGTTCGGCGCCGAGGTTGGAGGTCATGACGATTAACACATTGCGGAAATCCACAGTCCTGCCCTGCCCGTCTGTCAAACGGCCATCGTCCAGCACTTGCAACAGGACGTTGAAAACATCTGGATGCGCCTTTTCGATCTCATCGAAGAGAACGACCTGATATGGCCTGCGGCGGACCGCTTCGGTCAAGGCGCCTCCTTCCTCGTAACCGACATAGCCGGGCGGTGCGCCAATCAGGCGGGCGACTGAATGTTTCTCCATATATTCCGACATGTCGATGCGAATGAGTGCCGTTTCATCATCGAAAAGAAACGCGGCGAGCGCTTTGGTAAGCTCGGTTTTGCCAACCCCTGTCGGTCCGAGGAACATGAAAGATCCGATTGGGCGATTGGGGTCTTGCAAACCCGCCCGCGCGCGGCGCACCGCGGTCGAGACCGCCTTCACCGCCTCCGCCTGGCCAACGACACGTTGGCCGATCGCGTCTTCCATTTTCAACAATTTATCGCGCTCGCCTTCCAGCATCTTATCGACCGGAATGCCCGTCCAACGCGAGACAATCTGGGCTACGTGGCTGGCGGTCACCGCTTCGTCCACGAGAATGCCTCCCCGTTCCGCCTCGGTCGCCGCAAGCCGTCTTTCGAGATCGGGGATGACCCCATAAGTGAGTTCGCCCGCACGTTGATACTCACCACGGCGTTGCGCCTGGACAAGTTCGTTGCGGGCCGCCTCGAGCTGCTCCTTGAGCTTTTGCTCCGAACCAAGCTTGTCCTTCTCGGCGTGCCAGCGCGACGTCAGCGACGCAGATTTTTCTTCAATCTCGGCAAGCTCACCTGTTAACCGTTCCAAACGCTCTTTCGAGGCAGAATCGGTTTCTTTTTTCAGCGCTTCTTGCTCGATTTTAAGCTGAATGATCCGGCGGTCCAACTCATCAAGTTCCTCCGGCTTGGAGTCGACCTGCATGCGGAGACGCGACGCCGCCTCGTCGACGAGATCGATTGCCTTGTCAGGGAGAAACCGGTCGGCAATGTAACGGTGCGATAAGGTCGCCGCGGCGACGATCGCGGCATCGGTGATGCGCACGCCATGGTGCAATTCATATTTTTCCTTGAGGCCACGCAAAATCGAGATCGTATCCTCGACGGTTGGTTCAGATACAAACACCGGCTGAAAGCGGCGGGCGAGCGCGGCGTCTTTTTCGACATGTTTGCGGTACTCGTCGAGCGTCGTCGCGCCGACGCAGTGCAGCTCGCCGCGCGCGAGAGCTGGTTTCAAGAGATTCGACGCATCCATCGCGCCATCCGCTTTGCCCGCGCCCACAAGCGTATGCATCTCGTCGATGAACAAGATGATACCGCCCGCCGCACTCGTGACTTCATTCAGGACTGCTTTCAACCGCTCCTCGAATTCGCCGCGATATTTGGCGCCCGCGATGAGTGATCCCATGTCGAGTGCAAGAAGTTTCTTATCGCGCAAACTTTCCGGCACATCGCCGTTGACGATGCGCAGCGCTAAGCCTTCGACGATCGCGGTCTTGCCGACCCCCGGCTCACCGATCAGCACGGGATTGTTTTTCGTGCGCCGCGACAGAACCTGAATGGTCCGCCGGATCTCTTCGTCGCGGCCGATGACCGGATCGAGTTTGCCGTTGCGGGCGGCTTCGGTGAGATCGCGCGCATATTTCTTCAGGGCATCGTAAGCGTTTTCCGCCGTTGGGTTGTCGGCAGTCCGGCCCTTGCGGAGCGCCTCGATCGCTGCGTTGAGGGTCTGTGGGGTGACACCGGAGCGTTCGAGAATTTTGCCGGCTTCCGAATTTTTTTCCATCGCGATGGCAAGCAGAAGCCGCTCGACCGTCACATAGGAATCGCCCGCCTTTTGCGCGATCGTTTCGGCATTATCGAAAATGCGCGCCGTCGCTGGAGCGAGATAAAGTTGTCCAGCGCCGCCGCCCTGCACCTTCGGCAATTTGGCAAGCGCGAGTTCGGTGTCCCGGAGCGCGTCGCGCGAGCGGCCGCCTGCCCTGTCGATAAGGCCCGCGCTCAGCCCCTCCTCGTCGTCGAGGAGAACCTTCAGAATATGCTCGGGAGTAAATTGCTGGTGCCCCTCGCGGACGGCGAGCGATTGGGCGCTTTGAATGAAACCGCGTGCCCGTTCGGTGTATTTTTCAATGTTCATGGCAATCTCCGCTGCGCGAAGCCCCTTCGTGCCAGCAGCCGTCTTGAACAGCTGCCGTGTTCTAATAGCGTCTGCGCCATGTCATAGGGCAGCCAAACCGTAAAATTGGAACTGGACATCAGGCCGCTGACCGATTGCCATTGCGGTTTACGATTTGCGCAAACATTTCAGAGACGCTCACTCACTTTTATGTAAGTGCGAATTGCGCTGGTGGTAGAGCCTCTAAAAAGATTTGCCGGGCATTTCTCGCGCGAAACCCCAATGAATGGCGAGCCAAAAGCATAGAAAACCCCGCAATGGGCGGGGTTTTCGAGCGCAAAATGAGAATGATCTACCAGTGGCAAAAGCGGCGAGGGCCCCAAGGGGTTGGCCGGAAAAAACAGCGTCGCCACGCGCCCCAGTTGCGGCGGCAGCCGCCCCACGGCCCGCGATGCCACCCGAGCCCGCACCCGCCCGCCACTTGCGTAATGAACGATTGTTGCGGTGTCGGCGGGAAAAGTGATGCCGGAACGGCCCCGGCATCGAAGGAAACGAGAGCAACCATACAGCTGGCCGCGATGGTGGATGTTTTTAAAAACGTGAAAAATCACCTCAATGACACCGCACCGCAGGCGAATGTCATTCGCCCGCCCACGCAAATCAAGGCTGTGAATCGGCTACGCCGGCAGTTTGCGGCTCAGTCCTGTACCGGCTCATTGGCAGATCGCTCCGCCCCGCCCTGCTGCTCATCGAGTCCCATTTCAGCCTTGCCGCGGCGCCTGCGGCGGGGACGCGGATGAAAGCCATTCGCCACGCCCTCCTCTTCCGGCGCCCCGCTGACCAAGGGAGCAAGCGAATCAATGACGGGGACGATATCATGCGATTCGGCTGGCACGCGGACCGGTGCCGTGATGAACGCCGGGAGACCGTTGCTTTCGATGCCGGGTTCCGCAATCCGCGGTTCGTCCCGTGGATCAACCCGGATTGAACTTTCATTGCGGTACTCGCGAGGCCCCCGCCCACGGTTGCCGCGATTTTCGTAATCACGGCCGCGGCCATTGCGATCCTGATAGGGCCGCTGTTCCGGGTAGGGCTGGTGTTCGCGCTCCCGGTAGTTTCGATCCTGAAACTGCCGCTCCGGCCGCGGACCGCGCTCCGGCCGCCCGGCCTGCCTGTCGCCTCCCTGTCTGTCGCCATTCTCGTGGTAGGGCCGGTCAGCACCCGGTTGCGGAGAACTGGGTTGCGGTTGTGCCGCAACATTCGGCGGCGAAAGTGGCGGAAAAAGCCGCTCCGGCGGGGACGCGAACCGGTCGGGAATGCCGCTGAAATCACTGTCATCGTCGGTGTCTTCCACGAGGTCTTCCCCGGGAAGACGCGGATAGAGGCCGGAGGCTTGTTGCTGGGCCTGCTGCGCCGCCGCGATCAAGCGGAAATAATGTTCGGCATGCTGAAGATAACTCTCCGCCATGACCGGGTCGCCAGAGGCTTGCGCATCGCGCGCCAACTGAAGATATTTTTCACTGACGTGGTGGGCGGTTCCCCGGATTTTAACATCGGGTCCGCTCGATTCATAAGACCTCGTGAGAGGGTTTGGTCCCTTACGGTTGTTGTTCGGGCGGCCACGCATACGTTTGTTATTCTGTGCTGGTCTCATCGATGATCCTTGAGGTGCATCGTTTTCGCGAAAGGTAAAACCCTCATCGCAAGATTTGGCGCATCGCCGCGCGGGCGTGCGTTCACCATCCTTGTCGAACCCCTTTGTCTAAATATACGAAGGCGCGAGCGGATATTTTGGCTCTCCAGCCGGTGACGAAGGTGCACACGGAACCGCCGCGGCAACCGATCCTCGACCCTTGATCGTTAGAGTCTCAGAGTCTGGGGATAGTAAACCCAGCCGAGCCGGGTTTCGCTGCACACTCCGAACCGGAGATCATCTGCCGCTCGCGCCCTCGATGATACTTGCGGACTTTGCGCGGCCGCGAATCTCAACGCTCCTCGGAAACTGTGCCTCATTAGCGAAAAACATTCCTTGGCGTGGGAACCTAGTCGTTTTCCTATCAAACGCCAAGACCTTTTCAGCAAAATATATCTCCTATTCTCGGAAGCGTGGCCAATTTGTCACGTCGGCAGGGCGGAACCGCTCCCCGCCAAAATCACTCTTTTATGACCATAAAGATCAAATTTCACTTCAACCAAACCATCAAAATGTTGCCGGACCAAGGTGACGACGGAACGATGTTGCCCCGCCCCGAGTTCCATCGCGATCAGGCCGCCAGGCGCCAACAGACCAGGCAAGGCTGGAATGATTTCGCGATAGGCCGCCAAGCCATCTTCGCCTCCATCCAGGGCCAAACGCGGGTCATGATCGCGAACCTCCGGCGCCAAGCCAGCGATCGCGCCGCTCGCGACATAGGGAGGATTGGAAACAACAATATCGAAACATCCGCCGATCGCCTTGGCCCAGTCTCCGCAAACTATGTGCCCGCGCGCCGCCAGCCCCAAGCCGGTGAGATTGTCACGCGCGATGGCGCAGGCGGCGGCCGATCTATCGACACCAATGCCGGAGGATTCGGGCAAGCTTTGCAGCAGCGAGCAAAGGATTGCCCCGGACCCGGTCCCAAGATCGAGAATCCGCAGTGTTGTGCGGGAGAATCGCGCCATACAGCCGAGTACGGCCTCGATCAAGGTTTCGGTTTCGGGCCTTGGATCAAGCACTTCCCGTGTGATCTTAAACCTTGCTTGCCAAAACTCCCGGTGACCAATGATGCGGGATACTGGCTCACGCCGCAGCCGCCGCGCCGCGAAGGCCGCAAGCTGCCCGGCGCCGTCTCCTAGGGGGAAATCGGGGTCCCGGATAAGACTCGCATGATCGATACCGAGCGCCGAGCAGAGCAGCACGCGGCCATCGGTCTCCGGCGACTCCACTCCCTGTTCCCGCAGCGTGCGGACGAGTTCGCCAAGTGCCCGTCCGCGCGGCTGTTCCGGGCGGAAATCAAGCGGCCGCGTTGCTGCGATACCACCGCTCACAGCGCGGTTGGACCGACGGCGCCGAGGAGCACCCTTGTCAGGCGGGCGGCGAAGGCCTCCGCCGGTCGTTCTCCTTCCATCACCCGGGCCTCGTCGAAAAGGAGCCAAATAATGTCTTCAAATTTTTCCTTATCAGGAGCATCGATTTGCGAGGCCAGTGCGCGGATCAATGGATGGGTGGGATTGATTTCGAGGACCGGCTTTGTTGCCGCTCCCAGCCTCCCGCTCGCCGCCAGCATCCGTTCAAGTCTGCGGTCGGGCCCGCGCTCGGACGCGACGAGACAGGCAGGGCTCGACGACAGCCGGTCGGAGGCACGAACATCCTCGACCGATTCGCCCAAGACTTGTTTCATAAGCGCGTAAAGCGTGGCAAGACTTGCCGCGGGCGGCTCGTCCGCGCCTGCCTCTTCCCCGGCATTTTCCTCCTTGACCGGAAAGGATTTTATGTCGGTGGCGCCCTGGGTCACGGATTTAAACGGCTTTCCGTCGAAACCCACCGCCGTCGTGGTCCAGAACGCATCCACATGATCCGGCAAAAGCAAGACCTCGATTCCCCTTGCGCTGAACCCTTCGAGCTGGGGGCTGGCGGCAAGCCGGGCGAGGTCCTCGCCAAGGAGATAATAGATCGCCGTTTGATTGGGCTGCAGACCGGCGATGTACTCCTTGAGGGTGCGGCCGCCTTCCGGCGAAGTCGAGGTGGCAAAGCGCGCCAAATCGAACAAAGCGTCTCGGCGCTCGGGATCCTCATAAAGACCTTCTTTAAGAACCGCCCCGAAGTGTTCCCAAACTTTTGCAAATTTCTCTTTATCATTTTCAGAAAGCTTCACCAGTTCCTGAAGGACACGGTTCGTCACGGCCTTTTTGATGGCTGCGAACACCGGGCTTTCCTGGATCATTTCCCGGGACACATTCAAAGGAAGATCGGCCGAATCGACGACAAGTCGGATAAACCGCAGCCATCGGGGAAGAACTTCCGCGGAGTCGGTGATCAGCACGTGGCGGACGTAAAGCTTGGCGCGTCCGGCGCGTGAGGGATCGGAGAGGTCGAACGGCGGCGAACCCGGCACAAAGGCTAAAACGGTATATTCCTGGCGTCCTTCCACATGCCAGTGCAAAGTTAATGCTGGCTCATCAAACATCATCCCAAGTGTTTGATAAAATTCATTATAATCCTGTTCAGATATGGAAGCTTTCGGTTTGGTCCAGAGCGCTGCCCCCTCAGAAATCCGGCGCGGCTCGTCGCCCGGTTTCTCGACAAGCTCGATGGGCACCGTGAGGGCGCTCGAATGTTCGCGGACGACCCGCTCGATTCGTCCGGCTTCCAAATAGTCCTTGGAGGCCTCGTTGAGATGCAGAACGACCCGTGTCCCGCGGACTGGAGCCTCGTCTTGGGCGGCGGGCACGATCGAGAACGTGCCCTTCCCATCCGAACTCCAATGGAAGGCTTCGTCCGACCCCGCGCGGCGGGAGAACACATCGACGCGATCGGCCACCATGAAGGCCGAGTAGAAGCCGATCCCGAATTGACCGATGAGGTCAAGCTTTTCCCGCGCCTCCGCCCCGTTTCCGGCCCCCGACCCGATCTGGTCGAGAAAAGCCTTTGTGCCGGACCGTGCGATCGTGCCGAGATGCGTGTTGAGATCGTCGTGCGACATCCCGATGCCATTGTCCTCGATCGCGAGGCTTTGGGCATCCTTGTCGATGGAAATCCGAATGACGAAGGGGTCCGGTGCGAGGGCCGGATCTTTCAGCGCCTCATAGCGCAACTTCTCGCAAGCGTCGGCGGCGTTGGACAGAAGTTCGCGCAGAAAAACGTCGCGGTCGGAATAGACCGAATGCACCATGAGATGCAGCAATTTGGCGACATCCGCCTGAAATGCTTGCGGCTGAGAAGCTTGACTGTGATCCCCTACCCCCGACATACCCGCGCCTCCTTCCGTTGTCCCAACTGCGTCGCGAATTTCGCGGTGTTGCTGTTTATCCTGAGCGCCACCAGCCGTTCGCGGCACGGATATTGCCGTTGCGTCCGCCGGATGCAAGGGCCTCAAAGCGAGTTCTTCACTTTTCAGACGTCGCAATCGCAAAAATCCGACCAATCTGCCTCCGCGCCTGTCGCAAATCTGTCAAAAGAATGCTTGCTCTCCTGTGAGCTTCAAGCGACGATGGCGTTCGGGATAAAAAAAATCATACATGAGCGACACGGATCCGACCGAAGATCATCGCGCCACGCACGCGGCCTGGACCAGCAAGTGTGCGCGTGCGTCCTTGACGGCAGGCAGCGCCACGGCCTCCGTGGCGGTTGTGTCCTTCGACCGCAACGAGCTGCGGATAATTCTCGATCTCTATGGCCGCAAGGTCGCCAGCGGCGAATGGCGCGACTACGCGATCGATTTTTGCATCGATCGCGCAGTTTTTTCGGTTTATCGCCAGGCGGCCGAATATGCGCTTTACCGAATCGAGAAAAATCCAAAACTCGCGCGCAAGCAGGGACTTTATTCGGTCATCACGGCGACCGGCCTCATTTTGAAGCATGGACCGGATCTCGCCCGCGTCGTGGCGGTGCTGGACAAGAGACTCAAGCTTATTCCCGGGTGATTTCAACCCGCACGCTCAAGAGATATAATTCCGCATTGCTGATAGTCTTCACCAAGCCAAACTGAAATGCTCCGGCTTTTTTCACTTGAGATCGCTTTCGCCCATCTGAGAGGCGGGGTCAAACGAGACTGCGGCTGCGAGCGGGTTGCAGCCGCGGGAACCAGGCTCACGGGCAGGTGCTGTTACAGACACGGCTCCCGATGGTAGAACACTGGCTGTCCAGAGCCGTCAATTCTGCCGCGCTCAAGGTAGAAGGAACAAACGACGTCTTGTCGAAAGCGAGAACTGAGCTCAAGGGCGGTGTCGTCCGCCACGCCAACATCCCGGTCACGAGGACATTCGCGCCCGTGCCAACGGTTCCTGCGTTGCAAATCCCGCCAGTACCGGTGCTCGCCATCAGCTTGACGACGGCCGTGTGGGGCACCGATGATTGAGAAATGAGAAGTTCCTTCCCAACCGAGAACTGACGAAGGCCATTTGGTTGCACTCGGCAAGTGCAGCAGGCGGTAACGGCGGTGCCAGGTGCTGGCATCGCGTAGGCATTGACGCAGATCGCGCCATTCTGCGCCGGGAAAGCGACGGTTGAACTGGCGCCCGAGTTGGTGAGAACGACCGAGGTATCGATCTTGGCCAGGTCGTCGGTGACCACGCCGACCTGATATGGTGTGTCGGTGGCCTGAGCCGAAGCGTCCTTAATGGGAAGAAGAACAAGTGCCAAAAGCGTGAAAATTGTGAAACGTGTGATAATGTTCATTTTGCCACCCCGAAATTGACGATAATCAGCGCAAGTCGAGCGGTTTGACGATCTTCAAGGGCCGCTGCAGGTGCTGTTGCAAGCGCGGTTGGGAAGGACGGCGCACTGCGACGTCACACTGACCAATTCCGCGGCGCTCAACGTGGCAGGATTAAGCGAGGTCTTGCCGACCGCCGCCACTGAACTCGACGTGGCGGGCACGAGCCAAGACAGCATCCCGGTGACGAGGACATTCGCGCCAGTCCCGGCCGTCGAGGCATTGCAGGCGCCAGCAGTCCCGGTAGAGGCCAACAGCTTGATCACGCTTGTCCGCGCCTTCGGTAGAACCGAAACGAGAACCTCCTTCCCAACCGAAAACGCGCGAAGGGCGTTGGCCTGCACCCGGCAGGTGCAGCAGGCCACGATGCTGCTTAGCGGCGCCGAGGTCGCGTAGACATTCACGCATATAGCGCCATTCTGTGGACTAGCTATCGTTGAGCTCGCGCCCGAATTGCTCACCGCGACGGTGGTATCGATCTTGGTGAGATCTTCGTTCACGACGCCGATTTGCCACGGCGTGTCCGCAGCCTGAGCTGAAGCGTTTTTAATGGGAAGAAGAACGAGTGCAAAAAGCACGAAAGTTGTAAAGCGGATAACCATTTAGCAACCCCCCTAAAATTGTTGGATATTTTAGATGGCGCATTATCGATAATCAGAGGATGTATTATCGATAATCTCTGTCAATCAACCTGTTGCTTGGGTGTCCATTCTCAGCAAGCACGTCGTCGAACCCGTGATAGCTAAGAGCCCCTGCATCCGGGGTGACGAACAAATCAGGAAACTAGATCAATAAGCGACAATGGAGCCTCAAGACCCCTCAATTTCCCCTTGGGTCATCATGATGGAGGCATCAATGTGATAAAGGATTTGTCGGACTAATTGTTGAATCGCACTTTTGGTTCCACAAATTCATCTGTTATCCGGCGAATGTTTTAACTCATGAATTCATACCGCGTGCTGCGGTGCCGAAATATTTTTGCCAAGATCGTCAATCGGGCGAAACTTATGGCTTTTGCATCACCCGCTCAGCCCGCCGGCAGCCAGCGGACGCCGGCCGTCCAAAAGCGCCCGCAGCAACCCACAATTTCGAGCCTGTTGTCCCCCTCGCCAAAGGGAACCTCGCCGCCCTTGCGCGAGCAAAGAATATCGACATCCATCGACAGTTCGGTGAATGGAAAATAACTTGACCGGAAGCGCATCTTGACGGAGGCGCGTGATCTCCACGACCGGGGAGGAGAAAGGCGACAGCTTGTGCTTATGGTGGCCAATGACAAAAGTTGCGGCCATCCAGCCGCCGCCTATGGCCGCCACGAGGCCGCCGCCGATCATTGCAACAACGGCGCGCCTCTGTTCGTTCTTCAACCAATTCAGGATCTGAGACATCAAACGCCTGCCGGTAACAGGGGTCTGACTTGGCCATGGTGACAACCCATCGAAATGCTAGCCGTGACGGAAGCCTTCGGATCCGTGATGCCAATGTTTTCCGGCGGCCATGCGAAGAAGGATCCGGAAGCGGCCTCTCTGTGCATCATCAAGGCTGTCGTAAAGTGGCTTTGCCGCATCGGCAAGTTTTTCCATTTCGGCAGAGCGCGTCGCCAGGCGTTTGGCACCTTGCTCAAGCCCTTCTATGACGCTCCGATGCTCCGAAAGCTCTCCTGTCTTTTGATGCCATTCCGCCATACGCGCGGCGCGCGCATTTGCTTGGTCGCGCAACGTCGCTTCGAGCACAGGCCAATTTTTTTCCTGCGCCGGCATCAATTTGAGGCCGGCTTTTAGCGCTGCTATGCGTGCATCGGTAAAAGCGGCGAAATCTTCTTGAGAAAATTTTGGATGGTGCCCTTCGGCATTTCCAAAGGTTTCAGAAGATGCGGCAAAGACGGTGGCCGGCAGGCTAGGCAAAACCAGAAGTGCAGCTGTAGCTGCTATCAGAATATGCTTTTTCATGAGGGCCTCGAAATAGTAAGAGAGGCCCAGGAGTTTCGGCCAACAACACTGGAAAGCAACTAAACATTCTGTAATCAACGCAACGGTATTTCCCCGAACGGCCGATGAGGATTCTGCGCGCGATGGTTACGCAAAATCCTGATTTCATACCGTGCGCCGCCTCGCCGCAATATTTTTGCGCAGAGCGTCAATCGTACCAAAACGTTTCACGTGAAACGTTTTGGTACGATTGTGGAGTAAAACCGGACAAAACTGATTGTTTTTGCATCACCCGCTCAGGCCGCCGATTAAGCTCGGCATATCGAGCGGCCTGAAACCGTAGTGATTGAGCCAGCGGACGTCGGCTTCGAAAAACGCGCGTAAATCGGGCATGCCATATTTCAGCATGGCGATGCGATCGATCCCAAGGCCCCAGGCGAACCCCTGATACACGTCGGGGTCGAGCCCGCAATTTCGTAAGACGTTTGGATGCACCATGCCGCAACCCAGAATTTCGAGCCAGTCCTCCCCCTCGCCGAAGCGAACCTCGCCACCCTTCCGGGCGCATTGAATATCGACTTCCATCGACGGTTCGGTGAACGGAAAATAACTCGGCCGGAAGCGCATCTTGACGTCTTGCACCTCGAAGAACGCTTTGCAAAATTCTTCCAAGATCCATTTCAGGTGACCAAGATGGGCGGAGCGGTCGATAACCAACCCCTCGACCTGATGGAACATTGGCGTATGCGTCTGGTCGGAGTCGCAGCGATAGGTGCGGCCTGGGATGATCACCCGGATCGGCGGCTTTTGCGTCAGCATTGTGCGCACCTGGACCGGGCTTGTATGGGTGCGCAAAACTTTGCGTGTCCCATCCGGGCCGGGGTTGAAAAAGAAGGTGTCGTGCATGTCGCGCGCCGGATGGTCCGGCGGAAAGTTCAGTTTGGTAAAATTGTAATCGTCGCTCTCGATATCCGGCCCTTCCGCGATGGCAAAGCCCATATCGGCGAAAATCACCGCGAGCTCGTCCATCACCTGGCTGACCGGGTGGATGCGTCCCGCCTCGATCCCATGCGAACGCACCGGCAAGGTCAGATCGACCGTCTCTTCCTTCAGGCGGGCTGCAAGCGCCGCGTCCTTTAAGATGGCGCGCCGCGCGGCAAGAGCATCCGCAACAATCTCCTTCAATGCGTTGACGGCGGCGCCACGCTCCTTGCGCGCGTCTGGCGCCATGGTGCCGAGCCCTGAAAGCAGCGCCGAAATGGAGCCTTTTTTTCCAAGCGCCGCGACGCGCACGGCTTCAAGCGCGGCCTCGTCGTGCGCCTTCGCGATGTGTTCGAGAATTTGCGTTTGCAAGTTTGCTAGATCCGGCATGTCTCTCTGGCTCAGTGGGATGTTGTCTAGCTTTTGCCACGCCCGTCTGGCGATGTCGAGGCGTTCAAAATCCTATTGGCGGCCCGTGGCCGACGCAATCCACTCCAGATAGGCGGACGCGCCTTTTTCTATTCCGACCTCGATGATTTCCGGATTGGAATAGCTATGCTCCGCGCGAATAGCGACCTCGACCGTCGCATAGTCGCTTGAGCGGATCTTGCAAAAGAGCATCCATTCCTCTGCCTTTTGCACCGCCCCTTCCCAACGGTAAACGCTGGCGATGGGAAACATCTGGACGCAAGCGGCCAGGCGTTCTTCAACAAGCCTCTCCGCGACCTGACCAGCGCTTTCCTTGTCGGCGCATGTCGTGATGACCATTGAAAAAGAGCTTGGCATGCTCACGATTCTATCCTGTTCGAGAGGCGCGCGAAAAATTTACCGCACGCCAATTCTCCGGGTCGCTGACGCGAGCCATCGGCGGGCGCCCGGCTCGACGAGCGGCGAGATTTCCTTGCGCACCCGTGCATGGTAGGCGTTGAGCCAAGCGATTTCCTCGCGGTCCAGGAGCTTTGGCTCGACGAGCGCAAGATCGATCGGTGCCAGCGTAATGGTCTCGAAGCCGAGCATCTCGCGCTCGACGCCCGCGAACTCCCGTTCCTCGACAACGACCAGATTTTCGATTCTGATGCCCCAATGCCCAGCATGATAAAAGCCCGGCTCGTTGGAGAGGATCATCCCCGGTTCGAGCGCGGCAGTACCGAGCTTTGAAATCCGCTGCGGCCCTTCATGCACCGACAGATAGGAGCCAACGCCGTGTCCCGTGCCGTGGTCGAAATCGAGGCCAACGTTCCATAAAGGAACTCGTGCCAAGGTATCGAGCTGAGAACCGCTCGTGCCTTTCGGGAAAACAGCACGCGCGATCGCGATATGACCCTTAAGAACGCGTGTGAACCGGTCCCGCATTTCGGCGGTGGGCTTACCGGCCGCGAGGGTGCGCGTGATATCGGTTGTTCCATCTTCATATTGACCGCCCGAATCGATCAAAAATATCCCTTTGCGGATCGTGGCGTTGCTTTTGACCGTCACGTGGTAGTGCGGAATGGCGGCATTGGCGCCAGCGGCGGCGATCGATGGAAACGATACATCCTTCAGCTTCTTTGTGTCGCGCCGGAATGATTCAAGCGCTTGGGCGGCCTCAATTTCGGTGAGCTTTCCGTTTGGTGCATGGGTTGCGAACCAATGCAGAAAATTGGCCATCGCGGCCCCATCCCGCAGTTGCGCCATTCTTGCCCCCGCCAGCTCGGCGGCGTTCTTGCGGGCTTTCATCAAGGCGATGGGGTCGCTCGCCATTTCGCAAACGCCGCTGGCTTCTGCAAAAACTTGGGTGAGTTTGGCTGGCGCGGTCGCGGAGTCGAAGAGGACTTTCTTGTGCTCCTTGCCAAGTGCCGCGAGGTCCTCCACGAGATGCTCAGGATTTCTAACCCTTACGAGCGCCGCGAGCTTATCATGTACAGCTTTGTCGACCTTGTCCGGGTGGATATAAAGCCGCGGCTTCGTATCTTTCGAGATCAAGGCGTACGCCAGAGGCAGCGGCGTATGCGCGACATCATGGCCGCGGATATTGAACAGCCACGCCACCGCATGTGGATCGCTGACGAGCAACGCATCCCTTGGCGGCAAGGCGGCCAGCACGCGCGCGAGCTTTTTCGTGGTGTCTTCTCCGGCGAATTTGCGGGTGTGCAGAGAGACCTTGCCGAGGGGTGGGGGCGGGCGATCCTTCCAGATCGTGTCGATCGGGTTCGGCTCCACGGAAACGAGCTCTACCCGCGCGGCTTGCATCGCCTTGCCGAGGCGTTCGACCTGGCGCGGCGTGTGCAGCCATGGATCGTAACCCAGCCGCGCTCCTGAATTGAGATTCTTTTCAAGCCAATTCGCCGGGCCCGTCTCGGTTAAGGCCTCGGGTTTAAAGATCGCAAGATCGACTTGGTCCTTGACCGCCAGACTGTAGCGGCCGTCAACGAAAATGGCTGCGCGCGTTTTGAGTACGATCGCGAGCCCCGCCGAACCGGTAAAACCCGAGAGCCATGCAAGGCGCTCCTCCGACGGCGCAACATACTCGTTTTGATATTGATCGGCGCGAGGAACCAAAAATCCATCAAGCCGGAGACGCGCGAGTTCTGCGCGCAAAGCCGCAACTCTGGAGGCGCTTTGCGAGGGATCCGCCAGATCCTGGAAGGATTGAAAGAGGCTTTCGAACATTTGGCCAGACTAAAACGCTTTTGCGATTTATGAAATCAATAAAGCTTGCCCCGGGGCGCGATTTAATCCTGCTTGGCAAAATAGAACCCGGCGAATGCCGGAACACATCTCTCCGGATGGAACGGGACGTAGCAGTCAAGCTCAGGCACCGCCCAGCGATCCACAAGTTCATACCCAGCATTTTCGAAATAGCCAATGAATTCCGCCTCGTTGTAAACCCGGTAAGGTGAGATGGCGGGTCCGTAATTTTGCAGTGTCCAATACGCCTCGCCGGGGGTGAGCGAAATCTTGTTCAGGATAATATGCGGAGGTTTTGCCGCGCGCATTTCGAGCAGACCTGGAACGGACCGTTCCATCAGTTGGAGAGCGCCGGCGGAAAGCAGGATATCGCACTCCGGAACAGCCTCTATCGCGGTTTCGAATTCAAGATTAATGGCCGCTTCCCGCGCCGCCACGCGCCGCCCTTCTGCAACGATTTTTGGCAGCTCGACCACGGTCCATCGCGCGTTGGCGGGCAAGCTCGCGAAACGCAGATAGCGATAATAGGTCAGACCGATACTGCCGCCAAAGTCGATAAGCGAGGTGCCTTCCCGTATGATCCGTAACAGCCAGAACAGCACCGCATAACTGGAGAGTTGAATGAAATAGGGATTGAGCTGATGAATGTTGTCGACCCAAATCGAGGCCGATGCCTCATTGTCCCATCCCGCGAGGCGCGATGGAGGAATAGCGGCGAGAGCTTCTTCGTAACTCCCGTATACTCCGTAAAATAAACCCGTGTGGTTCGTGCGGAACAAAGCATAGCGGCCATATGCGGCCTCGACGAAAGGGATGCGGCCGAGCCAACCGGCCATGCGCGTGTTGGCGAGTGTCTCTTTAACGAGTCTCGTGAAGTAACTCATCTTGAACCGTTTGCTGAATATGACGACACGGCCGCGCGCTCCCTTATCGCCGATGGATCGGTTTGCCGGTGGTGGAATGTCAAGGTAAGAAGCCTCGGTCAATCGAACCGAGGAATTAACATAAGCGCAGCCAGGTAATTATGCCCTTTTTATTTTGCTTCGTCCCAAAAGGTGCAGCGTTAAATTGCGGCCGGCAACCAGGATCGGATAGAGAAACCGGGCCCGCTCCTGGTGTGAAAATATCCATTTGTTGATCTTGTTGATCACATTGGAGTCGCTGCTTAAGAGAGCGAGCATGTGCATGCAGGCGTCTCCATGATAAAATTTATCCCCAAGCTTGAGCACCATTCCCTTGTCCAGATCGAAGCCCCGCGCGCGAACCTCTCTCACCACCGGAACATCATCGCGGGCGTTCACCAAATGAACCTGGCCAAGCTGTTCTCGCATCCGATATAAGGATACGTAATTTGAACAAAACGGGCACTCTCCATCGTAAACGATCCATGCCTCGGAGCGGGGTACCGGCTCATTGCTGGACATCGATGGGATACTCCGATTTGTTCTGAACATCGCGTATCAGAAGACCATCCTTGAGGCTGAGACAGACCGAGTCAACGACATATTTGTACCGGACAACGTCTTTCAATGAAATATTGTTGAAGTCCTGGTAGTAAAAGGGGTCCGAAAACATATGCTGCGGGAACAGGTAAAAAAGCCCCGCATCTTTTACGAACGGATAAGCGGTCATCAGGGCGTGAGTGTTCCGAACCAGCGATTTCACGGCCGCGAGATCTGGACCGACAATTTGCTCGCGGCTGACCTTTGGCTGCGCACATGCATTGGCCTCGCGCGCGCTCTTCAGGTTGCTCTGCGTGCCGCTCATGGTCCAGGGAAAGTGCCCCGGCGGGACGAACATCGCGGCATGACCTACGGTGTAACTCGTCGGTGACATGAAATATTCGGTGGGGACCCGCGCGCTGCGGCCGTCGGCCGTCTCGACAGTGAAATATTGGCTTACGACAGCCCTGGTATCCATCCAGCCAAGACGTGGCGTGTCGAAAAGAAAAAGAGCGAAAAACACCGAAACGAAGGCCGTCATCTTCATGGCGGGGGTAAAATCTTCTTCCCGGAGCCGGGAGCAACATATCACCACGATCGTGTTGACCCCGATCCAGGTCCAAAATAATGCGGCGATCGAGAAGAAGACAACGATATGGAAAACCTCAAAAAACATTGCGAGAATCAATAAATAACGGGCGCGTAAAATCGAAAATGGAGATGATAGCTGTGCGGTAACAACCATAATATTTGCGACTATTACAAAATACGCAAGCGTTCCATAAAATAGCTGCGTGGCGAATTGAGAGCTGAGCAATGGGCTTCCCCGTTCAAGCCCAAGCAAAACACCCAAATAGGTTTCGTTGTGAAAAATCCATGTCCAAGGGGACCAGTCCATCTTGAGTTTAATGATGCCGGACCAGAAATATTTGCTGAGATGAACGCCAATCGCGACGCTCCAAATCAAGTCCATGGAAATTTTCCGCAATCTATCGCCTTCGGAAGGAGAAAGACTCCTCAGCCAAGGACGCAAGCGGTTCGCCATAGTTGTTTTGGCGGCGGGGCCAACGGTATCGGCGCGGCCAAACATGAAGAGCGTCAGGAGGCTGCCAATGAGCGCGAATTCGGCGATTTGCAGCAGGTTGAGATAATCCGTTGCTACGAGGTCGACGCCGGTGAGATCGGCGAAAACGCGGCGCGACAGGTCATAATAAATCAATCCTGGAAGCAACAAGCTTGGCCGCCACAACCCTAAAGTGGCACAAGTGATCGCAATCAAAGCGCCGCAGCGGAAAAACAGCGGGCTGTCCGGAAACCCATCGGCGGCCGGCCAGGCAACCTCCAAAGGGCTGTCCGTGAGGGTCAGGATCAGCACGATGATCGCAAGGCCGCGGATTAAAATGCGAACCAGTTGTGAAAGCTGGCTGTAACGAATAGTGGCAAATGGGATGGCGATGACCAAGCTCGCGATGACCAAGCTGAGGGCAGCCAGCGGTCCAGTCCGCGCAGACGCAGAAACGGCGAGTTGAAGTAGATAATATAGAAACAAAGATAAAGCGATAATATAAATATTCAGCTTATCCCATGTAAATATTCTTAGTCTTGCAGGAAATTCAATTGCAGACACGGGCTAAGCTCCCATTTTATACAGTTGGTTATGCCATGTCATGTAAGGGAGTTCCGCTACAGCGGCTTCGCCCTTAAGTCCTCGATGGCGGCTCGCGCTCTGCATCCTCAAAGCCATGCCAAACCTATTGTTTCGTATAAGCTAACGATTGATATTTTTATATAAGGCAAAAGGTCTCGCCCTAGCGAGGTAGGCCGACTGCGGCATCCTATCCGTGGGCCGCCGCGCTGTTACCGGAGGTTTCTCGCGCCTGATCGATGGGATTATTGGCTCTTCTTGCCGCCGGGCAGGAGAGCGGGTCCCCCCTGGCCTGCTCCGCCCTGACACATCTGCGGGGAGCTATGACGCGCCGTCAATATAATGGTTGGGCGCCGACCTTGCCTTCCATCGCATGCCAAGGTCGCGAATCTCGGCTTCGAGGCATTCGACATAAAGCCGTAGTGCCCGGCCGCCGGAGAAAACAAACTCGACGTATCCGGCCGGCGGTTCCGTTTGCTTAAATCCAATGTCCAGCAGATTGACGATGAGATCTTGGTTTTTTTGTTGAAATCCGAGACATGAGACTTTCAGAACGCGCCCGAAATGCAAGCCGGTGCGGGCACGCTCGCAGCATGGAGAGCCTGCCTTTTTTAAGGTGGCGCCAACCCAATCAAACCGCGAAGCGACCATCGCGAATTGCTTGGAGGCGGGCAAATAAGCCATGTCGCTGACCCGGATCAAAGCATCCTGCAAATTGGTAGAGATGACCGCCAGATCTTCGGCGTCGAAGGCAATCAATCGAGGAAGGTCGGGCATCGGCACCTCTTATTTCGATCTTCGGCCTTAAATTTTGCTTCCCGTCCGGCAGCGCGGACGCTTTTTACAGGGTTGATCTGGCGGATCTATGGAGACCCCTGATGTGTAGTTGGGATCTCGCAAAGTTGTTTTCAAGAAGAATAGCACTCGGTTCAAGTTAAAATATTGGGCACGTTGAGGAGGTGGCCCGCGCAGGCGGCAAGCGGTCCGCTCTGATCCTGGCTTGGCCTTCGCTAAGGATGCCATCCCCGTCAAAGGTCCCGGTCAAATGCGTTGCCAAATAAACCGTTACGCTTTTGTCGCGCCGGTTTTCTCGAAAACGGCATGGCAAAATCCCGCAAGACCGCTACATTGAAAGAATCCATGGCATCCCAGCGCCTAATGCATGTCCCGAAACGGTCAAAAGAATAATTTCGGGCAAGATGGGCGTCAACTTTTTGAATTTGAACGCGCCGTTCGAATTTGTGGGATTGCTTTCCGTATGCCACATCCAGACTGGATCGATGAAGACAGCAAAACCGCACATCGGCCGTGGCCGGGGGACCGCTTTGCCGGCCGCCGCTCCGAGTCTTTCTTCAGCGCCCGCGGCTTCTTCCCGCAGGGCGAAAACTTTTCCGGCACCTGCAACACAGCCGGAAAAACTCTTCGACGGCCGGGCGATCGTGATTCGCGGCGCCCGCGAACATAATCTGAAAAACATCGATCTGACGATCCCGCGCGACAAGCTCGTGGTGTTCACGGGCCTTTCGGGCTCCGGCAAATCCTCTCTTGCTTTCGACACCATCTATGCCGAAGGCCAGCGCCGCTATGTTGAATCGCTTTCGGCCTATGCGCGTCAATTTCTCGAGATGATGCAAAAGCCCGATGTCGATCAAATCGATGGCCTCTCCCCGGCGATCTCGATCGAGCAGAAGACGACGTCGAAGAATCCGCGTTCGACGGTCGGCACCGTCACCGAGATCTATGACTACATGCGCTTGCTGTTCGCCCGCGTCGGGATTCCCTATTCGCCCGCGACGGGTTTGCCGATCGAGAGCCAAACGGTGAGCCAGATGGTCGACCGGGTGACCGCCCTCCCCGAGCGCACCCGGCTCTATTTGATCGCGCCGGTGATTCGCGGCCGTAAGGGAGAATATCGCAAGGAAATCGCCGAATTCATGAAGCGCGGCTTTCAGCGCTTGAAGATCGACGGACAATTTTATGAAATCGCCGATGCGCCGGTCCTCGACAAAAAACTGAAGCACGACATCGAAGTCGTCGTTGACCGGATCGCCGTGCGTGGCGACATCGAAGCCAGATTGTCGGAAAGTTTCGAGACCGCGCTCGAACTCGCCGATGGCATCGCCATCATTGAATACGCCGATGAGACGGAGGCGAACGGCGCGCCGAAGCGGATTGTCTTCTCGTCGAAATTCGCCTGCCCGGTGTCCGGTTTTACAATCTCGGAAATCGAACCGCGCCTCTTTTCCTTCAACAATCCATTTGGCGCCTGCCCGCATTGCGGCGGCCTCGGCGTCGAACAGACGGTCGACCCAGAACTGATCGTCCCCAATCCCAAGCTCACGTTGCGCAAAGGCGCGATTGCGCCTTGGGCCCGCTCAAGTTCGCCCTATTATGTGCAAACCCTCGAAGCGCTTGCTAAGCATTTCAAGTTCCGGCTCGACACGCGTTTCGAGACGCTGGCGCCAAAAATCCGCGACATGATTCTTTATGGTTCGGGGAATGAGGCCGTTCGTTTTTCCTACGATGATGGTTTGCGCTCTTACGATGTCGTCAAGCCGTTCGAAGGGATCATTTCCAATCTCGAGCGGCGGTTTCGCGAGACGGAAAGCGAATGGGCGCGCGAGGATATCGCCCGCTATATGACGGCGACACCCTGCGCGGTCTGCGATGGCACAAGATTGCGGCCCGAGGCGCTCGCGGTGAAGATCGATGGCTGTCATATCAGTCAATTGACGGCACTCTCCGTGCGCGCCGCGCAAGATTGGTTCACACTTCTCCCCGGTAAGCTCGATTCCAAACGCGCCGAAATCGCCAAACGTATCTTGAAGGAAATTTCCGAAAGACTGTCGTTTCTCGTCGATGTCGGCCTTGGCTATCTGACGCTTGCCCGATCGTCGGGTACTCTGTCTGGTGGCGAGAGCCAGCGTATCCGGCTTGCCTCGCAAATCGGCTCGGGCCTGACCGGCGTCCTCTATGTGCTGGACGAGCCGTCGATCGGTCTGCATCAGCGCGACAATGCGCGGCTGCTCGACACCTTGCGGCGGCTGCGCGATCTCGGCAACACAGTCATTGTCGTCGAACATGACGAGGATGCGATTCTGGCCGCCGATTATGTCGTCGATGTCGGCCCGGGTGCCGGCATTCACGGCGGCGAGATTGTCGCGCGCGGGACCGCGGCCGAAATCATGGCGGATAAAAATTCGCTCACCGGTCAATATCTGACCGGCGCTCTGGAAGTCGCCAGTTTGGGCCGCCGGCGGCGGCCTGATCCCGGCCGCAATCTTGAAGTCGTCAACGCGCAGGGCAACAATCTCAAAAATATTTCGGCCGCGATTCCCATCGGGCTGTTCACCTGCGTGACCGGCGTCTCTGGCGGCGGCAAATCGACGCTGATTATCGATACGCTGTATAAAGCGGCGGCACGGCGCCTGAATGGCGCGCTTGAACACCCGGCGCCGCACACCCGGATCGATGGTCTCGAACATCTCGACAAGGTGATCGACATCGACCAATCGCCGATCGGCCGCACGCCGCGCTCGAATCCGGCGACCTACACGGGCGCCTTCACACCGATCCGTGAATGGTTCGCGGGCCTCCCCGAAGCGAAGGCGCGCGGCTATCAGCCGGGGCGGTTCTCCTTCAACGTCAAGGGCGGGCGCTGCGAGGCTTGCCAGGGCGATGGCGTGATCAAGATCGAGATGCACTTCCTGCCTGACGTCTATGTCACCTGCGATGTCTGCAAGGGGAAGCGCTACGGCCGTGAAACCTTGGAAGTGAAATATCGCGGCAAATCGATCGCCGATGTGCTCGATATGACCGTCGAGGAGGCCGCCATTTTGTTCAAAGCGGTGCCATCCATCCGCGAAAAGATGGAAACGCTCGCCCGCGTTGGCCTCGGTTATGTCAAGGTTGGCCAACAAGCCAACACGCTGTCAGGCGGCGAGGCGCAGCGGGTGAAGCTCGCCAAGGAGCTGTCGAAACGCTCGACCGGCCGTACCCTCTATATTCTCGACGAGCCGACCACTGGCCTCCATTTTCACGATGTCGCCAAACTCCTTGAAGTGCTGCACGAGCTGGTTGATCAGGGGAATACCGTCATTGTGATCGAGCACAATTTGGATGTCATCAAAACCGCTGATTGGATCGTCGATCTCGGTCCCGAGGGCGGCGATGGCGGCGGCGAGATCGTCGCCGCAGGCCCCCCTGAGGACATTGTAAAGACCAATGGGAGCTTTACGGGCCATTATTTGAAGGAAGCCCTCGACCGCCGCCCGTTGAGAAAACAGGCGGCGGAATGAACAAAGCCTGGCAGTGGCAAGTTCCAGACAAGCTTGGCTCGTCAATCTAAGAGAGGGCCCGGAAGGTCTGCGAAATCCGCATAGCAGCCTTCTAAATTCGAGGGTTGCATGTTTTTTTTAATTGCCTATTTTGCAATGCAACAAAACGAGAGCGAGGCAATTTCTGTTACACCTGCCCCGGTTTCGGCTTTGCAAAGTCTCTGATGATAATTTTCCTGCGTTCATGTCGGGTTAAGTGTGGCACGTGCGTTATACCTTTGAACGTCGGTTGTGTGATCGGCTGGCATTCAAAGTTGGTCATAGGAAAACCCAGATTGGGGTTGAAACTTGGTCAATATGATTGAGTTTTGTCCAATACGGCGACGTTACAAAGTCTCTAAGGCTCAGTCAAAGTTGTTTTGCTTCGGTAACTGTTAAAGCTCAGTCACGGTTTACTATAGTCGTCTAAAGCTCGAATGCGCCGGTGGGGCTCTGGCCGTACTTAAGCCCCCTCACCTGGCCAGAAGCGCCCGCCGATCCTCCCCGGCGGGCGCTTTCATTTTCCGGGCCGGCCGGGATCGCCGCCCTCCCTCCTCCGTTTTCTTTACCGCAAGATTTAGGATTGCGATGGCACCGTGGCGCCACCAATCGTCAAGTGAACGATTTCTGGGGGCCGGTTAAATCGCACCGGAATGTTCGAGGTGCCGAGCCCAGCCGAAATAATCATATGACGTTTCTTTTCCACGATGTGCCCGTAGATATGATCGACGTGGAAGTGTCTACGCACGAAATCCTCGGTAAGGGGCAAGTTCACCTGTCCGCCATGGGTATGGCCGCAAAGAGTCAAGGAAACGCGGTCGGGAATGCTCCTGAAAATATTTGGCTCATGGGCGAGAAGAATGATGGGCGCTGAGCCCTCCACTTGCGCCAAGGTTCCGGGCAGATCGGCAAGGCTCTTGGTCTGCCTCGGGCCGACGAACTCCCCTAGCTGATCGCCGAGACCGGCGATCCAAAAGGGCTGGCCCTCCTTTGAAACCCGCAATGACTTATTTTCGAGGACCTCGATCCCGGCAAAACGCAGGGCTTGGCGCACCCCCTCGGCGCCGTCGGCCGGCATCGAAGGAAGCGGGCCATGCCACCAATCATGGTTGCCGAGAACTGCGTAAACCCCGAGCGGCGCCTTAAGAATTGAAAGCGCCTCGCCCCATTCTTCCGGCATCACAGGCCCGGTCACAAAACGGTGACCGCCGGAAAAATCGCCGAGCAGGAAAATAATATCGGGGGCTAAATCATTGGTTAAATTGGCGATCCCCCGCACGCGGCTAGCGGGCATCCAAGGCTCGCAGGCATGAACATCCGCCAAAATGGCAGCCTTGACGGTCAATCCGGCAGGCCAGCGCGGCGGTGTAATACGGTAGGATGTAACGTTGAGGCGAAGAACCGGTTCAAACAGGACGGCATAAGAGCCAAGCCCCGCCGTCGCCAAAGCCAACCCACCGGCGCCCTGCAAAAAAAGCCGTCGGCTCATTCTGTTCATAAGAACATCTTACAGCAAAGCGGGGGAACCTTCAAACTGGAAGCCGGAGGGTTCCCCGCTGGCAATACGTGGCATCACGCCGCTTCGTCATCACGGAGGATGGCGGGGAGGTCCTTTCGGCTTGGCGCTGCCTTTTGCGGCTTGAGTGAGGCCGGCACTAACGCCGCCGCGACGGCGGAAATCCCAATTTCCCGATAGAGACGCGAGATAAGATCACGGGCGCCATTCGGAGTGGCGGATTTATCGGCAATTTTTTGGTCGTTACTCATTTTCATCATTCCAAATTGCAAGAGACGAGAGACAAGGTCCAAGGATCAAGTGATTTGTGGACCAAGTGAACTGTGCCGGCTTTTACCAAGCCTTCCGTCAGCATCATCATGTGGGTAGGAAGTTAATGCCCTGTAACCCCGCTTGCGCTCTTTTGTGAAATAAACCGGCCAATCGCCGCCATGAGAAATAGCATGTTAAGTTAAGAGCAGCTTCCATCCGCCTCGCTCACGCTATCTCACGGAGATTGCGCGAAACATTCGTCGCGCCGGAGTCATTGCCCAGCGTTAGTTCCGCCGCCGCGTTTCATGCCCGCGCCAGCGGTGGCGCCACAAATCCGCAGCCCGCGGATTCAAGCATCGCGGCGCAGGCGATCGCCGTCCGATCCTCCCGGTTCGCCGCAATGATTTGAACACCACGCGGCTGACCGTCCTTGCCAAGCATCACCGGAGCAACAGCAGCCGGCAACCCTGCGCCTGTGGCAAGGCACGCCCATGGCATCAAATCAAAATATGGCCTTAATATGCCATTGACCTCGATGACCCGGGCATGCGGATCGGGCCTAGGATCATGCCGGATCGCACCCGTCGGAGCCGGCGGGCATAGGACCACGTCGTAATTTTCGAAAAATCGCCCCCATGCTTCGTGCAGCCGCTGCCGCCGCGCCTGGATGTCGATAAAATCTTGCGTGGACAAGCGTATGCCACGCGCTTGCAAAGCGCGATGGGAGAGATCACCCTTCAAAAAATCGTGTTCCCGGTTCGCCAGCCGCTCGCGGGTTTTTTCCGGCAGCCCAATCCCAATCAGTGCATGAACGAGGACGGCCGAAACCTCCCAGGCTTCCTCAAAGGAAAATGCCGGGCGCGCGGCATCATCGACGATCGCGCCATTTTTCTCCAGCAGGAGCGCGGCTTTGCGAACGGCGTTTGCCACTGTTTCGTCCACGGGAGCCAACGGCTCGTCGAGCCAGAGCGCGACACGCAGATCCTGCGGCGATGTTTTCCGCGCCGGAAGCAAACTTTGAACTGGGATCGTGGGGAGCCGTGGTCCCGCCAAGACATCGAGCGCCAAACTCAGATCTGCGGCGGAGCGAGCGAGCGGCCCCGCGACGAGAAGTTCGGGATTGCGTTCGAGACGCATCTCCAGCGTCGGCGGGATATGGCCGTATGTCGCGACAACATTCCACGTTGTTTTCAGTCCAAACACGCCGCAGCAATGCGCAGGCCAGCGGATCGAACCCGCGAGATCCGAGCCAAGTTCGAGGGTGCTCATGCCCGTCGCGATGGCGGCCACCGCGCCGCCGGAGGAGCCGCCGGGAGAAAAATCCAGGTTCCAAGGATTATTGGTCGTCCCATAAACACTGTTGGCGGTCTGGAAGTCACCGGTCAGCAGGGGAACATTGGTTTTGCCAAGAATAATCGCTCCAGCGCCGCGCAGACGGGCGACCGCGCTGGCGTCCTCCTTTGGAAGGTAATTTTTCAGCGCCGGAGTGCCCACCGCCGTCACCATCCCCGCCGTCTCAAAACAGTCCTTGATTGTCACCGGCAAGCCTTCGAGGGGGCGTGCCTCGCCGCGCGCGATACGGGCATCGGACTCCGCGGCTGCGCGCCAAGCCGATGCCGCATCCATCTGCACGATTGCGTTCAACGCCGGATTGAGACGGGCGATCACGGCCAAAACCGCCTCAAGGAGATCGCGCGAGGAAAACTCCCGCCGCAGCAACGCGGCGCGAAGATTGACGGCGGAGTCGAGCACATTCGGCATGGAATCAATCACTAGGGATGGGCTGCGCAACTAGAGCGCCCAAGTTTAGACCGGTTTGTCCATTCTTTGGATTGTTCAACCTGGGGGCCGATTCTCATCGCATTGCAAGCTTGCTGGATTGGCCGGGCGGTTATAGATGAGGTGAGAGCTTTCTGTTTTCGTCATGCTCATACGCCAAAGGGCGAGATTCTATGCCGGATGTAATCACGGCTTCGCTTGAAGCCGCCATGGAACGTACAGCCGAGACGACGCTTGAGCGCATCGCCGCCGCGCGCCGTGCCCTCGAGACCGTCATCTTTGGCCAAACGGAGGTGATTGAACAGGCTCTGATCACGCTTCTTTCGGGCGGCCATGGCTTGCTTGTCGGGGTACCAGGTCTCGCCAAAACGAAACTTGTCGAAACGCTCGGCATTGTGCTCGGCTTGGATGCGCGGCGTGTCCAATTCACGCCCGACCTGATGCCCGCCGATATTCTTGGCTCCGAAATCCTTGAAGAAGCTGCCGGTGGGCGCCGGAGCTTCCGCTTTGTGCGGGGACCCGTTTTCGCGCAATTGCTCATGGCCGACGAAATCAACCGGGCCAGTCCTCGAACCCAGTCCGCGCTGCTTCAGGCGATGCAGGAATATCATGTCTCCGTCGCCGGTGAGCGGCATGATCTGCCCCGCCCGTTCCATGTGCTCGCGACACAAAATCCGTTGGAGCAAGAAGGCACCTATCCCTTGCCCGAGGCCCAACTCGATCGCTTTCTGATGCAAATCGATGTCGACTATCCCGATCGCGCGGCCGAGCGCCGGATTCTGATCGAGACGACCGGCGACACAGGCAACGAGGCAAAACCGGCGATGACGGCCGAGGATCTCATGGCGGCGCAACGGCTGGTGCGCCGGCTGCCGGTCGGTGACAGTGTGATCGAGGCCATTCTCGATCTTGTCCGCCAAGCACGTCCTGGTGAAGGAGACCTTGCGATCACCCGGCAGATCTCCTGGGGGCCAGGCCCCCGCGCGGCACAAGCCTTGATGCTGGCGACCAGAGCCCGCGCGCTGCTCGGCGGCCGGCTCTCGCCCTCTCTCGACGATGTGAAGGCTCTCGCGGTCCCAATCCTCAAGCACCGCATGGCCCTCACTTTCGCAGCCCGGGCCGAGGGTCTCAGTGTCAGCGACGTGATCGGCCAGCTGGCCGGGCGGTCCGGCTAACCGATGATCAGCGTCCGGCTCCTGAAAAGAAATGAAAGCCGCGCCGGGCGTTCTCACCAAAACCATGCGCTCGAATTGGCGCAGCGGTTTCCTGGCCTTTGTGCAAGTGCGAAAGAAATTGCGGCGAGCGTTATGCATGGGGTGCATGGGCGCAGGCGCGCAGGCACCGGCGAAACTTTCTGGCAGTTTCGTCCCTTCGCCGCGGGCGAAGCGGCAAACCGCATCGATTGGCGCCGCTCGGCCAAGGATGACGAACGCTTTTATGTGCGTGAGCGCGAGTGGGAAGCCGCGCACACCGTTTTCATTTGGATCGACCGCTCGGCTTCTATGTGGTTTGCCTCGCAACTGGCGCTGCAGCCGAAAATCGACCGGGCCCTCGTGCTTGGCCTCGCAGCCGCCGATGTGCTCGTGCGGGGCGGCGAGCGCGCCGGTCTGCTCGGCCTCACCCCCGCCTTCGCGGTCCGTCACATCGTCGAGCGCTTGGCCGAAGTGTTGCTGGCGCAAGAAAGCGCTGCAGCCTACGTTCCGGAAGAATTGCCCGCGCGCATGTGTCTGCCGCTGGGTGCCCAGGCCATTTTGATCGGCGACTTTCTTGCCGAACCGGCACTGATCGCAACCACGCTCGAGGCCATCGCGGCACGCGGTGCGCGGGGCCATCTTATTATGATCGCTGATCCTGTCGAGGAGAGTTTTCCATTTACTGGCAACACGGAATTCGTCGATGTCGATACGCCGGCGCGTTTGCGTGTCGGCCAGGCGGAGACATTCCGGCAAGACTACATCCGCCGCCTCGCCGCGCATCGTGAGGCGATCGCCGCGGCGGCGCGCGCCCGCGGCTGGAGCTTCGTGGTGCACCGGACAGACCGGCCCGCCACAGAGGCGTTGCTCGCCTTGCGGTTTCATCTTGATGCCAATCAAGGGTTTACTCCGCATGAGCAGCGCGGGGTGGTTCGCTGATGTCTCCCATACCCCTCGCTTTCACCTATCCCTTCGTCCTCGCCGCGCTTGCCGGCTTACCGCTTTTGTATTTTTTGCTGCGCATCACGCCGCCGCGCCCGGTGCTGGTGCCCTTCCCGCCCCTGCGGCTTATTCTCGGTTTGCGTCCGGCCAGCGAGACCGCCCGCCACATACCTTGGTGGCTGCTGCTGTTGCGTCTCATCATCGCGGCTTGTCTCATATTCGCGATGGCCGGACCCGTGTTGAATCCTTTGGCGGTGGAGACGCAAGCCGGACCGCTGCTGATCGTTTTGGACAATGGCTGGCCGGCGGCACCGAGCTGGGAGCAAAGAATTTCCGCGGCGTCCCGGCGGATCGAGGCTGCCGGCCAAAATTCGCAGCTCGCCGCCGTTGTCGCGATATCGGAAGGGCCACGCGAGATCCTGCCCCTCGATGCGGCCAAAGCGCAAGACCGTTTGCGGGCTCTCAAACCCGTGCCCTATCTTCCCGACCGGCTGCCGGTTCTGGCGGCGATCGAAAAATATGCCACCACGCATCAAAAGCCGAATATCGCCTGGATCGCCGACGGGCTGGATCGCGGCCATCTCTCAGAATTTGCTGGCAAGCTGGCAAACCTCTCCAATGAACGAACGCTGGTGACGGACAAAACCAGTCTTCGCGCTCTGGCGGGGGCGCAAAACCAAACCGGCCAGCTCGAGGTTCGAGTGCTCCGCGCGGGCCTTGCGGGTCCTGAACAATGGCTTGTCCATGCGCTTGACCGCAAGGGTCTGCAACTTGGCGAAGCCCCCTTCAACTTCGCCGGAAAAAGCGAGGCGCTCGCCAAATTCGAGATGCCGGTCGAACTGCGCAACGAGATCACTCGCCTCGAAATCACGGGAGACCGTTCGGCGGGTGCGGTTTTTCTTCTCGACGAGCGCTGGCGCCGCCGCCGCGCTGGCCTCGTCAGCAGCGAAACCCTCGACGTCGCGCAGCCCCTGCTCGCGCCTGCCTATTATTTGACGAAAGCGCTTTCTCCCTTCGCCGATTTGCGCCAGGCAAGTGCTTCCGCGACCGATCCGGTGCAATCGCTGCTTGATGACCATGTCGCGACCCTGATTCTCGCCGACGTCGGCGTGGTGCCTGGTGAGACGCACAACAATCTTGCGCGTTTTGTCGAGGACGGCGGCATTCTCGTGCGTTTTGCCGGATCCCATCTCGCGGGGGCGTCCGACGATCTCGTTCCGGTCCGCCTGCGCCGGGGCGGCCGGGTCCTTGGCGGCGCGATGTCCTGGGATACGCCAAAAAAGCTTGCGCCCTTCGACCGTGACAGCCCATTCTTCGGCTTGAACGTACCGGCCGAAGTCACCGTCACGCGCCAGGTTCTGGCCGAGCCAGATCCTGGACTTTCGGGCAGGACGTGGGCGCGGCTTTCGGACGGCACCCCGCTGGTGACCGCCGCGCGGGAGGGCAAGGGGATGATCATTTTGTTCCATGTCACCGCGGACACGACCTGGTCGAACTTGCCCTTGTCGGGATTGTTTGTCGACATGCTGCGCAAAATCGTCGCCTTGTCTGGGGAAAACGCGAAGGCTTCCGGGAGCGAGACCGCCGCGCCGCCACAGGCCTCGCAGGCGAGCGCCCTGCCCGCTAACCGGACACTCGATGGCTTTGGGGTTCTCGGGCCGCCGCCGCCGGACGCCACCGCTCTTCCCGCCGGATTTGAAGGCGAGGCCTCGCCGGAACATCCGCCGGGGTTTTACGGTCCGCCCGATGCGCTTGTCGCGGTCAATGCGTTGGGACCGCAGGAGACACTCATTCCGGCCGATTACTCCGGCTTTGGCTTCATCACGGAACCGTTGAACGCCAGCGGCCCGGTCGATCTCAAGCCGTGGCTCATAGCCGCCGCCTTTCTGTTGTTCTCGGCCGATTGCTTGGCCTCGCTTTGGCTCTCCGGAGGGTTGCGCAAAGCCACGCCAGGTGCTCTTGCCTCTGTTGTTTTGCTCGGCGCGGCCTGCGTCCTGTTGGCGATCCCGGGCAAGCTTGCGGCGGAACCCGCGGCGAGCCATTCTTCCTCCGATCTGGCCTCCGTGCTTAAGACAAGGCTTGCCTATGTGGTCAGCGGCGATGCCCGCGTCGACGAGGCGACCCGGCAAGGCCTTGCCAGCCTCTCGCAGGTGCTGGCGCGGCGCACGTCGCTGTCGCCCGGCGATCCGGCCGCGATTGATCCCGCCCGCGACGAATTGAGTTACTATCCGCTTCTCTATTGGCCGATCGTCGCGACAAAACCACAGCCGCCGCGCGAGGCGGTCGCCAAGGCCGCCGCTTTTATGAAACAAGGCGGCACGATTATTTTCGATACGCGCGACGCGCTGACCGCGCGTCCTGACGGGCCGCCGACGCCGGAGGCCAAATGGCTGCGCACCCTGCTCGATGGCGTCGATGTGCCGGAACTCGAACCCGTTCCCGCCGATCATGTGGTGACCAAAACCTTCTACCTCCTCGATGGGTTCGTTGGCCGCTACACGGCCGGCGCGACTTGGATCGAGGCGCTGCCGCCCGCTCCCGCCGACGGCGGCCTGCGTCCAGCGAGAGCTGGCGACAGCGTCTCGCCGGTCATCATCACCTCGAACGATCTGGCGGCGGGCTGGGCGAGCGACCCTGATGGCGAAAGCCTCTATTCGCTGGTGCCGGGCGGCGATCGCCAGCACGAACTCGCCTTGCGCGGCGGCGTCAATCTCGTGATGTACACGCTCACCGGTAATTACAAATCCGATCAGGTCCATGTGCGCGATTTGCTGGAGCGGCTGGCGCATTGAGGTGGTTGCTGACGGGTCAGCTTTGATTTCGTCCGCTTGGTACCAACGGCAGACTTTGCGGAAATCGAAAACAGTGAAGGTTATAAGGTGCGAAGTTGGCGGATACCCTCACCCAGGATCAGAGAAGCGAACGTATGGGCCGAATCCGCAGTAAGGATACGGCCCCGGAGATTATGGTTCGAAAGGTTGTCCACAAGATTGGTTACCGCTTTCGACTCCACCGAAAGGACCTTCCTGGTTGCCCCGACCTTGTTTTTCCTCGGTCGCGCAAGGTGATCTTCGTTCATGGGTGCTTTTGGCATCGCCACCCCGACCCAAATTGCCGTCTTGCCCGTCTCCCCAAAACGCGCCTGGACTTTTGGGAACCCAAACTATCCGCGAATCACCGCCGCGATCAGCTCAGTCAGGCTGTCCTGTCGGCCGCAGGGTGGCAAATTTTGATTGTGTGGGAATGCGAGATCGGTAATAAAGAACAATTAGAGAACAAACTAATTCGTTTCTTGGCGGGGGACACATGCGGGCAATTGAGCTTTTCGCGGGAGCCGGAGGCCTCGGAATCGGCGTGAGCAGGGCTGGGTTCATTCCAGCCGAGGTAATCGAATGGAATCGTTGGTGCTGCGACACCATCCGCGAGAATAAGGCCCGTGGAATTCTACCCGTCGCCAAGTGGCCCCTCGTCGAGGGCGACGTTCGCAACATCAATTTCCAGCGTCACGAGGGCCGCGTCGAACTGGTCACCGGCGGCCCTCCATGTCAGCCATTTTCGCTCGGCGGTAAGCACCGCAGTCATAATGATGTTCGAGATATGTGGTCCGAGGCCGTCCGTGCCGTGCGCGAGACAAAACCCAAGGCGTTCATTTTCGAGAATGTGAAAGGCCTCACTCGAGAGACCTTCGCCACCTATCTTGCCTATATCGTTCATCAACTTAGCTATCCCGAACTGACCTGCGGCAGCGGCGAATCCTGGACCGATCATCTTGCCAAGCTGGAATGCCATCACATAGCTGGAAGCAGCTGCCGTGGTCTTTCCTACCGCGTAGTTTATCGTGTCCTGAACGCGGCCAACTACGGCATTCCACAGCGCCGAGAGCGCGTGATTTTTGTTGGCTTCCGCAGCGATCTTGGAATCGAATGGTCATTCCCGGCAGCGACGCATTCCCTTGACGCGCTGGCATGGCAGCAATGTCGTTCTGGGGGATATTGGGAACGACACGGCGTGAGCCGCCGACAGCGGATCGTATCGCCGCGGTTCGAGGAACGCGTCGAATGCCTTGCATCGAAGCCAATGGCGTTGCCCTGGCGCACCGTGCGCGACGCGATTGGCGACCTACCGGACCCGGAGCTTGCCCCCTCGCTAGCCGCGGAATTTCTCAATCATCGCTTTCAGCCTGGCGCTCGGTCCTATCCCGGTCATACCGGCAGCCCACTCGATGAACCGGCCAAGACCTTGAAGGCGGGCGTGCATGGCGTTCCTGGCGGGGAAAATATGTTGGCAAGGCCAGATGGAAGCTTGCGCTATTTCAGCGTCCGCGAAAGCGCGCGCTTGCAAACCTTCCCCGACGACTTCCGGTTTCATGGCTCGTGGTCAGAGACTATGCGTCAACTTGGCAACGCTGTTCCCGTCGAACTTGCCACCCTTATCGCCAACAGTGTCCGGGCTCACCTCGCCGCGGCAACGGCACCGGAGCGCAAACAATGAGGGGCTTCGTCGAGTTTGAATTCGACCTACCCGACGCATTGCTAACAAGTTTGGTAGATGTTTTCGCCCACATGGAAGGAGCGGCCTTGGTCGCTGTCAATGTTGCCGAGATTCCTGAGGCCCAGGGCGTTTATCAGCTTCTCTTGCGCGATCAGATTGTCTATATCGGCAAGACCGACGCCGAGGCTGGCCTCCGCAAGCGGCTTGAGCGCCATGCTCGCACGATCCAACACCGCCGCAACCTCCATCCCGCCGAGGTGGCGTTCAAAGCCGTGCGCGTGTTCGTGTTCACCGCAATGGATCTTGAGGCACAGCTCATCCGTCATTACGGGAACGTAGCTCCAGTACCGTGGAATTTCAGTGGCTTCGGTTCAAACGATCCTGGCCGTGAGCGCGACACGACGAATATCAGGCCAGAGGGCTTCGATGCTCTCTATCCCATCGATATTGACCGCGATCTCGACATCGTGTTGCCTTCGACTGCACAGGCGTCCACGATCATCACTGCCATGAAGGACGCACTGCCGTACACGTTCAGGGTAGAGGGCCAGAGCAGGGGTAGTCGACGCCCGCATGCCGAGATCGAGTCAGCGACGGTCTTACTTCCTACGGGGCCGCATTCCACTCGGGCTGTGATCGATGCCATTATCCGCGCGCTCCCGTCGGGCTGGCAAGCGACCGCCCTCGCCGGTCGAGTTATCATGTACCGAGAAAACCGTGAATATCCTTTTGGGACGGTTATAGCTCGATCGTGACTGATCTTTTTGGCCATGTGCTGGACTTACTGGAGCGCTTAGCGCATTAAACCTCACGCCATGCCGCCAACAAAACCTTCCGTCTTGCTGTCATGGACCAGGGCGACGCGCACCGCGCCCCGGCAGACGCGGTCCGAACAGCGAAGGGTGTGCTCCACCTCGTCGAGATAAGCCTGCGTCAGTTCCGGGTCCCGCATCAAAGCCGCCGACGCCTCGTAACGGCAAAGGCCGCAGCGTTTGCAGGTCACTTCAAGCCGCGTGGCAGCGTCGAGATCGGCGAGCTTCAGATCGGTTTTCCAGTTCATGGGCTCACCAGAAGTCCTCGGCACGCGGAATGCGCGTATAGCTGATTTTGCCGCCGGCATAGCCGCCGGGCGGCGGCACCCATGGGCCAACGCTGACCAGCGTGCGGCCATATTTGCTATTGAGCGCATCGATAGCCCCGGTGATGCGCTCCCACTGGCGGCGGATGGGGTCATCGTCGAGTAGCATGTCGAGCTGGCGCTCGCTGGCGCGGGTCAAATCGAACAAAGTGACGCCAAGACGCAGGATGCGTGTCTGCGGCGGCAGAAGCGCGCGGGCTTCATCCCACAACATCTCAAGGGCGGAGAGCACTGCCTGGTCGTCGTGGACCCCCGGCAACCAGCGCGCGTGCTGCCAGGCGCCATCACGCAAGTCCAGCCAAAGCGCGAGCCGTCCGGCGTTCCAGCCGTCGCGGCGCATCCGCCGCGCGGCCTTGGTCAACAGCAGCCGGGCCGCCGCGCGGGCATGTTCAAGGGTGCGGCAGGCGGGCGGCAGCACCCGGCCATGGCCATACATGGCGCGACCGGAGGGCGGCGTTTGCACATCATACCCATGCAGGGCGTACCAAAGCCGCTCCCCCGTCACATTGCCCCACAGCTTGCGCATGTGCTTGGGCTCGGTGGCGAGCAGGCCTTCCATCGAAACGATGCCCGCGCGGCTCAAATTTTGTTCCATCCGGGAGCCGACGCCGGGAATATCCTTAAGTTCGAGCCGCAAAAGCGGCGCTGGCATGTCCTTGGGATGCCACGCCATATTGCCGTTGGGCTTGCCCGCCTTGCAGGCCATTTTCGCCAATTGCCGGTTGGCGGCAAAGCCGATCGAGCAGGTGATATGAGGGCCGATCGTGTTCGCAATGCGCGCCTTGATCCGCTCCCCCAGGACCTCTGGGCTCTCCCGGTCGGCGGCGGCGATCCGGCAGGTCAGCTCGTCGATGGACTTGACCGCCTCGACCGGAATGACAGCGGAAATCTCCGAAATCAGCGCATTGTGGGCGCGGCGATAAAGATCGGGCGACTGCGGCACGAGGAGGATGTCCGGGCATCTCTCTCGCGCCTCGGCGATGGACATGACGTTTTTGACACCGCGCAGCTTGGCCTCGCGGGAGCAGGCAATGACGCAGGTGTGCTCGGCCTCGGCGAAGGGCACGACGCCGACCGGCCTGCCGCGCAAATGCGGACGCGCCTGCTGTTCGACCGACGCAAAGAAGCCGTCGAAATCGAGATACAAGCGTTCGATTTGAGCCGGCCGGCGCATGCCATGGTCTCGCAAGGAAGAAAACGAACTAGAACATAAAGTGAACATTCGAGTCAAGTCAATGCTTCTTGACTTCTTGCGCTGGCCGGGGCGCCGATCAGGAAGAGTCCTGAAAACTCTAGGAGGTTGAAGCGATCTTAAGACGGCTCAGCAAATCAGGCATGCACACGCGCCAGTGGGGCTTGGTCCATGCAGGTCTAAAGTGTGCGCTACGTTCCAGAACAAATTCGCGGTGCGGAATATTGAATAGGAAGACCGGCAAAAGTTCAGCGAGCCAGTCATCCAAGGCATTTCTTATAAAAGTATAAGCTCATCGTTTTGGAGAACCACAATGCAAGGATATGCGGGACTTTCCAAATCTATCACGAAGCTATTTTTTAACATCCGCCGCCCCGTTGTTGCAGCGAGCATGTTGCCGGTTTTTCTAATCCTATCCGGGCCCGCTTGGGCGAATGAGTTGACCGGAAGGTGGAGCGGCACGCTCACTGGCACGCAAACCTACCCCGCCCAGTTTACGTTCAGCGACGCAGGATACTTGGTCCTCACCTACATCGACAAAAGCGGCCAGGCCAAAGAGGTGGAGCTCATCGAAACTGGTCAGCAAATTCAATATGTGCCGCGCGGAGGCGGTGTCAAAACTCACGTGGTGGAATCCGTCACGCCGCGGCCGGACGGTCTCACGCTCGTTCTCAGCACCAAGTATGAGCGGGCCAGAGATGGATATCTTCAACAGCAGTTGACCGTTGATTCCTATGACATAGTGTTGGATTCCGAAGGGCTCAAGACGCAGTTCGTGACGCAAACGGCTCCGCATTTCGGCCTGACAGGCGAGGTCACCGAAAACCGCGCTGAAGGGATCCTGCAAAAAATTAGCGATTGACAAGCGGCTGTCCACGACGACGCCAGGAGTTGATTGCCATGCCAAGTTTTTTGAAGGGCGCGCGGCAATGCGCCAACTTACAAGTTTGCCGTGCAATCGCACGCGGCTTCGGCCAGCAAGAGTCTAAGGCCTTGTGCAATTTTTCTTGCCAATCGTACCAAAACGTTTCACGTGAAACATTTTGGTGCGATTGAAACGCCCAAAAACATGTCCGGTTATTCGGTTTGTGCGTCGCGATCTAGCGCGTCTTGCCGAGAAACGCCGCGAAAGCGGCGCGGGCTTCGTCAGACTGCATCGCGATGGCAAACAGCCGCGCCTCTTCCGCGATCCGCGCTTGAATGTCTTCTGAGCCCCCGCGCATCAAGCGGCGCGTCGCGGCAATCGCCGCGCGAGGTTTTGCCGCAAGCCGCCCTGCCCGTTCGAGTGCGACCCCGTGCAGCTCATGCGCCGGAACGATGGCATTGGCGAGCCCAAGCCGCAGGGCGTCGTCCGCACCGAATGTTTCTCCAAGCAGCAAAAACTCGGCCGCTTTCGCCATGCCGATCCGGCGCGGCAAAAGCAATGAAGACGCCGCCTCCGGCACGAGACCGAGATCGACGAACGGCATACGGAACAGTGTGTCCGGCGCGGCATAGACGAGGTCGCAATGCAGGATCATCGTCGCACCGATGCCGATTGCGATACCATCGATTGCCGCGATCAGCGGTGTTTCGCAAGCCGCGAGAGTCTTGATGAATGTGAAGGCCGGGAATTCCTTGAGTGCGGTAGCCCCATCGAGGAAATCGGCGATGTCATTGCCCGCCGTGAATATCCCGCCCGCCCCGGCAAACACGACGGCACCGATCGAAGAATCGCGGTCTGCTTGCCGCAAAGCCTCTGTCGCTGCTACATACATCGCGCCGGTCAGCGCGTTCTTTTTTTCCGGACGGTCAAAAGTCACGCAGAGGACTGCGCCGGCCTGCACAATCCTGACGTTGGGCATTTTCGTTTGCATCAGAGGTCCAGCGCGGCAGCGGCCGTATGCACGGAGCCAGCGCCACGTGTGACGGCTCGTTCGAGACCGCTCGCGCCCGTGGCGATATTCTCGGCGAAAAACCGCGCCGTCGCGATCCGCGCTCGCAATGCCGGATCGCTGCTTCCCGCAGCGGAGAGCCGCTGCGCGGCAAGCGCGCCCTTGGCCAAAGCGGTGCCACCGCGCGCGAGCGCAAAAAGCCGCAAATAGGGTGTCGCGCCAGCGAGCGCGTCGCTGGGCTGCGTCTTGGATGCCTCCAATAGGAAAAGCGTGGCGCGTTCCAAAGAGTCTACGGCGTCCACCAAGCATGTATTCATATCGCCAAAACTTTCGGCATTGATTTCACTCGCCGCCACAAGCGACGCTCGCATGTCGGCAATTTCCCGGCGCACCGTGTCGCCCTCCGATAGCCCAAGTTTTCGCTGCACGAGGTCGATGGCTTGAATGCCATTGGTACCTTCGTAGATAGCTGCAATCCTCGCGTCGCGGAGAAATTGCGCGGCGCCGCTCTCCTCGATGTAGCCCATGCCGCCATGCACCTGAATCCCGAGCGAAGCCACCTCATTGCCAATGTCGGTGGAAAACGCCTTGGCGATGGGCGTCAACAAGGAGGCCCGTGCCAAGGCGTGTTCCCGCGCAACTGCATTTTTTTCGCGGCGCGACCGGTCGATCGACTCCGCCGTCAAGAGACAGATGGCCCGCGCCGCCGCCGTCATGGCTTTCATCGTCATCAGCATGCGCGCGACGTCAGGATGCAACACGATGGGACTCATCGTCTCGCTTCTGTCGCCGGCAGCATGACCCTGGCGTCTATCTTTTGCGTAGGCGAGCGCTTGTTGAAACGCACGCTCGGCGATCGCGACCCCTTGGACGCCGACATTGAGCCGTGCGCTGTTCATCATGGTGAACATGCAGGCGAGTCCCTTATTTTCCTCGCCGATGAGAAAGCCCACCGCGCCGCCGTGATCGCCATAGACCATCGTACATGTGGGCGAGGCATGGATCCCGAGCTTGTGCTCCAGCGAGGCGCAATAAACATCGTTGCGCGCGCCGAGCGTGCCATCGGCATTGACAAGAAATTTCGGCACCAGAAAAAGCGAGATGCCGCGTGTTCCCTTCGGCGCATTCGGCAAGCGCGCGAGCACGAAATGGACGATATTGTCCGTCATATCGTGCTCGCCATAGGTGATGAAAATCTTGGAGCCGACGAGCTTGTAGGTGCCATCCGGCTGACGCTCGGCCCTGGTTTTGAGCCCGCCCAAGTCGGAGCCCGCCTGCGGCTCCGTCAAATTCATGGTCCCGGCCCATTCGCCGGACACGAGCTTGCCGAGATAGAGGGTCTTCAAGGCTTCGGTTGCGTGCGATTGCATCGCTTCGATCGCACCCAGCGTCAGCAGCGGGCAGAGGCTGAACGCCATATTCGCCGCATTCCAAATTTCGATGCAGGCTGTATTGAGAAGCACCGGTAAATCAGTGCCGCCATAGCTGGAGGGACCGGTGATCGCGTTCCATCCCCCAGCAGTCCATCGCCGGTAGGCCTCGGCAAAACCTGGCGCGGCCGTGACTTTGCTTGCGTTTAATTTCGCACCATGCTGATCGCCAATACGGTTCAAGGGTGCGAGGATGTTTTCGGCAAATTTCCCGGATTCGGTCAGCGTCGCCTCGGCAAATCCCTCGGCAAGATCCGCATAGACCCCGTCTTTATGCGCCAGATCGATCCCCACCTCATGAACCATGCTGAAAAGAATATCGGCAACGGGCGCGCGATAGGTCATCGAGGTCTCCGTAAATGATCTGAACCGGGCGCGTTTGTCCTATCCCGGTGGCAAACGAATCAACGCACGGCAAAGATGCATAGGCTCCTCTACATCCAGTCTCCTCTATATCAAACCCCCTGTGACCCTGATGCGCTCAGGCCACTTTTAAATTCGCAATATCCCGTTGTGCGGCGCTCAGGGCCAGTGCCTTTGGCTCTGGCCCAATGGCGACGCCCTCGGCGCGCACAATCTCGATATCCGGGACGCCGATGAAGGCAAAAACGGATCGCAGATAGGTTTCTTGATGTTCGGCCGCCGCTGCTGGCGCCCCTTGGGAATAGATGCCCCCACGCGAGGACGCGATCACCACGCGTTTGCCCCATGCAAGCCCTTCGACGCCATTTTCCGTATAGCGAAAGGTTTTCCCCGCGACGAGGAACCGGTCAATCCATGCCTTAAGCTGACTGGCGATCGCGAAATTATACATGGGTGCGCCAATGACCACGACATCGGCTGCAAGGAATTCGTCCAAAATCTTGGCGCTGAGCGCGAGATCCTGCTGGACTTCCACGCTCGGGTTACCCGCTACCTGTTGCTGAGCGCCAAAAATGGAGCCAGACAGATGCGGCACGGGCTCGGCCGCGAGGTCCCGGTAGGTGACTTCCAAATCCGGTGTGGCTTCACGCAGCTTGGCAACGACACCGGCGGAAAGCTGCCGGCTGACGGAATGACCGCCGAGAATGCTGGAGTCGACGTGGAGAAGTTTCATGGCATAGTGCCTTTGCTGGTATATGTTTGTAACTAGCGCTATATGCGTGCCTAGCTGGAAGCCGCGCAAGGAGGCACTTTTTTGGAACCTGGTCACAAGCATGTGCCCGGCGAATGCAGCCGCATCGCACCCGTCCTATCGAGGATCGGCGACAAATGGACGATTTTGGTCGTCATGCTTTTGGGAGACGGCCCAATGCGCTTTAATGAGCTGCGCCGCCGTGTTGGAGGTATTTCCCAACGGATGCTCACGCTCACCGTTCGCGGGCTGGAGCGCGACGGTTTTCTCACTCGGACCGTGTTTCCGACGATTCCGCCGCGCGTCGATTACGAACTGACCCCGCTCGGGCATTCGCTGCTGACGCCAATCCAGCAGCTTGGAAGCTGGGCCATGCAAAACATAGATTTGATTGAAGATGCGCAGCGTAGTTTCGATCATGCTTCGGAAAGAGATGCCGCCGCAAAAGCCCCGCTTCCAGCCGCGGGAATGAATGGCTTCAAATGAAACGCGAACGCAGCTCTGCTCTCTCGCCTTTGGCACGGACAATCGCCGCCGACGTGGCTGGAATTGCTAAGGCGGCGGCAATGATCCGCGCGGGCGGTCTTGCCGCGTTTCCGACCGAGACCGTTTACGGTCTCGCGGGAGACGCGACCTCGGACGCAGCTGTCGCCCGAATTTTTGCGGCGAAGGCAAGACCAAGTTTCAATCCCCTGATCGCGCATGTCGCAAGTCTTGACGCGGCCCTGGAACAGGGCACTTTCCGCACCGAAGCTCTGCAACTTGCCAAGGCATTTTGGCCAGGTCCGCTCACTCTGGTGGTCCCATTGGCGCCCGGCGCGACGGTTTGTTCAACCGCACGTGCGGGTCTGGACAGCGTCGCCCTGCGTGTGCCGGTCCACCCGGTTGCGCTTGCATTGATTTCGGCCGTAAGGCGGCCCTTGGCGGCGCCCTCGGCCAATCGCTCTGGCCGGATAAGCCCGGTGACCGCCGCTCATGTCGCGGCGGATCTCGGCAATTCGATCGACCTTATTCTCGATGGCGGACAATCAGCGATGGGTCTTGAATCGACCGTCATCGCCTGTCTCGAAGATGGCCCGCGCTTGTTGAGGCCGGGCGCAATCGCGCGCCGCGAGATTGAAGCGGTGCTCGGCCACGCGCTTACCGAATCTGCCGGTCCGGCCGCGCTTCGATCCCCCGGAATGCTGGCCTCCCATTACGCGCCACGTGCGAAACTCCGGCTTGAGGCGAAGGAGTTGGAAAGCTGCGAGGCGGGCCTTGATTTCGGCGGCGTTTTTGGCGGGCGAGAAAATGTGCGGGATCTCTCGGCAAGCCGCGATCTTAAGGAAGCGGCCGCAAATCTTTTCGCGTTTTTGCATGAGCTCGATGCGCTCGGTCCTGCCCGCATCGCGGTTGCGCCGATCCCTCACGAAGGTTTGGGCGAAGCCATCAATGACCGACTGGCGCGCGCGGCGGCACCGCGCGGCGCCTCATAATTCCCTCACATATTCGGATAGTTCGGGCCACCGCCGCCTTCGGGAGGCACCCAATCGATGTTTTGTGCCGGGTCCTTGATGTCGCAGGTCTTGCAGTGGACGCAGTTCTGCGCGTTGATGACGAAACGCGGATCGCTCTTGGCCGCCTCGTTGCCATAGACCACTTCATAGACTCCCGCCGGACAATAGAGCCGCGCCGGTTCGCCATATTCAGGCAAGTTCCGGGCAATGGGAATCGAAGGGTCCTTCAGGTGCAGATGACAAGGCTGGTCTTCTTCGTGATTGGTGTTTGAAACAAACACCGAAGACAGCGTGTCGAAGGTGAGCTTACCATCCGGTTTTGGATAGCGCAGCGGCGTCACGTCAGTAAGCGGTTTCAAGCTCGCATAGTCGGGTTCCCCGTGCCGCAAAGTGCCGAACGGCGACCTCCCAAAAATTTCGTTGATCCACATATCGAACCCGCCAAGCGCAATGCCCGCCCGCGTTCCATATTTCGACCACAGTGGTTTGGCGTTGCGGACCTTGTAAAGATCGCGGCCGATGGCCGAGCTGCGCCACGCGTCCTCAAAGGCGGTCAGCTCATCATGCGCGCGTCCACTCTTGAGTGCGGCAGCGGCATGTTCGGCCGCGAGCATTCCCGAATAAATGGCGTTGTGCGAACCTTTGATGCGCGGCAGATTCACAAAGCCTGCTGCGCAACCGATGAGGGCACCGCCGGGGAAGACGAGTTTTGGCACCGATTGCCAGCCGCCTTCGGTGATCGCCCGCGCGCCAAATGAAATCCGCTCGCCGCCTTGGAAAAGCGGCGCGATCTTGGGATGCGTCTTGAAACGCTGAAATTCGTCGAAGGGCGAGAGCGACGGATTTTCGTAGTTCAAATGGACGACGAACCCCACGGCGACGAGCCCGTCCTCGAAATGATAGAGAAACGAACCGCCGCCCGTGCGATTGTCGAGCGGCCAGCCAAAAGAATGCTGGACGAGACCCGGCATGTGCAATGACGGATCGACACGCCAAAGTTCCTTCAGACCGATGCCGAATTTTTGCGGCTCGCACCCGGCGTCGAGATCAAACTTGGCGATCAGTTGTTTGGCGAGCGAGCCCCGCGCGCCTTCTGCGATCAAGGTATATTTGCCACGCAGTTCCATGCCCCGCGTAAAACCGCTCTTGAGCTGTCCATCGCGGGAGACGCCCATGTCACCCGTTGCGATTCCCAACACCTCGCCAGCCGGTCCACGCAGGATTTCGGTCCCGGCGAATCCGGGAAAAATATCGACGCCCAGCGCTTCTGCCTTCTTGCCGAGAAAGCGCACCACATTGCCGAGCGAGCCGATGAAATTGCCATGATTGTTCATCAGGCGCGGCATGATGAAATTAGGCAGCCGGAGTGCGCCCGTTGGGCCCAGCACATAGAACCGGTCCGCCCTCACTTCGGTCGTGAGCGGCCTGTCTTTATCAGTACGCCACTCGGAAAGGAGCGCGTCGAGCGCGCCAGGATCGATGACCGCGCCGGACAAAATATGGGCTCCGAGTTCGGCGCCCTTTTCGACGACAACCACGGACAGGTCCGGATCGATTTGTTTAAGGCGAATCGCTGCGGCAAGGCCAGCGGGACCGGCGCCGACGATCACGACGTCAAAATCCATGCTTTCGCGCGGCGGCAATCTGATTCCTGCCTCGGTCATCGCATCTATCAGGTTTAATCAAACGCCAAAAACGAAGCGATAGGCGTATATGATCGCGCATTGAACTTCAATGCGTGGGCGGATTGTCTATATAGTGTGGCAGCGCCATTTAGCCTGCAGAATGCTGACTGGAGTCGATACTTTATGGTTCCCTGCCTCGCAAATGAACGGTTTTGGCCGTGACCCAGCGGTTGGCCGGACTGCTTCGTTGGTATGCCGATGTGGGCGTCGACCTCGCCGTTGATGCGGTGCCGCATGACCGCTTCGCCGAGACCCCGGCAAATAGCGAGGTTACCTCGTATGCAAGACAGCCGGCCCCGCCGCTGCCATCTGCTGCCGCAGCCGGCCCGCGGGTCATGCGCGAAGCCCCCCCCGCCCTCACGGCCGGTGCCATCGAGGCGGCCGCGCTCGACTCTGCCGCCGCCGCGCAAAATCTCGACGATCTTCGCGACAGCCTTTCACGCTTCGAAGGTTGCGGCCTGAAGGCCACCGCCACCCGGCTTGTCTTTGGGGACGGCAATCCGGACGCAGAGATAATGATCGTTGGCGAGGCGCCCGGCGCCGATGAGGACCGGCAAGGCGTGCCTTTTGTCGGCCGCGCCGGACAATTGCTCGATAAAATGCTGGCATCGATCGATCTCGACCGCAGCAAAGTTTATATCGCCAATGTCGTGCCCTGGCGGCCGCCTGGCAATCGCACCCCGACGCCGCTTGAAACGGCGGCCTGTCTGCCCTTCACCCGCCGCCAAATCGAGCTGGTCGACCCGAAAATTCTGGTCTGCCTTGGGGCGGCGGCGGCCCAAACCCTCCTTGGCACTAAGGAAGGAATTATGCGGATGCGTGGGCGCTGGCTGTCTTATGCGGGGGGCGGGAAGGACATTCGGGCCGCCGCTCTACTGCATCCGGCCTATCTCTTGCGGCAGCCCGCGCAAAAAAGGCTGGCATGGCAGGACTTGCGGATGCTCGCCAAGGAAATCAAGCGCTTACAGCTGTTCGTGAATGACTAATGAATTGAAAGCTATGTGATAACAAAAATGCGATGACCATTACATTCACCTCAAATGGGTGATGTTGAGTTCAATCAATTATCATTAACCTCCCGGCATATTGCACTACCGGACCAGAGGTTTCGATTATGAGAATCGTGAATGCGGAGCTTTTAATGCCAACGGCGGAAGAGATAAAAAAAATTGTGAAAATGGCTTATGAAGCCGGTCGTGCAAAGGGCCGCGAAGAAGCGCTCTGCGAATTGCGGGGATTTACGGCGTCCCCCCTTGATGGGAATGCGGACGCTGACAACGCCGCCGGAACGAGAGGAGAGTCCGATCGCGAAGCAACCATTTATCAGATATTCACGGCAGGCAAATGCTAGTTTTTTGATGTTCGCGCTGCGAAAGTTTTTCATACTGATGACGAACGGGCTGGCGTGGCCGCAGACCTAGGCATGCCCGAGGCTTTGGTGAGTTCCCGTGCGAACGCGGAACGCCGCCCTCGAATGAACCCCTAATCGGCTTAATCCTCAGAGACGGCACCCGCGTGGACGCTGCCGAGGCAACCGGTTAAGTCAGAACCCGGGTTCCGCTGCCAATTTTGCCACGTCGAGCACACCAGCACCAGCCGCCGGACTATAGCCATTCGCACCATTATAAAACCAATTGTCGCCGGTTGTAATATATCTGATGGGGCCTCCCCCACGCCTTTTCGCGGCATTGTTGCGAATGAGATTATAAAGGGAGGTGTTGAGTAAGCCGAGTCTGCTGCTGGCGTTTTGGCAGAGGAGCGCCGTGACGCCATTCAACTGCGGTGAGACGAAGCTCGTGCCGCCGAAGGACGTAGCAGTGCCAAAGCCGTTAATGTCAGAGGTATAGTCGATGGAGTAGCCTGTGTTGAAATCGGCGTTTGCCGAGACGTCTGGGACGTTGCGTCCCTTGAAGCCGGCCGGGAGCGGCTGGCCTAGCACCCTTTGGCCCCTAGCGCTGGTCTTTATACCGGCGAGAGGTACAGCGTTTTTCCCTCTCGTGGTCATTTGATAGCTGGGAATGTTAAAAACAACGCTCACGCCGCCGCCACCGCCGATTGGAAAGATGCCGCCAAAGATGTCGCAGCTCTTAGGGGCTTCTCTTAAAGCCCTGCAGAGAGGTTTGAGGTAATCCTCGCCCCAGACACGCTCATTCGGGATATTGATGACAAATAATTTGGGTTCGCCGCGGATCGTGAGGACATATTGCTGCTTGCCTGGAAGGGTCGTGCCGCCCGCCGCGGTGATCGCTGGATCGCTCGCCGGATAATCGACCGTCACTGCACCGTCGGCGATACTCACACTGCCATCGACATCATAGGCGCCGTCATCGCCTGCGGCGGCGAACAGACTTTGCCCCTGAATGCCCGCCTGAAGGAATAACTCATGCATGGCTTGCGTGGTCGCAACCGTATCCCCTGTTGAAGGGTCGGTGACCGGATCGGACGATTCAAATCCTTCCCAAAGACCCCAGCTTGTCGAGAGGGTATCGGCCGCATTGTCGTCAATCGCTTGCGCAAAAGCATCAATATAGGGTTGCGAGCCTGTGTTGGGCGCCAAATAAACCCTGATCTTCGCTCCTGGCGCCACCCCTCCGGATTGCTCGACGTCGAGCGTGGTCTCGATGGAACCGGACGCATCACTGGGAGCGCCGGGGCCGCCATCGATATTGACGATCGTGATCCGCCCTGGATCAACCGTGAGCCCGACCCTTTGCCAATAGGCGAAGGCATCGCTTGGCGTGAAATTCGCGAGAGAGACGATACCAAGTGTGCGTCCGGTCCCCGTAACGCCGGCATCGTAAAGCGGCTTTACATTGTAATATTGGGCGAAATCCGCGACCGTCAAAGAGCCAAAACTATTGATGATATTTGCGCTGCCATTTTGCCCGCGCTGCTGAGCGTCGCGCAAGATAGCCGGAGCCTGCTTGGCATGCGGCCGAAAGCGCGGCCTTGTGTCGAATCCAACGACAGCGGTCACGAGGCCAGTGACAGCATCCGGCACTTTCGGACGCGTCAGCGGAGCGCGGAAACTATATGCGGATGTCCGGCCTTGCGCGGGAACGGCGAATTCATGCAACGTCACGCCGAAAGCATGATCGATGTTCGCCGGCGTCCCCGTCGCGTGCAGCGTCAAGGAAGACGCCCGCGCGACGGTCAGGCCATAGCGTTTCAGGTTCGCGGCCACCTTTGCGGCATCGGCCTCGGTCGGGCCGAATTGCGCCTTGAACTGTTGTGGCGTGAGAAACTTGTGAAATTGCGGGTCGCCGGCAGTCGTGAGCGCGCTGAGCAAGTTTTCCGCGCCATCGGGATCGCGCAGCCGCAAAACGACCGTTACCGAAATCTCGTTCTTGCTCGCGAGATTTTGCAGTGAGCCGCGATCTGTGGATTTGGGTGTGTCGGCCGACGGATAAGGCACCGCAGCTTGAGCCGCGGTCACACTCAGAACAAATGCGGCCGCAAGGAATTTGCACACTGACTGAGTCATCCGGAATCCTCATAGGCCGATAATATCCTGGATAGCCGCCAAGCGTTCGCTATTTGCCTCATTCCCACCTATCCAGCAAGCTTCCGCAGCTGCCACGGCCTGAACGTTGGACCGCATAATGGCTAGGCGCGGCATGTATAAAGACGTGCTGGGACTGTCGCGACGGGCGAGAAAAGTCCCCTGGCGCCGAGGCCACCTAACCACGCCGGTTGATCCACCAAAAACCAACCAAGAGGATGATCGCGACAATGATTCCTATACCTGTCATTGCAGGCTCCTGCTTTATTTGTTTGCGGATAAGCACACAGACCAGCGTCGCTAAATGTGCGCCTGCGCACAGCATAAAGACGTTTTGTCATTTAGATATGATCTCAATTAAGCACCTAAACATTTTTACAATGCCTGCGGGCGCCGTCCTTTCCTCCCAACGCGCCCGCAGTGTTGGTTTATTTCACAGAAACCATCCCTCGTTTCTTTCAGCGAGTTGCCGCCTTAGCAGCGTGTTGGCCGCATCCTTCCTTGTGATTTAGGCGGTATGACCCGAGCATTCATGGGCGCGGGATGCTTTGCCGACGTCGCGGGAAACGCCAGAGCGCGGTCGATCAGCGATCAATAATTGAGTTCATCATCCATGCTTCGCTCACGCTCTTCGCGGCTCTTTCGGGTGGCGGCTCCAAGCAGCGGGAACCAGCTTTCAAAGTTTCTGGGGTGTCCAGCTGCGCGCTAAGTTTCTGATTTTACTGGCGAGAGAGACGGGACTTGAACCCGCGACCTCCGGCGTGACAGGCCGGCGCTCTAACCAACTGAGCTACTCCCCCGCATTAGGCGGCGCGGCCCCGCCAGTGGAGACATGCCGGATAGGATAGGCGCGGGACCAAGTCAAGCGTGCGCGTAACGCCGATCGTTGCGATTCGCAAAAGGTCGGGCGATAAAAACGCTCGGACCGCCGACCCTCTCGGTGCTGGCGGTATATGAAACGGGCAATCTTGCCATGATGATCAAGCGAGCCTGCTGACAGTCTTCTGGCCAGGGTTAAAAACCAGCTTAAAGATGCGGAGGTTCGCCTAGCGGTAAATGGTTGCGCGCAGCTGGCGTGAGCGCGGGAGAGGTGGCGACAAGTCTGAGACCTCTTATCGGGGCATTATGCCAGACCCGCCGCCACTTGACGCTTCATCCTTGGGAAACATCATCAGACAGCGTATTTGCGCCAGACATTGCGTCAAAACTTCGATGATAACTCGCCTGGCGCATCAATGGATCGACGTGTGGCTCTGTTGCAACGCCGAGCCGGTTCATCCCAGCTTATGCTTGGCACGCGCCGCAAGCAGGTCTTCCATGTCATTTTCCAAGTTTGCGATCATCTTTTGATGGCTTTCGATGACCTGATCCTGGGTCATTGGGTCATAGGGAAGACCACGGGCCTGAGCCAGATCGACGTACTGGCGCTCTGCTTTTAAACCATCGGCCGTTTCTTGAATCTTTTGTTCAATCTGGGATTCTGTAAGATGGTCACATCGCACGATTGAAGCCCTCCATTGTTGTTGGTAGCCAAATGGACAGGTTCGCTGCAAGTTGTCGTGGCCACAAAGGGGAATTTTAAAACAGAACCGGATTGCCGGTTTGCGGGTTCCAACTTGTGCAGGGAAATTTGAGGCTCAGGATATGGTTGCAACCGGAGCCGGGCCGTGTGGGCCTAACACCAACCGATGCTAAAGGGCGACAAACAATGAGAATCCCATCACCCTTAGAATGGCTGCAGGAGCGTGGCGAGCAGTGGGATGCTATGCCGCCCATGCTCAAAAACATCATTGCTGGTTGCTTTGTGGCACTCACGCTCCTTGCCTGCTTGGCGCTTTGGTTTGGGGGCGGAATGTAAGTGAGGGGTCTGGCTGAGTTGGCGGCAGGTCCCGTTTTTACTTAATGTCTTAGTTTATATATTCTAATTAACTACTTGTTTTTATTGGTGGGCGGTGACGGGCTCGAACCGCCGACCCTCTCGGTGTAAACGATGGCATAGGCGGTTTTCCACTACTTTCTCATATTTTCTCAATGTTTCTAGCTTCCCGCAGTTGCTTGAAATCAGACAGGTTCTTATTTTCTCTGTGTTTCTGTGGATGGATGGCGTTGGGCGCAAACTGCTTCCCCCCTGCTTCCCCGGAACCCGGTGCGGTAACCAATGCCCAAGCTTACAAAGCGGATCATCGCTGCCCTCCAGTCAAAACCTGACGGCACCGACCTGTTCGCGTGGGATAGCGAACTTCGGGGTTTCGGAGTTCGCATGAAGCCGTCCGGCAGCGCCTCTTTCCTCGTGCAGTATCGGACAGCGCGAGGGCAGACCCGGCGATATGCTTTCGCCAAGGTTGGAACGCTCACCCCGGATGAGGCGAGAACACAAGCGAAGCGGCTGCTTGCGGAGGCGGAAACCGGCAGCGACCCTTCGGCACAACGCCATGAGGCGCGCCAGGCTCTGACTGTGGCCGAGCTGTGCGGCCAATATCTTGACGCGTTGCACGCTGGCCTAGTGATGACTCGGTTCCGCAGACCAAAACGCCCGTCAACCATCCTGAACGATGAAGGCCGCGTGTCTCGCCATATCCTTCCGCTGATCGGTAAGCGGCTCACTAGCGACCTCACCAGCGCGACCGTGCAACGCATGGTGGACGCCATTGCCTCCGGCAAGACGGCAGGAACATTCAAGACCAAAACACGCGGAAAAGCCGTCGTGGGAGGCGGGGGCGTCACAGCGGCGCGCACGGTCGAGTTGCTCGGAGGCATTTGGTCATGGGCCGAGAAGCGCGGGCTCGTCAGCGGCCCAAACCCGGCGCGCGGCGTTGAAAAACATCGCGGGGAAGCGAGTGACCGCTTTTTGTCGCCAGGAGAGATGGCAGCACTCGGGGCCGTGCTGCGAGAGCAGGAGCCGCTGCATCTGGCCGCGACCGCCGCCCTTCGTTTGATCGCTTTGACCGGCGCGCGCCGGGAAGAAATTTGTGCGCTTCGCTGGTGCGAGGTTGACGAATCCGCCGGCTGTTTGCGCCTCGAGACGACCAAGACCGGGCGATCGATCCGTCCAATCGGGAGGTCGGCGCTCCGCGTGCTCTCGACTTTGCCACGTGGACCGAGCGAATGGATTTTCCCTAACCGCGACGGGCGCGGAAGCGCGGACCTGAAAAAACAAATCGCTGGTTTGTTCGACGCGGCGGGCCTCACGGACGCCAGGTCGCATGATCTGCGACGTACTTTCGGGAGCCTTGCGGCTGACGAAGGATATGGCGATGCGACAATCGCGGAATTGCTTGGTCATGCGCGGCGAGGAGTGACGGCCAGACATTACATCCGACGCCCTGATGCTGCGCTGATTGCCGCCGCTGACCGCGTGGCCGAACGGATCGCTGCGTCGCTCGACGGGCGGAAAATAGGCGAAGTCATCGCCTTGCCCGGACGGAAAGCTGTTTGAATTCTCGAACGCGCGGGGATAGGCCGGCCAGCCGACAAGCGAGATAGTCCGCTCGTTTCCCTGCGTTCATAGGACATTCGCGAGGACACGCGATGAGTTTTCTTAACAAAAAGTGCGGCTCACAACCGCCGTTTCTAATTCATCAGGTTATTCCTAAGGATGGGAACGACCGCTTCGGGCTTCCTATTTTTTGGTCGCTTTTGGGGGAAGCCGACGAAGAGAGAAAAGCTCGGATCTCGGCTGTCGAGCGCCTAATCAAAGATGCCTTCGAGACCGCCGTCAGCCACCTTGGCCATAATGAGGCGCTCCGCTACTTTGCTGAAATCTCGAAGAAACCACCTAAGTGTCCGTCCGGGAAGTAGTTGAATCGGATGAATCATTTGTGATTCATTGGCGGCTGCCTGATTCGATGAGAGGCCGCCAATGTGGACGTCCGAAAACCGCCCGAAATACAATCGTGACAAACTGCGCTATCCGAGCGATCTGACGGACGATGAGTGGTCGCACATCGAGCCGATTATTCCACCGGCCAAACGTGGCGGACGCAAGCGCTCTGTTGAGCCGCGGGAAATCGTGAACGGTCTCATGTATGTGCTGAGCACGGGATGCCAGTGGCGTTACGTTCCCAAAGATCTGCCGCCCAAGAGCACGCTGTTTGGTTATTTCGACCTTTGGAACTGGGACGGCACGCTGGATCGCATTCATCACGCGCTCTACGTGAAGTGTCGCGAAGCCATGGATCGTGAAGCGAGCCCGACGGCCTGCGTCATCGACAGCCAGAGCGTAAAGAGCGCGGAAAAAGGGGGCGCCGCATCGATCCGAGCGGCTATGATGCTGGCAAGAAGATCAAAGGCAAGAAGCGCCATATCCTCGTCGATACGCTAGGCCTGCTGCTGCATGCAGTGGTGCATCCCGCCGACATTCAAGATCGGGATGGTGGCGTGCTTGTTCTGTCGACCTTGTTCGGCTTGTATCCGTTTTTACAAAAGCTCTTTGCTGATGGCGGATATCAGGGCCCGGTCTTTCAAAAGGCGTCGGCCAAAATCCTGCCGCATATACAAATCGAAATCGTCAAACGCTCCGATCAGGCCAAAGGGTTTGAGCTTCTGCCGCGACGTTGGGTTGTCGAACGCACCTTCGCTTGGCTTAATCGTTGCCGCCGCTTGGCCAAAGACTTCGAAAATCTCACCCGAAACGCACTCGCTTTTCTCCGTCTCGCCTCAATTCGTCTCACGCTCAGAAAGCTTTGTCTGAATTGATGAACTTTCCGGACCGACTCTAAGGGAAGGCAAGCTTACTGGAAGCGAAACCAAGGGCTGCTTGAGTTATACGACCGCGAAGTGAAAACCGGCCGCATCCCGCCCAAGTCTATTCCAAGTATCGTGGCTGCAAGGCAGTGCTCAAATAATTTGAGGTCGGCGCCGTCTGTTGCAAAGCAAATTCGCCGATTGGTGAAGCAGAGAGACATGCGCGCTAGGGCGGCTGCGGAAAGAATAAAAATGTTCCCGCCGACCTTGTTAGAGTTGGCGACGGCGCCGAAGCGCAAAGCGGACATATAGAAACGAAACTATATGTCTATCGCGTAGCACGAAAATTCTTGTAGATGAAATAGCCATTCTGAAGCTTTCTAAGGGAATGGCCATGAACCCCGCGCAATATCTTCGCCGCAAAGCCGCTGGTGAATATCTTAAAACTAAATATGGTTTCGGCTCCGAGAAAACTCTCGCCAAGCTCGCAACCGTTGGAGGTGGCCCGGCATATCGTAAGGCTGGTTCAGCGGTCCTATACGAACCGGCCGTGTTGGATGACTGGGCTCTTCGTAAAATCAGCGCGCCGCAAAAGTCCACTTCCGATACGAGGGCGGCGTGACCGATGCACCATTCAGAAACGGCGAGGGCCGCTCCTGCAATTGCGGGAAGCGACCCTCGGATCGATGAGCGCTTTGGGCGGCGGCTCGACGAAACGAGTACCACATTTCGCCAGCGTACGGAAGCTGCGAATAGGCTTCGCCTTCAATTTTTGGCCGCGCGGCTTCACGCCTTCGGCCTCGCGCCGTTTGCGTATTTCCTCCGAGAAATAGAAGGCGGTGCGGAAATTCGCAGCCACCTTGAGAAATACGCGCAACTCCCAACGGAATTTATCAAGGCTTATCGTGGCGACAGGTTCGGGCCAGCCCTTCACGCAATTGACGGGAGGGGCCGATGATCGACTTCGAGACGGTCAATCGGGCTGCACTGGCCGTTCTGCCAGCAATCTTGTTTCGGCTCGCCCCAGGTGGAAAGGTTCTCGGCCGGGAATACGTAGTCAGAAACCCAACGCGCGCGGACCATCGGCCGGGAAGCTTCAAGGTCAATCTGCGCACCGGTCGCTGGTGTGACTTCGCCACGGGCGATAAGGGCGGCGATCCAATCTCGTTGTACGCCTACATCGAAAATTGCTCGCAATGCGATGCGGCTATTTGGCTGGCACAGATGCTCCGCCTCGAAGACAGCGGGGGGGACGCCGCCATGGATAATCCAAATAAGCGCCCGGTGGCTCCCCTAACGGAAGTCGAACTCGCGGCGGCCCGCGCGGCTGTCGATCCATTTAAGGATGATGGCGAGCTTGTTTCGCCCGCTCCTGCGGATGCCCCGGCGATGCCGTTGGTTCATTCCAAATTGGGCAAGCCATCGGCGACGTGGACCTACCGGGATGCGAAGGGCGATACGCTGTTTTGTGTTTGCCGCTTCGACCCGTTGGGCGAGCGCAAGCAATTCCTTCCGTTGTCACTTTGGCGGGATACGAGCGGCCTCCGGTGGCGTTGGAAATCGATTCCGGGGCCAAGGCCGCTTTACGGCCTGGATAGGCTTGCGTCCAATCCAGGCGTGTCAGTGGTGATTTGTGAGGGCGAGAAATCCGCTGATGCGGCGGCGAAGGTGTTTCCTCGCTCCGTGGCCATGGCTTCACCTGGCGGATCGCAAGCCGCGGGGAAAGCAGATTGGGCGCCGCTAGCTGGGCGTAAGGTTCTCATATGGCCCGACGCGGACGAGCCAGGCCGGAAGTACGCGGGCGAAGTTGCTTCTATCCTTCACGGATTCGGTTGCGAAATCTCGATTATCGACGCGGCGGCATTGGCCTGCATGGCGCCGGACGGCGGCCATCGCGAAGCCGTGAAGAGTTGGGACGCAGCGGACGGCATCGACGAATGGCTGCCGGGCCTAGCCGCACTGCGCAAGGCCGCAGTGGGATTCGCCAAACCGTTTGAAAGCGTCGCAACTGTCGCAGTGTCGCAACGGGGCGATGGCCCGCTCCCCCTTTTCCCCGCGGTACCGGAAGCCGAAGCGTTCCCGGTGGATGCTCTAGGGCTGACACTTTCTCGCGCGGCCAAGGCCATTGCGAACAAGGTTCAGGTCCCCCTTGCCTTGGCAGCGCAATCTGTCCTTGCCGCCGCTTCACTCGTGGCATGCGCTCATGCCGATGTAGTTTTGCCATATGGGCAGCGACGGCCTCTCGCGCTGTTTTTTGTGACGGTCGCGGCAAGCGGCGATCGCAAGTCCACGGCCGACAATGAGGCGTTGTGGCCCGTCCACAAGCGGGAAAAGGCACTGCGTGAAGAATACGACGCCGCGATAAAAGAATGGCGCGTGGCCTTCGCTGCGTGGTCGGCTGAAAAGCGCAAGGTGGAGAACAATAACAAGATAGGCCTAGATGATCGCAAAAATATGCTGATTGCTCTTGGGGAGGAACCGGCAAAGCCGCTCTCACCCTTCCTTGTCTCTGGCGATCTGACGATTGAGGGTCTGACCAAAAACTGGCCCGGGGCTCACGCCGCGCTTGGAGTGTTCACGGCGGAAGGCGGAACGTTCACTGCCGGGCATGCCATGAATGATGACAATCGGCTAAAAACTGCGGCGATGCTATCGGAGCTTTGGGACGGCAAACCGATTAAGCGCGTTCGAGCCCTGGACGGGATTTCAATTCTTCCCGGCCGCCGTCTTGCAATGCACGTCATGATTCAGCCTGACGCGGCTGGCAGCTTTCTCTCGAATGAAGCCTTGCGGGATCAAGGCTTGCTCTCGCGGGCTTTGGTCGCGGCACCGGCAAGTATCGCCGGATCGAGGTTTTATAAAGAGCCTCAAACGATCGACGTAGCCGCAATTCATGCCTATGGCGCGCGGTTGCTCTCGATTCTCGAAAACGAGCCAGCGCTTGCGCCTGGAACGCGCAATGAACTTGATCCGCGCGAACTCCCCATATCGCCGGAAGCCGCGAATGACTGGCGCAAATTTTATGATCACGTGGAGAGCCAATGCGGCGCCGGCAGCGATCTTAAGGCGATAAAAGACTTTGCCGCAAAGGCGGCTGAACATGCCGCCCGGATTGCCGGGGTCATGACCATTGTCGAGGATCTACACGCGAAGGAAATCAGCACTCAAACCATGCGCGACGCGCTGACGCTAGCTGATTGGTATGTTGCAGAGGCGGTGCGACTGAAAATAGCGGGGCGCACAGACCCTCGGCTTATTCGCGCCGCGGTGCTCTTGGAATGGCTGCAAGCGCAACCTGAATGCCAGGCTGAGTTTCGCGAAATCCTCCGGCTCGGGCCGAGCCAGACAAGGTTAAAGGCCAGTGCCGAAGAAGCATTGGCAATCCTGACTTCCCACGGCTGGATTGTTGAAGCTTCGGCTCGGCCGCGCATTATCCGTGCCATTCGGGGAACGGGCCAATGAGCTACCAACGGTTCGAAATCTCTGAAATCCAAAATCCTCCACCTTGCGACACTGCGACAGTTGCGACAGTTGCACTGAATACGGTCGGAAGTGTCGCAACTGTCGCAGTGTCGCAAGCAAGTCAGGGACAGAAAACGGCTTTTTGGGAGGTAGGACAATCTCAAACCGTCGCAACTGTCGCAAGGGTACACGACGAAACTACGATTTCAGGGAGCGCTCTCGCTCCGGATGAAGTCGATCTCGACGAACGGAAAGGCATGGCCGCCGACAGTATGCCGGAGCCATATCTTGACGCTTGGGCGCGGCTGCAATGCCAAAAGCCGCTGCGGGTTTCGGATGATGACTGGCGGCAGGCCATCGATGCCGCTGGCCGGTTTCTCGACACCTGGGGAAACCTTGCCGTCGAATTCCAATGGACTCCCGCCGATCTGTTCGACGTGCCACGCGATGACAGTCCGGGCGGCCTCGCATGGTTTTTCAATGGCGAGACGGTTCGCAGCCTCGGGCCGGAACATGCCGTGACGATAAGCGACCGAATTTGGCGGAGGGCTAGACCCATGGCGGCAGCCCGATGACAGACGACATCCGATACAATGGGCGACTCAAATGACCGCGATCCCGCCTTTACTCGTGCTGGCCGCCGGCAGGAAAGTGCGCGCGCGCAAGGTACCGGTGATCAGGCCGAAAGAAAGCAAACTCCAATACGACGTAGCGGAGGTTTTGCGGTACCACGCACTTCCGACATGGCGCTGAGCCACTTGTCTTTAACGCTTCAATCTCTTCGATCCGAGTCCTAAGGTGATCCGCCATTTGCTCGGCAATCTTTTTTTCCAAGTCAGTCATCGAAGTGTCTTGCTGTTGTGTGATTTCTGATGTTATAACATATATATAAAATATGCATATGAATTTGCTGATTCTATCGACGTTTTTGCGGAAATTGACTGCCTGTTCCTGGGCGGCTGAGCCTTTCACCACACGGCCAATCTGCGGATTTTTTGCCCCGGGCCGGAAACCCACCAGGCACCAAAAGACATGATCCGACGTTCGCGATTAGGAAGGCGAATGCGATGCTCACGATGGAAGATCTAAAAGCTAACGATTGTCGCTGGCCCGCCGAGGCTGAGAATGGCGAGATGGTTTTTTGCGGTGAGCCAGTTCTGAATGATTGTCCCTATTGTGCCGCGCACGCGGCCGTCGCGTACAACAAACCGGCGCGAAATGTGGTCAAGAAGGCACCGCCACTGCCCCTGTACGCGGCGGTCCATTCGATTAAATAGCTGACCATCGTAGTTTTTTATCGCCCCATCCAGCGGCTCACCGCGCGGTCTGGGCCTTGCTGGTGGCCAACAGCTATCTTGAAGCGGAGGTGGAACGTCTGGAAAAGGCCGTGTCGCTGGGTTATGTGCGCGGCCGCATCAGGAGGCCACGAGGGTTGACCGGCGACCCCAGGCGCTGAGCAGCGGGTCATCCGCTCAAATTCGGGTGTTTCCGATCGTTCGCGACGGGTTGCCTCGAACGGTTTTGCGAACGCTGCCGCCTGAGAACTGACAAATACTGTCAAGCTTGGCATGCAAATTGCTGATTTGATTTTGGCTTGGTCCTCCCAGGCTTATGCGTGCCAACTTCCCCCTGGTCTGGCGTATCAGGCCGGATCAGGGGGCTTTTTGGTGGCGGCTACGACATACAACTCTTGCGGCTGCTGGAGTAACAGGTAGCAGGCGGCTCACACTGCCGCACTTGCCGTTAGCAGCCTTCGGTGCGCATCATGCTCCAGAGGAGTGAGGCAAATGCCACCTAACGAAAAGGACATTCGTCAGGCGATTATCGAGGCTGCCGAGCGCCTGTACCGTAAATACGGTTTTCGGAAAACGACGGTCGCAGATATCGCGCGCGAACTGCATATGTCGCCGGCGAATGTTTTTCGCTTCTTCGCGTCGAAATCGGAAATCAACGAGGCCGTTTGGCTCAGAAGGCCCCCTCCAGAGGAACCAGAAGCAATCATCCACCCAAGGGGAGGATCGCCGCTCGGCTCCAGCGATGGAGCAGCGGAGAAAGTGCCGATGAGTATAGCAAAGGCGGCTCGTAAGCCGCCCTGCCGTAGCCGGTCAGGGGTTATGCGGCTTCCTGGGCGAACGATTCCAGAAAAGCGTCAACACAATCGTCCGGGAAGTCGTCCTGCATTGATATGATGTACTCCGCTTTTATTCTCGCGTCGCCCAACGTTTCGCATGGATAGGCGCAGAGTTCGAACAACGCCCTTTGCGCGGAATCGCATGCCTCGCGCCAGTGACGCTCAGTTTCAGCACTGAGAGTGCCGGCAGCATCCTCTTCATTCATCCGGTCGCAAATCGCCTCGAATGCGGCAAAAGCGGTGCGGCGAGCGTCTATGAGGTCAAGTAACGTTGTGGCCATCATGCAGCCCCCTCTTCATCGACATAGTCGAACTGGTCGATCATATCGTAGGCTGTCTCGATGCTCTCGGCGGCGTAATGTGATGCCGAGGCAATGGCGTGCAGGTAATCTTCATTGCCCTGTATATCACCGTCAATAAGCTCATTCGCCGCCAGCTCCGCGAGCCTTAGAATGTTCGTGGTATGCTGTAGATGACGGTGTACTTCTTGGATTTTGCATAGAGGGATTGGAGCGGCTACCGCCGCCGCATCCGACGCTTTGCATTTTGGTTTCGTGGCCATCATGCGACCTCCGGTTCATCGCTCGATGTCTGAAGAGACCGGATAAGAGGACCCATTTCCATGCTCGCATGATCGATCGAGTTGTATGCGTCGTCGAGGCCACGCACAGCCACATTCGATGCTGCATAAATCCCATGGATACAATCCAGATCGTCAACATCTCCGTTGGCAAACTGATCCGCCGCAAGATTAATCAACTTAAGAAGCTGGCACGCCTCATTCATTTTGGAGTGCGCTTCTTGAAGTTTGCGCCGGGCTTTCTCGGCATCAAAAATCGGTGAGGCAGCCGGTGCTTTGCTGGTCTTAGGTTTCAGGCGTCGAGGTCATCGCCAAAAACGGCCGAGGGCCGCGCGGGCGGCTGAGGAAAGACGGCGCCAAAGGGTGCGCGTTCGCACGGAAGCGCAGTCCGTCCCCGGCTATCACAAACAAGGCGACCAGCGAAAGCGCATGAACCAGACCAGAGGCGCAGACGATGAAAAGTCTCAAGAAGATCGCGATTTTTTGTTTGATCACCTTGCCGCCACCAGCGTAGCCAATGCACGATTCCTGTAAGAGCCTGCCAATACTCCTATCTTTCCCACGTCCGGTCTCAAGGGGCAGGACAATGATTTGATTGTGATCAAGAGCACTGGGATCGCAGGGGCGCTTAATTGCAGTTTTGAGGCCCGCTTTGCCACTGGCGAACCTTTGTCGGCTAGCTCAAAGCAGTAAGGTTGGGTGGCGCCGAACCTCAACACCAACGATTGCCGCTGGCCGCTAGCAGAGTTGGACCGCGGCGAGAAAGGTCAGTTCCCTTTCTGTGGCGACGCGAGCGCTGAGCGGTACATCGCACCAGGCGTGCCTTGCCCATATTGCGCCACGCACGCTGACTTGGCTTATGAGCCGTCCCAAATGGCCAAGCGCACAATCGCCAAACTGGAGGCGGCGGAAGAGCGACGGCAAGAGCTAATATTGATTGCAGCGGCTGCTTGAGGCGCCTGATCGCGGCGCCATTTTCCATCCGAGTTCACTGGCGGCCGGCTATCATAATCATGGACGCCACCGCGTTTGCCTAGTCGCCGTGCGTATCTCTTTCATCGAATCGGACTAGCAGGGTGCGTACATAATTAAGTCTTCCAACGGTGTCCTCGTTCGCGGCGCCGGTGGCTTCTAAAGTTTCGAGTTCCACGAGTCGTTCACGCAGAACTTCCGCCATCGTCTCGCCGATGTGCCGTTCAGTATCAAAGTCCATCATCGCTAAGCCCTCCATCACCCATCCGCAGAATCATGCCGCTTTTCTGTCGCGCGCTGATGTCTCAGCGTGAGTTGATAAAATTTCGTCGAAATGGGGGTCTTGCTTCGAACGCATAGGTTCAGGGTGGAAGTTGCCAACGACCAATCCAACGACGTAGCCGATTTGGATGGTTGTGGTCAGCACGACGAAGTGAAGAAACGAGTCTAGAAGGTTGCTATTCATGTGTGCGGGGTCGGCGAGAACGAAAACGAGGGCGAGACCGCACGCCGGAATAAGAACGTAACATTTGAAGAATTGACCAAGTATGATCCCAAAGAGGACGCCCACAATGACTAGCAGGGTCATTCCAATCTCCCCGGCGCTCTGGTGTCGCGCCCGCTGTATGGCATAAGTGTAATTCAAAGATAACTACTGCCATTCGTCATAAATTATTGTGTGTTTGCACACATAACCCAAATAGGCCAAGCCTGCCGATGCATTAATTGGTCATGGCAGAGTTCAACCAATGGCAGAAATTCTTGGTCGATATGGCCATGGGCTTTGCGGGCGATAAGCGGCCCACGCTGAGACGAGCTGGGAAAAGAGCCTGCCACCGTGACAGCCGATAGGGACAATGCACGGAGCTATGGCCGAAAGTTGGTGACAGCGTAATGAGGTGAGGCGGCGTATCGTGGGGTGTTCGAAGCTCCACTTTCCATTAAAGGAAGATACGCCGTGACCCAGAATAATATCGTTAAATTCGCCGAGCCAGGTGCATTTGAGGATCCACTTACTGAAGTTTTGCGCTGCGGGGCGCGGAAGCTTTTGGCCGATGCCATCGAGGCCGAGGTTTCCGATTTCCTTGACCGGCATTCCCGCTTTTTGACTGAGGAAGGTCAGCAAAGGCTGGTTCGCCATGGGCATTTGCCCGAGCGCGAGATCATGACCGGTATCGGTCCGGTCGGCGTGCGCGCGCCCCGGGTTCGCGATCGTGTCGGCCAGGGCGAGGCGCGCATCCGCTTTTCGTCGGCGATTCTGCCGCCCTATGCGCGCCGATCGAAGAGCCTCGAGGTGTTGATCCCGATCCTCTACCTGAAGGGCATATCCACGGGCGATTTCGAGGAGGCGCTGGCCGCGTTGCTTGGCAAGGATGCCGGCGGCCTTTCGGCATCAACCGTCGCAAGGCTTAAGGACGCTTGGGTCGACGAGCACGTGCGCTGGTCGAAGCGTGACCTTACTGCCAAGCGCTATGTCTACTTTTGGGTTGACGGGATCTACGTTCAAGCTCGGCTAGAAGATGACGCTCAGTGCCTATTGGTCATTGTCGGTGCGACGCCGGAAGGCAAAAAGGAATTCGTCGCTCTCGCCGACGGTGTCCGCGAGAGTACGCAATCCTGGAAGGAAATGCTCCTCGATCTGAGACGACGGGGGCTTACGATCGGTCCCGAGCTCGCGGTTGCCGACGGCGCACTCGGGTTCTGGAAAGCACTCGAGGAGGTTTGGCCAAAGACCCGCGGTCAACGCTGTTGGGTGCACAAGACCGCCAATGTTTTGAACAAGTTGCCAAAGAGCCAACAGGCAAAGGCCAAGCGCGCATTGGAGGAGATCTGGATGGCCGAGACCAAGAAGGATGCTCTCGTCGCCTTCGACGCGTTCGTCGAAATCTACGCCATCAAATATGAGAAGGCGGTCGAATGCCTGACCAAAGATCGCGAAACTTTGCTCGCCTTCTACGACTTCCCAGCAGAGCACTGGAAGCATCTGCGCACGTCGAACCCCATCGAGAGCACATTCGCGACCGTGCGCCACCGAACGATACGCTCCAAGGGGTGCCTATCGAACAAAACAGCTATCGCCATGGTCTTCAAGCTTGCTCAAGCGGCGGAGAAACATTGGCGTCGCCTCGATGGAAAAAGTCAATTGCCAAAGGTCGTTCTCGGAGTAAAGTTCACTGACGGAATCGAGGTTGCAAAAGAACAAGTTCAAACTGCCGCCTGACCTCGCTCGTCACCAAAATTCAATCATAGCTCCAATGCACGTGTAGAAAGTTGAGCGCGGAGAAGCGGCTGGCTTTGGCCCTCAAAGCTGTTCAAGCTCGCTGGTATCGCCCCCTGCGTCAGAACCGCCGGACATCTTCAACGTGAATGTCCCGGACCTGTGGCGGTTTCGTGAGATGGGAGACCAACCCAAATCGACGAACGGTTTTTGCGTCCGGCGTCAGCCGTTACTGGACTTGCAACAGCAGCGCGACGAGTTCGCTTTGCCGGTGCGTATCGGTCTTGGCGAACACGGATTTCAACTGATTGCGCGCCGTCTCGCGCGTAATCTTCAACTCTCGGGCAGCAGTATCGGGAGGGGCGCCGCGCGCAATGATACAGGCTAGCTTGGCTTCCGCGGGCGTGAGGCGGAACGTCTTGGCAATGATCGCCGCGGATGGCCCCGGCCTCGGACCCAAGGCGTTCAACGTCAAGAGCGCGCGCACTGCCTGCGCCGGTGTATGCACTGCCCCCTCGAACGGCCAAATCCGTACGATGACCGGTAATTTGTCCACGCGAGGAACGATGACTGGCTCCAACGCCGGAGGATCAAGTCTTTGCGGATTGGTCAACTGATCGATGGCTTCCTTGAGAAGGGAACGCGAGTCCGGATCACGAACGAACAGCCGCCGGTCCTTGATCCGGATATTATCGTCGAAAACAACTTCGGCCGCAGCGTTCGCGTCGGCGACACATCCGTGCCGGTCGAGAGCGATCGCGGGCAGACGCATTGCATTGAGCGCGGCGGTCGGGGACGAGCCGGTTCCGAGCGCTCCCGGGATCGCCGCGATCTCCATCAGTCGCCGGGTGAAGGAGGCGAGAATGCGCTCTTCTTCGGCACGAAGGTGGCTGACTTCCGAATTCTCGTCCAAAATAGTCATTTGGGGTCCTAAAATACACTTCGATGACCGACGAAAGTCAAAAGGGACAGTTGTCCTGCACTCACCGCTCCAGACGCCAAAGACGTCACTACCTGGCTTGGCAGTGACGTCTCAGATGCAAATTTTTTGAAACGTGTGTTTGATGAATTATAATGGGTATTCGTATTCAGCATAACCCATTTGGGAAAATTGTAAAATTTTTTGTGTTTTTGCCAGCTCGGCTCGCGACCCCCACTTAAGGTGAATGCCGTGGCACTTGCGGTATCGATTGATCAAGGGATACTGCGGCCGGGGACAGTTCGTCGGCTGTCTTGGCTGCCCCGTGCTGGGCATGCTTTAGGATACTATGGATTCTCCTCGCTTTCCCGGGGTCCGCGAGTGCCAAATATTCGAGCCAAAGCCTATTCACTTCGAGCCTGTACGCCTCAAGGGCGGCCATCGCGCCCAACCACGCAGCCCTCGCAGAGAGTGCCTGCTCAGGTGTCCCGGTCATGGACCCCTTCGGCCGATGGCTTTTTTTCATGTGGCTTATCCACCCGGTGACCTGGGATCGATGGCGTCGGCGATTTTTTTGAGTTCGATGGCTACTCGCCTCGCTTCGTCTGGTGAAAGTACCGTGTGAGAGCGGTCGAGATCGATATGCACGTAGCCATCAAACCCAAGAATCGCGCCTCCGGCGACTAGCGCGACGCAATGATCGGATATGCTCTTGCGCGGGGGGATAACACGATAGGCGAAATGGGCGAAGAGCGTTAACGCGGTCAAAACAACACCTCCGAAGTCTAGATGACTCCCCAGCTGCTTCAACAAATGACATTAGTTCACTATTTCGTGAAATTATCAAAAATAGCTCACAAAGCAACGCTTTTTACACGCCCCCGCTAATTACATTGAGCTAGACCTAGTTTGTGACCGCGGCGAAGGATGCCACAGCTGTCACGGAGCGATGGCCTCTCCGTTGCTGCGATTGCAGCCTAATTCATCCGCCAAGGAAGCGAGTGCTACGGGCCGTACAAGACCGCCCGTCTCGTCAATTACCGCGGATGCTTCCAATCGGCCCTGAGGACTGGCTGGCCAATACCATAATTTCCGTCCCTTGCCTTCGGCCGCAAGAGCCGCGTCTATCTTGAGTATCAATTCTCGCTCTGCCGCCGATGCCATTTTGCGATATCGCCGTTGTGGGTCTGCCATTTTGTTTTGCCATCGAATATGATTTATTATCAAACACTATTGAATTATGTTCATGAATATATGTCAAGTATGCTTGATATTTAATCATCAGATTGTGAATTGGCATTATGATCACGATTGACCAAATTCGCGCAGGGCGAGCGATGGCCCGGTTGACCCAGGCGCAACTTGCAGCGGAGGCTGGTATCTCGACAACGGCAATGAATAACATTGAACATGGCACGGACGCCAAGGGATCGACGCTGCGCGCAATCCAAACCGCTCTCGAAAAAGCCGGAATCGAATTCGACTCGGATGGGCGAGGTGTCCGGCTTGCACCAGGGCAGGCACAGGAAAAGTGAGAGTGTGGTGATCCGACCACCAATCCTCCGTTTGCCCCAAAGGCGCAGCTTCTCACCGATTTCCAATAATTTGATAAGCTTGCGCCATGTGCGGACGCTTCACCCAATCCTACACATGGCACGAGTTGGTCGAGCTTTACCGGCTTACTCAACCCGCCACCAATCTACGGCCTCGCTACAATATCGCCCCAACCACGACAATCGATGTTTTGAGATTGGCAGAGACCGGCCCCGAGCTTGTTCCGATGCGCTGGGGTCTCATTCCTGGATGGTGGAAAAAGACCATCAAGGAGGTGCCATCGACATTTAACGCGCGGGCTGAAACGATTTCCGAAAAGCCAATGTTCCGTTCGGCTTTTAAACGCACGCGCTGCATCGTTCCGGTGACCGGCTATTATGAGTGGCGTACGGTCGAGAAAGCCAAGCAGCCTCATTTCATATGCGCGGCGGATGGCGCGGTGCTCTCGATTGCTGGCCTCTGGGATCAATGGAAAGACCCAGCAACCAGCGAGACAATTTCGAGCGCCACTTTGATCATCACCGCCGCCAACGATTTCGCGCGCTGCATTCATGAACGAATGCCGGTCTTTCTCGGCAGTGATGATCATGATGCATGGCTGACCGGAAAGGCTGGCGTTGACGTGTTGCGATCCGCGCCGAACCATCTCTTACGCATGTGGCCGGTCTCGACACGTGTCAATAAGTCCGGTCAGGGCGACGATGACCCCAGCTTGATTGAATCAATCGAGGCCAGCATTGTGGGATAATTGCTTGGTATCACTTTTGCGCCTGCGCCCGGAATCTCAGCCCATCCTGAGCAACCCCCCGCATGTGCCTACGGGTAGCGTTTACTTCCAAATCCCTGGCTTATTCGACCGGCGCTGGCCTAGCCGTAACAATGGCATTATCTGCAAGGGATGCTGCCAGCAGCTGTTCCCGCCATGCAATGAATTCCGGAGTCATATGTGCCACTGTCATGTCCGCAATGGTACAAAGCTGATTAACAGTCGGCTTGAATTTCATTTCCATATCCTTATTACGCCCGCACGCCACCCCTCTCCCGTCTGAGGGTAAGTAGCTCCGACCAGTAAGTTCCATCAGCGGGGCAGCATCGTCGTGACCGCGATCCTATTTGCCACCCACCCAACTGCCCGGCTCATGCCAGCACAATTGCTCGAATTGGTGGGGCCGTGACGTTTATGATCAATACCCAAACGGATCATGATTTATATCAGCATGTGACTAAGTTCTAAGTGTGCTGACCGTTCCCGTGTTCTGCTTTCAAGCGTCAGCACTTATTTATGAGTAGGCCCCTGGTCCGAATAGCCCCCCTTCTCTGGCCAGGGGTTTTTGCATCCACTCAAAAGCCGCGGACCACTCCACCGGCTCGTACGCATTTCAGTGGTCGCCGAAAAAGCGCATCACCAGCGAGAGACCGCTGAGGATGCTTATTACGCAGGCGATGCAAATTAAAACGATGCGCCAGGCCCAAGATTCCAGAACCATGAGATTACTTCCCTTTGGCGCCGCGCTCCAAGGCCCAGAGTCATACAGTTAGCCGGACAAGCGCGTGGATTTTAAGCAGCCCGATCATGCGTTGACCTTTCCAGCCGCGCCAATGCTCTCCGCACCGCGGCCAGGCGTGAGACTCAAACAGAGGGCAAAGAGCGTTGAGGAAATCTCAAGGCAAATCGACGTGCTCGAAGAGAAAATTTTCACCGTACCAACGCCCACGGCGCCCAGCCCCGAAGCCGCCATGAACACAATGAGAAAAGCCGTCGCCGAAAATAAAGTGGCGAAGCTCAAAGCCCGCCGTAAACGGATCAGACGCGGCGCATCAAAATAAGCACGCCGCTACCAAACTGAAGAAAGGCGATTAGTTAGGCTTGGGCGATCCGCAAAAAGAATGGATCGAAAAGGAAGCAACCCATGGCAATCTATATCACCCAGGGCCGATACACGCCCGATGCGATCAAGGGCATGATGGCTAACCCCGAGAACCGTGAGAAGGCCGTCGCGGATCTGATGGAAAAGGCAGGAGCCAAGCTGCTCGATCTCTATTTCACATTTGGCGAATACGATTTCCTCTCAATCAGCGAAGCGCCAAGCGAAGAGGTCATGGCTTCCGCACTGATCGCGGGGGCCGCGTCTGGCGGAATTTCTCACCTCAGAACGATGGTCGCGATGACAAGCAAGGATGCCAAGAAGGCGTTTAAATCAGCCGGGGCGCTCAGCAAATCATTCAAACCGCCAGGGCTGGGCGATGACGAAATGGCTTGAAAAGTGAGAGGCAAGTGGAAATGACCCCTGCGCAGTGCCGAGCCGCCCGAGGGCTACTTGATTGGACACAGTCAAGGCTTGCAGACGCGGCAAGGGGTTGCAGTTTCGACCGTGGCTAGCTTCGAACGATCCTGGAGAGTCGCGGCGCCTGAAACAATTCAAGCCATGCAGCACGCCCTAGAATCCGCAGGCGTCGAATTCATCCCCGAGAATGGTAGCGGTGCGGGCGTGAGGATGAAAAAAGCAAAATTGAATTGAGCCCTTTCACCGGGCTGGACATCGATGAACGTCTGGCCCAAACTCTTGGCAGAGAAGGCGGACAGGTGCAATTCACTGTTGGACTTAAACTGAACGGGAAGACTGACCACATCGCTGTGGATGCCGAAGACGCGCTCATTGCCGCTCTTAAGGTCAAGACCGAACACCCCGAAGCGGTGATCACCTACGTCCGCCAACAAAATCGGCGCGGCGATGCGCGTCACCCATCGCATGTGCTCGACGAAAACACTCATTGAAGGACAATTCCCGCTTCGAGCGCGGCTTAGGTGTTTCCTCGCACCCATCCAGCAGCGCGCCTGGCTTCATCGGCCGGGAGGGCGGCAACCGTTGCGTGATGGTCAAAAGAAAGAGCCTCACGGCGCCGTGAGCATCTTAGTCTCTAGTCTCAAGTGGCGTGAGATTTCGAATAACTGAGGTGGAAAGGATGGATGAACGACTATTAACCGCTGCTTTAATATCCCCGTTCTTCATTTGCATGATTGGCTTTGCCGTCGCCATTGCCTTTGCGCCCGCGGTGCCAAACGAGATCGCACCGCCCTCGTCGAAGAAATAAGCCGCCAAATTGGAGATGGGTCATCGTCCGGAGATGGTGAGGCGGCAGGAAAGAATGAAGGCGAATCCGATATCCCTCATAGTTGAGATATCTAGCAGCGGCCGAGCGTAAAGCTTAGGAAGTTGGGATGATCAGTGCAGTGCTCGCTGTGTTGCTCGCCATTGGGGTCAGTGCCTGCGTTTTTCTCGTAACGTGGTGGCTTTTGGGGAAGTTGTAACTCTTGCGGCTTCCTATGCTCGCGTATATCGAGAAAGGACAAAGGAAGTCGCCATGTACGGAATCCGCATCACGAAGATTGGAGTTGTACCGATGACAAGCCGCTTCGACCTCATCAAGATTTTCGCCATCGTCGCCGTCCTAGGGGGCGCGTTCTACTATCTCGCGCATTACGGCCTATCATTGCCGCAACGATAGCACGGCCATAGCGCTCGCCCCAGGGAAGAGCGGAAGCCGCCCGAAGAAGTGGCGTCGATGAAACTCGAAGTGAAGATGATCTTGATACGGGTTCTCCTAACTGCACTCCTCTTGCCCTTCTTGCTCACGCGACCATGTCAGGCCGATCCCGCGCAGGTAATTCACTACGCTCCGGCAGAGAACCTCGAACATATCGACGTGGCGCTTATCGATACCGCAACGCGCGAGATCGACATGGCCGCATACGTCCTGACTGACTGGCCGATTATCCAAGCACTCACGCGGGCGGCCGATCGCGGCGTTAGGGTGCGCATCTACCTCGATGGCACGCAGCTCGCTGAGCGCGAGCCCTCAAAGCCCTTCCATGACCTCGCCGAGACTCCAACCGTCGAGATGCGCACCAAGCGAGAGCACGGCGCGCCGATGCACCTAAAAAGTTACCAAATCGACGGGCGATTGCTACGCACCGGCGCCGCGAACTTTTCCGCGTCCGGCCTCAAGCGCCAGGACAATGATTTGATCGTGATCGAGAGCTCTGGGGCAGCGGGGGCGTTCAAGCACAATTTTGAGAATCAATTTGCCAGCGGTGAGGTCTTGACGCTTGGCATGAAATAGTTGCGCCGAGGATGGAATGATAAGGCTGAGCGTGGTTTTGATGCTTCTCAGCCGACTGCGGCTCTTGCCTGCTCGGGCTGTGGCTGCAGAGGCGGCCCTGGTTATCGAGGCCCTGACGGCAAATGCATCCGCTGGAGGAATATAGGTGCGGTGTGCGGCTCGCCGCCGCCGACGCACTGTGCGCCGGAAGGGCCGAACGCTGGCGCAGGCGTGCCTCTGATTATGGCGTCAAGGCTCTCAACTCGAAGACGCCGCAATGATGCTTGTCGACGATGGTGTTACGCTCAGCGCTCGCGCGGCGTCACCGAGATGCATCACCCTTATCAACGTGATTTTTTGGTGCCCTCGTCGAAGACGCACGTGAGAGTCCTTCGCGCGTCTTCCGTAAGCTTAACACTTCGTCAGCTGTTCCAGCACTTCGTGGCGGACTTTAATGTGTTTTTCCTTCCTGATCATAGCCTCTGTCCCTTAGCATGGCATGCCAGTTACTTAGGAAGCAGAAGACGCCATTGACGTGGATCAAGGTAATTTGATGATCGACCATGTGCGTTTGCGCGCCGCTGTCAAAAGATGTGTCAGCAATAGATAGCAACAGTTAAGCACTTAACAATTTTGACAATGCCTGCGGGCGCCGTCACCTCCTCCCAAAGCGCCCGCAGTGTCTCACTGTTTGGTCCCGCGCGATGTCTCTAATTCCATCCCTCCGACATCTAAAAAGAGACGGGTCCAATACCCACATTTTTAGTCAACAGCGACACAATTCGAGAGGTTTTTTCCATGATATTCGGTTTTATCCTCAGCGTAACAGTAGCAACCGCCCTGCTCGTCTACCTTGTCATTGCCACGAGTCCCACCGAGCGCCAGTAAGGAATTTCCGTCGCATTCCTCCGGCCGACCACGTTGAGAACAGCTGCCTCCCGCCCTGCGAACCGCGCGTTTCATTCCCAAACTGTTTTTTCCCCGGCTTAGATTGAGCGTATGCTGCTGGCCATTGCAGACGAGCCTTGATGCCGTTTTTGCCACGGGTGAGGAGTGTACATGGGCGACGAATGACCTTCTGCGCATGTGGGCGGTCTCTAAACGGGTCAATGTGTCGGGCCGGGGACGATGACCTGAGCTTGGTTGAACCCCTTGAGGTCGTGCTTAGTTGCCTGTAGAGGGAGCCAGTTGGTATTTTTCCATGGCCTCGTCGCGTAAGCAGTCCGAAAAGGCTCCATCCAAAGCCATTGTAGTTTGCTGTGGCGGCAGGCTCGCAAGCTGACATTGTGCGAACCGAAGGCAATACTGTTCTTGAAGCCGCCGTTGCGCGATTGTCGCCTCCACGGTCTTCGGCAGGTCCGACTTTGTCAGCAAGGCCAGGTTGGCTTGGTTGTAATCAATTAGCGCGGCGACCATGCACGCATTGCCTTGGTCTACCGCCCATGCGCTTGAGGCCAGGGGCGCCAAGACGATGACCAATGTTGTTTTCATCTTACTGGACATCGGCGCCTCCAATCGAGCCAGAATTTCGTCTACGTCTCAAGAAACGCGTGTTCCTTAAGCGATTTCGCGGCTGGTGCATTTCCGTCTCATCGAATTACGTTCTGAGGCGTTGCGTTTGTCCGCTTAGGCATTAATGCGGGTTAGCATATCGAAAGTTTCATGAGCGCACAATTGCGACCGCGATTTTCTGATCACACCGGTGCCGACAAGCCAATCGGTCGCCTTACGCTTGGCGCTAATTAATTGTGCAAAAGGACTCTGGGTGATTCATCGTGAACATGACGGTGGTGACGAAGGCGCTGTTTTGGTGCACGATTCATTCTGTTCTATGCAAGATCAAGGCTATTATGAACGCGCCGCCAAAATCCGACCACCTCTTTAAGACAGGGGTTTCAGGCAACCCGAACGGCAGGCCGAAGAGTGTCGAGCGGTTATTAGCACATGCGATGCCGGCAATTGTGAATAAAGCAATTGAGCGAGCGCTTGCCGGTGATGCCGAAACCATGCGCGTTCTTCTTGAACATTCGAAGCGCCGGTAACTCGTCTGAGCCTGAGAAACCTACCCTTGAGCCGCGTAGCGAGGACAACCCCGGTGCCCAAGGAATGCATCCAAGTTGGACCTGCACTCACCGGGGTCGAAGGCGGCAGCTACCATGAATGAGCGCATCGCGGCATCAGCCGGTAAGATAGTCGCTGGCGACCACTCTAGGCTGCATAGGCGGCTGGCGGGCCACGCAATTGTCCTCGACGCCATCTTCGCCGGACTGTCAGAACGCGCCATCGCCCGCATAAACGAGAATCTGCCCGAGGGACACGCAACTATGCAGATCGCGTTGACGGCTCAAGTGCAATATTGTGCCACGGTTGAAGCGCTTGCGGCAATCAAGACCTCCCGCTCGGACCGGGTCGGCGGTAATCGCCCCGGCAGGAAAGCCTGAACCGATGCCCGTCCTCAGCAACCCCAAATGGGAGCTCTACGCACAGGAACTCGCCAAGGGGTCAACGGCCGATGCTGCGTACAGAGCGGCGGGATATGTGCCAAATCCCGGAAATGGAACTCGGCTGAAGCTAAATGAAGCAATTGTGAAGCGAATTGAGGAAATCCTGAGCCAAGCCGCCGAAAAGGCCGGCGTCACGGTTGAGCGAATTGTCAATGAATTAGCGAAGATCGGCTTTGCCGACATCCGTAAGGCCGTGAAATGGGGCGAAAGCGTCGCTCTCCCTGGTGAAGACGGCGCCGAGGTTTATGTCGCCCATCACGTCGGGTTGCTCTCGAGCACGGACATCGATGACGACACGGCGGCAGCGATCTCCGAGGTGCGCAAGACCAAGGATGGCATCGCCATCAAGTTTCACGACAAACGCGCGGCTCTTGCTGAACTTGGCAAACATCTCGGCCTCAAGACAAAGCTCGAATTGAGCGGCGGATTCACTCTCGAGCAGCTTGTCATGGCCAGTTTTGAGCCGCCGGGCGAACAGGCGCCAGTGTCATTGCCGCCAAAAACTGATCCATGACTGCCTGTCCTGAGACGCTGTCTCCTAGCGCTAGGAGGATGAGGTGTCATCGCGAACGCCTGAGCCGCGGTGCTGTGTTCGTGCGCTTCGAAATGACGCCGGCTGCCGTCGATCGCCTTGTCGCCACCAGCTGGCTCGATGCTGCGAGTCGGCACAATCGGGATGCCGTCGTCGAGGCTTTCCTTAAATTCGGTGCGACCGCACTGTGGTCGGAAGGGTGAGGGCGTGACACGTCACATTGGCTATCGAGTGTTCTACAGATGCGACGAAGCTATGCGATGTGGCCGTCGAACAATCCGTCGCATTGAAATCGATGATGTGATCGTTAAGAAAGCCAAGCCACAATCGAGAAAGTGCGCGCCGCTCTCGAAAAGGCCGGTGTCGAGTTCATCGCGGAGAATGGCGGAGGCCCCGGCGTGAGGTTCAAGAAGGCGAAGGGCAAGCGGAAATGAAGGTAACCCGGCTCTTGTTAGCAGCGGGCGCCTTCGTCGCTTCGTTCATTTCTTTCTCCGCCGATGCAGCGCCGGTCCTTCATTACGCGCCGGGTGAGAACCTCGAACATATCGATGTGGCGCTTATCGATACCGCAAAGCGCGAGATCGACATGGCCGCATATATCCTAACGTAAGCTGCCGGGGGTGCATGGCGATAGTCGGTAATCCTCCGGGTAATGCGGCCCTGCCCTCCGCGCCTGGACGCGCGAAGCGGCGCGGCAAGTGCTTGTAGGACTCGCCGCCGTTGTTTGAGAAGCGGATCTCCGCCCAGGTTCCGGCAGGGCCACCTCAATAAATATTGATCATGCGAAAGCCTATAGATGTTGCTTATCAGGCAAATAAATCAATATTGTCCGCGCATGGAGCTCACTCAGATCAGGCACTTCATCGCAGTCGCGGAGACTGGCAGCTTCACAAAGGGCGCGCAACGCGCGACCGTTTCGCAGCCCGCTATCTCGGCTAGCATCGCGAAGCTTGAAGCGTATTTCGACGTCAAATTGCTCGACCGGCGCCGGTCCCCGGTGGTGCCAACCGCCGCCGGAGCACGGCTGCTCGAAGCGGGCAGGGAGATTTTGCAAAACTGCAATGCGGTGAAAGCCGAACTCAAGACAATTGCCACGCCGAAGCTTTTGAGATTTGGCGTGCTGCAGTCGCTCTCGAGCCGACAGGTTTCCAAGCTGCTGGGCTCTTTCCGAGACACGCACTCTCATGTAGCGATCGAGGTGTGCGATGCGCTCAGCGAGCAATTGGTTGAGATGCTCACTGAACAGCAGCTCGACGCGGTGCTCACGATCCTTGATGAAAGCGCCTCGAAATTTGCGAGCCGGGTTCTCTTCAAAGAACCCTATGTGTTGGCCGTTCCCATAGCTCACCGCTTCGCGCAGCGGGAAAGCGTGACGCCTGCTGACCTAGAAGGGGAGCCCTTCATCGTCAGAACAGGCCGCGATAAGTTCCTAGATGCGAGCCATTCGCTTGTTACTCGCGGCATCAAGATTCGAGTTGTGTATAAAACCGCCCAAATCGACAGGACACTGGCTCTCATCGCGGCCGGTGTAGGCTTATCCTTTATTCCGGCCCACCTCGCGACGCCAGCCGTGAAACAGGTGCAGGTGGCTGATATGGACTTCTCAAGAATGTGCGGCCTATTGTGCTCACGCGAACGAGAGAACGACCTCCAGGAATTCATTGAGTTCGCTGAAAGCTATTGCTGGATGGTTTAAGCGCCTCCGTTCCGGGGGCAAAACGCCGCGGGCATCGAGATACGCGCCGGTGCCGCGAATTTATCCGCGTTTGGCCTTAAGCGCCAAGACAATGATTTGGTCTTAATCGAAAGTGCCCGCGTCGCGGCGGTGTTCAAGCGCGCCCTCGATGCGCGATTCGCAAGCGGGGAAGCTCTGGCGCAGATATCAGTACTAGCCAGATGAAAAGTTCAGGCCTCGCCCTTGCAGACGTGGTGTGAAATTGTCGACGCGGCGTGAACCTGACGTTCGAGGAGATTTGTTGTGCGCTCTCTTTCGTGACGGAGCGGCGCGTTGAACTCACAATTACGTGAGCCGGCAATTTGTCCGAAGGCTCGATAAAGCCGATTCTTGCCCTCTTGCAGAGAGGAGCAACAGATCGCGTCCGCATGACAATAAATATTTTAGATAGGAGGGATTACAACAAACGATTTCACCTGTCCTCCTGCCGCGCGTAGCGTCCCCGAACTCCGCAAACTTGGAGAGCATGAACCAAAGTGGCTTTGCTTAATCTTAGGTGAGCGGCAACTGTGAAAATGAGGTTAGGGACATGAGCTTAGTAACTGGAACTGCGCGCACCGGCGAGGCTGCGGCCGTCGCCGAGGCGCCGCTTCTCGATGGGAGACCTGTCATTATCGGCACGCTCGCGATCTGTGTTTTCTATGTCGGCGTGCGTATCTATGAACAAGTTTTTGGCTGGTACGCCGGGCTCGATTCCTTCGCGCCCGAGTTCACCACCTACTGGATGACCATCCTCTACATCGAGGAACCGGTCGAATTGATCTCCTTCCTCGCCCTCGTGGGCTGGATGTGGAAGACCCGCGACAGGGACATCGCAAGTGTCCAGCCGCGTGAGGAAATGCGCCGTATCTTCAATCTATTGTGCTGGATTCTCGTCTATGGTGTCGCGATTTACTGGGGCGCCAGCTACTTCACCGAGCAGGATGGCACCTGGCATATGACCGTCATCCGTGACACCGACTTCACCCCGAGCCATATCATCGAGTTCTATATGAGCTATCCGATGTATATCGTCGTCGGCGTGGGCGGTTTCATGTATGCGCGGACCCGGCTCCCGACCTTCGCGCTCAAGGGCTGGTCGGTTGCTTACGTTCTGCTGTTCGTCGGCCCGTTCATGATCTTCCCGAACGTCGGGCTCAATGAATGGGGTCACACCTTCTGGTTCATGGAGGAACTGTTTGTTGCTCCGCTGCACTGGATGTTTGTGTTCTTTGGCTGGTTCTCGCTCGCGGTGTTCGGCGTTGCCCTGCAGATCCTTGGCCGTGTTGGCGAACTCTGCAAAGGCTACGAAGACCTGCTCGGTGTCGAACCGGCGGAATAAACTAAGCGCTGGCGGAGCCAATCTCTCGGCCTCTCATTCGGCTCCGCCAGGGTTAAAGCTTTGGAGTCGTGCTTCTAAGGAGCACTGCACTTTGCTGTTGGAGTAAGCTCAACTGAAATCCGCTCCGCTAATCCGGCGCGGGCAATTTGGAATTTATGTCCGGGGAGCGCCCCCGTTGGAGCAGAAGAACCAACGGGGGAAATCATTTAAGGAAGGTCGTATACATCATGATCACACGAGGATTAACCGCGTGGCTGCTCGCCACAGTACTGTTCTCCTCGTCCGGGTATGGCCACGGCGGAGTGGGCATGGTAGACAATAGATGCGTTTTGCGGATCGGCCCCGACCTCATGTTCTTCACCGGGTACCAGCCGCAGAGTACCCGAGAAGAGTTTTGCGACGATATTCCAACCGCCGGGCAAACGGTCGTCGTGCTGGACATGCAAGATACTGAGCTCCGCGACATGCTCATGGAAATCCGCATCATCAAGGATTTAGGAACCCATAGGCGGACAAATGGGCTGCCGGTTCTGACAGATGCGGAGCTGGCGAGCCCCGAAGTCCTCGATCCTGTCACCATCGCCTATGTCCCAGCGAAGAAATACCCGTCAGGCACGCTAAACTTCGTGCACACTTTTCCCGACAACGGGAAATTCATCGGCATCGTGTCAGTGAAAAACATACACGGCCAGACCTATGTCTCCCAGTTCCCGTTTGCAGTGGGCCAGCCACTTGGCAAAAGCTTGGCGCTCTATGGGATGATGATCGCGGGCTTGTTCGGCACTGTTTACGGCCTGTGGTACTACGGCCGGACGCAGAAGCCCCATTCCCAGAAAAAACCGGCGTGAAGAACTCTGGCATGGTAGGCGTTGCGGCTGAGCTGGATGATTTTCACGAAAAAGAGTCGCAGCTCCGATTATGTGAACCTTCATCTCGTTGTGGCGGGCGAGAGCGGCACCTTTTTGAGCGGTCAAGCCGGTTGTACTCGACCATAGCAATCATGACGCATGGCTAACTGGAAAGGCTGGCGTTGACGTGTTGCGACCCGCGCCGAACAATCTATTGCGGCATGTAGCCGGTCTCGAAGCGATCTAGCCCCGCGCAAGCGCAGCTGGATGCAGTGACGCGCCGGGCGCGATAAATGCGATTGGCCTAGCTCATTCGAGCAGTCTGCTATATTTTTGATCCATGCTGAATCGGAAAACTCATGAAATTGATGCGCTCGGCCGCGGCGTTTATAGCTCAGCTGAAGCTTTACGGCTCATCAATTTCAGTCGCGGCCAAGGTATTACAAGACGAAGTGTCTCAGGGCAGACAATCTCGCGGTGGCTGAATGGGTATGACTATGAGGTAAGTGGTGAAAAGCGCCATTCCGCGCCACTCTGGCGTTCGGACTACGCGAACGATGACGGCGCCGTACAAGAGATTAGCTTTCGAGATTTGATTGAGCTTAGGTTCGTTAAAACATTTCGAGATTTAGGCTTGTCCCTGCCCACAATACGGGATTGCTTCATTAGGGCCGTGGAAGAGGTTAATGACGAGCGCCCATTCTCTACGCAAAAGTTCAGAACCGATGGCAAGACCATTTTCTTAGATATCATGCGGGGTGTGCATGAGGGCGAACTAATTGATCTTCGCCGCAAGCAATCGGTCTTCAGGTCCATTGTTGCACCTAGCCTCCAGGATCTGGAGTTCGACGCCGATGAACTTGCTCGCTGGTTCCCGTTCGGTAATGGGCGAGCCTCTATTGTAATCGATCCAGCCCGATCGTTTGGACGGCCTGTTATCCGCGAAGCGGGAGTGCCGACTGAGACGCTTGCGTCGGCCGTAAGGGTGGAAGGTTCAATTGAAAACGTTGCTCGATTATACGAGGTGAGTCTTTTGGCGGTCCGGGACGCCCTTGAGTTTGAACAGAAACTCGCGGCGTGAAGCTTCTTTTAGATCATAATCTTAGCCCAAAGCTTGCTCGAGCGCTCCAATCAATTTTCGACGAACACACGATCGTTCCTCTCCGTGATCGATTTGAGAAGACTACGTCCGATGAAGTGTGGATCAGCGTTCTTGATAAGGAGGGTGGATGGGCGGTCCTGACAAAAGATCTTAGGATTCGCACCCGGCCACATGAGCGCGCGGTAATGGATCGGAGCAAGATCGTGTTCTTCTTTTTGTCCAGCAGCTGGAAAAATTATGCGGTGGCCGAAACGGCGGCTCGGCTTATCCGCCTCGTTTCAAAGATGGCAGCACAGGTCGAACTAGCTGACCGTGGACGTTTCGACTTGCCAATCAATGCTGGTTCAAAGTTACGGCCATACCGCGACTGATCGCTCCCCGAATTCCCGATTTCTGCTTCCCCTGCGCTTCCCCGGTCAGTCGCTCACTCCGGTTCGGCCCTGCCCTCTCTTCTAAAATCCATGATATTTCATATGTTTGCATTGGTGGGCGGTGACGGGCTCGAACCGCCGACCCTCTCGGTGTAAACGAGATGCTCTACCAACTGAGCTAACCGCCCGCGATCTATGCCTGACTGGGGAAACTGGTCGCACACTGGGTTTCGAGCGTCAACGCCATACCGCTGCGGCGCCAAGCCAGCCGAAATCATATCGCGATCGGAGCCGCTATGGGGGGGTGCGGATCATAGCCGTCGAGAGTGATATCCTCAAAACGAAAATCGAAAAGCGACGCAATCTTTGGATTGAGCTTCAGCTGGGGCAATGGCCGCGGCGTCCGGGTGAGTTGCAAGCGAGCCTGTTCGAGATGATTGTGATAGAGATGCGCATCGCCGAAACAATGCACGAAATCGCCCGTCTCGAGGCCGGTCACATGGGCGATCAGCGCCGTTAGCAAGGCATAGCTTGCGATGTTGAAAGGCACGCCCAAAAACACGTCCGCCGACCGCTGGTAGAGCTGGCATGAGAGACGTTTTGCGCCGGTGGCGCCCTCGCTGACGTAAAATTGAAACAAGCAATGGCAAGGTGCGAGCGCCATCGCTGGCAGATCCGCGGGGTTCCAGGCGGAGACAATCAGACGGCGGGAAAATGGATTTCGCTTAATCTCCTCCACGACATCGGAAATCTGATCGATAACCCGGCCGTCCGGGGCCTGCCAGGCCCGCCATTGCTTGCCGTAGACAGGCCCAAGATCGCCGCTTTTATCGGCCCACTCGTCCCAAATGCCGACACCTTGGGTTTTCAGATAAGCGATGTTGGTGTCCCCGCGCAAAAACCACAAAAGCTCATGGACGATGGATTTCCAATGCAGCTTCTTGGTCGTGACGAGCGGAAAACCTCGGGCCAAGTCAAACCGCATCTGATAGCCGAAAATCGAGCGCGTTCCGGTCCCGGTGCGGTCGGCTTTGCCCTCGCCGTCGTGCAGGATTTTGGCGAGAAGTTCGAGATAGTTTTGCATGCGCGAAGTTGTAGTGCCTTTCCACGGCGGCGGGAAATCAGACTTGCTTCGTGCAAGGGCTACGGCCCGCGCCGGGTAACCGGATCGGACCGTTAGGCCAGGCTTGCTGCGATCTGGGTAAGGGTCGCTTTTTCCGCATCGCTGACCTGGACGCCGCCAAATCCCAAAAAGCCTCCTTCCGAGGCAGCCTCGGCGACGGATTGGCTGATATGCTGGAGCCAGCCCTTGAAGGATGCGGCATCCGCGGGCGATTTCGCGCTGACGAGGGCCGCCGCCTGCTTCAGGATTTCCAAGGATTTCGACACAATCTCGGCGGGCGTTTTTCCAGATAGCTGGGTCCGCAGACCATCGCGGGCGGCGGCGCGTCCCTCGCCCGTCTCGAATTCTCCAGCGAGAGCCCTGATGAGTTCCGTAGCGCTGGCATCGTGTTTCGCGCCAATCACCGCTTTCGCGGTGGCCATGCTTTCCTTAAGGGTTCCCCAAAGCCCGCTGGGATCGGCGGCGGTCACGGCGAGCGCTGCCATCATCACGCTTTCCAGAAGAGTCTTCCATTCCTCGGCCGTGAAATCCGTTTTGCCCGCCATTGGTTTCCTCCTGTGCCGGTGCCCGTTCGCACGCGTTTATCGATTATCAATGCCTGTTGACAGGACCGCGACCAGAGCCGGCATTCGCAGTTATTTTGACTTTGGCAGGGGATAGAGTCGCAGGTCTAAGATAAAATGCTTACCGCGCTCGCCGGATCCAGCCAAGTGGCAACTAAAGGAATATTGCAGCTGGACTGTCTCACGCGCCCTAGCCGCCGCTTTGCGCCTTGTGCTGATGTGTGCGTTGGGTTTGTTTCACGCGTCGTGTTCCCCTTTAAAAAAAGCGCGGTCATGTTATATTCAAAAAGCCGCCTAGTGCGGCTATGGCGATAAACGGCGTCGAAATAAGCTCTTCGGACCCGGGGGCGGTACCCGGCGCCTCCACCAAAGCCTGCGGTGCGTCCAACGATGCGTGGCGCAGGTTTTGGCGGGGGCGAAATAGGTTCGACGGGGAGTGTAAAGGATGATCTTTTGCCCGGCATGGTTCCGCCGTCATCGGGCCGATCTTATAGTTGCCAACGACAACTATGCTCCGGTGGCTCTTGCTGCGTAATGCGGTAATGGTACCGAAATTAAGTCCTTAAGGGTAGCACTTTAAGGCGGGGTTCGGAGGCACCTGGCAACAGAAGCCTCCACTTATTGCTGGAAATCCCGCCCAGGGAACTGGAAATCAATCCAAGAAAATGCAGATTTTTTGAAGTGAGTATGTAAGAAAACGGGCGCTCAATGTCCGTAGCGGCAGTTTGCCCCGAAGACCGCATGTTCCGCATCTGACATTTGAATAGGTTTCGTTTCAAGATTGGCCAAGCAGGGCGGATTGCATGCCGGTTGACCTTCTCCGTTATGATCTCCTCGTGCAGGACGCATTGCGCGGCGTCATCCGGCAAGTGCTTTACGGAGCCGCGCGGGACGGCCTGCCCGGAGATCATCATTTTTACATTAGCTTCCGCACCCATGCGAAGGGCGTGCGGCTTTCGTCGCGGATGCGCGAACTCTACCCGGACGAAATGACGATCATTCTGCAGCATCAGTTTTGGGATTTGACCGTCGGCGACGACTCGTTTGAAGTGGGGCTTTCCTTCCGGAACATGCCGGAAATGCTGCTGATTCCCATCGAAGCGGTGACCCGTTTTTTCGACCCTTCGGTCGGGTTCGAGGCGAAATTCGCCGTCGAGGACGAGGCGGCGAACCTTGAATCGGGGAACCCCGGACCGGCGCGGCTGCACGCAGTACCGGCGAGCGGTGAGGAAAGCACTCCATTGCTACTGGAAGCTGACCCGGCGCGGCAACCCGACAGCCCAAGCCCAAGTGTCGAGGGGGCATCCGTGGACGATGCGGGCCCGCATCGGAACGATTCCGCCCAAAACGGGCCTAAGGTTGTTTCGATCGATGCCTTTCGCAAAAAAAATTAGCGGAGAATAAGCATAATATCGCGCGTTTATGCCGCAACGCAGCTTGTTGCGTCTCCCGGGGGTTTGTGGTTTTGAATCCTCGGGCTCACCGACGCAAAAGGAAGAAAATGAAAGGCGCGCCAATCCGGCCGCGGCTTGAAAGCCGCTTTTACGAATTTGCCAGATCTGCCCTGGCACGCGGCGCGATCCAAGGCATCCGCGTCCTTGCCGGGAGCCTGACGCTTCCAGGGTTATTCGGTCTTTCGGCACTGTTTGCGGGTGCGGCCCTCGCGGATGGGATCCCAGAACCCGGCCAGATCGGTTTCCAGGAAGCCGCCACGCCGATCGCCCATGAAATTGAATTTTTCCACAATTGGATCTTGCTGCCGATCATCATTTCGATCTGCGTGTTCGTTTTGGCATTGCTGATCTATGTGATTGTCAATTTCAATGAAAAAGCCAATCCTGAGCCCGCGCAAACGACCCATCATTCAGGCCTCGAAGTCGCTTGGACCGTGGCCCCGGTGATGATTCTTGTCGTGATCGCCATTCCTTCATTCCGGCTTCTCACTCATCAGTTGACCATGCCGCCGGCGGACGTCACGGTTAAGGTGACTGGTAAACAATGGTATTGGACGTATAGCTATCCCAAGGATCAAGGCGGTGGTTTCGAATTCGATTCCGAGATGATCCAGGCGGCCGACCTCAAGCCCGGTGATATTCGCCAACTCTCCGTCGACAACGAGGCAGTGGTTCCCGTGGGGAAGGTCGTCCACCTTCAGGTGACCGCGGCGGATGTGATCCATTCATTTACGGTTCCTTCGTTTGGCATCCGCATCGACGCGGTTCCTGGCCGGCTGAACGATACTTGGTTCAAAGCCGAGCGTGAGGGAATTTACTACGGCCAATGCTCCAAGATTTGCGGCAAGGACCATTCCGACATGCCGATTGCGGTGCGGGTCGTGAGCGAGGAAAAATATGCGGCTTGGCTTGTCGAAGCGAGCAAGAAATTCGCCTCGATAGAGAGCCGTCCGGTCCATTTTGCTGCCAATGGCGCTCCCGGCGCCAGCGGACAATAATTTAGCTGCATACATAAAGTTCGAGGAGATGCCCTTGTCTGCGACCATAGTGGAACGCACGGCGGAACAGCATGACGAGCATGCGGCGCATGACCATCCAACCGGGTGGCGGCGATACCTTTTCGCGACCAACCACAAGGATATCGGCACGCTCTATATCCTTTTCGCCATTGCCGCCGGCTTTTTCGGCGGCGGTTTGTCGATTTTGATGCGGATGGAGCTTCAGGAGCCCGGCATCCAAATCTTCAATCATCTCGCCCAAATCGTGAATGGAGCGACACCTGAAACGGCGATCGACGCGGCGAAGAACCTCTACAATGTCACCATCACCGCGCATGGACTGATCATGATCTTTTTCGTGGTCATGCCCGCGTTGATAGGCGGCTTCGGCAATTGGTTCGTTCCCATCATGATCGGCGCGCCGGACATGGCCTTCCCACGCATGAACAACATGTCGTTCTGGCTGCTGGTGTCGTCATTTGCTCTGGCGGTGATTTCGATGTTCGTCGAAGGTGCGCCCGGGATGAAGGGATTTGGCGGCGGCTGGGTTCTTTATCCGCCCCTTTCGGCGAACACGGGGCATCCCGGCCCGGCGATGGATTTCATCATTCTTTCCATCCACCTTGCTGGCGCTTCCTCGATTCTCGGGGCGATCAATTTCATCACCACCATCTTCAACATGCGCGCTCCCGGCATGACCCTGCACAAAATGCCGCTGTTCGCTTGGTCGATTCTGGTGACGGCTTTCCTGCTCGTGCTCACCCTGCCGGTGCTTGCTGGCGCGATCACCATGCTTCTGACCGATCGCAATTTCGGCACGACCTTTTTCGATCCTTCTGGCGGCGGCGATCCGCTGTTATTCCAGCATTTATTCTGGTTTTTCGGTCACCCGGAAGTTTACATCCTCATTCTCCCCGGCTTCGGCATCATCAGCCAGATCATTTCGACGTTCTCCCGTAAGCCCATCTTCGGCTATCTCGGCATGGCCTACGCCATGGTGGCGATCGGTTTCGTCGGATTGGTGGTTTGGGCGCATCATATGTACACGGTCGGCATGTCGCTCGATACGCAGCGATATTTTGTCTTCGCCACAATGGTGATCGCGGTGCCGACGGGCATCAAAGTGTTTTCATGGATCGCGACCATGTGGGGCGGCTCGATTTCTTTCCGGCCTCCGATGTTGTGGGCGGTGGGGTTCATTTTTCTGTTCACTGTTGGTGGCGTCACGGGTGTCGTTCTCGCCAACGCCGGCGTCGACCGCGCCTTCCATGAAACCTATTATGTCGTCGCACACTTCCATTACGTGCTGTCGCTTGGCGCCGTATTCGCGATCTTCGCTGGGTTCTATTACTGGTTCCCCAAGATGACCGGCTACATGTACAATGAAAAAATCGCCGCGGCACATTTCTGGGTCATCTTCATCAGCGTCAATATCACCTTTTTCCCGCAGCACTTCCTTGGCCTCGCGGGGATGCCGCGCCGCTATATCGATTATCCGGACGCCTTCTCGCTGTGGAACAGGGTTTCGTCCTACGGTGCCTATCTCTCCGGCATCGGCGCCCTTTTGTTTCTCTACCTGCTTTATGACGCTTTCACCAAGAAGCGGCTGGCTGGCAACAATCCCTGGGGTCCGGGCGCGACCACGCTCGAATGGACCTTGTCGTCTCCGCCCCCCTTCCACACCTTCGAGACGCTTCCGGTCATCACCGGGTCTGACCACTGAAGTTCGCGGCGTGCCTGTGACTTGAGAAGATATCTTTGAAATCGTCATTTGGCGTTTAGCCACGCCCGAAACGGTGCAAATGAGTTTGATCAGCGAAAACGATCTCGGCGTTGTTGGAAGCTTTCAGGTTTCGGTGGCGCGCCCCTCCGATTATGTGGCGCTGCTGAAACCGAGAGTCATGTCCCTCGTGATCTTCACGGCGCTCACGGGGCTTTTGATCGCGCCGCAGCATGTGAACCCAATTGTGGGATTTGCCTCGCTGCTGGCGATCGCGGTCGGCGCGGGCGCTTCGGGCGCCCTCAACATGTGGTACGACGCCGACATCGACGCCTTGATGCGGCGGACGCAAAAGCGGCCGATTCCGGCAGGACGGATGCATCGGGACGACGCGCTCGGGTTTGGCTTGGTGCTGTCGGTGTTGTCGGTGATGATCCTCGGTATTGTCGCCAATTGGCTCGCTGCCGCGCTTCTTGCGTTCACCATCTTTTTTTATGTCATAGTCTATACAATGTGGCTCAAACGTTTGACGCCGCAGAATATCGTGATCGGAGGCGCCGCTGGTGCCCTGCCGCCGATCGTCGGCTACGCCGCCGTGACGGGTGAGATCGGCCTCGCGAGCATCGCCCTTTTCGCGATCATCTTTGTCTGGACACCCCCCCATTTCTGGGCTCTTGCCCTGGTGAAGTCCGATGAGTACGGCCGCGCTGGAATTCCGATGCTGCCCAATGTGAAGGGCCCTGATCGCACCCGCCGCGATATTCTTCTCTACGCCCTTGTTCTTGCCCCGCTCGGCATGGTGCCTTGGTTCATGGGCACAGCCTCCTTGGCTTACGGCATTATTGCAAGCGCTCTGGGCGTGGTGATGCTGGTGTTTGCGGCGCGCGTTTTCTATATTCGGACTGGCCCGCGGGTTGGCCGCTGCGCGATGCAGCTTTTTGGCTTTTCGATCCTCTATCTCTTTTTGCTTTTCGCGGTCATTGCTGGTGAACGGATGCTGGCGATGCTGGTCTCGATCCTGGCAGGGTGAGGGCATAAAGATGGAACGTAAAATGCAGGGTCTCGTGCTGACGCCGGAGCAACTAAAAGCCCGGCGGCAGCGCAATATCGCGATCGGCCTGGCGATCGGCTGCGTCGCCCTCTTGTTCTATGCCGTCACGATCGCCAAGCTTGGTCCTGGTGTTCTCAACCGGCCGTTGTGAGAAACTCCATGAGCAGCGCGCCGTGACATTGCAGGAAGTTCCCCCGGCCTCCGGAGTCCGGCGCAAGCGTCTGATCGCCCTTTCGGCCGCCGCCTCGAGCCTTGCCATGCTTGGCCTGTCATTTGCCGCGGTGCCGCTTTACCGCGCCTATTGCGCCGCGACCGGATATGGGGGGACGCCGCAGGTCGCCAAGCTGGCACCGGCATCCGAGGGCGAACGTGATTTGATCGTGCGGTTCGATGCCAATGTCGGCCCTGGCCTCGCCTGGACATTTGTGCCCGAAACGCCAGAAATCAAACTGCGTACCGGCAAGACCGCGACCATTTTTTACAAGATCACGAATATGTCGGATCAAGCGACACTGGCGCGGGCCGCCTTCAATGTCAGCCCCGAAAGCGCCGGCGCTTATTTCGACAAAATCGCCTGCTTCTGTTTCAAAGATCAAAAGCTCGGCCCCCGCGAAACGCTGGAATTGCCGGTTGTTTTCTTCCTTGACCCCGAGCTTGAAAAGGATGCCACCATGGTGGGGGTCGAGACCATTACTCTTTCCTACACGCTTTATGCGGCCAAGCCTCCAACGCAAGACACTGTAGCGGCCAAGGAGAAGCCTCTTTAACGAGACGTTTGGTCGCCTTGACCTGCGGCTCCAATCACGGCAAACGCCGCTTCACTAAGTCTCGCGGTCAACGTTGGGCCGCCCGCTTTTGGCGGCTTTGTCAGTTCAGGTTCACGAGACGGGAGAAAACAAATCCGATGGCGGATGCTCACGCGAAACCCAACCACGATTACCACCTCGTCGCGCCAAGCCCTTGGCCGATTGTCGGAGCGTTCGCCGCTTTCGTTCTTGCGACCGGCGCAATCCTATGGATGAAGCATATTTCCTTCGCCGGTATCAAACCCGGCAGCTTAATCTTTGGCGCCGGTCTCCTCGGCGTCCTTTACACCATGTTCGTGTGGTGGCGCGATGTCATCGCGGAGGCGGAGCGCGGCGGATTTCACACTTACGTGGTCCAGATCAGCCACCGCTACGGGATGATTTTGTTCATCGCCTCGGAGGTGATGTTTTTCGTTGCCTGGTTCTGGGCCTTTTTCGATGCCAGCCTGTTTCCGGGATTTGCCATTCAATTTTCAAGAGCCGAATTCACGGGAGGTATTTGGCCGCCGAAAGGCATTGAAGCGCTCGACCCGTGGCATCTGCCGCTCCTCAACACGCTTCTCCTGCTCACCTCGGGCACGACCGTCACTTGGGCCCATCATGCCCTCCTGCACAATGACCGTTTCGGCCTGAAGGCCGGGCTCATCTTAACCATTCTTTTGGGCGCCACCTTCACCGGCGTTCAAGCCTTTGAATATGCCCATGCCCCCTTCGCGTTCAAAGGCTCGATCTATGGATCGACCTTCTTCATGGCGACGGGTTTTCATGGCTTTCACGTTATCATCGGAACGATTTTCCTCACGGTTTGCTTAGTGCGGGCGTTTGCCGGGCAGTTTACGAGCAAGCAGCATTTGGGTTTTGAATTCGCGGCGTGGTACTGGCATTTCGTCGACGTGGTCTGGTTGTTCCTGTTCGCCTGCATTTACGTGTGGGGATCTTGGGGAGGCGTGATCGAGCGTTGACAACGCCGCTCATGGCAAGGACCAAGGGCGGCCTCGTGCCGCCCTTTTTGTACGCCCAGCCAAATGCCGTTAGGAAAATGAATGAGTGCCGGACAACCCTATGCGCCGCAATCACCTTTCGTATGCGGGGTCAGGGGAACCTGCCCACGGTGCGGACGGGGCAAGATCTTTTCCAGATTTCTTACCCTCGCGCCTCGTTGCAGCACTTGCGGCCTCAATCTTGGCTTTGCCGATTCTGGTGATGGCCCGGCGGTCTTCGTCACCCTCCTCGGTGGTTTTCTCGTGCTCGGCGCGGCGCTCTGGACGGAGCTGCAATACGAGCCGCCGTTCTGGGTCCATCTCGTGGTCTTTCTGCCCCTTACGCTTGTTGTGTGTCTTGGACTTCTGCGTCCTCTGAAGGGAATACTTATTGCCCTGCAATATCGCAACAAGGCCGAACAAGGACGCCTGAAAGAGTAAAATCATGCCGCGACCCAGGGGGAGCCTTGTTTGGCTCGCCGCCTTCACTTGCGCGGCCGCCGCAATTCTCGTGTCGCTGGGAGTGTGGCAGCTCCACCGCCTTGCCTGGAAGGAAGGCTTAATTACGAACATCGAGGCGCGGGCAAGTGCCGCGCCGCAGCCGCTGCCGCCGCTCGCGGACTGGCTGGCATTGCGTCCAGAGGATTACGAATACCGGCATGTCACCCTCAAGGGAATCTTTGAAAATGGCGAGGAAGCGCTGGTGTTCCGGCCCTCGGGTGGGAGTGCTGGCAAGCAGCCCGGCTACCACGTGCTGACGCCGTTACGGCTGAAATCAGGCGGCATTGTCATCGTCAATCGCGGTTTTGTACCGCTCGATCGCAAGGAGCAAAACAGCCGGAAAGCCGGACTCATCGAAGGCGAGACGGCACTCACCGGTCTGATGCGTCAGCCGGAAACACGCAATTTCTTTACCCCTGCGGATGATCCGGCGGCTGGAAGCTATTTCACCCGCGACCCCGGCTTGATCGCAAGGCATTTTGGTTTGGCCAATACGGCACCCTTCAGTGTCGATGCCGACGAGAGCCTCGTTCCTGGGGGCTGGCCGAAAGGCGGCGCGACCGAGCGTAACATCCCCAACAACCATTATTCCTATGCCTTGACGTGGTTCGGCCTGGCTTTGGCTCTGATCGGCGTCTTCGTCGCTTTCGCTTGCCAAAGACGCTGAAAAGCAGCTGGTGCCGGGAGGTGCGCGCGGGTTACGATTTCCCTTTCGGTGCATTATGTTAGATAGACAAAGTTTATCCTGCCGCGCGAGAGGCGCAAGGTCACCACGTGAAATACATTTCGACACGCGGCGAGGCGCCGCCGGTTCCCTTCGTTGAGACACTGCTGGCGGGCCTCGCGCCGGACGGTGGCCTTTATTTGCCGCAAGCCTATCCACGCCTCCCGGATGCCACGATCGCCGGTTTCGCCGGCAGACCCTATGCGGAAGTCGCGGAGGCGGTTATCGCGCCCTTTCTAGCGGGAGGCATTGAGACACCGGCACTGAGGGAGATGATCACGGCTGCCTACAAAAATTTCCGGCACCCGGCGATTGCCCCCTTAACTCAGCTCGATTCAAATGTGTTCGTGCTGGAATTGTTTCATGGACCGACGCTTGCCTTCAAGGATCTGGCGATGCAACTGCTCGCCAGAGTCATCGATCATGTCCTCGAAGCGCGCGGCGAACGGGCAACCATCATAGGGGCGACCTCCGGCGATACGGGCGCCGCGGCGATTGCGGCCTTTGCTGGTTTGCCGCAAGTCGATGTCTTCATCCTTTACCCGCACGGCCGTATCTCAGACGTCCAACGGCGGCAAATGACGACGCTGGAAGCAGACAATGTTCATACCATCGCGGTGGAAGGCACGTTCGACGATGCCCAGGCCTGCGTGAAAAACATGTTCAATCATAAGGCCTTGCGCGAAGAGCTGAATCTATGCGGTGTGAATTCGATCAATTTCGCGCGCATTCTTTTCCAAACTGTCTATTATTTCACGTGTGCTGCTGTTCTGGGCGGCCCGCACCGGAAAATATCCTTTGTCGTGCCGACCGGCAATTTCGGCGATATTTTCGCCGGATGGATGGCCAAACGCCTGGGCCTGCCAATCGACCGGCTGGTGATCGCAACAAATTCCAACGATATTCTCTCACGCACCCTAGAAAGTGGTCAGTATGCGGTGCAAACGGTTCAGGCAACCCAATCGCCTTCGATGGATATTCAAATATCGTCGAATTTCGAGAGGTTGCTTTTCGAAGCGCAAGGACGCGATGCAGCTGCCCTCCGCCGCTTGATGGCGGGATTGCGCCAATCGCAAAAGTTTACCATCGAGACAGGCCCCCTCCAGACAATCCGGGACGAGTTCGACGCGTTTAGCGTCAGCGAGGCGGAAACCACGCGGGAAATCGCACAGAGCTGGCGGGAAGCTGGCTATCTTGCCGACCCGCACACAGCCGTGGGATTGTGCGCGGCCCGTAAGGCCGGTCACCTAGGGGCTAGCCCGTTGGTTGTCCTCGGAACAGCGCATCCTGGTAAGTTTCCAGATGCGATCGCCCGAGCAACGGGCATACGCCCGGAACCGCCCCCTCAGTTCGCGGGACTTTTCGACAAGAAAGAGAGATTTTCGATTTTGCCCAACGATCAAAATGAAATCGAGCGGTTCATTCGCGCCAGCGCCACCACAGGCGCGACGAAACGAGCCGCCTCATGAGCGTCGAAATCACCACTTTGCCATCTGGGCTGCGTATCGCGACCGAGCGCATGGCGCATCTTGAAACCGCCTCGCTTGGGGTTTTTATCGGCGCAGGATCACGTCACGAGAGGGCCAACGAGCATGGCCTGTCGCATCTTCTCGAGCATATGGCGTTCAAGGGAACGCGGCGGCGCACGGCGCGCGATATCGCCGAGGAGATCGAGACGGCGGGCGGTGATCTCAACGCGGCAACCAGCACCGAACATACCGCCTATTACGCGCATGTTTTGGCCGCCGACGTTCCCCTCGCACTTGATATTCTCGCCGATATTTTGACCGAAAGCACCTTCGACAGCGTCGAACTTGAGCGCGAGAAAGGTGTTATTTTACAAGAAATTGGCGCCGTCGAAGACGCGCCGGACGATCTTGTCTTCGAATTGTTGAATGCCACCGCTTTTCCAGATCAGCCAATCGGGCGGCCCATTCTCGGCACCAAGGAACGGGTTTCCGGGTTCGGCAGGGAGGCCATCAGCACCTATCTCGATTCTCATTACCGGACTGGCGTGACGGTGATCGGAGCGGCCGGAGCCGTTGATCACGCCGTGATTTGCGCCGAGGCCGAACGGTGCTTCGGGCGTCTATCCTCGCAAGGCATCGAGACCAAAACCGCGCCGGCCCGCTACCAGGGGGGCGACACGCGACTGCGTCGGCGGCTCGAACAGGCGCATGTCGCGATCGGCTTTGAGGGTACAAGTTACGCGCATGAAGATTTTTATGCGATGCAGATTTTCGCCAGCGCCGTGGGCGGCGGAATGTCCTCGCGCCTTTTTCAAGAAGTGCGCGAGGCGCGCGGGCTCGCTTACACCATCCATGCTTTTCATTGGGGATATTCGGATACTGGGGTGTTCGGCTTCTATGCCGCGACGAGCGCGAAGGATATTGGCGAATTGCTGCCGGTCGCGCTCGATTGCCTAGGTCAAGCGGCGATGAATCTGAGCGATGCCGAAATCCGGCGAGCCAAGGCGCAAATGAAGGTGTCTCTCTTTGCGGCGCTTGAATCGCCGGGTGCCCGTTGCGAGCAAATTGCCCGGCAGCTCATGGCTTTCGACCGGGTTCTGACGCGCGACGAAATCGTTGCTGCCATAGACCGTCTTGAGGTCGCGCAAATCCGCGCCGCAGGCGCGCGGGCCCTGCGGTCACCGCCAGCTGTCGCCGCGATCGGTCCCGTGGCGAAGGCGTTTACACCTGAGCGCATCGCTTCGCGGTTGCGCGGGATCTGAGGGAGCTGCAGCGTGGCGCTCTTCCGCCTCTATCCCCCCGTCCATGCCCCGACGTTTGTGCGCGGAGAGGGCCTTTATTTACGCCCGCCCGAGATGCGCGATTTTGAAGCCTGGTCCGCGTTACGAGCTCAAAGCCGCAGGTTTTTGACACCATGGGAGCCGACCTGGCCCAGCGACGACCTGACGCGCTCCGCCTTCCGGCGCCGGGTCAAACGCAACCAGCAAGAAATCAACAATGACGAGGCCTATCCTTTCCTGCTCTTTCGCGACGACGATGTCCTGACGGGCGGCCTCACTTTGGGGCAGGTCAAACGCGGCGTGGTGCAAGCGGCAACGCTCGGCTATTGGATCGGGGAGGTGTATGCGCAGCAAGGTTTGATGTCAGCTGCTGTCCGCGCGGTGACCGGCTATGCCTTCGCCACGCTCCGTCTTCACCGCATCGAGGCCTCCTGTTTGCCGCACAATGAAGCCTCGAGAAAACTCTTGGAACGGACCGGATTTACAAGGGAGGGCTACGCGCGCGCCTATCTGCGCATCGACGGGGTATGGCAAGATCATTTGCTCTTCGGCCTGCTGGAAAGCGATCTCTTGCCGGCGCGCCGGCGGTAAAATCCGCCACGCAATGCCTCAAATCCAATTAGCGTCTGAATACCTGGCCGGGCGCTGTCGTTGCGTGGCCCGCCCGCCATGTCAGCACGAAGTAAACAACGATCAAAATTATATTGGCAAAGGCCCAGAACATCGAAAAGGAACCCGGCACGCCTAAAGTGACCAAAATTTGCGCGATTGCGCCCAGAAGCCAGATCACCCCTCCCCACGGGGCCGCTAGCCACAATCCAACTGCCGCGACCAGATCAAAAATTGCGAAAAAAATCACCGTGCCGCCGCGCACGGAGTTCACCGCGTCCAGAAATGTTTGCGACGGCAGCAGGATTGCGCCCCATTGCCAAAGCCCTTGGATGACCCAAAGTCCCGCGAGCAGGCGCATGAACACGACCAATTGAAGCCCTGCTTGATCTTCCTTGAGGGCGCTCAGCGACGGTTCGCCGAGGCGAATGGCAGCCCCGGAATCAGGGGGCACCGAAACTTTGTTTAACCCGCGCGAGAATTTCATTGGGCGGCGCCTTGCGGAGTAAAATCGAGTTCATGGCTGCCAAGCGGCGCGAAATATGAATCGATGCTAGATGAATTGATGCTCTCGATCGCAGGTGGATTCCAGCGAGGGCGATTGTCCTTGTCGATGATCACGGCGCGCACTCCCTCGTAGAAATCTTGGCCTTTGACAATCCGCGAAACGATACGGAACTCGGTCCGCAAGGCCTGGTCGATGCCGAGCTTGGCGCCGATTTGCATTTGCCGCAACGCAATCGCAAGACTCGTCGGCGATTTGGAACGTATTGCATGCGCCGCGGAACGCGCAAAATCCGATCCAGCCCTGCCCTCGTCATCGAGATTGGCGAGAATCGCGGAAACACTTGCGGCAGAGAAACAGCGTACGATCAATGTGCTTTGCGGGGCGAGCACCGAGATGGGGGACGCCGCTCGTTCGGCCGCGATCGCAGCGTCGATGGGCTCGCCATCGATCAGTCTTTGCACGAAGTGCGGGTGATGCGAGGAAGGAACATGTGTCTGCGCAACTCCGAAAGCAAGAGCGTCGCCGCAAGTCATGCGGGCGCTGGTCAAGGCGAGATAAGTCCCAACATGCGCCGGCAAGCGCGGCAGAAAAAAAGTCGCACCCACATCGGGAGCAAAGCCAATGCCGGCTTCCGGCATGGCAAAGGTGAAATTTTCTCCCGCGACGACAAGCGAGCCATGAATGGAGATACCGGCGCCCCCGCCCATGACGATCCCATCCGCCAAAGCAATATAGGGTTTCGGATACAGCTTGATGCGATGATTGAGCTGGTATTCCTCGCGCCAAAAGGTCAGTTGATCCGCGTGGCGCCCTGCCCTGCCAAGCTCATACATTTTCCGGATGTCACCGCCGGCGCAAAAAGCCCTATTGCCAGCGCCCTTGACGATGACCCGGCCGACCGCCGCGTCCCCCTCCCACCTGTCGAGCGCGCCGGCCATTTCCCGTACCATGTTCAAGGTCAGGGCGTTGAGCGCCTTGGGACGGTTAAGTGTGATAATGCCGCACGAAGCCGCTTTCTCGCAAATGATTTCCGGCTCGTTCATGACACCAAAACATCGATTTATTTCGTGCAGGCGGGTTCGCTCAGAAGCTCGAGACTGGACATTTCGCCAGCAAGTACGAAATCGCCATAATCAAGTTTGAGCGCGCGTGAAATGCCGTTTTCATAGAGGTCGAATGACAAAATATAACTTGGCCCGTCGTCCTTTTTGCCGCCATCGAAATAGCTGATGGAAACAGGCCAGCGACGAATATTGTCGAGTTCTGGAATGTGAGCTGCTTTCTCGACGGCGGGATCGGCAATCGGCCGCCCGATATAGGTTGTCGTTTCATAGATCTTCGTACCGGTTTCGGAACCGTCGTAGACTTTGACTTCAAGCAGATTCTCGCCTGCGATCGCCGCCGCCAGTATGCGTTTCAAATGTTCGGTTGGAAAGACCACACCGGCATCAAGTTCGACCTTGCTGCGCTTTGGCTTGGAAAGGTTAACCAACAAGCGCCCGCTCCCGGATTTCCAAGCTTTTCCATCAACCGCCTCGGCGGTGGCGCTGTCGATACTTGTTTGTACCTTGAAGTCAAAGCTCCGGCCGTCGGCATCCTCGAAGGTCGCCGAATGCATATCCGACACACGCGTCGGTCCTTCGGCTGGCTGCAATTCCGTAAGTTGCCGAAAATTTTGAACGTAGCCATCGCAAGCGGAACCGGTAAAATCGAATGCTATACGTCCATGCGCGGCCGTCGGACTTTTGGTGCCCACCGATTTCGCCAGAGTCAATTCATAGACGGCACGATGCGAGACAAGCGAAAGTGTCTTGTTAGGATGCGGGTTCGTTTGGGGCGTTGGCACCGTGGTCGCCGCTTTCGATGCGGATACCAGGAATTGCGAGGAATCAGAAGTCGAAAGGGTCAGGACGATTCCAGCTGCGAACAGCAGGCGGGCATGACTTCTTAGCATAAGCGACTCTTCTCCAACAATTAAGGGGTCAATGACCGGCTAAGTTCAATTCAAAGCCGGGAAACGCGGATTTGGCGTCTTGATACACCGCACTTTGTTTAAGACCTGCGTCACGCCGCCGGCCCGCCGCGTAGCTATCTATTTGCCGCCCGCATCCCCTTACATACTGTGGCCTGACCGAATGTCGGAGTTTAGGATTTCAAGGCATAACTGGCAACCCCTCTCTAGGTGGCAAACCCGCGCAAGCTTTACAATCGACAGGTTTTGCGCTTTTGGGTAGGTTTCACAATCGAGGATGCGTGATGACGGTCGAAGAGAGATTGACGGCATTGGGAATAGAGTTGCCCTCCCCTGCGGCTCCTGTCGCCAATTATCTTCCCTTTGTCTTGTCAGGTTCGATGCTTTTCATCTCCGGACAGCTTGCTTTCGGACCGGACTCCAAGCTTGAGCCCACGCACATTGGCAAAGTCGGCGCGGGCGTATCCGAGGCCGCCGGAAAGGCGGCTGCCCGCTTATGTGTTATTAATATCCTCGCGCAAGCCAAAGTGGCGTTGGGCAGTCTCGACAGGATTTCGCGCTGCGTAAGACTCGTCGGGTTTATCAATGCGGCACCGGGTTTCACCAGTCTCCCAGGTGTTATGAATGGCGCATCGGATTTTATCGTCGAGGTCTTGGGCGACAGCGGCCGCCATGCAAGATCCACGGTCGGCGTCGCCGAATTGCCATTGAATTGCGCTGTCGAGATCGAGGCCTTGTTTGAGATCGTGAACACTTGACGCGACATACAGCCAATGCGCCCGGCTGGCTGACGTCGCGGCCGATCGCGCACCGGGGACTCCATTCCAAACGATCCGGATTGGTCGAAAACACCCCGGCCGCTGCAACGGCAGCAATCGCCAAAAATTACGCGATTGAATGCGACATCCAATGCTCGAAAGATGGCGAGGCCGTTGTCTTTCATGATTTTACTTTAGACCGATTGATGCGGGCGCATGGCCGCGTCGATGGTGTTACCGCAAGCGAACTTGAGCGCTTGGCCTATAAAGAATGCGACCAACACATCGTTTCATTAAAGGAATTTCTCGCGATCATCGATAGCCGCGTCCCGGTGATCGTCGAGATCAAAAGCCGCCATGATGGCGATATGCGGCTCGCCGCCCGCGCCCTGACCAGTGTCTCCGCCTATCAAGGTCAGGTGTGCCTGAAAAGCTTCGATCCGGCGGTGCTCGTCCATCTGCGGACATCCAGCGTGCGGTGTCCACTCGGTCTCGTCGCGCAAGCCCGCTACGATGACGAAGAATGGTTGGAGCTTCCGTCGGAGCGGCGCAGGAGTCTTGCCGATCTCAGTGATTTTCCACTCACGCGGCCTGATTTTCTATCGTGGAACCTTGATGATTTGCCGCATGCCGTTCCGATGCTCTGCCGGGAGGCCGCCGGAATGCCGGTCATGACTTGGACCGTGCGTTCGCAAGGGGATCTCAAGCATGGGCGTAGGTGGGCGGACCAGATTATTTTTGAAGGATTTGAGCCTTGAATTGGCGCTGCCGCCGCTCGCAGAAAACCTATTTATGGTCAAGCCGTTCGTTGACGAGAAACTCAAAAGCGCGAAGATAGGCCCGATCATCATCGCCGCGGAACTGCGCATCGACATGCGCGATGTATTCGCCACTTTTAACGTCGGCGACATAAAGATCGACCGAGGAAACCAGCGTCGAGACTTTATGCACCACTGTGAGGACGGCGAGATCCGCGCCGGCGTCGCGCGCGACGCCAAGCCAGCAGCCGTTGCAAGTGTAACGCGGCTCGGTCGCAGCAACCCGCGCTGTGAAGGCCGAAAGATCGAGGCTGCGATAGCGGCCGGTATGTTCGAGAAGCTCGGCAAGTTTTTCGGTGGTTAGCTTTAGGCGCTCCGACTGACCGGGCTTGATCCCCTCGCCGCTGGTATCCCAAAGTTCCACAGGAAATATCGCGGTTGCCTTCGGCTCGTTGGCGAGCAAAGCCAAGGGATACACTGCCACGACAAAAAACATGGCAAGGAACATAGCCAGAAATTTGCGCATTGGTTCCTCAGCACGATCTTTCAGCGCTCTTTGCCAAAATCATTCTATCATTCTATCTTTTTGAATCCATGATTCTCAGAGCATCATCTTTGCGGGCCGCTTCAACGATATCCCAACGAGTCTTAAAAATCGTGTCGCAAATACCCGGCGAGCCAAATCCGTCACTGAAACTCACATTGCTGCGGCGATGATGCTCGCCATGCGCCTTGCTCGTCAGCGCGGCGGCGAGCCACACAAAGGGCCGCCGTAAACCGGAAGTGCCGCCCTTTGCAAGCCGCACCGCGAAATCGTAACCAGAATGTTCGTAGAGCCCGCCAAACGCGCCAAGACTGGCGACGGTCACATGGAACAACACATCGGCGCCGACGCCCACGAGCGACAGGGGAATGAGATAGGGAAGCACGATCTCGAGGAAAAAATCGGCGGGGCTCATGTAGCAGGCGCTGATGCTTTTGCTGGCTCCCGTCGAATGATGGACACTGTGGCCGAGTGTCCGGATCAAGCCAGGCCTATGCAGCACAAAACGGTGGAAAACATATTGGACCACGTCATGGCCAACGCCCATAAAGAGCATTGCAGCCACAAAATGCACGGCAGTCAAATGCGGCGCGCCGGTAAAAGCCAACCCGGCGAACTGAAACGTAACCATGGCCGGGAGCAGGATAAAGATTTGATTGAATAGAACCCGCGGTAACAGCTGGAAATACGTCAGGCGCTCAATGTCGCGCACCTTGAAAGAAGCGAGAACTCCCGTCCGGTCGCACCATTCAAAAAACAGCCCGACACCGTGAAAGACGGCCATTTGCGCTGCCCACGCGACAAAGGAAAGCGGCAGCCACCAAGGCAAGAAAGCACCCATGTTGAACATATCCATTGTGTAGCTTAGAATGATCTTAGGCTTCCACGCCCGCAAAGCTTTCAGGTGTTGCAGATCGGCAAATCAGGCCGCACCGCAAGAATCGCACCTCAAGATTTGAGAAGAAAAAACAGGGCATAGGAGAGGATTCAACTCAATTTTATTGACAAACAGTGACACGATGAAAACTGGGCAAAAGTTGCCGGGCCTCAAGTAGACCGTGCCAATCAGCTGGCGGGTTTTTTTCCGAGGCTCGAAATGACTTTCCAAGGCACCAAGCACAAAGCCAGCCAGACCTTTATCGGCCATGTCCCAAGCAGCGGCGCGACACTCTCATAGTTTTTTACGAGCGCTGCGGCCACACACGAGCGGCGTTTCCATGGCGGCAGGAGAGGATCAGGGCTTTTGCAATCCATCCGCCACAGCAGCCATAGATAATGGATCCAAATCCAGCCACGTTCGACGAAACGGTCCGCCCGCCCGATCAATTGATCGGCCAACACCGCTCGTGCATTCGCATTGCTGTCTCCAGCTCCGCCCGGCTCGTAACAAAGGACATGGTTCAACTGGGGCCTTTGCGAATAGATGTTGCCGCCGTGCAAGCGATAGACCGCGACAGGAGCGTCAATCAAGACACTGCCGCTGACGGCATTGATTCCGAGGCAGAAATAGAGGTCTGTTCCGGTCTTGAGATTTTGCAGCGCCGGATTGTCCGCAAAGAGGCAAAGCGCGTCGCGGCGAAAACAATTGCCCGATGTCGGCGCCCAGACCCATTGATTGGTGAGGCCGACAAACCGAATCGTGTCGAGCACGTGCCGATTGAAATCCTCCCCCGGCCAAGCTCCGCCGGACTCATGCTGGTAGGCGCGCACCGCGCGGGGCCTGATGCCACGGCCGGTTAGCAAGATCCGGTTGAATGCGTGCTCGGTCCCAAGGACGATCTGATCGCCGGACATCTGGAGCATGTCGCCGGACGTGAACCCGACGTGAATGCGCAATGACAGATGGACGAAGACATGCGTCTCGACGCAACATGGGAGGAGAAGATCGTCGGCGTCGAGAAAAATAACATATGGCCCTTTCGATGCGGCCAATCCTTCCAGCGCCGCTGGGGTTTGACCGCAGTTTTCGGCACGGCGGATAATCTTCACACCCGCATCGCGCGCCTCGATCGCTTGCAACACGGTGCCGCTCTCGTCGCTCGAGGCATTGTCGACGACGATACATTCGACATTTGGATAAGTCTGACCCAATACGGACTCGACCGTCGCCCGCAAGAAACGCCCATAATTGAAATTTATGACGATGACACTGACCAGGGGTAAACGAAGGAAGGGTTTGTCCTCGCCTGATGAGTTCCCCGGAAGGCTCTCTAACCTCCGTGCCGGATTGATCATGCGGCCGTGCAATTGAACCTCATGGCCCGTTCCCTGATGCAAATGAATGGCCCCGCTCCGTGTTCGAGGCGCTCTGTTGCCGCCCCACGCGAAACTAACAGACATTTGGCGGCGGCTATAGAGCCTTACTGGGAAACAATCCTGGCACGCGGGAATGAAAATTGTCTAGCTTTAGTTCGGCCCCCCAAAAACCCGGCGGAATGGAATGTCAGCAGTTGATCGGATAGGCTGTCTCGGATTTGATGTTCTCCAAGGCGAAGCGTGACGTCACCTTTTTGAGCGGCATGGTTTCGATCAAACGTTTATAAAACGTGTCGAAGGCAGCGGCGTCGGGCACCACAACCCGCAGGAAATAATCGACATCGCCGGCCAGCCGGTAAAATTCCATGACTTCCTCCATCGCGGCGATTTCGGCGGCGAAGCGGGCGAGCGACTTGCCGGTGTGATCCCCCACCTCGATCGAGACCAAAACGGTCAGCCCCAGCCCGAGTTTGACGGGGTCAAGCAACGCAATACGGCGCTTGATCACGCCCGAGGAATCAAGCCGTTGCAGCCTTTTCCAGCATGGCGTTTGCGAGAGCCCCACCTGTGTGGCGATTTGGCCGATCGACAGGCGAGCATCTTTTTGGACGATGCGCAAAATCCGCTTGTCGATCATGTCCATTGTTTTGCCCTCTAACACGGCTTTAGACTCTATCATTTTAAGTCTATAGAATTTATAGTGTTAAAGGTATAAGCGTTTATGGCTTGGCTTAGCAACCCCTTCCTTGACAGAGATCACAAACCGAGAAAAATAGCTAAGATTAGGGTCGTTTGCTCACGCCTTGTCTTGCCGGTTTTGGCTGGGCTATTCGCGGCTTTTTCCCCGGCCAATCCACGATATGGTTGGGATAATCGGCAAATTTGACCTTGTTTTCGGCCGGCCCGGCCCGCTTTTGCACGGAAACCCCCGCTTCGTGCACGCTCGTGGCCGATCCCGACACCAGCGGATGCCACCAGGCAAGATCGCGGCCCTCGGCGATCAGGCGATAGGCACAGCTCGGCGGCAGCCATGTCAGTTCGCGGACTTTGGCTGGTGTCAGTTTGATGCAATCACGCACCCTGCGGCTCCGGTGCGCATAGTCAGCGCAGCGGCAGGTTCCCTTGTCGAAGAGTTTACACGCGATGTCGGTGAAATGAATTTCACCGGTGTCCTCATCCTCCAGCTTGACAAGGCAGCAGCGGCCGCAGCCATCGCACAGGCTTTCCCATTCGGCGGGATTTAAGTCTTCAAGCCGCTTTTGCTTCCAGAAAGGGGCGGACACCGCAAGCGCCGGTTTGCGGCGCCGGGCTTTTGTGCGCGGCCCGGACGGCAAAGCTGGCGGCGGCGGCGGGGGCATCCTATTTGACCTATATCCTGCGCGAACCCCACGCTTGCCACTTCGCTTTGGCAAACGTCAAGAGGATTGCTACACTGTTCGTGCGTCAATTATAGGTCACCCCTGCCCGCGTGGGAGCAAAGAAGCTTGTCTGAAGGTTCAGGATTTTCGCGTCTTCGCCAGAAGATCGGGCGTGCCTTGCTCGACTTCGATGCTTTTGTCGATTCCTCTCTCCATACGAGTATGGAGCTAACTCGCGAACGCTATGCGTCCTTCGCCGCCTTCATGGATGGATTCCATATCGCTGGCTGGCGGCGTGTCCTGAATGAGCTTGCCAGCGAAACGCTGAATATTGGGCTTGGCCTTGGCGTTGTGGCCCTCACGCTTGCCGGTCTTGCTTTCCTGGAGACCTCCGACGACTGGCTGAAAAAGACCGATCTCGCGGTCACTTTTCTCGACCGCTATGGCCAGGAGGTTGGACGGCGCGGCATCCGGCACGATGATAAGGTGTCGTTTGACGAACTGCCGCCAAATTTGATAAACGCCGTCGTCGCAACCGAGGACAGGCGATTCTTTGAGCACTTCGGCGTCGACGTCATCGGCACGCTGCGCGCGCTGACCGTCAATGCACGGGCTGATTCGGTCGTCCAGGGCGGCTCGTCGATCACCCAGCAGCTGGCGAAAAATCTCTTTCTTTCGAACAAGCGAACGCTGGAACGTAAGATCAAGGAAGCCTATCTCGCCGTCTGGCTCGAGTTCCGCCTGCCCAAGCGCGAGATTCTGCGGCTCTATCTGGATCGTGCCTATCTGGGGGGCGGCGCTTTCGGTGTGCAGGCCGCCGCGGAATTCTATTTCGGGAAATCCGTGCGGGATCTCTCGCTCGCCGAAGCCGCGATGATTGCCGGCCTGTTCAAGGCGCCAACCAAATATGCGCCCCATATCAATCTGCCCGCCGCCCGCGCCCGCGCGAACGATGTCTTGAACAATATGGTCGAGACCGGCTACCTGACCGAGGGTCAAATCTACGCAGCCCTGCGCAATCCCGCGACACCGGTCGATCGAAGCCGCGATCTCACACCGGATTGGTATCTCGACTATGCCTATGAAGAAGTCAAAAAACTCGCCGACGAAAAAAAACTCGGCGACGATCGCGTCCTGACGGTGCGCACCGGCCTTGACAGCAATCTGCAAAAACATACGGACACCACGATCGAGACCCAATTACGCGAGCATGCCCCGGCTTATCACGCCAAACAAAGCGCGATGGTCATTCTCGATCCGCTGGGCGCGATGCGGGCGATGGTCGGCGGGCGCGACTATGGCGAAAGCCAATTCAACCGCGCCACCGACGCCTTGCGTCAGCCTGGGTCTTCGTTCAAGCCTTTCGTCTATTTGACAGCGCTGATGACAGGAAAGTTCAAGCCCTCGACCATCGTCGTCGATGCGCCAATTTGCCTCGGCAATTGGTGCCCTCACAATTATAAGAATACCTATGCGGGCCGCCTGCCACTCATCGAGGCTTTGGCGCGCTCGCTGAACACGGTCGCCGTGCGGTTGTCGGTCGCCATCGGCGAGGCCGACTCAGTCCCTGGGCACAACAATACATTCGAAGCCGCCAAACGGGGCCGCGCCAAAATCGTCGAAACCGCGCGCCTGATGGGGTTGACGACGCCGCTGCCGGATACGGTCTCCTTGCCGATCGGTGCCGACGAAGTCACGGTAATCGATATGGCCTCGGCCTATTGCACCTTCGCGAACGGCGGCCTGCGCGCGCCTCCATATACGGCGGTGGAGATTGCCAACAGCCGCGGCGAAGTGATCTACCGGCACGACCGCGACGCGCCGCCGCTCAAGCGAATTATCGATCAAAGCACGATCGAGACGATGGTTTCCATGATGATGCAGGTTGTGCTCGCCGGCACCGGGAAACGGGCGCAGCTCGACAATGTCGAGGTCGCCGGGAAGACCGGAACAACAAACGGATACAAGGACGCCTGGTTCGACGGTTACACCGGCAATTACGTCGGCGTGGTATGGTTTGGCAATGACGATGACACAGCCATGGAGAAAATGACCGGCGGAACCCTTCCCGCGGGCACGTGGCACGACGTCATGCAATACGCCCACCAGGGGATTGATTTGAAGCCCCTGCCGGGGAGGCCCGCCCCAACGGCGGCGGCGGCGGCGTCAGCTCCCAAGCCAGGAGAGGCGGAAGCGCCGCGGCGGCCCGCCAGCTTGGCGGCGAACGCGGCCGCGGCATTGACGACGATCGAATCGGCAATGAAAGACATGCAAAAATCAAGGGGCGAGGAGGGTCTTGCAGCGACTGCCAAGGGCAGCGGTCGGGATGCAACACCACGTCCTTCCGCAAAGCCTTCCGCCGGAGGCGGAGGATGAGCTTTGGTGCCAGCATTGCGATGAAAAAAGCCCAATGGGCGCACGGCCGGATTTGGGGCAAATTCCTCGCGGCTGGCGCGCTGGGAATTCTCCTTGGCATATTCGTGACCTTGATCGAGATCCAGCGCGGCAACGGTTTCTCGGCCATTGAGGCGGGTCCATGGACAGGCTGGCCGCGCTCCGAGGCCTCGGAAATTGATCCCTATACGCGCGCCATCCTTGCCTATTCCGGCGAAATCGCCTTGAGCGAATCGGAAGCTATCGGCTTCGTTGCTTACGGTGACAGCGATGGAGCCCCATTCGATTCTGCCTGTGATTATCTCGTTAAGGGTGACATACCTCCTGCCCGCTTTTGGACATTGACGCTGCTCTCTCCGGTGGGCGATCTCATCGCCAACAAAGCGGACCGGCAGGGTTTCACGTCAAGCGAACTGCTCCGGGCAAACAATGGTCAATTCGCAATTGCCCTCTCCCACCATGCGCGGCCGGGCAACTGGCTGCCATTGCCTTTCGCCTCGAAATTCATTCTCGTTTTGCGCTTTTATGACAGCGAGCTGAGCGCTCCCGCGGCGGCTCTCGATGCCGCGCATATGCCAGCGATCATTAAAGGCCGGTGTGGATGAACCAAATCAATCGCCTCCTTGCGGCGCTTCTCTGGATACTTGGTGTCCTGGTGGTGGCCGGGATTACCCACATCATCGCCATTTTCGCCATGCCCAAACTCGCGGCGCAAGATATTTATGCCCGCATTTCGGATTTGGCGAAACCGGGCCAAACCGCCCTTGTGCCGGCGGCGCGGCCTGGCACCCAATTCATGCCTTTTGCGGACCCGGCGCTGGCGCAAGCTGTTTGCCCTTTCGATCTTTCGCAAGGAAGTTTGCGGTTGCACGCGGATGTCGAAGCCGACAAACTCCTCACCTTGTCGTTTCGCAATTCCACTGGACAGGTCTTTTACTCAATGAGTGGGCTTGCCGCGCAACAAGGGAAGATTGACGTTGTCTTGCTGACGCCTGCGCAGCTGGAAATCGTCGAGGCCGACGACGACGAAGACAATCCCTCTCAGGACTTGCGGCTCATCGCGCCGGACACCAAGGGCTTTGTCATCGTCAGTTCGCTTGCCGCCTTTCCAGGCGAAAAGGCGGACGCAACGGAGCGTGTCAAAGCGGTCTCTTGCGCGGTCGAGCAAGTCGCTGAGGATTGAGACAGGCCAGCGGCGCCCCGCCGCATGGAGATTGTTCTATGCACGCGGGCTCTCAAGCCCGCCCTCGCTGATCTTGGACCGCTTACCAGAAACGCGATGCCCGCGTTTCGACGGTGGCTTGACGTCGGCTGGGCGCTCGCGCCAAACCCCTGTGAAAATGAAGATCTCAGCGGCAGCTCTGTCAGGCGGGGCCGAAGCCTTCGTTGAGCATTCGTTTTTCACTGGTTTGAAAGCAATGAGTTCACCCATTGGCTTTTTCCCCGGCGAGCATTTTTGCCTGTTCTCGCAAACAACAAATTCTTTTGGGGTCCCGCAATAACGGCGCAGCCAGTGGCAGGTTCAACAATTCACTTCCCTTTGCACAGATCGTATCACTTAAGGTTCCTTAATATCCTTGCCTGGGGCTGATTGAACGGCATTCCGACAAACGGTGGCGCCGTCCCCTCAAAGAAATTGCCTGAGACCAGGGATCGCCGAGACAATCTCGCCGACAAGCTCATCGCCAGCTTTTTCGCGCACATAAGCAAAGACTTCCCGCCCAAATGTCTGCATCTCTCCCATGCCAAGGCCAAGTCCCGTAAGCTGGCCTGCAAGACCCATAAGACCGCCGCTGAACGCGCCAGAACCATTTTCGTTCGCGGCCTCATCCGCCGCTTCGGCCGCGCCGGGGACGGCGGCGAACAGGGACTGAATTTCGTCCTTCGGCCCCTCGCTGCGCAGGAAGAGCAAAATCATCCCCACCGCTTTTTTCGCGATCCCGGGTTCGACACCTGCATCGGCTGCAATACGGTCGATCAAATCTTCCATCTAAAACCTCGAGGGTGAGAATGAACGCCCGCACTTGATCACCGAACTCCGGCCAAAATCAAGGCACCCGCCGCCAATCCAAGATTTGCTGGCGCGATGATCCCACATTGTCTCATAATGGCCGCGTAAGGCGCGAAGAGTCCGGACGTACGCGCCGCCGTTCGAGGACCCACAATGGCCGACGATCCCGCCCATGAAGCTGGCCGCATTCTGATCGGCAAGAGCGATGTTTACCAATATCTGACCTTGGCGCTTGGCAACCGGCATGGGCTTGTCGCAGGGGCGACCGGCACCGGGAAAACCGTCACCTTGCAGCTTCTCGCGGAAGGCTTTTCGCGCGCTGGAACGGCGGTTTTCGCCGCTGACGTCAAAGGCGATCTCTCCGGCATCGGCATGCCTGGGGAATCGAAGCCTCACTTTGTCCAGCGCGCGAAAGATATCGGGATCACCTATGCGCCGGATGATTTTCCGGTCGCCTTCTGGGACCTCTTCGGAGAATTGGGGCATCCCGTCCGGGCGCGAATTTCGGATATGGGTCCTTTGCTGCTGGCCCGCCTGCTCGAACTCAACGACGTTCAGGAAGGTGTTCTCAACATCGCTTTTAAACTCGCCGACGAACAAGGCCTGCTGCTCATCGACCTCAAGGATTTGCAAGCGCTCTTGCAGCACCTTGGGGATAGCGCGGCGGAGGTGAGCAAGTCCTATGGGAACGTCGCGCCCGCGACGATTGGCACGATTCAGCGCCGGCTGCTGGTTCTTGAAAACCAGGGCGCGGCGGGATTTTTCGGCGAACCAGAACTTGATATCGATGATTTTCTGCGTACAGCGTCCGATGGGCGCGGCTTCGTCAACATTCTCAGCGCCGGGAAATTGATGCGCTCGCCGCGCCTTTACGCGATTTTCCTGTTGTGGATGCTGTCCGAATTGTTCGAGAAACTGCCCGAGGTCGGCGATCTTGAAAAGCCGAAGCTGGTGTTCTTTTTTGATGAAGCGCATCTGCTGTTCGACAATGCGCCGAAAAATCTTCTGAGCGCCATCGAACAAGTTGTCCGGCTCATCCGCTCGAAAGCTGTTGGCATTTATTTTGTCACCCAAAATCCGGCCGATGTGCCGGAAACAGTTCTGGGGCAACTCGGCAATCGCGTTCAGCACGCCTTGCGCGCGTTCACACCGCGTGACCAGAAGGCCGTCAAGGCCGCCGCCGATACATTCCGCAAGAACCCTTCCTTCGACACCGTCACCGCGATCACCGGCCTTGGGGTGGGCGAAGCCCTGGTCTCGATGCTTGATGCCAAGGGCAATCCCGAAATCGTCGCAAAGAGTCTCATCGCGCCGCCGATGGCACGGGTGGGTCCGATCACCGATGCGGAGCGCCAGCAGCTGATGCAAAAAAGTGGTCTTCTCGGCAAATATGACACGCCGATTGACCGCCAATCCGCCTTTGAAATTTTGCGCGACAAAAGCCAGAAAGAGGCCGGGGGTGGCGCATCCGGCCCCGCTGGCGGCGGCTTGCTCGGGTCCCTCGCGGGCGCTCTCGGCGGGCTGTTTGGTAAACCGGCAGGCGGCGGACGCCAGCGCATGTCGGCGGGCGAAATCGCCCTTCGCTCGGCTGTTCAATCGGCCGCGCGGACCGCCGGCACAAAGATCGGCCAAGCCATCTTGCGCGGGGTCCTCGGCGGCAGGTCGAAATAGTCTTATCTTATTACGTGGCAACCTTATCGAGTGCCAAATCCTGGCAGTTCTCTGGGTGAGGCCAAGATGTCCGCGTTGCATCCGTATCGTTTAAAAGAACCGGGGGATCGGCGGGGAGCGCCCAGCCCTCGCCCTCTTGCCGGTCGTAATTGAGACTGAAGTAAATGTGATCAACTGGGCGATCCTCCTCAGGCTTTGTCACGGTGACGATCGAAAAGCCGTTGATCTTCATTTTAATCCCCGCAGGAATTGTGGCGGGGGTCACCGCTCGAACACCCATGGCCTGGGCGAAGTTCGTCTCGCCCGGAACAAACCGGCGGCTGGCACGCCGGGCAAACCAATCCTGCACTCCGCCAGGCGGTAGCACCCAAGGAGATTTGTCTGCCGCAGGTTTGCTCACTGGTGACGCCTTGTTTGCTCCTGCATCATCGGCTTGTTTGACCGTGGCGCGTTCCACCCAGAGACGGGTTGGAAGAAACATGAAATCCGTATTCCGTTTGGTATTATCGACGCTATCAATTTTGTAGATAATATAGACTTCGTTCGGCCGTGCCGCTTGCGTACCTTTTGGCGTTGCATAGGCGTTGCAAAAGCCAATCTGACGGTAGTCAATGCTCGCCGGCGGATCGAAGCCGCCCGAACATCCCTGTAGCAGGGCTGTAAGCACACCGGCGCACGGCAATGAGGCGTACGATATCCAACTCATACTTGAGTCCTCTCCTCTGTCTGAGGACGAAAGCCCCGGATCTGAGCTTGCCAATTCTCCTCCGTGGCGGTTTCCTCATTTGTCAATGACTTGGGCATGGGATTAGAGGACGGCAAGAATCGTTGCCTTGTTTTGAATCAACCCAGAGTTTTCATAATGACGTAGCGTGAAAACTTGTCCGCCAATGCCGCCGGACACCGAATCGGAGATATTTGCGCCACGGTGACGTTACCTATCTAGGCGGATTTGCCGCAGCGCGCGGCAAGGAAATTATTTGGCTTAAAGCGAAAAGCCACCCACCTTGTAACGAAGAGGGATAACAAGAACCTTGCTGACCATGAATTGGCAGCATCACCATGAGAGGAAAATACTGCAATGCACATTCAAGATGATACGGCGGGTCGCGAAATTTCCGCGAGTGACAAGCGTCAGGCAGACATACTGTGGAAAGTTCTGATGCTGACGCGCTTGGTTATTCCTGGATATGTACTTTATGCACTTTATCTCTATTGGACTTTACCGCCGAGCGCTTACTTGTCGGGTGGCTATTAAAGCTTACGCATTTGTGTCTAAGCTTTGTAGATAGTAATATATACTTTTTGAAACCAAAATTCCGTGTGGCGGCGCCGACAAGCGGCGCCATGCGTAGCGAGCGACCGATAAGCGCCGGCGGATGCTTGCACCCAGGTGGGGCAGCAGAGTTGACTGCGCGCGCGTGATCGTCTAACCACCATCTTTCAGCCCGTGTTTGGAGAGTTTTGGGGAGAGTTTCTCCGTGGCTCTCTATTGCCGGGCGTCCCGCAAGGGCCGGCCTCCACCGGACGCGGGTTCACACTTCCGGCCGCCAAGCTCAGGCGTAACGGCCCAAATGGAGACAGGTCTTGGCACGTATCGCGGGCGTCAATATTCCAACCAACAAGCGTGTGGTTATCGCGCTTCAATATATTCATGGCATTGGCCCGAGCAAGGCCAAGTCACTTTGCGAAAAAGTCAATATTCCGGCCGAGCGCCGCGTCGCCGAATTGACGGACGCGGAGGTGTTGCAGATTCGCGAGGCGATCGATCGCGATTATATTGTCGAGGGCGATCTCCGCCGCGAGGTTGCGATCAACATCAAACGGTTGATGGACCTTGGCTGCTATCGCGGGCTCCGCCACCGGCGTCAATTGCCGGTCCGTGGCCAGCGCACCCACACCAACGCCCGGACCCGCAAGGGCAAAGCCAAGCCTATCGCTGGCAAGAAGAAGTAAGTTCAAGACCGTCTTGGCCGCATGTGCCCGCCGGCTTTGCAAACGGCCGGTGCATCGCGGCGTCACTCATCGATCATCCCGAGCGCCTGGCATGACGGGCGCGCTTGAAGGAATAGGACAATGGCAAAAGAAGCAACACGGGTCCGGCGGCGCGAACGCAAGAACATCGCCTCCGGCATCGCGCACGTCAATTCGACGTTCAACAATACAATGATCACCATCGCCGATGCGCAAGGCAACACGATTTCATGGTCGTCGGCCGGAACCATGGGCTTCAAGGGTTCGCGCAAATCAACCCCCTATGCGGCGCAGATGGCGGCCGAGGACTGCGCCAAAAAAGCGGCCGAGCACGGCATGCGGACACTTGAAGTCGAGGTTTCAGGGCCGGGCTCTGGCCGGGAATCGGCCTTGCGGGCGCTGCAAGCGGCGGGCTTTACAGTGACGTCCATCCGCGACGTCACGCCTATTCCGCACAATGGCTGCCGGCCGCGCAAGCGGCGCCGCGTTTGAGTCCGGGCCAGCCGCCCCATTTCCTGGCCTTCGAGACCAGGCACCTATGTGACGCCGCAGCGTCAAGCAATTTGCATCAAGGAAAGGTCCGCTCGTGATTCAAAAGAACTGGCAGGAGCTTATCAAGCCAAGCAAGCTCGAAGTGATTCCCGGCGACGATCCCAAACGCATGGCGACGATCGTCGCGGAGCCGCTCGAGCGGGGGTTTGGCCTCACCCTCGGCAATTCGCTGCGCCGAATTCTCTTGTCGTCGCTGCAAGGCGCGGCGATTGTTTCGGTCCAAATTGACGGTGTCTTGCATGAGTTCTCATCGATCCCGGGTGTGCGGGAGGACGTGACGGATATTGTGCTGAATATTAAGGACATCGCGGTCAAGATGCAGGGCGAGGGTCCCAAGCGCGTCGTTTTGAAGAAGCAGGGTCCGGGCAAGGTCACCGCCGGTGACATTGTCACCACCGGCGATATTTCGATCCTCAATCCCGAACTTGTGATCTGCACCCTCGACGAGGGAGCCGAGATCCGCATGGAATTCACCGTCGCGACGGGCAAGGGTTATTCTCCCGCCGACCGCAATCGGGCGGAAGACGCGCCGATTGGTCTCATCCCGGTCGACAGTCTCTATTCGCCGGTCAAGAAAGTCAGCTACCGGATCGAGAACACGCGGGAAGGTCAAATTCTCGACTATGACAAGCTGACCCTTCAGCTGGAAACCAATGGATCGCTGTCGCCGGAAGATGCGATAGCCTTCTCGGCCCGCATCCTTCAGGACCAACTCAACGTCTTCGTCAATTTCGAAGAGCCGCACCGCGTCGAGGTGACGCCGTCAATTCCCGAGCTGGCCTTCAATCCCGCGCTTCTCAAAAAGGTCGACGAACTCGAACTGTCGGTGCGTTCGGCGAACTGCCTGAAGAACGACAACATCGTCTACATCGGCGATCTCATTCAAAAGAGCGAGGCGGATATGCTTCGCACGCCGAATTTCGGGCGCAAATCGCTGAACGAGATCAAGGAAGTGCTGGCGCAAATGGGGCTGCATCTCGGCATGGACGTCTCGGGCTGGCCGCCGGACAATATCGACGAACTCGCCAAGCGGTTCGAGGAACATTATTGATCAGCTAAGGCCCCTGGCCGTCTTTGGCGGCCGGGATAAAAATAGGGACGGCCGTACCTTGGCACGGCGGCCGCAAATCAACGGAGAACGCCATGTATCACGGACACGCCAAGCGCCGCTTCGGCCGCATGCACGAACATCGCAAGGCGATGTTCGCCAATATGTGCCAAGCGCTGATCAAACATGAGCAGATCGTCACCACTCTGCCGAAGGCGAAGGATTTGCGCCCCGTCGTCGAGAAACTGGTCACACTGGGCAAACGCGGCGATCTGCACGCGCGGCGCCTCGCCATCGCGCAAATCAAGGATGTTGTGCTGGTCCGCAAACTTTTCGATGTCCTTGGCCCGCGTTATAAAGACCGCCACGGCGGCTACACGCGCGTCTTGAAGGCAGGATTTCGCTACGGCGACAATGCCCCTATGGCGGTGATCGAATTCGTTGACCGCGATGTCGATGCCAAGGGCAAAGATTCCGGGCCGGTTGTGGCCGCTGGCGAAGAAGCGGCGGCGTAAGCGCTGACCAAGCCGACGGGTGATGGCGCTTCCGTCACCCCGTCTGGGTACGCCGGTGCCGCCAAAGGGACGGATCCAATTTGGAGTGGTCCAAGTGTTTGGAGTGGTCCATGTATAAGCCCTCGCGTGGAACCGTCCGGGCAGTGATCCTTGGTTGTGTTATCGCGGTATTTGCGTCCGCCGCGCATGCCGAACGGCAGGTGCCGCAGACGCAAACAGATGTGTTTCTGTCCTTCTCTCCTGTCGTCAAGAAAGCCCAGCCTGCCGTCGTCAATGTCTATGCGTCGCGCATCGACAAGCGGCCGCGCAACGCCATTTTCGACGACCCTGTCTTCCGGCACTTCTTCGGCGAAGGCGGCGATGGACGGCCCGGCGGACCGTCCTCGCATTCGCTCGGCTCCGGCGTGCTTATCGATGCCTCGGGACTCGTCGTCACCAATTATCATGTCATCGAAGGCATGACCGAGGTGAAGGTTGCGCTCGCCGACAAGCGCGAATTCGACGCCGAGACCGTGCTGCGCGATCAGCGGACTGACCTCGTCGTGTTGCGTTTGAAAGGCAACGAGAAATTTCCCGTCATGGACTTGGGGGATTCGGACGCCCTCGAAGTCGGCGACATCGTTCTTGCGATCGGTAATCCCTTTGGCGTCGGACAGACGGTAACCCAAGGCATTGTCTCGGCGTTGGCACGCACCCAAGCCGGAATTTCTGACTACGGTTTTTTTATTCAAACCGATGCGGCAATCAATCCCGGCAATTCCGGCGGCGCTCTCGTCGATCTTCACGCGCGGCTGGTCGGCATCAATTCCGCGATCTTCTCGCAAACGGGAAGCTCGATTGGGATCGGGTTCGCTATCCCCGTCAACATGGTCAAAATCGTGTTGGCCGCCGCCAAAGGTGGGGGCCATCAAGTGCGCCGCCCGTGGCTTGGTGCGAGCCTGCAAACCGTTTCGCGGGAAATCGCCGAATCGCTTGGCCTCGACCGGCCCATGGGCGCCCTTGTCACCGATCTTTCGGCCGGCGGACCCGCGGCCGAGGCGGGCTTGCGGCGCGGCGATCTCATCACCGCCATCGATACTCAGAGTGTCGACGATCCCGAAGGTCTTGGCTATCGGCTGGCGACAAAATCTCTCGGCGGCTCCACCACGTTCACCTACCTTCGCAACGGCCATTCCGGCAGTGCTACAGTCAAGCTCATTCCGGCACCCGAAATCCCAGCCCGCGATCCGGTCAAGCTCATTGGACGCTCGCCTTTCGCCGGTGCGACCGTGATCAATTTGTCGCCAGCGGTCACGGACGAACTCTCCATTCGCGGCGCGAGCGAGGGCGTGGTCATCAGCGAGATCGAGGAAGGGTCGCAAGCCAAGCTGGTCAATTTCCAGGTCGGCGACGTGATTCTCGCCATCGATGACAAGCCCGTCAAAACGACGCGCGAGCTCGAAGCCGCTGTCGGCCGTTATCACACGTATTGGAAGCTGACGATCGCGCGCGGCGGCGAAACGATCACCACCATGATTGGCGGCTGAATTGCCCCACATCCCGCCCCTAATCATGTTGCGATGCGCAAATTTGACTGGTAGAAGCGCATCGGCGGCTGTTGACTTTCCTTGAAAATGACGCGCGCGGGTTGTCCTCCGCGCCCGGCCGGGCATTTCACGAGCCGGATTGGAGCTGAACATGCTATTGGGACAAAAGCGGATTTTGGTCACCGGCGGCGCCGGTTTTCTCGGCACCCATCTCTGCCGCCGGCTGCTCAATCAAGGACACGAAGTCCTCTGCGTTGACAATTTCGCGACCGGATCTCGCCGCAACATTGAGGAATTGCTCGATGAGCCCATGTTCGAGCTGCTGCGTCACAATGTGACCTTTCCGCTGTTTGTCGAAGTCGACGAAATCTACAATCTCGCTTGCCCCGCCTCGCCAATTCATTATCAATTCGACCCGGTTCAGACCACGAAGACGAGCGTCTCCGGCGCGATCAACATGCTTGGCCTCGCCAAGCGGCTAAAAGTCCGTGTCCTGCAGGCCTCGACATCGGAAGTTTACGGCGATCCGATCGTCCATCCGCAAACCGAGGACTATTGGGGCAATGTCAATCCGATTGGCAGCCGATCCTGCTATGACGAGGGCAAACGCTGTGCCGAGACCCTGTTCTTTGACTATCATCGCCAGCATAAGATGAGCATTAAAGTCGCGCGCATCTTCAATACCTACGGGCCAAACATGCGCCCGGATGATGGCCGCGTGGTCTCGAATTTCATTTGCCAAGCCTTGCTGGGCGAGGACATCACCGTATTTGGCCGCGGCGAACAGACACGCTCCTTCTGCTATGTCACGGATCTGATCGATGGCTTGGATCGTCTGATGAACTCAGCCGAAAGCATCACCGGGCCCATCAATATCGGGAACCCCAACGAATTCACGATCCGCGAACTGGCCGAAAAAGTGATCAGCGTGACTGGATCAACATCGAAAATTGTTGAGCGGCCTTTGCCAGAAGATGATCCAAAGCAAAGGCAACCCAATATCGAACTCGCCGAGAAACTGCTCGGTTGGCGTCCGACGATCAATTTGGACGAAGGCTTGATCCGCACTGTCGCCTATTTCGAGGCGCTCTTGAGCGAGCATGGCAAGTCGATCGCCGGCGGCAGGCCGATCTCCGCCGCCTCTGCCTGACCAGTGGCAGAGCCTTGTCTAATCAATGCCTGCCGCCGTGGCGCGCAGCTGACATCCCGCACCAGGTTGCGCGAACCTAGTGAAACCTGAAACGGGGTTGAGAATGGGTTCCTTTTCCGCCATAGCTCACGCCGCGACACAGACCGTCAAGGCCAATCCCGTCCTTTATGTGCCGGTCAAACGCTTCATATTTCCATTGATCCAGGCCGTCCGCCACCTGTCGGTCCGATTCGCCGCCTTCGCACTCGCGCAACAACCGCTGACAAAATTCCTTCTAACTCCCGTGAGAATGGATTCGATTGCCAATCTCGAGGTGACGGGAGAACTTGCCAGCGAGTCGATCACACTGCGCACGATCTTTCCGGATGAAGCTTTGTTCGATCGTCTGCCGACCCGGCTTGGCGGCGAACATCATTGGAACTTGCGGGAATACCGCTCGGCGGCGGGGCAAACCGCGACGATCTCGCACGGGCGTTTCTGGCTTCCGGGGCTTGCGGTCACATCCAGAAATCGAACTTATCTGAACGATGCACTGTTCAAGATTTCGGTGCATGCGCCGCAAAATGCGATATGGGGGATGCCATTCACCCGCGCTATGAGCTTGCCTGGGGTGAGCGGCCTCATTGCGGGCAACCGTCCGGAAACATATTTCCATTGGATGCTCGAGGTCGCGCCGAAGTTTCTCCTTCTGGAGGCCGATGGCGGCTGGGGCCGCTACGACCGCCTGATCGTCCCGCCGTTGACCAAGACCTTTCAGCATGAAGTCCTTGATCGTTTTGGCGTCCCGAAATCCCTTCTTGACGAACGCGTCACGGGACAATTGGTTGAAGCGGAAGAACTCGTTGTTCCGGTGCTTCCCGCGCCTCATAACCGGGTGCCGGCGTGGCTGCCGCGCGAGATGGCCGCCCGGCTGCGCAAGGAAGGCTCTTCGCCACCAAGCGCGCTTATCTACATCTCAAGGCGGGATTCACCGGCGAGACAAGTCGAGAATGAAGATGAAGTGATCGCGTGTCTTGAGCCGTACGGGTTCCAAATTGTCACCTTGAGCGGCATGTCGGTGGCGGCGCAAGCCGCGTTGTTCGGCTCGGCGCGGGTGGTGGCGGGTCCGCATGGGGCGGGATTTGCCAATCTTCTTTTTTGCAACCCGGGCACCGCAGTTCTTGAGTTTTTCTCGCCGCTCTATGTCAATTTCTGCTACTGGACCTTGGCTCGCGGCGCTGGTCTTTCATATTTCTACATTCTCGGCGAGGGACCAAAAATTCCCGACTCAATCGAGCCAAGCTTTGGAAGTGTGCCAATTCGCGTTCCTCTTCCGGCCTTGAGGCGGGCACTTGATAGATTGGTCGGCAAGCGATGAAGACGGCGCCCGCGACCGCCAGTGCGGCACCGAAATTATTTCCGCGCTCTATAAAATGGCAATGCCCGCCCACGGCTTTCTATGATGGTTGGGTCTTCCTTGGCGGCAGCCGCCGCTTGACAGCGAGCCAAAGCGCGCGCATTTCCCGCGCCGCCTCACCTTTGGGTTCAACTTCGCTCACTCCCTTGCCCGTCCTTCCCGCACTAAGAAATACGTTTCGCGCGCGAACGGCGGGACTTAGAACCGGTCCCGTCGCTTCAAGCGCGGCGATGCATTCCCGCAAATGCGGGTCGTCTTGAGCGCGCGGGCACTGATTGAGAAGAAAAACAAATTCCTTATCCATCATTTTTAGTTTGCGCCCAGTGACTTCGCTCGCCCAAATATCGAAGGTCGCCGGCCTCACCGGAACGATGGCAAGGTCGGCGGCATTGATCGCGGCGAGGGACATGGGCCAATCCAGAGCCGGGGTATCGAGAATGACAAGGCTCGCATTGCGCGCCCTCACATTGATAAGCTTTGCCGCGAGCGCGTCTGACGAAATCGCCCGGACCTGCAGAGACCGGTCGTTCCGTTTGACTCCCCAGCGGACAAGGCATTTCTTGGGATCGAGGTCGAACACAAAAACGCGCTCGCCCGCCGCTTGCGCGGCGACTGCAAGACAAGCGGCAAGAATGCTCTTGCCGCTGCCCCCTTTTTGGGTAGCAAATACGATAGTTCGCATGAATAAAACTTTAACGTTATAAAATGATTTAAAAAATTGAATTGCATTGAAGTATTTGTACTGAGGGGAGAACCCGCATGACCTATGTGGGTATGAAACAGTTTAATTCGCCAGAACGGCTGAATATTGAACTTAACCATTAATGTCCTTTGAGTTGCTTGACCTAAGCTTTTCCATCAAGAGTCTCAAAACTTGGATTTGAAACCGGGATGACTGATCTTTTCGCTGCCGCCAATCTTGAGAAGGATGCGCCGCATCCACTCGCCGACCGGCTGCGGCCGCAAAACCTCGCCGATGTCGCCGGGCAGGATCATCTTCTCGGACCGCAAGGCGCGTTAAGCCGGTTGATCGCCTCGGGCTCGCTCGGCAGTCTGATTTTTTGGGGACCGCCGGGCACTGGCAAGACGACAGTTGCGCGCCTGCTTGCAAAAGAGACGAAGCTCGCTTTCGTTCAGATTTCGGCGATTTTTTCCGGTGTCGGCGAACTTAAAAAAGTCTTTGAGGATGCGCGGGGCCGCCGCAAAGCGGGTCAAGGCACGTTGTTGTTCGTCGATGAGGTCCATCGATTCAACAGGGCCCAACAGGATAGTTTCCTGCCGGTGATGGAAGACGGCACCATCACCTTGATCGGTGCGACAACCGAAAATCCTAGCTTCGAACTCAACGCGTCGCTTTTGTCGCGTGCAAGAGTCATGGTCTTTCATTCACTCGATACGGCGGCGATCGAAAAACTCCTGGCCCGGGCGGAGACCTGCGAGGCGCGGCCTTTACCGATCGATCCCGATGCCCGCGCCGCCCTGGTGCGGATGGCCGACGGCGATGGCCGTGCCGCCTTGAGCCTCGCCGAGGAGCTGTGGCGGGCGGCCAAGCCGGACGAAGTCTTCGATACGGCGGCGCTCGCGTCGATTGTTCAGCGGCGAGCGCCGATTTACGATAAGGCCCAGGAGGGTCATTACAATCTTATCAGCGCACTGCACAAGTCGGTGCGCGGTTCGGACCCCGACGCGGCGCTGTATTATCTCGCGCGCATGCTAGATGCTGGCGAAGACCCTTTGTTCATCGCCCGCCGGGTGGTGCGCATGGCCATCGAGGATATCGGTCTTGCTGATCCTCAGGCGCTGGCCGTCGCGATCGCCGCCAAGGACAGTTATGATTTTCTGGGTTCACCCGAAGGCGAGCTGGCGATCGCCAATGCGGTGATCTATGTCGCGACGGCTCCGAAGTCGAACGCCGCCTATGCCGCTTTCAAGGGTGCCGCGCGGCTCGCCAAGGACCACGGCTCCTTGATGCCGCCAAAAATCATTCTTAACGCGCCAACGCGACTCATGAAGAACGAAGGATATGGTGCGAACTATGCCTATGATCATGACGAGCCCGACGGGTTCTCAGGGCAAAATTATTGGCCGGAAGAGCTTGGCCGCCAAAGGCTTTACCGGCCTGTCGACCGGGGTTTCGAGCGAGAGCTCCGGGCGCGTCTCGCCTATTGGGACCAGCTTCGGAAACAAAGAAATAAAACGGATTGATATTATGAAGTGTCAATGTCCGCCTGGGGCGTGGCGGCAAGATTTTTGGTATTCACGCGCCGTTCAGACGAGGATCTTAAAAAGAGCGCCACCGCGCGGATGCAACGTTCCCGCGGCAGCCAGCGGTCTTTCGGTCTGGCGGCGCCGGGGAGGCCAACGGCATGATCGATCGCAATGACCTCAAATGGTATCGCGATGCGATCATCTACCAGCTGCATGTGAAATCCTTTTTCGATTTCAACAATGACGGCATCGGCGATTTCGCCGGCCTCACCGAAAAACTGGACTACATCAAGGATCTCGGAGCGACCGCGATTTGGGTCATGCCTTTCTATCCCTCGCCGCTGCGTGACGACGGCTACGATATTTCCTATTATCGCGGCATCAATCCGGCTTATGGCAGTCTGCGCGATTTCAAACGGTTTCTGCGCGAGGCGCATCAGCGCGGCCTCCGGGTGATCACCGAGCTTGTCATCAATCATACCTCCGATCAGCACCCGTGGTTCAAGCGCGCCCGTGCGGCAAAACCCGGCTCGGCGGCGCGCAATTTCTATGTCTGGTCGCAGAGCGATAAGGGCTATAAGGATGCGCCGGTTATTTTTCTCGATACCGAAAAATCGAATTGGACCTGGGACGATCAAGCCAAGGCTTTCTATTGGCACCGCTTCTATTCCCATCAGCCAGATTTGAACTTTGACAATCCCCGCGTCCTTGAAGCCGTCCTCGATGTCATGGCGTATTGGCTCGATATGGGCGTCGATGGGTTGCGGCTCGATGCCATTCCCTATCTCATCGAGAGGGAGGGCACGAGTTGCGAAAATCTGAGTGAGACCCACACGGTCATCAAGAAGATCAGGGCGGCGGTTGATGCCCGCTATCCGGACCGGATGCTGCTCGCCGAGGCGAATCTTTGGCCGGAGGAAACCGCACAATATTTCGGTCAGGGTGATGAATGCCATATGGCCTTTCATTTTCCTCTTATGCCCAGAATTTATATGGCGCTGGCGCAAGAGGACCGGCATCCGATTACCGACATCATGCGGCAGACGCCGGAAATTCCCGATGGTGCGCAATGGGCGATTTTTCTCCGCAATCACGACGAGATGACGCTCGCGATGGTGACCGGCTCGGAGCGCGACTATCTTTGGTCTTTCTACGCCGCCGATACCCGCGCGCGGATCAACCTTGGCATCCGCCGCCGTCTCGCCCCCTTGCTCGAAAACGACCGGCGCAAAATCGAGCTTTTAAATTCGCTCCTATTTTCCTTGCCCGGTTCGCCCGTTGTTTATTATGGTGACGAAATCGGCATGGGCGATAACATCTACCTCGGCGATAGGGATGGCGTACGCACGCCGATGCAATGGTCCCTAGACCGCAACGCTGGCTTCAGCCGCGTGGATCCGGCCAAGCTATTCCTGCCCGCCATCCAAGATCCCGTCTATGGCTTAAGCGCGGTCAATGTCGAAGCGCAGCTCGCCAGCCCGTCGAGCCTTTTGACCTGGATGAGGCGGATCATCGCGGTGCGGCGTTCGCATGTGTCCTTCGGGCGCGGCACCTTGCGTTTTCTGCATCCCTCGAACCGCAAAGTTCTGGCCTATCTCCGCGAATGGCAGAACGAACGGATTCTTTGTGTTGCCAATGTCTCGCGAGCACCGCAGGCGGTAGAGCTTGATCTCGGCGAGTTCAAAGATGCGGTTCCTGTGGAACTCACGGCCGGCAGTCTCTTCCCGGCCATCAATTCGCGCTCTTATCTTTTGACGTTGCCCGCCTATGGTTTTTACTGGTTTAGGCTTGAACCCGCCGACGCCACCAAGGATCGCCGCGATCAAACGAGCACGCCTGGGCTGTTCACGCTGGTTGCCACGGGCAAGCTCGAAACCATCCTTGAGGGCCGGGAACTCACCGCGTTCGAGCGCACCGTCGCGCCGCGTTTCTTACCGTCCCGGCGCTGGTTTCGGCATAAGGAAACCCAGGCCGCCAGTGTTTCCGTCGCCGATTTCGCCGTGCTGCGCGATGGTGGCCAGAGCCGTTTCGTTCTGCCGATCCTCGTCATCAAACTCGCCGATGGCCGCGTCGAGACCTATTTCGCGCCGCTCGCCGCGGAGCCGGAAAGTTCAATGGGACCGGCCCTTGCGCATGCCGCCGCGCGGCTGCGCCGCGGCGCCTTGACGGGTCTGCTTTACGAAGCGGAGGCGTGCGAAGGCTTCGTTCCGGCGATGGTTGCGGCGCTGCGGCGCAGCGAAACATTGCCAACAAGCAAAGGCGGCCGGATCGTTTTCTCGCCAACCCCGCGTCTTGGCGAGGAGCTCATGATCGAGGCCAACGACGTCCACCGCATCGGCGCCGGGCGACGCAATTCCTCGCTCGTCCTCGCCAGCCAATTGATGCTGAAAATTCGCCACCTGACCGAACCCGGTACGGATTCTGAAGTCGAGATCCTCCGCTTCCTGACCGAAGTCGCGCATTTCCGGAACTCTCCGCCGCTGCTCGGTGTCATCGATTACGTCGACCGTGATGAGAACCACACCGTTATCGCGATTTTGCAAGCCTTCATGCGCAATCAAGGCGACGCATGGACGTGGACCCTTGGCGCTTTGAAGCGCATTCTTGAGTCGGCGGCCCTGACACCGGGGCGCGAAGAGCTCAGCGGGGAAGAAGATTTCGCAATTTATGTGCCGCATATGCGGCGGCTTGGCTTGCGGACGGCGGAGATGCACAAGGCTCTGGCGGCGGCCTCCGGCGATCCGAACTTCGCGGCCGAGCCGCTGACCTTCGAAGATGTCCGGAAAGCAGCGGAAACCGCCAAGGGGCTTGCCGGGCGTGCGTTCGAAAACCTCACGGCAATAGCGGCAAGCGCGAGCTCCGAGGATCGTCCTGGAATCGAACGGCTATTGGGCCGGCGGCAGGAGTGCTTCGCTCTCATCGGCGAACTTATTCACGAGCCAGTGGGTGCCATCAAGATTCGCATCCACGGCGATTACCGTCTTGATCATCTCCTGGTCGTCAAGGACGATGTGATCATCGTTGGTTTTGGGGAAGATGCCGCGCTGACCGGCAAACGTGCCAGACATTCGCCCCTGCGTGACGTGGCCGTGATGCTGCGTTCTCTTGCCAATGCAGTGGCTGTCGCAAAAAACGATCTCGTGCGTCTTATCCCCGATGCAGCACTCGCCGCCGCCAAGCTGCGCGAGGAGCTTATTCTTTTTTCGCAAATCTTCATCCAGGCCTATATGGAGGCAGCGCGCGGCAGTCCTGTCTGGATCGAAGACGAAAGCACACGAACACGTCTTCTCGTCCTCTATTTGCTTGCCGAATTGCTCGATGAGATCGAGACTGAAGCCATAAATCGGCCGGAGCGGATCAGTACGTCCATCGACGGTGTCAACGCGATCCTGGACCGAATGGCGCATGCGGCGTGAGGCCGCCATTTCACGAGAAAAGGCGTTCACCCCCGGGTTTGCATGGCGGGAAATGGTCCAATCAAGAAGCTCCGCCCTCCAGCGGCGGCCAGCGGGAGGCAATATCGAGCGTTGACGAGGGAGATGGTTCGTGATTATTAGCGCCATCCTCACGGGCGGTCCGATCGGGAAATGGCTCGCGCTGTGATTCTTCTTTGTCTGACCAGTATCGGCGAAGCCATTCCGGTTTCCCAATCAGGCTCCAGCGGCTATGTGTGGTCAGCTTCCATTGGGACAGCTGTTTTCAGACTAGCCCTTTTCTAGGATTTTTTTTATGGCGAACACTGCTTCGGCCAAAAAGGCCGTCCGTAAAATTGAGCATCGCACCGCGATCAACCGTTCGCGACGCAGCCAAATGCGAACTTATGTCCGCAAGGTTGAAGAAGCGATCGCGGCGGGAGATCAAGGAGCGGCTTCCGCTGCATTGCGCGTTGCGGAGCCTTTGGTGATGCGCGCCGCACAAAAAGGAATCGTGCATGCGAACACGGCGTCTCGCAAGGTTTCGCGGTTAAGCAAGCGGATCAACGCATTGAGCAAATGAGCGGCATTGAAAGAAGAATTTTCCTCTTGAGCCCGGCGAATGCCGGGCTTTTTTTCGGCAGAAAATTTGAGTGCGAGTCGCCATCGCTTTGTTAGCCGCGCAGTTAATTTCCATGCAACTCAACGGTTTGCCCTTAAAGCAAGATGACACTATCGAGACAGTCCGGTTTCTACCGCCGCGATAGCCTCAGTCATCAAATTTTTTGCGGCTTTTCGAGCGGTCTCGAGATTTCGGGTGCCTTTTATTTCGCGCCGATTTTCGTGCCACTCGGACCCGCACGAAATCAGATGCTTATGCCGCCTTTCGGATCCATGTTTGTTGAATTTGGAAAGCTGATATTAATGCTCATTGATGACAGTCATGCAGCGAAGCTGGCGAATCATTCAAATCTCGATTTGCGGACCGTTGGGCCTATGCTAATGTCTCGTTCCACTTGGGAACTGGCCAAATCCAGATTTCGAGCCCAATATCCGGCGCGTTACCCTGTTAGTTTTGTATTTTGCGTGTAATAGCGCGTGGTGGTGCTGTCAAAAAATTCATAAAGACAGGCTTACATTAAGCATCTATCCAATATATACTAGGACGAAACTTTCTATATACTCTGGACAGAGTTCACGTGAGAGAGCGTTGCTGAATCTCAGAGTGTTTCGTTTGGAATTTGAGGCTTTCTTCCGATCTGGCCTAATCAAGCTCCGTGATGCTTAACGCGGAGCGAAGGGGGATGTACGACCGTGATGGCTTTCCTTGAAAATCCGTATGTTCTGCCGCTTTTTGGGGTCAGCCGGGACCGCTCCACGCGCCATCAGACTGGCTATCGGACTGTGTCGGGGCGGCGCAGGCGCCTGCGCGGATAGTTTCATCCGCCTCCATTTTCCTGTTCGTGTCACGTTTCTAGCGCCGTTTTCGAGCGGACACGGCTGCTTTGCCTTGATTTCTGAGGACGTCCCCACATGCCCAATCCCCGCAGACAAATTTCCGAGTCTGGTGATGCCGCGACAACGACGGATGCTTGGATGCGGGTCTACCGGCGGCTTCGTTTGGAACTGGGCGAGGATGTCTTTTCCTCCTGGTTTGGATGCCTCGAACTGGATGCCCTCTCTGGCGATGATGCCTTTCTCTCGGTCCCCACCAAATTTCTGAAAAGCTGGATTCAATCGCACTACGCCGACAAAATTCTGCAAATGCTTGGCGCCGAATTCCCGCAAACCAAACGCCTATCGATCACTGTCCGGTCGTCAACCCGGCTACCGGCGTCCCGTGCCTCGGATGGTCCTCCCGATGGCGCGGATATGGACGCGGACGCCGCCAGAGGCCGGAATGCCGCATTATTTGCGCCGACCCCGCCGGCAGCTGTGCCGGGAGCGCTGCCGTCCGTGAAAAAGACGGCTTCCTTGGACGGCGAAAGCGACCGTCTAAGCGGTTCACCGCTCGACCGCCGCTTGGTTTTTTCGAATTTTCTTGTCGGCGCCTCCAACCAGCTCGCGCATGCGGCCGCGCAAAGATTGGCATTCGCAGCGCCGGGGGACCCTCTGCTTTTCAATCCCCTCTATCTTCATGCGTCGGTCGGCTTAGGCAAAACCCACCTGCTCCAGGCTGTCGCGCATGCAGCCGCCTCGGCACGGCGCAAGGTCATCTACCTCACAGCCGAGCGATTTATGTATGGGTTCGTCGCCGCCCTCAAAGCGCAAACCGCCATCGCGTTCAAGGAAAGATTGCGGGCAATTGACTTGCTCGTCATTGATGACATCCAATTTCTGCAGGGCAAATCGATCCAGCAGGAATTCTGCCACACGCTCAATGCGCTGATCGATTCCCGCCGCCAGATCGTAATCGCGGCCGACCGCCCGCCGGGCGATCTTGAAAGTCTTGAGGAACGCGTCAGGTCGCGGTTGGCTGGCGGTCTTTGCATCGAAATCGGCGCCCTCGACGAGGCTCTGCGAGTCAAAATTCTTGAAGCGCGCATCGGCGCCGCCAAATTGGTGCATCCCACCTTCGAGGTTCCCGCCGCGGTCGTCGCTTATGTCGCCGCCGTCGTGCAAACGAACGGCCGCGATCTCGATGGCGCCGTCAACCGCCTGCTCGCGCATGCCTCGTTGAATGGCGTGCCGCTTTCGATGGAAACCGCTGAGCGCGCCATTCGCGATTTGGTCCGGACGCCGGAGCCGAAAAAGATCAAAATCGAGGATATTCAGAAACTGGTTGCAAGCCACTTCAATGTCAGCCGCGCCGATATTTTGTCCTCGCGGCGGACCGCAACCGTCGTCCGGCCGCGCCAGATTGCCATGTATCTCTCCAAACTCTTGACCCCGCGCTCGCTGCCGGAAATCGGGCGCCGTTTCGGCGGCCGCGACCACACGACCGTTCTCCACGCCGTGCGGAAGATCACGGGTCTTGTGACCGCGGATGGGACATTGTCGGAAGAGATCGAGCTGTTGAAGCGGATGCTGCTGGAATAATTGGCCGTAAATGTTCCTTTGTGGCAAGAGACCGGCTAGACTCGGTCATGCAACACGCAGCGATTCGCATTATCGGCATCGATCCGGGTTTGCGGACCACGGGATGGGGCGTCATCGAAACCTCGGGTGTACGGATCGCTTATGTCGCGAGCGGCGCCGTCCGTTCCTCCGATAAAAAGCCGCTTGCGGAGCGCTTGTGCGAGTTGCATGTGGGACTTGCCGCTGTGATCAGCGCGCATGGACCACTCGAGGCGGCAGTCGAGGAAACTTTTGTCAACCGCGATCCGCAATCGGCCCTGAAACTCGGGCAAGCGCGCGGCATCGCCCTCGCCGTTCCGGCGCTCACCGGGCTCAAGGTCGCCGAATACGCCGCCAATCTGATCAAGAAAACCGTCAGCGGCTCCGGCCATGCCGAAAAGGCACAAATCGCGCTGATGGTCCAAGCATTGCTGCCTGGGAGCGGCGCCCAAAGTTCCGATGCGGCCGATGCACTCGCGGTGGCAATCACCCATGCGCGGATGCGGCTGTGGGCGCGGCAGCTCGACGCCATCGCCGGCTCCCGATGATCGGCAAACTCAAAGGCATCATCGATTCCCTCGCCGAGGAGAGTGTGATCCTCGATGTGCAGGGGGTCGGCTATATCGTTCACTGCTCAGCCCGCACCCTGCAAAAGCTGCCCATGGTTGGCGAGGCGGCGACTCTTGCGATCGAGACGCAGATGCGGGAGGATTCGCTCAAATTGTTCGGCTTCCTGTCGGAGAGCGACCGCCATTGGTTCCGGCTGCTCCTGACCGTGCAAGGTGTTGGCGCCAAGGTCGCGCTCGCAATTCAGACCGTTCTCAACGCCCCCGAACTCGCCGCGGCGATCGTCAGCCAAGACAAAGCGGCGGTCGCCCGGGCTCCTGGGGTCGGCCCGAAACTCGCCGCCCGCATAGTCGCCGAATTGAAGGACAAAGCCCCGGCGTTTGACGCGGCCGCTGCCCAGCTTGCGGGCGTGGACAGAGGCACGCCCGCCGCGCAAGACGCGCTTTCGGCCCTCCTCAACCTCGGCTATGGCCGCTCCCAGGCGGTGGCGGCGGTCGCGGCGTCCGTGGCGGCGCTGGGCGCGGATGCCCTCGCGCCGGACCTCATCCGGCGGAGTCTCAAGGAGCTCGCCCGCTAATCCGTCAGGCCTTGCCGTGATGCGCGGCTTCGGCATTGGCGTCGAGCGGCCAGCGCGGCCGCGCCGCAAAGGTCAGATCGTCGACGAGCCCCAGCGAGAGCCGCTCGATCCCCGCCCAGGCGATCATCGCGCCATTGTCGGTGCAAAGAAAGGGCGGCGGCAAGACAAGCCGCAACCCGGCCTCACCACAAAATCGCATCAGCGAGCGGCGGATGGCACCATTGGCCGCGACCCCCCCGGCGACCACCATAGCGTTCGGATGGCCGACGGTTTCCCGGAACAGGCGCAGACCGGCTCGGCAACGGTCGATCACCGCATCGACCACCGCGGCCTGGAACGAGGCGCAGACATCGGCCACATCGGTAGCCGTCAAAGGCCCAACGCGCTCCACTTCAAGCCGCACGGCGGTTTTTAAGCCGGAAAAGGAAAAGTCCGGTTTCGGACGGCCAAGCATGGGGCGCGGCAGATCGAAACGCGCCGCATTGCCTTCCGCTGCCATTTTTTCGACCTGCGGGCCGCCAGGATAGGGAAGGCCTAGCATCTTGCCGACTTTGTCAAACGCTTCGCCCGCTGCGTCGTCTACTGTCGAACCGAGCCGCAGATAATCTCCAACCCCCTTCACCGCCACCAATTGCGTGTGACCGCCGGAGACCAACAGCAGCAAATAGGGAAACGCGAGGTCGTCGGTCAGCCGAGCGGTCAGGGCATGCGCTTCGAGATGGTTGATCGCCAGGAAAGGTTTGCGGCTTGCCAAGGCCAAGGCTTTCGCCGTGGTGAGCCCCACCATTACCCCGCCAATGAGCCCCGGCCCAGCCGCCGCCGCGATCCCGTCGAGGTCGGCGATGTCCACCCCCGCCCGGTCCAGCGCAAGCTCCACAAGCCGGTCGATGATTTCGATATGGGCGCGCGCCGCAATCTCCGGCACCACCCCGCCATAGGCCGCGTGCTCGGCGATCTGGCTCATGATCTCGTTCGACAGAATTTCAGCCGAACCGCCCGGCACCAGTTGCACGACAGCGGCGGCGGTCTCGTCGCAGGTGGTCTCAATCCCAAGAACGCGCATGATTGTCCTTTTGCCCAAGTCCTAGAACCAGAGTCCAAGAATTGGCATCCGGCGCTAGCCCTTATACTCTTCACTCTATAGAAGCATCGCACTCAATAGGAAACGCGCCAATTCCATCCATTTCACAATCTGGCAAAGATCTCCCCTTGAAACTCGGCACGCGCGGTAGCCCCTTGGCGCTTGCCCAGACGCACGAACTCGCCGCCCGGCTGAGCGCGGCGCATGGCTTCGATACGGCCGCACTCGAGATCGTCCCCATCAAAACCAGTGGCGATATGATTCTCAACGTCCCGCTGAGCGAGGCCGGTGGAAAAGGGCTTTTCACCAAGGAACTCGATCTGGCTTTGCTGCACGGCGATATCGCCCTCGCCGTGCATTCCGCAAAAGATTTACCGACGTTTTTGCCGGATGGACTCGAGATCGCCGGCTATCTTCCGCGTGAAGATGTGCGCGACGCTTGGATCTCGCCGCATGCCAATCATCCGCTCGGGCTTCCGCCCGCAAGTCTTGTCGGGACCGCCTCGCTGCGGCGGGGCGCGATGGTCAAGCGGTTGCGGCCGGATATCAAAATCAGCTTGCTGCGCGGCAATGTCGAAACCCGTCTCGCGAAGGTTGCCAAGGGCGAAGCCGCCGCCACTTTGCTGGCGCTCGCTGGACTGAAACGCCTGGGTCTCGAAGCACGCGCCACCAGCGTGCTCAATGTGCGGGATTTTGTTCCAGCGCCGGGGCAAGGCGCAATCGCCATCACCATCCGCACCGGCGATGAGGCGACGCGCGCGCTTCTCGCGCCAGTCCTCGACGAAGAGACTGCCATTGCGCTTGCCGCCGAGCGCGCTTTTCTGCGGGTCCTCGACGGCTCCTGCAAGACGCCGATCGGAGCCTATGCGCGGATCGATGGCAGCAATGTCGCGTTTCACGCCATCGTGCTCAAACCCGATGGCTCGCAGGTGTTCGAGACCGAGGTTTCGGCACCGCGAAGCGATGCGGCACGTCTCGGAGAAGCGGCGGGCAAAGATCTCGCGGCGCAGATACCAGCCGGTTTTTTTGAGGGCTAGCGGTAGGATTCGCGGGAACACATCCGGCAGCGGCCGTTGCTTTATCCTCTAGCTCCGACACGCAGGAAAGAACGATGCTGCAAATGCGGGAAAATGCTGGTGCTATTGTCTACGCAAAGACGCGAGACGGGATCGTTCTGCCGGTCATCGATGTGAGCCATCCCTCCTTCGCCGTGCCGGAAGATGCTGACGCGAAGCAGGCTCAGCAGGAGCATTTCATTGCCTGGGAGAGAAAAAACCGGCGCCTTCCAAAATTCATCATGCGGATATTGCTTCACTCGCTGGCGAAGCGCTCACGGCTTGCCGGAGCGATGTTCAATTCAAACAAAGGATTTTTGGACGGCATCACCACTTACGTCCTGAAGCTTGGGGAAAGCAATCTGCCGCCCCCTTTCGACGGCCCGGCGGACCGCCGATTCGCCTCATCTCCGAACTTTATTCAAATCCGCCTCCGGACCCAGCAGATTGCCCGCCTGCTGTCGGATGCGCTTCTCGAGCCGCTTGCCCTGGCACCCGCCGTGCCGCTCCATCTCATCAACATCGGTGGCGGCCCGGCGCTCGACAGCATCAATGCCCTCATTCTTCTCAATCGCAGCCGTCCTGATGTGTTGAAACGGTCCATCACCATCGATGTGCTGGATTACGAGTCTGACGGGGCCTTCTTTGGCGCCAACGCCCTGACCGCGCTAAAGGCGGAAGGTGGGCCATTGCAGGGTCTTGATGCTGTTTTCACGCACCGTTCCTACAATTGGAACGATCCCGTCGTGCTTGCCGAATTGATGCGGGAGCTTGTATCGGAAGGAGCCCTAATCGCGGCGTCCTCCGAAGGAGCCATGTTCGAATATGGGAGCGACGAAGCCATCATCTCCAACTTGAAAGTCCTCAAGGCCGGCGGATCGGGGGCAATTGCGGTCGCCGGTTCGGTGACGAAAGACGATGCGATAAGGCGGCGGATGATTGCCAATACGCCATTCAAACTTTTCCCGCGCGGGATCGAGGGCTTTGCACCGCTCGCCGCCCAAGCAGACTTCGCAATTGCGAAGGTTGAAACCGCGCTCATGAGCGACCAAGTTCTTTTGCAATAGAGCGAGCATGAGAGGCAAACAGCTCCGTGCAAAACTTACACCGGGGCCGCGTTCCCGCAACTTTCGCCGCCATCGGCGCGCCGCTGTCGCTTTTCTCGCTTCGTACAAAAAATCATTCCATCTTACCCGGGCAAAGACAACGCCATTTGGGCAACAGGGAATTGACAGCGCGAAAGAGCGGGTGTCTATTCACGCCCATGGGGATCGCGATCTCCCCACGAGGCGACATGCCCAAGCATCGCGTCCAGCTTCTCGAGCGAAGGACGCCGCATGTCTGCTTCTTCCGATAAACGCGCTCGTTTGAGACGTTCTCCCCTAATCCTTGTCCTTTTTGAGGTCCGCACCTTGGCGGATTTCACGCCCGCTTTTTATGGTTGGCGTCGCCATGCCGTTGACGAACCGCGCCTCGCCGATCCTAAAATCCGAGAAGAAAAATGAACAACATGGCCATCATCGCCAAAGCGGCTGAAGCTGGCCACGGCGTCTCGATCAATGAGGCGTTCCGAGTCTGGCTGCGCGTCGCTCTCTTGAGCTTCGGCGGCCCGGCGGGACAGATCGCCATGATGCATCGCATTCTGGTGGATGAGAAAAAATGGGTGTCCGAGAGTCGGTTCCTTCACGCCCTCAATTATTGCATGTTGCTGCCCGGCCCCGAAGGGCAACAGCTCGCGACCTATATCGGCTGGCTGATGCACAAGACGCGCGGCGGCATCATCGCCGGCGGTCTTTTCGTTTTGCCGGGGGCGATCGCGATCATGACGCTCAGCGTCATTTACGCCGCCTTCGGCAATATTGGTTTTGTGGCGGCTCTATTCTTCGGCCTGAAGGCGGCGGTTCTGGCGATTGTGCTGCAAGCTGTTCATCGCATCGGCAAAAGGGCGCTCAAAAGCCGCATCATGCAGGGGCTCGCGACCGCCGCCTTCGTCGCGATCTTCTTCTTCGATGCGCCATTTCCTCTCATCGTTCTGACGGCGGGCGTAATTGGTTACATCGGCGGAAGAGCCGATCATCCTGCATTCGCCAACAGTGGCGGACACGTACCCAGCAGCGGAGTAGCGGACAGAGGGAGCCTCATCAGCGACGAGCAGCGTAATTACGCGAAGATCTCTGTCAGCCAATCACTCAAGGTCGCCTCAATCTGGCTTGTTGTTTGGCTCGCGCCAGTCGCCGCACTGCTGTTTTTCCTTGGCGAGTCCAACGTCTATTCGCAGATCGCTGTGTTCTTCTCGAAAATGGCGGTGGTGACCTTCGGCGGCGCTTATGCGGTTCTCGCTTATGTTGCGCAGCAAGCGGTCGATAACTATCACTGGCTCAAACCGGGCGAAATGCTTGACGGGCTTGGCATGGCGGAGACGACGCCCGGCCCCTTGATCATGGTGTTGCAATTCGTAGGATTTATGGCGGCTTACCATGAGTCAGGCGCGCTGCCGCCGCTGTTGGCGGGGGCGCTCGGTGGCTTGCTCGCGACCTGGGTGACTTTTACGCCCTGCTTCCTCTGGATTTTCCTCGGCGCTCCCTACATCGAACAGCTGCGCGGCAACAAGGCTCTGACGGGCGCACTCTCGGCGATTACGGCTGCAGTCGTCGGCGTCATTCTCAATCTTGCCATTTGGTTCGCGATCCATGCGATATTTCGTCAGACATTGCCTGTGCGCAAGCTTGGCTTCGCCTTCGATCTTCCTGTTCTGGCGAGCATCAATCCGTGGGCGCTATTGCTCTCAATCAGCGCGGTTATCGCCGTTTTCCGTTTCAAGGCCGGTCTGCTGCAAACGCTCGCGGGTTCGGCGGCCGGAGGCGCGGCCCTCTATGCAATTGGTCTGATTTCCGTGGCTGGCGTTCGATGATCACACCCCTGTCAAGAATTGTGCAGCGAATACCAAACTCGCCAAAATCGGAGAATTCATATGGATGGCAAGATTGAACGTCGAAGTTTCATTCGAGGCGCAGGGGTGATCGTCGGGGCCACGGCCACCGTGGCGCTCAACGAAACTCCCACACGAGCCGAAGCCGCTCCTCCTACCGGATCAAAGTCCATGACCTATGCCCCGAAGCCACTGTCGCTCGATCCCAAAGCCATCAAGGGCATTTCGGAAAAAGTGCTGGTTAGCCATTACGAGAACAATTATCTCGGCGCGGTGAAACGCCTCAACGCCATCCGCGCACAGCTTGCCGAGCTCGACTTCACCAAGACGCCCAATTTTGTCATCAACGGTCTGAAGCGTGAAGAGCTCATCGCCCTGAATTCGACGATCTTGCACGAAGCCTATTTCGACAGTCTGGGCGGAAGCGGAGCACCGCGTGGTGCGCTCGCCGATGCGATTTCCCAAGATTTCGGCAGTGTTGATCTGTGGCGCGCAGAATTCTCGGCCATAGGCAAGGCCGAGGGCGGCGGATCGGGCTGGGTTATCCTCGCTTATTCGCCGCGCGACAAGCGGTTGATCAATCAATGGGCCGCCGATCACACCACGACAATCGCAGGCGGGCGTCCAATCCTCGTGCTCGATATGTACGAACATGCCTATCACATGGACTATGGCGCAAAGGCAGCGACCTATGTCGACGTCTTCATGGAGGCCATTCGCTGGGATAATGCCGTAAAGCTCTACGATCAATACAATCACGATGGATGACGCGGATGAGCCTGCCGAAATCCAGGCTTACCGTTCGCGTTGACACCATTTATCGAAACTTCCTTTGCGCGCCGAGCGTTCGTGGCGCCTCAAGCATCATGGGAAATGATGGCTAATATTCTTTGTAGTGCGAAAATCAAGAATTATATACACAGAATTCAGGTGCAAAATCATTCATTTGTTGAAAACAGCACCGGAATAAAAAGCTATTAACAGATAAGCCGGATGTCGGCGTCAGCACCCTTGTAGCACTATGATTCGTACGAAACTTACACCGGGGCCGCGCTCCCGCAACAAGCGCCGCATCGGCGTGTCGTTTGCTACCCGCCTCGCATCGTACAAACAAATCGTCCGATCTTACCCGAACCAAGACGGCGCGAATGTCTTCGGCCTTGTAAGATTTTCGAGGCTGACCTTACCAAATCGTTTCACGTGAAACACTTTGGTACGATTGACGCCACCGGGAACGTGCCCTGGTTTGTGGGTTTGCACCCGCACCAAAACTCTTCCCGGCAGCCTTTGCGCCAAAACCCAGTTTGGCCTACCATCCCGCTAACGATAGCCGGAATGGCAAGAAGGAAACGTCATCATGACAGGTGCACCTGCAAAGGCTGCGGTGGCTGGACCGCGCTCCGTCGCGTTGATCGGTCCCTATGGAAGCGGCAAGTCGGCGCTGTTCGAGGCGCTTCTCGCCGCGGCGGGATCGCCGCTGAAGCGGCCGTCCGACATGCGCAAGCGCGTCGTCAGCACCGAGGTGCGCCTGGGCCATTGCTCCTTTCTGGGGGATCGCTGGTCGCTCCTCGATTGCCCCGGTTCGGTTGAATTTTCCTATGAGACCGAAGCTGCGCTCGCGGCGGCCGATCTCGCCATCGTCGTGTGCGAGCCCACAGCCAGCCGGGCCTCCAGCGTTCCAATTTTGCTCAAGGCCCTCGAGGATTTTGGCGTTCCCCACCTGATCTTCATCAACAAAATCGATACGTTGACCGGCGCTCTCGACGAAACGCTCGCGGCGCTCCAGGCTGGCTCCAAATACCCGCTGGTGCCACGGCAATTGCCGATCCGCGAAGATGATGCGGTGGTGGGCTATATCGAGGTTGTGAGCGGGCGCGCCTACCGCTACGGCGCCAACCAAGCCGCCGAGCGGATCGAAATTCCGGCGCAGCTCCGCGATCCGGAAAAGCATGCGCTCGAGGGACTGGCCGAGGTGCTGGCCGATCAGGACGACGCCCTCTTAGAAATGCTGATCGAGGAAGTGACGCCGACGCCGGACGAGCTTTACCAGCACTTGCGCAAGGATCAGGCGAGCGGCAAAATCGTCGAGGTTCTGCTGGGCTCGGCGGCGCGGGGACAAGGCATTTTTGCGCTTTGGAAGGCGCTGCGGCATGACGTGCCGGATTCATCGGAGACCGCCAGCCATCGCGGCATTGTTGCCGGGACAGAACCGTTGGTTCAGATTTTTAAGACGGTTCAGGCGGGCAAGCTGTCCTACGGCCGCGTCTGGCGCGGCGTGCTGCGCGACAGCGCAACCTTCGACGGAGTCCGCGTCGGCGGCATTCAGCGCTTCCCTGGCGGCGAGCCTGTCCGCGTGCCGGAGGCTGACGCCGGGGAACTCGTCGCGCTTGGACGTCTCGAAGGCGTTGCGACAGGGGCCGTGCTTGGAGACCCAGGCGCGCAAGCATCCCTGCCCTTTCCCGCGGCGCCGCCGGCGGTCTATGCGTTCGCGATCATGGCCAAGGATCGCAAGGACGATGTCAAGCTGTCCGCCGCCCTGCACAAACTCGTTTTGGAAGATCCCGCTCTTTCCATCGACCACGATCTCGAAACCGGCGAGACGATTCTCAAAGGGCAAGGCGAGATTCATCTCAATACCGCCATCGAACGCCTTGCCACCATTTACAATCTTCAAATCACCACCACGTCGCCCAAAATCGCGTTCAAAGAGACGATCAAGCGGAAGATCGCCCAGCACTCAAGGCTCAAGCGGCAGACCGGCGGGCATGGTCAATTTGCCGACGTGAAGCTGGAGATAGAGCCGCGCAGCCGCGGCGAAGGTTTTCTGTTCATCGATAAGATTGTCGGCGGCGCGGTGCCAAGGCAATATATTCCGGCGGTGCGCGAAGCCGCCGAGGAGTCGATGCAAAAGGGGCCGTCCGGCTACCCGGTTGTCGATGTCGCCGTCACCTTGGTCGATGGAACATTCCATACGGTGGACAGCTCCGACATGGCGTTCAGAACCGCGACGCGCCAGGGGATTGCCGAAGGCCTCGCCAAGGCGGACCCGGTGCTGCTTGAACCCATCGAACATGTCACGGCGAGCGTGCCGAACATTTTCACAGCGGCGACTCAGCGCCTGCTGTCAGGCCGCCGCGGCCAAATTCTCGGCTATGCCGAGCGTCCTGGATGGCCGGGTTGGGATGATGTCGAGGCCCTCGTGCCGGCCGCTGAACTGCATGATTTCATCATCGAGCTGCGGTCCGATACGATGGGGTTGGGCCATTATCGTCACCGTTTCGACCATCTCGCCGAAGCGCGCGGCATGACAGCTTAACGCCGCGCAGCGTTTTGTCGGTAAGTTTCAGTCAGTGTTTGCAGCGGTGTTCGATGGCGGCGGGATAATTCCCACGCTCGACGGGTTTGTCCCCACCGGAATCGTGGCCACAACGGTATTGCTGATCGTACTGATCAGCGACACGCTGCTGTCGCCATTGTTCACCACATAGACGACGGCCCCGTCGGGCGTAATCGCAATTCCAGAAGGCCCTGCTCCTACAGTGATGAATGTAAGCAAGGAGGGAGGATTCGCCGTCGCATCGACCACCCAGACGCCGCCGCCAGCGTTTGCGACATAGACCCGCGTTCCGTCCGGAGAAAAGACGAGTTGAAACGGGAACGTGTTGGTCCCAAACGCGACAGTGGCCGCCACTGAAGGAGGGGTCGTCGTTGTGTCGATGACCGAAACGGTGTCGGAGCTTTGGTTCGCGACATAGACGCGTTTTCCATCCGGCGAGACAGCAACACCCGTGGGGCCTTTGCCCACCCGGACCGTTGCCGTCACGGATGGAGGAGTTACAGCCGCGTTGATCACCGAAAGGGTGCCAGAACCACTGGTCGCGCCCATGTTCGGGACATAGATGCGAGTTCCGTCCGGCGAAACAGCCACTCCTTGCGGAAAACGCCCCACTCCCGTCGTGGAGACCACCGACGGCGGCGAGGGAGGAAAAAACATGATTCCGGAAACCGTGCCGGGACCTCCATTCGACACATAGGCCTTGGGCTCGATGGGTGCCGCCGCCGCAGTCATCGCCGCCCCGAGCCCCATGATCAGAGCGGGGAGGTGAACACTCATAGTCAGCACATCAAAGGTGCCACAAGTGTTCTTCTTCTTGTTATACATTAAATATTACCCCCGTTTATGTATTGCAGAAATGGGTACACTATAACTTCTTTTACCTTCTTTCCTTCTTCCGGACAAGGCGAGCGGCGATCCTGTCTATGTGCCGGAAGCCGATGCCGGAGGAACAAGCGTCCCCACTGTTTCCCGCTTCCGCCACCGATCTCAGACGGCAAATTTGCGGACAATTCGCCAAGTGCGTTTCCTCACTTCTGCGTGCTCTTTTCCACTGTACGGGGTTCGTGCCGAGGGGTTTCCATCCCAGGAGGACGGACCATGAAAACGTGCTGGGTGATTGTTTTGGCCGCGAGCGTTGGGTTTGGCACTCCCGGTCTTGCCGGAGCAGCCCCGATCTCTCCAATCGATGGAGCCAGAACGAACGCCAACCTCTTGCCGCCGATGGATCGATATGCATCCTTGTTGTGGTCCGGGCCGCGAGGACTGTTGCATAACAAGACGCCAGCAAGATCCTCCGATGGGATTATAGCTGTACGCTACAGCTATAATCACCAATAAATACCGCCCGAATGTGAAGGATGGCAGGAGCACTTCTCAGAGTGCGCCTCTTTCGATTCATCTTGATGCGCGCATGATCAAGAGCGGGATGAGTTGCACTCGCAATGTCCCGCACTTAACATCGATCGCATTCATGAGCTTGGACGGATCCCATCCAAACTCATCAGGTCTAATGCGCCCGCTTCCCCGCGGAAACGGCACATGTTTGGAATGGGCTGTTGGGGCAGGCCTCGGACAGCGACCAGACAAAATCGCGGCGGATCCAAGCGCTCGATGGCAGCGGCGCCGGAGCCCCGACGGGGTTCGACGTCAAGAGGGTGATGCCGTCCGTGCCGTCGTTCTTGACCGATGAAACACTGTGGCAGGTGATGCAAGACGCCTGGGTCAGCGGAACTCCTGCATTTTCGCCCTCGATCACCGAGTTTCCCAACAGTTTGGGTTGGAAGAAACCCGTTTGCACGCCATCCAGCCGGTAGTTGAACCATTCCGGGGCCAAATTCGCCGCCGTCATCATCGCCGTCAGTTGCGGCGTCAGGGCCGTGGGTGTCCCATGCGTCGTTGCCGGCTTCGACCCAAAAGTGTCGGTGCAGCCCAACACCTGGCAGCGGTTAGGGTTGGTAATCGGGCTCTGCGGCTCGAAGGTCGCCCATATCCACTGGTCCAAAAGCTTCGAGATCAGATGCATGCCGGCCAGTCCAAAGCAATTGCCGTGGATGGTTTCGACGTGAATTTTCTGGGTGAAGCCAGCCGGAAGATTATTGCAATCGAGGCCGATGCTCGTCAGCGCGATCCAATCGGATTTGATTTCAACGGAAGAACCGCTGAATTGGATATCGGCGTGAAGCGTCGCGGCGTTGGCTTGGCCCGGGCGGTTCCAGAGATTTGTTCCCGCGATATAATCGGATGTTCCCCCATTCAGCCGGACTTCCTCGCAAATGACGAGATTGGGCTGGCCCGCGGGCGGCGTGGCGGCCTTGTTGCAATTTTGATCCGCGCCGCCAAGCAGTCCAGGAATCAGAGTCAAAAGCGACGGATTCTTGGTGAGTGCGAGCGGGCTGCCATGCAGCACATGGACGTCGGAGGTCGCCGCCGCTTTCGCGTTCGGCACTTCGAGACCCAGGGATGGATCCGTTGGGTACTGCTGCGCCTGCTCAATCCAATTTTGCCAGACGACAAACGGATATTGCGTTGCATTCACCGGGCAGGTCGCCGCCACCCATAATTGCCATGCCGTTTTCGTGATATTCGCGCTGACCGATCCTGGCGGCGCGCAGGGGTTGAGAGGCTGGGCGTCGCCGGTCCCGGCCCTGGCGGCAGGGATGCCTAGCGAAGCCTGCTGACCGGGAGGCAGTAATACCGAAAAGAATAAGGCGATCGCCACAAGCGATGCAAACACGACTGCCGCACAACGCGTCATTGAGTCCTCCCCTCTGGCCAGGCTAACTGGCTTCTGGCTATCTTTGAGAATGCCGATGCCTCTCAACTATAAATTATGATGTATCGTAACTATCGTCAATAAATATTGTATCGAAGCAGCTTTTTCATTGTATGAGAAGCAAAAGTGGCCCTTGATCATGGAGGGGACTGTGGCGAGCTGAAAACGCGTGAACACGATTTTTGAAAACGATCTTTGCTTCGCCTGCCGGGTTGAGCCTGAACATGGCGGCGAGAGGTTCGACCGCTTTCTCGTGGCGGCGGCAGAAAACCTCTCTCGGACGCGTGTGAAAAGCCTGATCGAGGCGGGTCATGCCGCGATCGACGGATCAGTCGTGATCAATCCAAGTCAGCTGTTGCGCGCTGGCCAGACCGCCAGTTTGCGCATGCCGCCGCCTCTCGATCCAACGCCCTTGGGGGAAGACATTCCCCTCCATATCGCGTTCGAGGATTCGCATCTGCTTGTCATCGATAAACCGGCGGGCTTGGTGGTGCATCCCGCCGCCGGGCATGAGTCGGGCACCTTGGTCAATGCGCTGATCGCCCACTGCGGCGATGGTCTTTCGGGCATCGGTGGCGTGCGGCGCCCCGGGATCGTCCATCGTCTAGACAAGGGCACCTCGGGGCTTTTGGTCGTCGCGAAGACCGATGCGGCACATCAGGGGTTGGCCCAGCTTTTTGCCGATCACGGGAAAACCTTGCCGCTCACACGTGCTTATCTAGCCTTCGTCTGGGGCGTCCCAGCACGGCCCTCAGGCACCATCGACGCCGCACTCGCCCGCCACGCCATAGACCGCGAAAAAATTGCGGTCGTGCCTGCCGGGCGCGGCCGCCACGCGGTCACTCACTGGCGGATCATTGAAAGTTACGCCGACGAAGCGAGCCTCGTTTCCTGCCGTCTGGAGACGGGACGAACTCATCAGATTCGCGTCCACATGGCCCATTTGGGTCACCCCGTACTGGGCGATCCCCTTTACGCGGCGGGGTTCAAGAGCAAGGCCGTACGGCTTCCAGCGGCGGCGCAGGCCTGCCTCACCGCCCTCGCCCGGCAAGCGTTGCATGCGGCGGAGCTTGGTTTCCCGCATCCCTTGACAGGTGCCCAGATGCACTTCGAGAGTGCATTGCCGAGCGAGCTGCAAGGATTGCGGAGCGCACTTTCCGCCCCGGGCCTCGTGAAGCTATCTTGATTTACATCAAGATTGGAAATTGACGAATCCCGTAATTCGTTATCTCATCGCATTTCTCGGCATGGTGCCGGGGGCAATGCGTGCTTGCGATCAGCTCCGCACAAGAAAACCGCCCGATCATTGCTGGTTTCTTTCAAGATTTCACGCTTATTTTACCGCAGAATGTAACGCCGCAGGGATACCCAGCGTAAATAGTTAAAGACAAGAAAAATCATTCGTATCGTACAATTTGAACCATAAGCGTGGTGGAATGTTGCCAATGTTTAATCCAGTTAGGTTGCCTCGCCTCTTTCAGTCATGGTCGAGGCATTCTATATTTCCGAATCGCACGGTCTACAATGACGTGACCGCAGCGGAACCCGCTGACGCAGGGGTTCCAAGGAGAAAGTGAAATGGCTGCCGCACTGCCAATGATTTCCGGTGAAAGCGGTCTCGCTCGTTACCTCAATCAAATACGCCGGTTTCCCATGTTGGAGCCGCAAGAGGAGTACATGCTTGCCAAACGCTGGCGTGAGCATGAGGATCCCGACGCGGCGCACAAGCTCGTTACCTCCCATCTGCGTCTCGTCGCCAAGATCGCCATGGGCTACCGCGGCTATGGCCTGCCGATCAGCGAAGTTGTCTCGGAAGGCAATGTCGGCCTGATGCAAGCCGTCAAACGCTTCGAGCCGGACAAGGGATTTCGCCTCGCGACATATGCGATGTGGTGGATCCGCGCCTCAATTCAAGAGTATATTTTGCGGTCCTGGTCGCTTGTGAAAATGGGAACGACGGCCAACCAGAAAAAACTCTTCTTCAATTTGCGGCGCGCGAAAAGCCAGATATCGGCACTGGAAGACGGCGACTTGCGCCCGGATCAGGTCAAGATTATCGCGCACCGGCTCGGAGTCCCAGAACAGGACGTGATCGATATGAACCGGCGGATGTCGGGCGACGCCTCCCTCAACACGCCGCTGCGCGAGGAGAGCGAGGGCGAGTGGCAGGATTGGCTCGTCGATGACGGCATCAGCCAGGAAAATATTCTCGCCGAGCGCGAGGAAAGCGACAACCGTCTCGATGCCCTGAACGACGCGCTTGGCGTTTTGAACCCTCGCGAACGGCGGATTTTCGAGGCGCGCCGGCTCGCCGATGATCCCGTGACACTCGAATCCTTGTCCGACGAATTTGGCATTTCGCGCGAGCGGGTGCGGCAAATCGAGGTTCGCGCTTTCGAGAAAATCCAATCCGCTGTGCGGGCCGGGGTCGCGAAAACGGAATCGCTGGCAAGGCGCCGGCTCGAAAGCCCCGCCGCGCCGATGTAAAGGCGGCTTTTCGGCGCGTCTGGCGGCGGACAATGGTCCGGTTGCCAGCCGCCGGGATGTTGATCGATGATCGATCTTTATTATTGGACAACCCCGAACGGACACAAGATCACGCTTTTCTTAGAAGAGGCGGGCATGCCTTATGTGATCCATCCCGTTAATCTCAGCCGGGGGGATCAGTTCAAGCCGGAGTTTTTGGCGATTTCGCCGAACAACCGGATTCCGGCGATCGTTGATCAGAACCCCGCGGACGGCGGCGCGCCGATCCCGGTTTTCGAGTCAGGCGCCATTCTTCTCTATCTCGCCGAAAAAACCGGGAAGTTTCTGCCAAAGGATTTCCGCGGCCGGTTCGAAACCCTCGAATGGCTTTTCTGGCAGGTCGGCGGTCTTGGCCCGATGGCTGGCCAAAACCATCATTTCAAGCAATACGCGCGTGAAAAACTCGCCTATGCGATCGAACGTTATGTGAATGAAACCGGACGCCTCTACGCTGTCCTCAATAAGCGCCTGGCAGACCGGGCGTTTGTGGCTGGGGAGTATTCGATCGCCGATATGGCGATCTACCCTTGGATTGTTCCGCACCAAAGCCAGAGCCAGAAGCTTGAGGATTTCCCGTATCTTGCCCGCTGGTTCGAGGCAATCCGCGCGCGTCCTGCAACGCAGCGCGCCTACGCAAAGGCGCAGGAAATCAATCAGGCGCCGGTGGTCGGCGACGAGGAGTCGGGCAGAATCTTGTTTTCGCAAACGGCGGCCGACGTCAAATAGGGCCTTTCGTACCCCTACCGTTGGCCCTGTGCTTATAAGCGGCCCCGGTTTGCTTTATTTCTTGAAAACACCGGCTTATATCAGCCTCCACACGCTCAGCCTGGCAAGACCAGCCCGCGCCCTGTGGCGGGGGGATGTAAGCGCTTTGCGGCGCGGCAGGGCCAAATTGGAGACAGAGGACTGCAATGGCAGGACATAGTCAGTTCAAAAACATCATGCACAAGAAGGGCAAGCAGGATGCGATCCGCGCCAAGCTCTTCTCCAAGCTCGCCCGCGAAATTACGGTCGCCGCGAAATTAGGCCTGCCCGACCCCTCCATGAATGCGCGGCTGCGCGCCGCCGTCTTAGCCGCCCGCGCCGAAAACATGCCAAAAGACAATATTGAACGTGCCATCAAAAAAGCGGCGGGCAGCGACACGGAAAATTATGCCGAAGTCCGTTACGAAGGTTATGCGCCAGGCGGAGTTGCCATCATCGTCGAAGCCCTTACCGACAATCGCAACCGGACGGCGGGAGAGGTGCGCTCTTACTTCACCAAAAGCGGCGGCTCGCTCGCCGAGACCGGCGCTGTGTCTTTCCTCTTTGATCATGTGGGCGTCATCGAGTTTCCGGCCAAGGCCGCTTCGGAAGACGCGATGATGGAGGCGGCGATCGAAGCCGGCGCCGAAGATGTTCAGGCGAGCGATGACGGCTATGAAGTCATTACAACCCTCGAAAGCTTGCGTGAGGTCGCGCAAACGCTGGAGTCGAAATTCGGCGAGCCGCGCAAGGCGAGCTTGATCTGGAAGCCGCACAACACCATCGGCGTCGATGACGAATCAGGCGAAAAAATTCTGCGCCTCGTCGGCATGCTGGAAGACAATGACGACGTGCAGAACGTCTATGCCAATTTCGAAGTGTCCGACACGCTCATGGCGAAGTTCGCCGATTGAGTACGGCCGCGGACATGGACAACATTACGCCGTAGCCTTTTGGCTATTTGTGGTGAGCGGCGTCTCGTCCTCCACGAGGTCATCTTCCGGCGCGGTCTCGTCGGGATCGCTTGCTGCGCGAATGATCGCCGCGCCGATTTCATTGATTTTCTGACGTAGAATTTCATTTTCCTCGCGTTGCATGAGAGCCGCTTCGACGTCTTGCGGCGGCATGGCCGCCCGCAGCGCGGCCAGTTCGTGCGCGAGACCTTCGCTGGTTCGGCGGGCGGCTTCGAGGGCCTCCTGCGACGCCGCATGGGCGGTCCGCAGCCGCTCGATCTTTTCGAGATAGCCCGCCTCAGTCGCGCGCGCGGTTTCGGCCTGCAGCTGGCGGTGCCGGATCAACTCTTTTTCCCGTTTGACCGCGGTTTCCAAGGCCTCTTCGCGATCTGCGACTCGCACCGCGGCGGTCTTGAGGGTGACCTGATCGGCTTGATGCTGAAGCTGCAAGGTCGACAGTTCCGCCGCAAGGCGCTCGCTCCTCTCGGTTTGTCTCGCCAGGGCTTCGCTCAGCGCCGCGGCCTTGGACTCAAGCGCCATCAAAGAGGTCTTTTGCTCAGCGGCAAGGGTCCGCACGTCTTTGAGATTTGCTCCCAGTTCCTGGATTTGCACGTCTTTGCGCGCGAGAAGTCCGCTCACATCGTAACATTCCTTGGCTGTCGCGGCGAGTTCCGTCGAGGTATCCGCCAAGGCGCGTTGCAGCGCCATGATTTCGGCGCCGCGCTCGCCGCCTTGTTCGGAAAAACTGCGCAACCCGGCGTCCTGGGCGTCGATAATCACCGCCCGGCGGCCAAGCTCTACCATGTCATCTGCGTGAACGCGGTTAAGCGCGTCCGCCTTTTGCTCAAGCTGGCGGCGTTCGACCGCAAATTCGGCCCTCAGAAGGTCGCGCCCGGCAAGAATTTCCTCGGGAGAAAGCGGAAGCTGCATTTCGAGCCGCCGCTTTGACAATCTGATGGCGCGCCACCAAAACGCCGGGGCGATCGCCAGAGCCACGAGGCTCGCGACCAAAACCCCAAGCGCGAAAAACATCGCTTGTTCAATCACATTCCACCACGCCCCGTCTCGACAAGAGAATCCGAGACCCTTTTACGATAAATCCGCGGGCATCCCAAATCGGGGCATCTGAAAGGCCGAGCTTGAGCTAGGCTCCGCCTGCGGTAGTGTCCAGGGGCACACCCACGAATCAGCAATAGTGCGCAGAAATGGCGGAATGGTGATCGCTCACGCGAAGTCTTTCGATGAGTGATAAATGGTAACTATCTATAATATAGAACCGGACAGTAAACATAAGCTGGCACCTGTCATTAGGCAGCAATACGCGTCGCCCCCAAACTTCAACCACAATTTGATGCAGGCGCTGGATTGACCCAGATGCAGCACGAACCCCTCGTTAACTTCCAAGAGCCTTTTGAAAAAAAGACCTTTGGCTAACTATTGCCGATTAAATTCAAAGGTTCGATCCTAACATTCTAAAGTTCATCACGGAGGAACTGGATACAGCCTTCGCCACTGATGAGCTTTGGATGCGCGAAAAGAGGCCAAATTGGGCCTTGGATCGGACCAGCACAACAACCCGCCGACATTCCACTTGGCCGTGTACTGATGGAAGGGGAAATTGCGATGCCACAAACGCAAAACACAGACGACGACGGAGCTTGGATCAGTAAGGCTATTTCATTCCTTGGGGAGTTCAGGAAGTTTAATCCTGACGTGACCGCGAACACCATCTTGACGTTTTTGCATGTCGCGAAGCAGCCCGGTATCACTCAAAAAGACATAATGAAGGCCCTCGGGTTGGCGGATAGTGGCCAGTCAAGGACTGTTGCGACGCTATCGAAATATGGGGACAGGGGCCGCGCCGGCTGGAATGTTGTGGACCTCGATGAGGACCCCCGACGACCGCCGCCAAAAGCTCCTGACCTTGAACAAAAAGGGAGAACTCATCCTCAACTCACTGCGGAAGATTTACAGCAAATAGGGGGCCATCACATGGCTGTTCGACCGCGAGGAACCAAGTTCCAAGTGGACTTCATTCACAAGGGGAAGCGATCCCGCCCCGAGTTCGACACCTACAACGAGGAAGGAGATCTCTGCCCTCAGAATGGGTTCCACGTCGAGCTTTCGGTGAATTTCAAATAGCTGACATTGAATCCGAGACGCGCGCCAAGCCCGGAGCGGATCGGAACCACGAACACATTGTCATTGACCAGCGCCGTCATGCCAAAACCGCCAACGAGATAGGCGGAGCCGTCAACGCCGCCGTAGCGGCGGAAGATCGCAGTCGTCGCGGGCAGATTATAGACCAGCATCATGGTGCGGTCACCGTCGGCACCGGCATCGAAGCCGAGCGACGGGCCTTCCCAGAAAACCTTCAGATCCCCGGCGTTGCGAGTATACATCGTGCCTTCGCCGTAGCGCAGGCCGCCGATGAAGGCGCCACCCGCCTCTTGGCCCAGCACATAGCCGTTGGGCTTGCCCCAGCGCTTTGTCGCGGTCTCGACGACCTCGGCCAAGCCCCGCGACAAGGATCCGAAGAAACGATGGCCGTTGGCAACAACTTCGTCCGGCGAGAATTCGCCTGGCCGGCCGCCTGCCGGGCCGGCGTCCGCCAGAACGGCTTTCACTCCGAGAAGTTCAATGCCAGCAGTGAGTGCCGCCAGTTTCAGCACCATTTCCCGCCGCGTGTGCATGGTCAATTCCTCCGTTCAATGTTCCGCGAAGCAAGTTCCGCGAACCAAATTCCGGTTCCGCGAAGCAAGTCTCGCAAAGACCGCCGCGTATATTGCGTCGAGCTTTCAACCAAGAGCATTAATGAAGTCTTGATCTGTCGGGGTTTTCTCATGACTTCTTTTGGGCAAAGCTGTGTGGCCCACCGCCAACTCTCTTTAGGCAAGCGCAAGACTTTGGGTGAGCGCAGAACTTTGTAGGCTCAAAACATGGCGGCCTTGGGATCGCCCCAGGCGATAAAAGGTCCATTTTTGAAATTCGCCTCAGCCTTCCCATAGCGCAACAGCGTCCCTTCCCCATCGACGACGATCCCGCCCGCCGCGCGCAGCACCGCGTCACCCGCCGCCGTGTCCCACTCCATCGTCGGCCCGAACCTGGGGTAAACGTCTGCTTTTCCCTCGGCCACCTGGCAGAATTTCAACGAGGAGCCCGCCTGGACTCGCGCCGCGATGGAGAGTTTCGCGAGAAATGCCTCTGTCGCCGCATCGGCATGGGAACGGCTTACGAGGGCGGTCAGGCCTTGCTCCGGCGGCGCCCTTGTCTGGAGCATATGCCGGTCCGTCAAAGGCGGCAGCGTCGCCCCTGGTGCAACGGTGCAGGTGCTGGCGGCGGTTCCCCCGATCCACAGCCGTTCGAGCGCTGGCGCGTAAACCACACCGGCGACTGGCATCGCATCGACGACGAGCCCGATATTGATAGTGAATTCGCCATTGTGGCTCAAAAATTCGCGCGTCCCATCGACAGGATCGACCAGGATGAAGGCGCTTTGCGAAACCTCGGTCTGCCCTCTCGACGCCGCTTCCTCCGCGAGCACCGGAAACTCTGGCAAACATGCGGCCAGGCGACTCAAAATGATGGCTTCCGCAGCCTCGTCGGCATCGCACACGGGGCTGCCATCGGCCTTTCGCCGTGCATGGCTGTCGGCGGTATAGACGGCCATCACCGCGACGGCGGCCTCAAGCACGATTTCGGCGAAAAGTTCCGCGATTGCATCGCGATCGAGCACTTGGTTTTTCACGAAAATGGCCATCGGTTTTTGGGGGGTGCTCCATTTACCGAAGTCCGGTTGAAATCCCAAGTCTTTAAATAGGCAAGTCTTTAGATAGAAGGGAACGGCGTGATGATTTGTTAACGTGTCGTTCGCAGATTGGGAGTCGGCCCCCAGCCTCGGCGAGGAAGTGGTTTGCACCGGAACGCAGTTTTCTGTTGATGGCTTCCCTGCCCGCGTGAAGATTGTCGTGTGGCAAAAGCCTCGGGCATGCCATGCACTACAAGAATGCGACTCCCGGTCGCCTGGGCCTTGAGATGTTTTGCTTAGCGGATGGATGACTGATGACGGTATTTGCCCTCGACCCCCTCGACCTTGCCGCGCTGCTTTGCTCACGGGTTTGCCATGATGTGATCAGCCCGGTCGGCGCCATCATCAACGGCCTCGAAGTCCTCGACGAAGAAAAAGACGAGGAAATGCGCGGCTATGCCATGGATCTTATTAAGAAAAGCGCCGAACAGGCCTCGGCCCGATTGCAGTTCTGCCGTTTGGCTTTCGGAGCGGCGGGGTCGGCAGGGGCGTCGATCGATACCGGTGACGCGGAAAAGGTCGCCCGCGGCCTCTTCGGCGGCGAGCGCACGCAACTCGAATGGAATGTGCCCCACCTGCTGATGCCCAAGAACCAGGTCAAACTGATCTTAAACCTCTGCTTGATCGCCGCCGCGACCGTTCCGCGGGGCGGCACCATCGCGGTCTCCTTGAACGGCGGCAGCGAAACGGCGCGGATCAGTGTTACCGCCCAGGGCACCAATGCCAAGCTCGCCGGACATCTGCCGGGTCTCCTCAAAGGGACACCGGAGCAGCCTCCGTCCGGCCCGCATGACATTCAGGCCTATTACGCAGGCCTCGTCGCCACTGACGCGAAAATGGTTTTGACGGTCGCGGCGGAAACTGACTGTGTTCGCATCGAAGCCGAGCCGATGCAGGCCATCGCCAAGGTGCTTTGAGCGGCCCTGCCGGATATTGACCTAGCAATCGTACCACGTGAAACGATTTGGTACGATCAGGGCCGAGAACCTTACAAGGCCGCAGACATTTGCTAGCCTTTGGACAAGTGTGATCGCGCAAAACTTTGGTATTTTTGGCGGTTGGATGTTTCCCGCCTCCACCTTGTTATGCACGAGTCGCGATATTGGCATTGCCAAAATGCGCTGAAAGCGGCAATCTCAGCTTCAACGAGGCCATCATCCGGCGGTTGCCGGAAAAGACGAGGTCCAGATGATGCCCAAGGGATATGCCCATTTTGCCGGAGCGATGCTTTCCGTGGCAAGCTGCTTGTTGTGGATCGTGCCGGACGCGCAAGCGGATTCCGCGCATAGTCATGATGGCATCTATGCGGTTCACGTCCAGACGCAGCACGGGTCATGCACTCAATCGCGCATGACGACGATCGCCGTCACCGGCGGTCACGTTCACGCAAGCGGACATGGTCTGATGCGGGCGTCGGGCCGTGTTAGCGCGGACGGCAAGGTCTCGGTGACGCTCCGGCTTTTGCACCACATCGCGCATGTTGTAGGCAGGATCAGAGGTCATGCGGGTTCGGGAAACTGGTCGTCCAGGAGTTTGGCCTGCCACGGCCATTGGCATGCCACGCGGCAAAGCTAAGCTTACGGTAGCGCCGAAATCGCGGGGCCGGAACGTCACCCCTACCCAGGCGCGGCGATCGGGGCTTGAAAACTGAGGCCCAGATCCCACGGAAAATAGATCCAGGTGTCCTGCGAAACCTCGGTGATGAATGTGTCGACGAGAGGACGGCCAAGCGGCTTTGCATAGACGGTCGCGACATGTGCCTTCGGCAAGACCGCGCGGACCCGTTTGATCGTCGCGCCGGTATCGGCGAGATCGTCGATAACAAGCAGGCCTTCGCCGCCGCCGCGCAAAGTTTCGGGCTGAACGCTTTTCAGGACTTTCGTTTCGCCTTGCGTCTTTTCGCCAACATAGCTGACAACGCAAAATGTATCGATGATCCGCATATCAAGCTCGCGCGCGACAATCGCGCCCGGCACCAGGCCCCCTCGGGTGATTGCCACCATGCCGGAAAACGGGCCAGCCGCGGAGAGCCGCCAGGCGAGCGCCCGGGCGTCCCGGTGAAACTGATCCCAAGAGACGTGAAAGGCCTTTTCGTTAGGGGCGCTTGTGTGAATGGGCATATCCGGCATGTTAGGTTCTGGCCCGCGCCTTGACCAGTCCCAAAAGCAACGCTTTGATCGCCGCCACGGCAGCCGCGACGCGTTCCTTGTCCTTGCCACGAACCACGATCTCATTGTGGAAGCCGCCGTCGCGGAAGGCGGGATAGGAGCCAATCGACAGCTCCGGATTGACAGCAGCGAGAGTGCCGAGCGCTGCCGCATAGGCGCCTTCCGGCAGGCTGTCAGCTGAAATCGTCTCGACGATCATCGGTGTGCCTGTGGCAAGCTTAGGCGCGACATCGTCGAGCATGGCCTGCATGATCGCCGGGACTCCGGCAAGGACGATGACATTGGCAATCCAAAAACCGGGCGCGGTGGAAATCCGGTTTTTGACCAATTCGGCGCCATGCGGAATGCGGGTCATGCGGCGGCGCGCCGCGTTAAGATCCTCCGGCTTCATGCGCTCAAGCAGAAGCTTTATCGCGCGCGGATCTTCCGAAATTTCGACGCCAAGCGCCTCGGCCACGGCATCGGCGGTGATGTCGTCATGCGTCGGGCCGATGCCGCCGGTGGTGAACAGATAATCGTAACGCGTGCGGAGCGCATTGACTGCCGTGACAATCTCGGCCGTCACATCTGGAACGACGCGGGCTTCGCGCATATCGATGCCGATCTTGGTGAGGTAACCGGCAAGATAGGCAATGTTCTGATCCTGGGTGCGGCCGGAGAGGATCTCGTCGCCGATGACGAGGAGGGCCGCCGTGACGGCCGCAGCTTGCGTCATGAATGTTTTCCCGGTCTTAGCGCGCGATCACTAGTAGCGAGCATGTTCCAAATGCAGGCGCTTATCAACTTTTCACGCCAATGCTCACGGCGAAGCAAGCTTGATGCAAGCCCCGGTCGGTTAACTGCGTCTGCCAACGCGGAGAATCATCCATGGGCCTTTTTAGCGCAATGAATGCAAGCGTGTCCGGAATGAATGCGCAAGCCAATCTTCTTGCGACCGTTTCGGAAAATATTTCGAATTCGAACACGACAGGATACAAGCAAGCCTCGACGTTGTTCCGGGATATCGTCGATCAGGTCGGCGCCACGGGCGATTATAGCGCCGGCGGGGTCACCACCTTGGTCCGCTACAATGTTGCGGAGCAAGGCGGCCTCTCAAGCACGAGTTCGGCGACAGATCTTGCGATCCAGGGCAATGGGTTCTTCCTCGTCGATGATTCGAACGGGGCGACTTACCTCACCCGGGCCGGATCCTTCGTCGAGAACTCCTCCGGTAATCTGGTCAACGCGGCGGGCTATACTTTGATGGGTTACAACCTTGCCCCTGGCGCGGGCGGCGTGACGCTGAGTTCCGCCGGATTGACACCTGTCAATATCAACTCGACCGCGCTGATCGCGGCGCCATCGACGGCAGGCACGTTCACCGCCAATCTCAATTCCAACGCCGCGACGCTCACCGGCGCTCCCTCCTTCACAAATTTCACCAGCAAGTCTTCCGTCATTGCCTACGACAGTCTTGGCAATCCCGTAACCTTGGATACTGTTTTTTCGAAGACGGGAGCCAACACATGGCAAGTCGACGTCTACAACGATGCGGCACCGGGAACCCCGCTGACAACCCAAACACTCACGTTCGATCCGTCGAGCGGAGCCTTGGCGCCGCCCTCTCCAACCTCTCTTTCCATTGCTGTTCCCGGCGGGGTGACCGCCTCGCTCAATATTGCGAGCACGACGCAATTGGCATCCAGTTTTGCGGTGTCGCAGGCGACCATGGACGGCAATGCTCCGAGCCAAGTGAAAAGCGTCAGCATTTCCTCGGACGGCACGCTTTCCTATGTCTTCGCGAACGGCAGCCAGGTCGCTGCCTACAAGATCCCTCTAGGCAATGTCATTAGCCCGGACAGTCTCAGCAATATCTCGGGTGACGTCTTCCAGGTCAATTCGGATTCCGGGGATCTCGTGATCGGTGTCGCCGGGACCGGCGGCCTGGGACAGGTTCAATCATCGGAGCTTGAGAATTCGACCGTGGATTTGGCGACGCAGCTCACCGATATGATCGTCGCGCAGCGCGGTTATGAGGCGAATACGAAGGTCTTTCAAACGGGGTCGGATCTGCTGGCGCAACTCAACAATATGCTGAAATAATCTTACACACGGCCTGCCGCTAGGATCGAAGTCATGAGCCTTTCCAGCGCGTCAAATATCGCGAAATCTGGTCTAAATACGGTGTCGGCGGAATCGTCTGTTCTGTCGCGCAACATCACCGGCGCCAGCGATACGGCCACCTATTCGCGCAAGATCGCCAATGTGATCTCGACGCTCGATGGTTCGCGTGTTGCCTCCGTCACCCGGGCGTCGAATTTGGCGGTCTTTGGAAATTTGCTGGGAGCAACTTCCGCAAGTGCCACCCAGAATGCGATTTCGGACGGTCTCGATACGCTCAACCAAACAGTTGGGGACGTTTCGAGCAGCGGCTCCAGCACCACGTCGAATTCGACTTCCCCAGCCGCCTTGTTGAGCAACTTCACCAATGCGCTTCAGTCCTATGAAGCGTCGCCAAGCAGTTCGACCTTGGCAGCTGCCGCTGTGTCCGCCGCGGCCGCCGCCGCGCGGGGATTGAACAGCGCCGTGGCGACGGTGAATCAAGTCCGCGAACAGGCTGATTCGGGGATCGCCGCATCTGTTCAGACGATCAATTCGCTGCTCGGACAATTTCAGACAGTCAACGCGCAAATCGTCGGTGGGAGCGCCACCGGTGGCGACGTTACTGACCTGCAAGACTCGCGCGACAGCATTCTCACCAAGCTCGCCCAGCAAATAGGGATAACAACAACCACCGGCTCCAACGGTGATATGTCGATTTATACCGATAGCGGCGTCACCCTTTTTCAAGGCGGCGCGGCGAGAAGCGTAACATTTTCCCCGACCAATACCTATACGGCCGCGACGAGTGGCAACGCGGTTTTCGCCGATGGCATTCCGATTACCGGCAACTCGGCGGCGATGCCCGTGGCGACAGGCAAAATCGCCGGCCTTGCAAGTCTGCGCGACTCGCTCGCAGTGACCTATCAGGCGCAATTGGATGGCATCGCGGGAGCTCTGATCAACGCATTCTCGGAAACCGATCAGGCTGCCCCCGGTCCCGATCTACCGGGTCTTTTCACCACGCAAGGCGCCACATCACTTCCAACGAGCACCACAGGGCTTGCCGGCCAAATCACAGTGAACCCAAGCGTCGATCCAAGCCAAGGCGGCAACGCCCTGTTGCTGCGTGATGGCGGCATCTCGGATACCGCAAATTCCGACTACACCTACAATACAACAGGGGATGCCAGCTATACGGCGCGTCTCTCCCAATTGCTCGCCAAACTGTCGGCAACACAGACGTACAGCGCAAGTGGCGGCATCATCACCAGTGCAAACTTAAGCGATTACGCAGCGGCATCGGTCAGTTGGCTCGAAGCGCAGCGCTCGGATGTTTCGTCCCAAAGCAATTATCAAAGCACATTGCTCAGCACCGCGGCGACCGCCTTATCCAATGCGACAGGCGTCAATATCAACGATGAAATGTCCAAAATGCTCGATCTCGAAAACTCATATTCGGCGACGGCGAAATTACTTACAACGATCGACGGTATGTTCAGCATGCTTATGACAGATTTGGGGAACCTTCCGGCATGACATCCTACATTTCGACGCAGTCGATATCGTCTTCGATGCGCCAATCCATTTTGAAGATGCAGGCGGAACTTGCTGCCAGCCAAACCGAACTGTCCACGGGCACATACGCGGACATCGGTCAAACGCTCGGTGCGCGAACCGGCGATAGCCTCTCCCTTCAGGCGCAAAGTTCTCTTTTGCAAACGATTACAGACACAAACCAAACGGTGGCGACGCGCCTCGACACAACTCAGACTATTTTGGGAAGCTTGCAATCCAATGCGCAGGATCTTCTCAATTCCCTGATCGAAAGCAACGGCTCAAATTCGAATGCAGGCACGATCCAGGCATCGGGTGAGAGCAATCTTCAAAGTCTCATTTCCAGCCTCAATTCCACCCTCGGCGGCGATTATATTTTTTCCGGGACGAATACCAGCAACCAGGCCATCACCGATTATTACGGACCGGCGGCGCCGAACAAGGCGGCCGTTGACAGCGCTTTCACCGCGGCGTTCGGCATACCGCAGACAAATGCCGGAGTGTCGGCAATCAGCGCCAGCAGCATGCAAACGTTCTTGGACACGGCATTCGCGCCTTTGTTCCAGGGCGCCAACTGGGCCGCCGGATGGTCGTCCGCATCAAGCCAAACATTGACCAACCGGATTGCCGAGAGCCAAACGGTCGACACGTCGGTGAGCGCCAACCACCCGGCATTTCAGCAGCTTGCGCAAGCCTATACGATGATTGCCGATCTCGGCACGCAAAATCTCAGTTCGCCAGCCTATCAAACCGTGACCACCGTGGCCCGCAATCTTTTGACTTCGGCGATTTCCTCTCTGACCGATCTTCAAGCCGGCGTCGGTTTGGTTCAGTCGGATATCAACGACGCTACCAACCAAATGTCGCTGCAAATGAACATATTATCGACACAGATTGGCAATCTCGAAAGCGTAAACCCCTATGAAATCACCACACGTGTCACGGACTTACAGACGCAAATCGAAACATCCTACTCATTAACTGCGCAACTTCAGCAGCTCAGCCTCGTTAAATATCTATAAATCCCGGAGACTCATGGCAACGGCGGCAGGCGCGATGTATCAACTTTCCTATGCCGAGCATCTCGCCGATGATCCCAAGGTTTGCCGCGATCGCGAGCGTCATGCCCTGGAGCATGCAGCTGGTCTTCTGCGGAAGGCCGAGGCAGCAGGCACGCTATCGGCTGAAGCGAACGAGGCGCTCAGCTACGTCAGCAAACTATGGAATGTTTTCATTCAGGATCTTGTCGATCCAGAAAATGACCTGCCGGATGTTTTGCGTGCCGATTTGGTGATGGTCGGGCTTTGGATCGTCAAGGAAGCCGCTTTAATACGTTCATCGCAATCACAAAATTATCGTGGCATAGCAGATGTCTGTCTGATGATCCGCGATGGGCTGAAGTGAGACTTGGAAATGCATATTTCGCTTCGGGCCGGAGAAAAGATTTATATCAATGGCGCGGTATTGCGCGCCGACAGAAAGGTTTCGATTGAACTTCTCAATGATGCAACTTTTCTTCTCGAGGCGCATGTCATGAAGGTTGAAGATGCCTCGACACCGTTGCGTCAGCTCTATTTCATTATTCAAATCATGTTGATTAATCCGAACGACTCGCGGACCGCACGCGAAATGTTCTTCAAATCCATTCAGATGACGATCAATGCGTCGGATAACGCGGCGCTGGTCGGAGGACTGCGTGCCGTCAAGACTTTGTTTGACGGCAACCGGGCCTTCGAGGCCTTAAAAGCAGTCCGCGCGCTGTTTCCGGTCGAAGCGGAAATCTTGGCCGGCCGGGACTCCTCCACGCCAACCCAAGCAGCTTGATCAACTCGTAAACCGGCAACGTGCAAAAGGTACAGCATGACAATCAGCATCGCATCCGCATCAAAAGTCTTGTCCGGCGCCGCTTCGCCGGCTCCAACGGCGGCAACTCCTGCGCCGACGGTGAACTACAATCAGTTTTTGCAGCTTCTCGTGGCCGAGCTGCAACATCAAGATCCGACGAGTCCGACCGATCCAACGCAATATATGAGCCAGCTAGCATCATTTTCGACAGTCGAGCAGCAGGTTCAAACAAACTCGACACTCGACGCGTTGTTATCGGCGCAGGCCAGCACCATGATTGGCAAGTCGGTGACGTCCGCCGATGGAACGACAAGCGGTATCGTGGTTTCAGTGGAGCTGTCCACGGGCGGCGGAGCCGTCGCCACATTGAAGGATGGAAGCAAAGTGACCCTGGGACCGGGCGTTGTCGTTGCCGCAGCATGAATGAAGCCGATGCCTTGGAGCTGCTGCGCGCGGCAATCTGGACAATCATCATGGGGTCTGGTCCCGCAGTGGCGGCCGCCATGTGCGTCGGGCTGATCATCGCGTTGCTCCAGGCTTTGACGCAGGTGCAAGAGGCGACCCTTACCTTTGTCCCCAAGATTATCGCCATTTTTATCGCGCTTGCGGTTGGCGCTCCCTTCATCGGCGGCCAAATCCAAACGTTTACCGAACAAGTTTATTCGCGAATTGAGAAAGGCTACGAAAAATAAGCGGGAAGCGGCGCTGCCGTCCCGCCATGGCGCAAACGCATGATAATTTTGCCATCTCCGGCGGTTCAAAACAATTTCAATTGTTCGCCTTGGCGCATGGGAGGCACGAAAAGATCCTTGCGCAACGGGGTGCCGGTCGCGGCGAAGCCTAGGCGGGTCACAGCCGCTTCAAACCGCCGTCCGATCATCCATGCATAGGGACCGGCTCCCGTCATCCGGCTGCCGAAGCGGGCATCGTAAAGCTTGCCCTCTCGCGCTCCGCGCATCAGGGAGAGGACGCGTTTGAATTTGTCCGGATAATGCGCGCCGAGCCATTCGATGAATAGATCGCGGACTTCGAGCGGCAGCCGCAGAAGCACGTAACCGGCTTCCCGTGCACCGGCGGCATGGGCGCGGTTGAGGATGGCCTCTATTTCAATATCATTGAGTCCTGGAATAATCGGCGCCGCCAGGACGGCCGTTGGAATCTTGGCATCCGCCAGATGCTGGATTGCGCCAAGCCGCCGCCCGGGACTGCTCGCGCGGGGCTCCATTCTCCTGGCGAGAATGGAATCGAGCGTTGTCACCGACAACGCCACTTTGACGAGGCCTTTTTCAGCCATCGGCGCAAGAAGATCGAGATCGCGCAAGACAAGCGCCGATTTGGTGACGATCGCCACCGGATGATTGGCACGTGCCAGAACTTCAAGCACCTGGCGCATCACCCGTTCCTTGCGTTCGATCGGCTGATAGGGGTCGGTGTTGGTTCCAATCGCGATCGTCTTCACCACGTAGTCTGGCGCCGACAATTCACGCTCGAGGAGGCTTGCCGCGTTTGTCTTGGAAAACAGCCTTGTTTCGAAATCGAGTCCCGCCGAAAGGCCGAGATAGGCATGGGTCGGCCGCGCGAAACAATAGACGCAGCCATGCTCGCAGCCCCGATAGGGATTGATCGATTGGTCAAAGGAAATATCCGGCGACTCATTGCGGGTGATGATCGTTTTGGCGCGTTCACGGGTGACCAGGGTCCGCAAGGGAGGCAAATCCTCAAGCGGGTCCCAGTCATCGCCGTCGTAACAGCGTGTTGTCTTCTCGAACCGTCCCGATGCATTCGACAAGGCCCCGCGGATGCCTTTGCCTCGCGTGACTGGGACAGCTGCCGATGGAGCAGGAGCCGCCATAGGTGTCTCAATTGCCCGCATGGGAAGCGGCCCTCACATCGTTGACATTTTCTTGCCACATGTTTGCTGTCTTTCCGCCGGATTAGTGACATTACAAAAAAATTCATGTTCCCTGAATATTCTATGATTAAAACATGAACAAATAAAGAACATTTCTTCGAGAGTCAAATGTTCTTGTGGATAATGCTGGATAACTCTTGCTGAGCCCAAGGAATAGGAGAACGCGAGGACTGAGATTCGCTCATAGATGTCATAGGACAAAGTCTCCAGCGCGGTCTAAGCAGGCAATATGGCGTTAACGGGTGAGTGTTTTGCTTGGGGGGATTTTGCATGGATCGCCGCGGCGTTTTGAAAGCACTGGCCGGATTCGCTCTCTGCCCAGTCTGCGCAAATCTTGGGTTTGCCGAAGAGGCAGCGCATTGGAGCTATGAGGGAGCGCAGGGTCCTGGCCATTGGGGCGATCTCGATCCGGCCGACCGTGTCTGCGCAAATGGCGGCCAGCAATCGCCCATCGTCATCGATAGTTCAATTAAGGCACAGCTTGCGCCGCTCAAATTCGCTTGGGCACGTCAGGCCGAAACGATCATCAACAATGGCCACACGATCCAGCTCAATTTCAATGATGGGGGCACGCTGACCAAGGGCTCCGGAAAATACACATTGGTGCAATTCCATTTTCATCACCCGAGCGAGCATCACATCGACGGCAAGGGTTTTCCGATGGAGGTGCATTTCGTCCATCGCAATGACGCCGGTTCGCTTGGCGTGGTCGGAGTAATGCTGGAGCCTGGCAAGGCAAATCCTGTATTTGCCAAGATCGTGGCCTCCATGCCGGCGGCGGAAGGCCCGGCGGTCGTGGCCGCTCCGGGCATTGACCCGAAGGGTTTGCTGCCCCCGAGCCGCGGATATTATTTTTATTCCGGATCGCTCACGACGCCACCCTGCAGCGAAATTGTCGACTGGATGGTACTGCCGCGTCCCATAAAGGTGGCCAAGACAGATATCGACGCTTTCGCCAAGCTTTATCCGGCAAATGCCCGGCCCGTCCAAAAGCTCGAGCGGCGGCTGGTCCTGCGCTCGCCCAAAGCCTAAGCCGCGATACGAAAACGCTTACGCGCATAAATCGGCTTTGGCCCGGTGATATTCGGCCCGCATGCGCGCGATAATATCGGCGGCAGGCAGAACATCGGCGATCGCACCGACACTTTGCCCGGCGCCCCAAACATCCCGCCACGCCTTGACCGCCTCGCTGGCCTTGGCCGCCTCGAAATTCAACGCAGTTTTGTCGCGGGACGGCAAATGGTCCGGATCAAGTCCGGCATTCAACACGCTTTGCCGGAGATAATTGCCGGGAACTCCCGTGAAATAGGCGGAATACAGAATATCCGCGGCATCGCTCGCGGTGATCATTTGCTTATAACGCGCGTCCGCATTTGCTTCTTCGCTGGCGATAAAACGGGTCCCGACATAAGCGAAATCGGCGCCCATGGCGCGCGCGGCAAGGACACCTCGGCCGGTCGCGATCGCTCCGGCAAGCGCGATGGGACCTTGCCAAAATTTGCGCACTTCCTCGATGAGGGCAAACGGCGACAACGTTCCGGCATGCCCCCCGGCCCCGGCACAGACAAGGATCAGACCATCGACGCCAGCCTCGACGGCTTTTTTCGCGTGGCGCACGCTGATGACATCATGAAAGACCATGCCTCCCCAGGCATGGACGCGGGGAACGATCTGCGCTGGTGCCGAAAGGCTGGTGATGATGATCGGGACTTTATAGGTTTCGCAAAGATCGAGATCGGCCGCCAGCCTGTCGTTGGAGTGGTGAATGATTTGATTGACCGCGAAGGGCGCAATCTCCGCGCCGGGGTTCGTCTGTTCAAATTTCGCAAGGCCGGACGTGATGTCCGCGAGCCAATCGCCGAGTGCCGCTTTTGGGCGCGCGTTGAGGGCCGGAAAAGCGCCGATGACGCCGCTGGTGCATTGGGCGATCACCAGGCGCGGGTTGGAGATGATGAAAAGTGGCGCCCCGATCACCGGCAGCGATAGGGGATGCAGCTGTGCCGGCCAGGTCATATCGCCCACCTCCCCATTTCAGATCTGGAGCCGTTATAGGTCGGCAGAGGCACGGCTGTCGAAAAGGGAGGGCGCACGGTTTTCTCGCTGGCTTTTTTCCAGGCTTTTCGCGAGGCCCATTTTGTAGCCTTCGATGGCGAGAAGGCGCAGCTTCGTCGCCGCACCGCCACTTGCCGAGAAACCGCCGGTCTTGCCGCCCGCCGCGAGCACCCGATGGCACGGCACAATGATCGCGAAGGGATTGCGCGCCAAGGCCTGTCCCACGGCGCGAGCCGCACCGGGGACGCCTGACCGCCTCGCGAGTTCGCCATAGGTCACCGCTGCGCCGAACGGAATGGCGCGCGCCGCCTCATAGACGCGGCGATGGAACGGCGGCAGGCCCTCCATGTCGAGCGGGATGGAGGACAGATCGCTTGGCGTGCCGCGCAAAAGTGCCGCAACAGTATCCAGAGCGCGGGCAATTTGGCGTGGAGGCACCGCCTCCCGAGCAGCGGAATATCGCTGCAGCACGCGCGCACGGGTCTTCGCGTTGTTGTCTTCGGGAAGCTGTAAGCAGACGACACAACGCCCGCTCCAGGCGATCGCGCAACGGCCGATCGCCGTGTCGAAGAGAGTGAAAGAGAGCGTCATGATGGCCGCGACGGTAGCATGTTCCGGGCAAATTCAAAGGCCAAAGCCGCCTCGGTGAATCGCCTCGCGCAGTATTACAAGCCACGCCAACGGCCCGCAGAGTCGCTGGGCGCGCCTTTCGGCAATAAAACAATACAGACAAAGTCTATAATAATAGTATCGTTATGTAATCAAAGTCCGATCTGATAGATTAATTTGATAGATATCATGTAATTATGAGCAAAATTGTCACAACAACCAAAAAAGAAAAACATTCTCCGGGAGCGATGCTACAGGCCGCCTTGTCAAGCTTTCTCGAGGTTTTTCGAGATGTGGAGGTGACTCAATGGCAGATGACACAGAAATAAGAAGGACTTTAAGCGAGCCGGCCGCCCGCCAGCTTGCCAATGCCACAAAAACACGGGCGCAAATGCTGGCGATCACCCCGCGCTGGCTGGTGTCGTTCCTTCCCTGGGTGCCGGTCGAGGCCGGTATCTACCGGCTGAACAAGGTCAAGGAGCGCGAGGGCCTCGGCGAGGTCGAATGCAGCCCGACGTGGGAGCGGGACACCGATCTGCCGGAAACCTTCGTCGATTATGAGACGGCCCCGCGCGAATATTTCCTCAACGCGGTCACCACCGTTCTCGATGTTCAGACCCGCGTCTCCGATCTCTACAACCAGCCTTACGATCAAATCCAAGAGCAGCTTCGCCTGCTGATCGAAAAGGTCAAGGAGCGCCAGGAATCCGAGCTTCTTTATAATGCGGATTACGGTCTTCTCTCCAATGCCGCGCCGTTCATGAAAATTCCGACGCGCCGAGGGCCGCCTACGCCTGACGATTTCGACGAATTGATCGCCAAGGTGTGGAAAGAGCCAGCGTTTTTCCTTGCCCATCCACGCGCCATCGCCGCCTTCGGCCGCGAATGCACGCGGCGTGGTGTTCCGCCGCCAACCATCAATTTGTTCGGCACGCCGTTCTTGACCTGGCGCGGAATCCCGCTCGTCCCAAGCGACAAGCTCAAGATCACGGATGGCACTAATGGGTCCGGCACAACGACCATTCTGCTCCTGCGCACGGGCGAAAAGAAGCAAGGCGTTGTTGGGCTTTTCCAGCCAGGCGTGCCAGGCGAAGTAACCCCGAGCCTCTCGGTCCGCTTCATGGGCATCAACCGCAAGGCAATCGCGTCCTATTTGATCTCGCTCTACTGCTCATCGGCGATCTTGACCGAGGATGCGCTTGGCGTGTTGGAGAATGTGGAGGTTGGCCACTATCATGAGTATGCCTGACCCACGCCACTCGGCGGCCAGCGTGCCTTTGACCACCCCGCCCGCCCCGCAATGGGGCGGAGAGGCACCCTCCGTGATCGACCCCGGTTTGATCGCGAAGCTGGGGAATGCTTTCCTCAATGCCTCGCCTGGGCAGACGGTGGACCCTCAGGCCTTGGCAAACTTTGCCATCACGCAAGAGCGTCCCCCCGCCCCGCCCACATCCGTGCCGGGAGCTATCGGCGCGGCGGCGGCGGCGCCAGGGACAAGTGTGCCCGGCGCGCTCGCGACCGCCCCCTTCGCGGCGGGACAGCCAGGTTATCCAACCCAATTCGGCGGCGCGCCGCCGACGGTTATCGATACCACAGGGCGCCATATTCCAGCCGCTGGTCTTGCCACCGGCGCAACGGTCCCGGCCGGTGCCGCGGGGGCGCCGCTTCTCGCTGCTGGGCTGTCCGGCCCATCGCCGGAAAAAGGCCAAGAGACGGTTCAGGGATTTCCAGGCGAGGCGGAATTGCGCGCTCTGCCGCACGGTCTCGGCCAAGCGACATCCCTGGTGCCCACCACCCTCCCCTCGGGATTTTCTCCGGCTGGTTTTTCGCACAGTTCAATCCCGGCACAGGGTCCCGAAGCCCTCTATTTCCTCAATGAAACAGGAACGGCGGCCGCCCAGCCTTCGGTACCCGCCGCCGCACCACCCGCTTTTGAACAGAGCCCGGTGTTCCGGCCCAATTACCCGCCCGAGGCAGACCTCCGGCCGCAAGCGCCCGGCAGTGTCTCGGCGTTTCCATTAACACCTTCGCCTGCGGGATTTTCACATGGAGCGGAGCCCGCAACCCCGGCGATCCCCGGCGAGACACTCTATTTCCTCAATGAAGGGCAAGCCGCGAGCGCGCCGGTCATGGCACCCGAGGCGCCTGTTTCAACGCCTGGATCAACCGCCGTCGCGCCGACCCTAGAGCCCGCGCTGGCGCCCGATCTCATCTCCGGCACGCGCGCCTTTGATGCTTATGCGATCAAACGGGATTTTCCGATCCTGCAGCAGCAGGTCCATGGCAAGCCGCTGATTTGGCTTGACAATGCAGCAACGACACAAAAACCGCAGGCGGTCATCGACCGGCTCGCGTTGTTCTATGAAACCGAAAATTCGAACATTCACCGCGCCGCCCACGCGCTCGCCGCCCGCTCGACCGACGCCTATGAGGCGGCGCGCGAAAAAGTCCGGCGATTCCTTGGCGCGGGCTCGGCCAATGAGATCGTGTTCACCCGCGGCGCGACGGAGGCGATCAATCTCGTCGCGCAAGCCTGGGGCCGCCGCAATGTCCACCGGGGTGACGAGATCGTTATCACTTGGCTCGAACATCACGCCAATATCGTGCCGTGGCAGATGCTGTGCACTGATGTGGGCGCTGTCCTGCGGGTGGCTCCTGTGGATGACAGCGGCCAGGTGATTTTGGAAGAATATACGAAACTTCTTTCGCCGAAAACGCGGCTGGTCTCGCTGCCTCAAGTGTCAAACGCGCTCGGCACCGTGACCCCGGCGCAGGAAATGGTGGCGATCGCGCACCGGCATGGCGCCTGCGTGCTCGTCGATGGCGCACAAGCCGTGTCGCATATGCCCGTCAATGTCCAAGCGCTCGATTGCGATTTCTATGTCTTTTCCGGCCATAAGGTGTTCGGCCCGACCGGCATCGGCGTGCTTTACGGCAAGCCCGACGTGCTCGCGGCGATGCCGCCTTGGCAGGGCGGCGGCAATATGATCGCCGACGTCACCTTCGAAAAGACCGTCTATCAGGCGCCGCCACTCCGTTTCGAGGCGGGTACCGGCAATATCGCCGATGCGGTCGGGCTTGGCGCTGCGATCGACTACCTCGACCGGATCGGCATGGCCAATATCGCAAGCTATGAGCATGGGCTGCTCGACTATGCAACACAGGGGCTTCTGGGCGTGCCGGGCCTCACCATCATCGGAACGGCGAAGGAAAAAGCCGGTGTGATCTCCTTCGTGCTTGATGGCTGCCGTAGCGAGGATGTCGGCGCCGCGCTCGACCGGGAAGGCATCGCGGTACGCGCCGGTCATCATTGCGCGCAGCCAATCCTGCGACGGTTCGGACTGGAGACGACCGTGCGCCCCTCGCTCGCCCTCTACAATACCAATGAGGATATCGATGCCCTTGTTGCCGCGTTGTATAAGATTCAAACTCAAAAGAGCTATCGCGGGCATTAAAGAGCAGAAATTCCTGGGAGATAATCCTTTTCCAACCTAGAGCAAAAAGGGAAAAACATTCTCGCGATTTGATGCTAAACGCTTCGGCCTGCAACCCCTCCTGATGGGCCGACATGGATTATCGACTGAAAGACAACGACGGCGGACGCGTGCAGCGGGGCTGGGATCTGCAGCAGATCGTCGGGCAGTTGCGAAATTTAAGAAGCGGTTGGCGGCAGAGTACGAAGCCCGATGGCGTCAACTACGAATTGCCATCGCAGGACGCACTCTCCGATATTCTGGAGGGAGTGTCGGCAGCGCTTTTTCCAAGGCATTTTGGCCCGGCCGGGCTCACCGAGGAAGCGGTCGATTCTTTCATCGCGCGCACACTCGACGAAGCGCTGCATTCGCTCCGCGAGCAGGTCCGCCGTGAGCTTCGGCTCGTACCTTATCTGCCCGGCAAAGACGCGGCACAATTGGACGCGAAGGCCCACGAAATAACCCGCGCCTTCGCCGCGAAACTGCCAAAAGTGCGGGGACTTCTTGAGACCGATATTCTTGCCGCCTACCGGGGTGACCCGGCGGCCCGCAACATCGATGAAGTGCTCTTCTGCTACCCTGGAATTGTTGCGATCGCGCGCCACCGGCTCGCCCATGAGCTCTATCTTTTGGGTGCGCCTTTGCTTGCCCGCATTATTTCGGAGATCGCCCACTCCGCCACCGGCATCGACATTCATCCGGGCGCCAGGATCGGCGACAGTTTTTTCATCGATCATGGAACCGGCGTTGTCATTGGCGAGACGGCCGTGATCGGGAAACATGTGCGGCTGTATCAGGGCGTAACGCTGGGTGCCAAGCGCTTCGCGGTGGATGAAAACGGCGCCTTGCTCAAGGGCGGCGACCGGCATCCCATTATCGAGGACGATGTTGTGATCTATGCGGGCGCGACGATTCTCGGCCGGATCACGATCAGCCGAGGGTCGTCGATCGGCGGCAATGTCTGGCTCACGCGCAGCGTGCCGCCCGGAAGCAACATCACGCAGGCGCAGGCGCGCAATGACATCTTCGTTGATGGCGGCGGGATCTGACACCCCGCCCGCCGAGACGCCGCTTCAGCACGCACCGCATTCAAAAAGGGTCTTCGCGTGCCGCAAGCCTGCATCAGGTCAACTGCTTCCGTTGAACTTGCGGGACTCCGGAAGCCTGTCAGCTTTAGCTCACCACGGCACCACCAGCGGCTATGCCGCGCAAGGAGGCAAGCCGACTATGCTTACTGAAAAGCGACATTGACGATTTCATAGCTTTTGCCGCCGCCTGGCGTATTGACCTCGACCGAATCGCCGGTTTTCTTGCCGATCAAGGCGCGCGCGGTGGGGGAGGTGATCGACACGCGCCCGGCCTTCACATCGGCCTCGCTTTCACCGACGATCTGGTAAATCTTTTTTTCGTCTGTGTCCTCGTCGACGAGTGTCACGGTTGCGCCAAATTTGATCGTGCTGCCAGAGAGTTTCGTGACATCGATAACTTCCGCGCGCGACAATTTATCTTCGAGTTCGGCAATGCGTCCCTCGTTGAGGGACTGAGCTTCCTTGGCGGAATGATACTCGGCATTTTCGGACAAGTCGCCATGAGTTCGCGCTTCCGCAATCGCCTGGATGATGCGAGGACGCTCGATTTGCTGGCGCCGCTTCAATTCCTCTTCGAGGGCGGAATATCCGCCCGGCGTCATGGGAAACTTATCCATGCTCATTCTCTTTCGCGTCTATAAACCGATTGCACTCTTTTGCGGCCAAGGTGCCGCCTTATGGCATTCTTGCCGGTCAAGACCATGACCGGTTCAACATGAATCGGTCATTGTCTCTTTGCATTTCATTTGTCGCATGATCCGAATCAAAAAGTCTGCAACTTTTTGAGATCGTGCCTTACCTTCGCTGAGTTCGAAAAAAACGCTATCGTCGAGCCGCCCGAACCACAACCTCATCATGGTTTGGCTGAGGCCCGCTACGGACTCGTCCACAGTAGCCATTCCTGGAAGCCTACTCTTTAACAGACACTTTTGCGGGAGCTGCAGCAAGTGCCTCACCAGCCACCTGTAAGCTTTAACTTTACTGTGCCGCGGCCATCCAGCCACGCTACAGATGGGAATGGAACGAAATTTGGCCAATCCAGTCTAAAAAAGCTTGTCACATGATCGTATCCAAATGTTTTCGCGCGGCTAATCCAGAAGTCCCTGCGTGTCTGGGAAATGCTAGACGAAATAGTCCTGAAGGGCACGAACTTCCAGATCCCCAGCGAGGTAGGCCTTAATACCTTGCGACGCGGCGATCGCTCCAGCAAGAGTTGTGTAGTAAGGCACTTTATGCAAGAGGGCGGCGCGGCGCAATGATCGCGAATCGGCGAGCGCTTGGGCGCCTTCGGTGGTATTGAGCACAAGCTGTATTTCGCCATTCTTGATCAAATCCACGACGTGCGGCCTCCCTTCGGAAACCTTATTGACCCGCAGCGCCCTGACACCCTCGCTCTCGAGGTAACGGGCAGTGCCGCCGGTCGCGGTGATTTTGAATCCCAGCGTTGCCAACAGTCTTGCGGTTTCGAGGACCCGTGGTTTGTCGGTATCCCGCACGGACACAAAGACGGTTCCGGTCCTGGGCACTTTCGTGCCGCCGCCAAGCTGGCTCTTGGCGAACGCCACGGGAAACGAGCGGTCAAGCCCCATGACCTCTCCGGTCGAGCGCATTTCCGGTCCGAGCACCGTGTCGACCCCAGGAAACCTTGCGAATGGAAACACCGATTCCTTGACGCCGATATGATCGAGATTGGGCGGCCGCAATCGGAACGCGGCAAGCTTTTCCCCAGCCATGATCCTTGCTGCGATTTTGGCGATCGGCACCCCAATCACCTTGGCAACGAAAGGCACCGTCCGCGCCGCCCGCGGGTTGACTTCGAGCACATAGATTTTGCCGTTCTTCAGCGCATATTGCACATTCATCAAGCCGCCGACACCAAGCGCCAGGGCGAGTTTCCGGGTCTGATCTTCGAGGGCTGCGATTTTTTCTTTCGTTAGCGAACGCGGCGGCAGCGAGCAGGCGCTGTCGCCCGAATGAATTCCTGCCTCCTCGATATGTTCCATGATGCCGCAGATGAAGACATCCTTTCCATCCGAAAGCGCGTCAACGTCGATCTCGATGGCGTCTGACAGATATCTGTCGAACAAAAGCGGGTTTTTGCCCAGCACGGTATTGATCTGCCCGGTCTTGTCGTTGGGATAGCGCGCCTTGATTTCGGAGGGAACCAAGCCTGGAAGGGTGCCAAGCAAATAATCGTCGAATGCCGCCCTGTCGAAAATGATCGCCATCGCCCGTCCGCCAAGCACGTAAGAGGGGCGCACGACGAGGGGGAGGCCCAGATCGGCAGCGATAAGGCGCGATTGCTCGACCGAATAGGCGATTCCATTCATCGGCTGTTTCAAGCCGATTTTGTCGAGAAGACGTTTGAAGCGGTCGCGGTCCTCGGCAAGATCAATGGAATCGACCGATGTCCCAAGGATGGGAATGCCGGCCTGTTCAAGCGCATGCGCGAGTTTGAGTGGCGTCTGGCCGCCAAATTGCACGATCGCGCCGATGAGATCCCCCGCCTCCTCTTCCGTGGCAAGGATTTCCAACACATCTTCGGCGGTCAGGGGTTCGAAATAAAGCCGGTCGGAGGTGTCGTAATCGGTCGATACCGTTTCCGGATTGCAGTTGACCATGATCGTTTCGAACCCGGCCTCGCGCAGCGCGAAGCTCGCATGACAACAGCAATAATCGAACTCGATGCCCTGCCCGATCCGGTTGGGCCCGCCGCCGAGAATGACGATTTTTTTCCGCGCGGATGGACGCGATTCGCAGACGGACGCTGGCCCGAAAGGCGGCGCATAGGTCGAATACATATAGGCGGTGGGCGAGGCAAATTCGGCGGCGCAGGTATCGATCCGCTTGAACACTGGACGCACCCCAAGCTTCTTCCGCAAGGCCAGCACAGCCGTTTCGAGCACACCCGCGAGGCTGGCAAGACGCGCATCCGAAAAACCCGCTGCCTTCAGCATGCGCAGATTGGCCGCGTCGCCCGGCAGACCATGCGCACGAACCTTACCCTCGAGTTCAAGAATTTCCGCGATGCGTGCGATGAACCAAGGATCGATGCCGCACGCTTCGTAAATTTCGGCAGGCGGCATGCCATGCCGCAGCGCTTGTGCGACAACCAGAAGTCGATCTGGGGTCGGCACGCCGAGGGCGGCGCGCAAGATGTTCATGTCGTCGCCAAGGCCGAGGCCTTCAATTTCGATCTCATCAAGACCATCAAGGCCGGTATCGAGCGAACGCAAAGCTTTCTGTAGGCTTTCAGCAAAAGTCCGGCCGATGGCCATGGTTTCGCCGACGGATTTCATCGCAGTCGTCAGGATCTGCTCGGCGCCGGGAAATTTTTCGAAGGCAAAGCGCGGAATTTTCGTGACCACATAATCGATCGACGGCTCAAAAGACGCGGGTGTCGCGCCGCCGGTGATGTCATTGGCGATTTCGTCCAAGGTGAAGCCGACGGCAAGCCGCGCCGCTACTTTTGCGATCGGAAATCCGGTTGCCTTTGAGGCAAGCGCGGAGGAGCGAGAAACGCGCGGGTTCATTTCGATGACGATCATGCGGCCATCCTTCGGATTGACCGCGAATTGCACATTCGAGCCGCCGGTCTCGACGCCGATCTCGCGCAACACCGCGAGCGATGCATCGCGCATAATCTGATATTCTTTATCAGTGAGTGTCAGGGCCGGAGCGACGGTAATCGAATCGCCTGTATGGACGCCCATCGGATCGATGTTTTCGATCGAGCACACGATGATGCAATTGTCCGCCTTGTCGCGGACAACCTCCATTTCATATTCCTTCCAACCGAGAACGCTTTCCTCAACCAAGACCTCGCTCGTTGGCGAGGCGTCAATTCCGCGTTCGATGATATCGATGAACTCTGCTTTGTTGTAAGCGATGCCACCGCCGGTTCCTCCCATGGTGAAGGACGGCCGGATGATCGCTGGCAAGCCAATATCGTCAAGGATGGCAAGCGCCTGGGACAAGGTTTTGATCTGATGCGAACGCGGCGTTGAAAGCCCGATGCGCGTCATGGCTTCACGGAAAAGCTTGCGATCCTCAGCCATGTCGATCGCGCTCGCGCTCGCGCCGATCATCTCGACATCGAATTTTTCGAGCACGCCCATTTTTTTTAAAGAGAGCGCGCAGTTAAGGCCGGTCTGGCCACCCATCGTCGGCAGCAGCGCAAATCCGCCGGGAACCGCATAGCGCTCCTTGGCGATGATCTTGGCGACAATTTCCGGCGTGATCGGCTCGATATAGGTGCGATCCGCCATATCGGGGTCGGTCATGATGGTCGCCGGATTGGAATTGACAAGGACGATCCGGTAGCCCTCCTCCCGCAGCGCCTTGCAGGCCTGGGTGCCGGAATAATCGAATTCGCACGCTTGGCCGATCACGATCGGTCCCGCGCCAATGATGAGGATCGTGGAGATATCAGTCCGCTTGGGCATTTGGTCTCGTCAAACACAAAAAAGGTCGCGTCAAACACCCGCGGCGCCTTCTTTTAGCAGAAGCCCGAAGCGTTGTCGTACTCACCCCAATATCTATGGCAACATCAAATCCGTGCGGTGATTCGTTATTTTCGCCGGATTTTCACGTCAATATCAGGCTGGACTTCCAACAAAAGGCGCACATCGAGCAGAGCGCCGCTCAAAGTGTCGAAGACATTCGCATCATCGGTCACGCCCGTGAAGGTCACCTGCACAACGCCATCAATGGTGGTGACCCCGCTTAACTTACCGCACCCCTCCAGCATCCGCTTCTCGATCGCGCTTGCAAGAGCCCGTCCAACCACGTCACCGTCCGCCACACGCGCCTCCTCTGTATTACAGCATTTTTTGTATACCGGCGCTCCGGCCGCGCCAGCCCAAGCCTTCGCTCGTCACGCGCATGCTTTAGCCCGGACAGTGTTAAGATTATGGCCCGCCGCCGCGCCGGATGACATGGATAATTGGAGTGCTTACCAGATGATCTGGGTATTGGTAAATCACAGGCGCTTTTTACCCGCAATCAAATCTTGTGGCGGGAACCACGTCTCTTTATGTTGAAAAAATGAGCATGTATCCAAAAGACGAAGCACCAGATCCGCGTCAAGACCACGGCGTCCGGGAAGTCAACCCCCAAGCTTACGGCGGGAAAGTGCGGCCGCTGCGCGACGATTCCGGCGGATTTGAAGATTTCCGCCAGCCGCCGCGCCGCCGGGGACTGCGCGCGGTGCCGCTGCGCATCATCGTGCCCAATCTCGTCACCTTGCTCGCGCTATGCATGGGTCTCACGGCGATCCGTTTCGCGATCGAAGGCCAATTCGAGATCGCCGTTGTCGCGGTCATCGCCGCCGCCATACTGGATGGATTGGACGGACGGATCGCCCGCGTGCTGCGGGGCACTTCGAGGTTTGGCGCCGAACTCGATTCTCTCGCGGACTTCGTGGATTTCGGTGTCGCGCCGGCGCTCATCCTTTATTTTTGGGGCCTGCACGAGATGAAGAGTTTCGGCTGGTTCGCGGCGCTTGTTTTCGCGATCGCGGCGGCGCTGCGCCTCGCCCGCTTCAATGTCATGATCGACGATCCGAACCGGCCCGCCTGGCAAGCGCATTTTTTTACCGGCATGCCCGCGCCCGCCGGCGCCATCGTCGCGCTTTTGCCATTGTACCTCAACCTCTCGATTCTCGCGGTTCCCAATGTACACGCCGTGGTGCCACTCGAAATCGCCTATGTGTTGGTCGTGGCGCTTTTGATGGCGAGCCGTATCCCGCATTTTTCCGGCAAAAAAATCGGCCGCGTTCCGCGCGAATATGTCATCGTTGTGCTTTTCGGCGTCGTCGCCTGCATGCTGCTGCTGGCGATCTTTCCGATGGAAATGCTGATCGGTTTGACCTTTGTCTATCTTGCGACCATTCCGTTTGCGATCCGCCGCTTCAATGCCTATGTGGCGGAGGACGCCGCGAGGCGGGCGGGGGCTCCCAGAACCTAGCCGCCACCCCCCGCTCAAGAGCGATAATAACATTAGTCTTTTGAAGTACTTACTCTTAATTGCCTGGAACACCCCCTGGGCCTGCGTTCTCTTGATAGGCCTCGGGACTCACCCGGCTGGAAAGCCTCCCGCGCCAGTTCACAAAACTGCGTTTCTCCATTAGGGTCCGCGCCGAATACCCGGCCAGGCCGCAGCGGAGCGATGGCAGTCTAAATTTAAGGAATAAAATGTCGAAGGAAGAATTGCTTGAATTCCCTGGGACTGTCGTCGAATTGCTCCCAAACGCGACTTTTCGCGTCAAACTCGAGAACGATCACGAGATCATCGCGCACACCGCGGGAAAGATGCGCAAAAACCGTATCCGCGTTCTCACCGGCGACAAGGTTCTTGTGGAAATGACCCCTTATGACCTCACCAAGGGCCGCATTACGTACCGGTTCAAATGATCGCGAGTTTGGCAATGGAGAGTCGCCATGACCAGCGGCGATAAGGCTTGGCGGCCACGCCTCGTTCTGGCTTCGGCGTCGCCCCGAAGACTCGAACTGCTGCAGCAAATCGGCATCGAACCGGATGCCTTGCTTCCCGTCGATCTCGACGAGACCCCGCGCAAAAATGAGCTGCCCCGGACTCTTGCCGCGCGGCTCGCCCAAGAAAAAACGAAAGCCGCCGCGGCGATTGCCGAACGCCGGGCGGAACTTACAGGAGCTTATGTCATCGGGGCCGATACGGTCGTCAGCGTCGGACGCCGTATCCTGCCGAAGTGCGAGATCGTGGCGGAGGCGGCACAATCGTTGCGTCTTTTGTCGGGGCGGGCACACCGGGTCCACACCGCTGTCTATCTCATCACGCCCAAAGGCCGCGGGCGCCATAAACTCGTTGAGACGAGGGTGCGATTCAAGCGTTTGTCGGCAGCCGAAATCGAAGCCTATCTCGGATCGGGCGAGTGGCGCGGCAAGGCTGGCGGCTATGCGATCCAGGGCCTTGCGGGTGCCTTCGTTCAAAAACTCGTTGGATCTTATTCGGCGGTCGTCGGTTTGCCGCTTTATGAAACCATGTCCCTGCTTTCCGGGGAAGGCTTTCCCGCCTATGTTGCTTGGCTGAATAAAGTGTGACCTCCTCACCTCCGCAGTGGCCAGAACCATGACAGGAAACCCCTCCAAGAACCTTATGTCAGAACAGGCTGCGGCGCCGTGTCCCATCTGCGGAAAACCCTCGGAGTTCGTGACCCGCCCATTTTGCTCGAAGCGCTGCGCCGATATCGATCTTCATCGCTGGCTCGGCGGCGTTTACGCAATTCCAGCAGCCGCGGAACCGGAGGAGGAAACCGGGAGCGAGGACGCGGCGGAGACCTCATAGTCCTCATTTTCCGCATGGCATCCTTCTGAACCGCCTCACGAAATAGCGCGCAAGCGGGTTTCTTCGATATGCCTCCGGGATACTCTCATGTTTTTTGCTGCCTCGAAAATCTTCTGGCTCATCGCCGAGCCAGTTTCACTGGTGATGTTCGTAGGCGTTTTAGGCATCGTCTTTTTGTACACACGTTTCGCGCGGGCGGGTCGAGCGCTCATGGCCAGTGCGATTATCGCGCTTGCCATTGGCATGCTGACACCGATCGGTGCAATGATATTACGGCCCTTGGAGGACCGGTTTCCGACACCGGCCGCCGATATGCCGGCGCCGGATGGGATCATCGTGCTCGGTGGCGCAGTGGACACGCCAAAATCCGAAGCGCGCAGGCAGGTCTGGCTTAACGCCGATGCGGCCCGGATGACAAGCGGCGTTGAATTGGCGCGCCGTTATCCCAATGCCAGGCTCATCTACACCGGCGGTTCCGCCGGTTTTCCCGAAGGGGGACCGGCGGAAGCGATCAGCGCCCGCGAGCTTTGGCTTTCCCTCGGGGTGCCCGCCGAGCGCATGATGTTCGAGGCAAAGTCCCGCAATACTTTCGAAAATGCCGTGTTCACGCGCGAGCTCGTCAAGCCGAAGCCAGGCGAGACCTGGCTGCTTGTAACCTCGGCATGGCATATGCCGCGTTCAGTCGGCATCTTCCGCCGCGCGGGCTTTCCGGTCGTGCCATATCCGGTCGCCTATCGGACCTTTGGCGATGAACGGGACTTTCAGATGACAGCTCCCGCGCTCGACAAATTGTCGATGCTTGAATGTGGCGTGCGGGAATGGATTGGACTTTTGGCTTATCGATTGTCCGGCAAGACGGATGCACTGTTTCCGGCTCCAAGGCCGGACATTGCTCGCGACTGATGGCAACGCCAGAAGAGTTTCAGATGGCAGACATTCTCCGCGTGATGTTAACCTTTATCTTATCGAACTATTCGCTGAGTTTCTTCATCCTCGGGCTGATTTTCTCATTGGCGGCCATCATCCGCTCGCGGCGGCTGATTGATTGTAGCCTGATCGTCGAAAAGCTTATTTCGTGGTACATATTTTTTAGCATCGGCCTCGGCAATTACTACAACTTCGTCATCCACGCATTCTTCGGCGAGATGGCGGCGAAGTTTATCGGCTGGGCCGACAGCCCGTTCCAATTTGAAGTCGGCGCGGCGAGCCTCGGCTTTGCCGTCGTCGGCCTCTTGGCCGCTTTCGGAAGTTTCGACCTTCGTCTTGCGGCGATCCTCGGGCCCGGAATTTTCTTGCTCGGAGCCGCCGCCGGTCATGTGTACCAAATGGTCACCGCCCATAATTTCGCACCCGGTAATGCGGGTGTGATTTTTTGGACCGACATTTTTATCCCGCTCTTCGGTTTCCTGCTGCTGTATCTTCACCGCCAAAACAGCAAATCCAGATAGATATACATGTGTCGAATAGCGTTGCTGAATGCGCCGGGGCACGTATCTTTCCTGCTGCATCGCACAATTAAGGGTCTTGCGGTGGCGTTAGTCACATGCCCGTCATACGCCACCATTAACCGTCGCGGACACCCCAGGAGGCATCCGATGACGGCCCTTTCCTCGAGAGATATCGCATCCACACAGGTCGGCAGTCCGCAGCCAAAGCTCGATCACCCGATGGGGATCAAGACGATCCTGATCTTCCTCGCTATCATGGCCCTTGGGCTCTTCTTCGCAGCCTGGAATATTTATAGGGACATCGCGGCGGCGGGAACCACGGTCACGAGCATCTTGCCATTTCTTCTGCTTGGCGTCGCTTTGCTGATTGCACTTGGGTTTGAATTCGTCAACGGCTTTCATGATACGGCCAATGCCGTCGCGACGGTGATCTATACGCACTCGCTCGCGCCTCCCGTCGCCGTGGTCTGGTCTGGGTTCTTCAATTTCCTCGGGGTTCTGTTGTCCTCCGGCGCGGTTGCCTTCGGCATTGTTTCGCTGTTGCCCGTCGAGTTGATCTTGCAAGTCGGCTCCGAAGCTGGATTTGCGATGGTCTTCGCAATGCTCATCGCAGCCATCATCTGGAATCTCGGCACATGGTGGCTCGGCCTGCCAGCATCCAGCTCGCATACATTGATCGGCTCCATCATTGGCGTCGGTGTTGCCAACGCGCTGATGCGCGGGCGCGACGGCACGTCCGGCGTCGACTGGGGCAAGGCGACGGAGATCGGCTATGCGCTGTTGCTCTCGCCGGTCGTGGGCTTCGTTTGTGCCGCGATCCTTCTTCTCCTCATGAAATTAATCATCCGCAAGCCCGAGCTCTATCGTGAGCCGAAGGGCACCGGAGTACCGCCCTTGTGGATTCGAGGGCTTCTCATTTTCACCTCGGCTGGCGTCTCCTTCGCGCATGGCTCGAACGATGGGCAAAAGGGCATGGGCCTCATCATGCTCATCCTGATCGGCACGGTGCCAACGGCCTATGCTCTGAACCGGACACTGCCAGCGGCTTACGTGCCAAGTTTCGTTAAGGACTCGCAAGCGGCCTCCAAGGTCGTCGAGGCTAAGGCGGCAGGCTACAGCGTTCTCAGCGATCCGCGCCCGGCTGTTACCAATTATCTGACGGCTCACCATCTCGATGAAGGCACTTATCCTTCGCTGGCGGTGCTCATCCGCAGTATCGCGAATGATGTCCAAACCTATGGCACGCTCGGAAAAATCCCGGCGGCGCAAGTGGGCAATACCCGTAACGATATGTATCTTGCCTCCGAGGCGATCCGGTTCTTGCAAAAGGACAAGGCCGCAGAGCTTTCGAAACAGGATATTGCAACGCTCGCCGCTTACAAAAAGAGTCTCGACAATGCGACCAAATTCATTCCCGACTGGGTGAAGGTGTCGGTCGCGCTGGCGCTCGGGCTTGGCACCATGATTGGATGGAAACGGATTGTCGTTACGGTTGGCGAAAAAATCGGCAAAGAACATATGACCTATGGCCAGGGAGCGGCAGCCGAACTCGTGGCGATGGGAACAATCGCTGCAGCGGACAGTTTCGGCTTACCTGTTTCGACGACGCATGTGCTGTCGTCCGGTGTCGCCGGCACCATGGCCGCCAACGGCTCTGGCGTGCAGATGTCGACCGTGCGCAGCCTGCTGCTCGCCTGGGTGCTGACGCTACCCTGTGCGATCGGCCTTTCGGCGTTCCTCTTCTTTGTGTTCCGTCATCTGTTCTGATCAAGCCGTAGCGCAGGTCTTCTTGTCTCTTCCGCCAATTGAAGTCTTGGCGGAAGAGATTTTTGCGTGGGGGGACACTAGTCTCGATAGAGCTCCCCAATCCTCCCTTCCGATTTCTGGACGAGCGGTGGGTTCCATTTGCATCACGCTTTGGCGCGTAAGGCGAATCGTTAAGCTAAAGAACATTTGACGCAGAAAGCATCGAAGAACAGCCAAGAACCGTAATCACTGGCTACTTTCCCATAGAAATCATCACAAACACCGAACACCAAAGCTAAGGTAAAGGTTTGGTTAGCGTAACCTCGAAACGAAGCCCTGCAGAGCTCTGGTAATTCGTTGGGCTATTGATCATAATGACGGTGCGCTGCCGCTATGTTGAGGTCGCTTCTCAGCGATTGGCCTTACGGAACCGCCTCCATACCCCAACACAAAATTTTAAAGGGGACACGGAAATGCTGAAATTCCCTTATTGCGTACACCTTGCGGATATTGAAGAATTCGAGACAAGGGCTGTTGCACTTTACGGAGCCTGCTTAAACCCGCACGAAATTCAATCATTAGTTTCTTAAGGCCTATTAGGGGGAATACGAGATGACAGCATCCGTTCAAAGAATTACTGCAAATACAGACATTGATGAAGCTGTTAGCATTATGAATCGCGATGGTGCCGTGATCATTTCCGGGTTGTTGAGCAGGGAGACTTATCGCGATCTACGCAACGAGCTTGATCCAGATTTTGAGAAGGCCGATTTCTGTAAGGGCCTTTTTTACGGTGAGCTTACCAAGCGCACCCACTCGCTAGCGGCCAAATCGAAAACCTGCCGCACCATGATCATGTTGCCTCAAATTGTCGGAATCATGAATCAAATTCTGGGTCCATTTTGCGACAAAATTCAGCTTAACCTGACACAGGGTATCCAAATCTGGCCTGGGGAACGGCCACAGGTTGTTCACCGCGACGATGCTCTGTTTCCCTTTGAACATAAGCCATTCGAGTTTATGATCAATGCTATGTGGGCTTACAGTGAGTTCACGAAGGAAAATGGGGCAACCATCGTCATACCTGGAAGCCATAACTGGGAAGACAAAGCCCGCTTACCAAAAGTTGAAGAGGCCACCCAGGCCGAAATGGCTCCCGGCGAGGTACTCGTTTACGTTGGTTCACTTTTGCATTGTGGCGGAGCCAATTATAGCAAGTTGCCGCGCACAGGGGTGGTAATGAGCTATTGTCTAGGCTGGCTGCGGCAGTCCGAAAATCAATATTTTGCTGCTCCTCCTGAAATTGGCAAGTATTTCGATAAAGAGCTGCAGGACATGCTTGGTTACTGCGTCCAGCGCCCTAACCTGGGCATGTATGAAGGCACCGAACCTAACATCCTGTTCGGTGATAAGCCTGAGAAAGCGGTTACCGAAGATCGACTGACTCCTGAACAAAATGAGCTAATCCGACGTTACTACGCGGGGGAATTCGCGGATAAAACGCGAATAGACTAAGCCACTTAGGGTTAGTTGTTGTGGACAGGATTTTGCGGTGCCTAAAGCCGAAAACTGAGTGTGGTATAAATCGCATCTCCCCGCGTCTTGTTTTGAACAGCGAATTCGTGAAAAAAGCGGCCACTGAGGTTCACTTCCTGGTCGCCGACCTTCAAAGTGTAGGATAGCAAAGGGCCAACTGACGCAACACGGCCTTTGTTGGGACCGACAGTGTCGCCTAATCCGTAGTCGTTGGTCACCTGTTGATAAAAGTATCCGCCGACGCCAACCGCGAGCCCGACCGGGAAATGTTGGTTCAAGGCCCATTCGAAATGGAGTTCCGTGCCACTTTGATAATTAGTGAAGGTATTGAGTGCATTAAATGTCATGCCCAGCGCGGCCGAGACTTCCATTCCCGTCCGCAGGCTGAGAAACGTGTAGCCTCCTTTAATGTCGATGCCAGGCCGGTTTAGGCCCGTCTGTACAAATCTATTTTGATTATAGTTTCCTGTCGGAGTGAAAGCGGTCAGAGCAACCAGCCAATTATTGTCGCCCTCGTGCCAGCCCATGACGGCGCTATAGTCTGAATCGCCGATGCTGGATATACCTGCGTTTAGACGGGATGTCTCAGTCAACCCAGAGGAATCTCTGAATGAAACGGGGATTGAATTCTCAACCCCAACATAGGGAACAGTTGCAAAAATCCCAACGGTCGCACCGCCAAAAAGATCGGTACTTATGAAATAGCCGGCCTGAGCAATGTTGAAAACGAATTGTACATTGAGCCCCGGACTTGTGCCGTGATAGAGATAATACGAATCTTTAAAAAACACGCCTGGCGGCGGTATATATCCGGACATCGGAATCTCGAGACCGAGAAAATATTCGCCGACGCCGTATTCGACGGCTCGGGTCTCTTGCGTGCCAACCAAACTTACTGCAGCACAGGCCGCGCCCGCAACTTTTAGCATCGTTCGCCGCGCATCCATCGGATTTGCCCCCGCCCCACGAACCTCAGCCGGTCAGCTCCCAGCGATCTCGCTAAGTGATGATCATACAGATCAGATCACTGAGGTCACAATAATTGTGAGCAAATCCGAGCGGTTACACGCACAAACCGCGGGAACGTGGCCCATCTGCAACAGGAACGGCGCGGGATCAGCTGCTTTGGTTGCGCCGTGGCGCGCGCGCCTAGGATAGGCCGGTGATGCCTCCGCTAACGAGATTTCCGACAAATAAAACCGGATACCGCAAGAGTTTATTCGGAGAGTTTTTTCATTCGTTATTTGGCTGCTTCCGATATCTTGGCGCACAGGCACGGAGATAATACGAGCTGGAGACGCATATGGCTGGCCATCTCGGTTTTCTAGATACAAGTTTTCACAATTTTTTTTTAAGAATAAGTAATGAAATAACCGTACTTAGCGGCACTGTCGCGATGTTTGTATTATTATTTTGTGTTTTTATTATTGTAAATCACTTCAGATCCAAGAAAACACCTGAGAAAGCTGCGATCGAGATCGCGGGCGCAAGCGGAGAATCGGAATCGGAGCTAAGCGATCCTCCAGGTCCGGCATCCATGCGGTTCGCCACGGAGCTTCTTGCATGCTCCCGATCGCAAAGCGTTCCACTGGCTCCTCTGCAAACAATTCTCGCAATACTTATCGGCGCCGGCGTTCCCAGCACCGCGATCCCGGAGCGTATACGGAGAGCGGCCGCCGAGTTGGCAACACTGCGGTTAAGTCTGACAAATTGGGAGGACGAAGGCCCAGGCCATGCGCAACTCCGTGCGGAAACTTTGGCGCTCATTGATCGGGGTGATTTCGAAGCTGCGAGCAAGGTCCTCAAGCGTGGCCGGGAAACAGGATGGACTTTTCCGATCGCAACATGCAGGGAGGAAGCCGAATACTACGTGCGAGAGGCAATGATCGATCATTTGCAATTGCGGTTTTGTGCTGCTGCGGAGGGCTACGCGGCGGCGGCTCTGATCGCGGATGAGGGTGGCATCGGCGCCTGGCGGCACTTGATCGCGCAAGCGCAGGAGCTCAGCGCAGACTGCCGCGAATTTGGTACTCGCGAAAATGTGCTCCGAGCGATCGAAATCTACCATCGCGCGCTTGGGCTTGTCGGGCGTGAGAGATTGCCGCTCGAATGGGCCGCGACGCAGCACCATCTTGGCGGCGCGTTTTTACTGCTGGGTGAAAGCGAAAATGATACCGGGGCGCTGCGGGAGGCGGTCGACGTCTATCTTGCCGCTCTCGAGGAATCGACATTCGAGCGCGCTCCCGCCGATTGGACGAAAGCTCAAATTGATCTTGGCGATGCCTTGCAGCTGATCGGCGAACGGAAAAGCGATCCGGAACGGTTGCGTCAGGCCGCCGAGGCTTATCGGGCGGCTCTCGCGGAACACACTCTGGAAACTGCGCCATTTGATTGGGCGGGCGTGGTCAATCGCCTTGGCAACACGCTTGCAGCACTCGGATTCGAAGACGGCGGTGACCGCAAACGCCTCGCGGAAGCTATCGATGCCTATCGGAAGGCCCTCAACGGCATTGATTCAGACCATGCGCCTCTTGCTTGGGCTGCAACTCAAAGCAATCCTGGCGAAGCGCTCGAGGCTTTTGGGGAGGAGGCGGGCGGTATTGGTCTTCTGCATCAGGCGGCCGCCGCTTATCAGGCCATTTTGGACGAGCGCTGCCGCGATCTCGCTCCCTCTGACTTGGCGGCGGCGCGCGCCAATCTTGACGATGCGCTTGTGACAATCGCAGAACGAGAAAACGACAATGCCTTCCTCGAAGAGGCGGCCGTGGTCTACCGCGCCGCGCTTGAGGCGCGGCCGGCAAACGAGGCGCCGCTCGACACTGCGAGGAGCCATATCAAACTTGCCTGTGCGTTGGGGGGCTTATGGAACCGGACGCGGAACCGGCAAATGCTGGATGAAGCGCTCGCCGCCGTGGAGGCAGCGCTCTGCCTAATGAACGAAATGCCAGAGCTTTCCGCAGCGGCACTTATGCCCGAAAGAACCGTTGCCGCAATCGGCCGTTGAGATACGGCCACCTCGCCGGCACAGAAAGCGCGAGAGCTTAAGAACCGCTAAGACGCTCAGAAACGCAGGTCATTTTGCCTCCCTTTGCGCGGTGTATTTCCTCCACCCTTCGGCGCGAAGCTGGCAGGCCGGACAGCTGCCGCAACCATATCCCCAGTCATGCCTCATCCCACGGTCACCGAGATAGCACGTGTGGGTGGCTTCCAGAATGAGGGCGACGAGGACGTCACCGCCGAGCGTTTGCGCGAGGCGCCAGGTCGCCGCTTTATCGAGCCACATCAGCGGCGTTTCCAGCACAAATCTTGCGTCCATCCCAAGGTTCACGGCGAGCTGCATGGCTTTGACCGTGTCGTCGCGGCAATCCGGATAACCGGAAAAATCCGTTTCGCACATGCCGCCGACAATGAATTTTAAGCCGCGCCGGTGGGCAAGCGCCGCCGCGAATGCCAGAAAGATAAGATTACGCCCGGGCACGAATGTATTGGGTAGTCCGTGCTCATCGGCCACGATCTTGACATCATGGGTCATCGCCGTTTCGGAAATTTGCGCCAATGCCTCGATGCTAATCAGATGGTCTTCACCGAGGCGGTCGCGCCAAGCCGGAAAATCGCGGCGGAGCGACGAACGAATGATGTCCCGCTGACCGAGTTCGACTCGATGCCTCTGGCGATAATCGAACCCGACCGTCTCAACCCTCGTAAAGCGGTCGAGCGCCAGGGCAAGACACGTTGTCGAGTCCTGGCCCCCAGAAAAAAGTACTAGAGCGCCTGCGGCGGCTTTGGTCATCGCATGGAGCCTTTGGCGGGTGCAGGTGGTGCCGCCTTAAAGGGAAGCAAGCGCGCCGTTCTGCCAAATCGCGAGTCCAGAAGGCGCAACTCCGGCAAAAACGTCTCCGGACTACCCCCTTTGAGGCAACCCTCGCCGCGACAACGCCAGGATCCGCCCCCTTATTTTGTTCAGCCGGACGGCGCGAAGCACCGTCCGGCCGCAACCGGCCGTTCTATTCTCCAACCGGCGCGTCATCAGGCTTTGCGAGCAACGGAACTGCCGCCGCCGCCGCGCTTTCGGCTTTTTGCGCCAAAATCATTTCGTCGCGCATGTTTGCAACGCGGCGAAGCTTGGCCATCGCAGCCCCTGTTCCAGCTGGGATGAGGCGGCCGACAATGACGTTTTCCTTTAAGCCTTCCAGCGTATCGGTTTTGCCATTGACCGCTGCCTCGGTCAGAACCCTCGTCGTCTCCTGGAAGGAGGCAGCCGAGATGAACGAGCGCGTCTGCAGCGACGCCTTAGTGATTCCAAGCAGGACCGGAGTGCCCGAGGCCGGCTTTCTCCGCGCCGCGAGCGCCTCGGCATTGGCCTCCTCGAGTTCGGTTTGATCGACCTGTTCGCCGGGCAAAAACTCGGTGTCGCCAGGATCGACGATATCGACCTTCTGCAGCATCTGCCGGACAATCACCTCGATATGCTTGTCGTTGATGCTGACACCTTGCAAACGATAGACTTCCTGAATCTCATTGACGAGATAGGCGGCGAGTTCTTCGACTCCTTTGATCGCAAGAATGTCGTGCGGCGCGGGATTTCCATCGACAATATAATCGCCCTTTTCGATGACATCGCCATCCTGGAGATGGATGTGCTTGCCTTTGGGGATGAGATATTCGATCGGTTCCGCGCCCTCTTCATTGGGAATGATCGAGATGCGTGTCTTGTTCTTATAGTCGCGCCCGAATTGCACGATGCCGGACGCCTCGGCAATAATCGCGTGGTCCTTCGGCCGGCGCGCTTCAAACAATTCAGCGACACGCGGCAGACCGCCAGTGATGTCGCGCGTCTTAGCCGAATCCATCGAGATACGCGCAATGATATCGCCAGCCTTGATCTTCCCTCCCGGATCGACGTTAATGATCGACTCCACTGGCAGAGCATAACGCGCCTCGCCGCCGCGGAGCAGTTTGCCGATCTTGCCGTCCGCGCCTTTGATTACGATCGCGGGCTTCAAAGTCACCGAGCGCTGGTTGAGGCGCCAGTCCATGACGAGGCGCTTGGCGATACCGGTTGCCTCGTCGATGGTCTCCGTCATGGAGGCCCCTTCGACGAGATCCTCGAATGCGACCGTTCCATCGATCTCGGTCAGAATAGGCCTTGTATAGGGATCCCATTCAGCGATCCGCTGGCCCCGCTTGATCTTGTCGCCCTCGTCGACCTTGAGTCTCGCGCCATATTGAACCCGGTGAACCGCGCGTTCCGTGCCATCTGGACCCTCGACCACGATCGCGACATTGCGCGCCATGACCATGAGATCTCCCTCGCTGTTGCGGGAGAGATGCCGGTTGCGAACCTTCACAACGCCATCAAAGTTGGATTCGATGAAAGACTGATCGGCGATCTGCGCCGCGCCCCCAATGTGGAACGTGCGCATAGTGAGCTGCGTACCCGGTTCGCCGATCGATTGCGCTGCGATGACACCAACGGCCTCGCCCATGTTGACCGGCGTCCCGCGCGCCAGGTCGCGGCCGTAGCATTTGCCGCAGACCCCATTCTTAGCTTCGCAGGTCAAGACCGAACGGATCTTCACTTCTTGGATTCCGGCCGCATTGATGCGGTCGATATGCCATTCCTGAATCATCTCGCCCGTTTTGACGATGATCGCCCCGGATGGGTCCTTCAAATCCTCGGCCGTGGTTCGTCCAAGAATCCGTGTTGCGAGCGAGGCGACAACTTGTCCCGCGTCAATGATGGCGCGCATACGAATGCCGCCCGTGGAGCCGCAATCGGTCATCGTGATGATCGAATCCTGCGCGACATCGACGAGACGGCGCGTGAGATAGCCAGAATTCGCGGTTTTCAAAGCGGTATCGGCAAGACCCTTACGCGCGCCATGCGTCGAGTTGAAGTACTCGAGCACGGTAAGGCCTTCCTTGAAGTTGGAAATGATCGGGCTTTCGATAATCTCTCCCGAAGGCTTTGCCATCAACCCGCGCATCGCCGCCAGCTGCTTCATTTGGGTCGGCGATCCACGCGCACCAGAGTGCGACATCATGTAGATAGAATTGACCGGCTTATCGCGGCCGTTCTCGTCCTTCTGCACGGACGAGATGCGCAGCATCATCTCTTCGGCCAGCTTGTCCGAACATTTCATCCAGACATCGACGACTTTGTTGTATTTTTCGCCCTGGGTGATGAGCCCATCATTATATTGCTGCTCGTATTCCTTCGCGAGCGCGCTGGTCTCGGCGATGATACGCGGCTTGGTTTCCGGAACGACCATGTCGTCCTTGCCGAAGGAAATGCCGGCCTTGAACGCCTCGCGAAACCCGAGCGCCATGATCCGGTCGCAAAAAATGACCGTCTCCTTCTGCCCGCAATTGCGATAGACGATATCAATCATGTTCGAGATTTCCTTCTTCGTCATGAGCTTGTTCACGACATCGAAGGGAATTTTGATATGGTCCGGCAGCAGTTGGCCCAGAATCATCCGGCCAGGAGTCGTCTCGAAAATCTTTGAGACTCGTTCACCCTTCTCATCAAAGCTCCATGCCCGCCCTTTGATTCTGGTGTGCAAGGTGACAGCCTTGGCATGCAAGGCATGTTCGATCTCGCCCATATTGGAGAACGCCATCCCCTGGCCGATATCGCCGTCCCGCATCAGCGAAACATAATAAAGGCCAAGCACAATATCCTGCGATGGCACGATGATCGGCTGGCCATTCGCCGGATGCAAAATATTGTTCGTCGACATCATCAAAACGCGCGCTTCAAGCTGCGCCTCGAGCGAAAGCGGCACATGCACAGCCATCTGATCGCCATCGAAATCCGCATTGAACGCGGCGCAGACGAGGGGATGCAGCTGGATAGCCTTACCCTCGATCAACTTCGGTTCGAAAGCCTGAATGCCGAGACGGTGCAACGTCGGCGCCCGGTTCAGCATGATAGGATGCTCGCGGATGACTTCGTCGAGAATATCCCAAACTTCCGGCTTTTCCTTTTCGACCAGCTTTTTTGCCTGCTTGACGGTCGCAGACAGTCCCTTTGCGTCAAGACGCGAATAGATAAACGGCTTGAATAGCTCGAGTGCCATCTTTTTCGGCAGACCGCATTGATGAAGCTTGAGATCTGGCCCGACCACGATGACCGAACGGCCGGAATAATCGACCCGCTTGCCAAGCAGATTCTGGCGGAACCGGCCTTGTTTGCCTTTCAGCATGTCGGCGAGCGACTTCAACGGCCGCTTGTTGGCGCCGGTGATGACGCGGCCGCGGCGGCCATTGTCGAACAATGCATCGACGGCCTCCTGCAGCATCCGCTTCTCGTTGCGCACGATGATGTCCGGCGCCCGCAATTCGATGAGCCGTTTCAGACGGTTGTTGCGATTGATGACGCGCCGGTAGAGATCGTTTAGATCCGAGGTCGCGAAACGGCCGCCGTCAAGAGGCACCAGGGGCCGAAGGTCAGGCGGAATCACCGGAACTTCCGTGAGGATCATCCATTCAGGCTTATTGCCGGAATGCATGAAGGCCTCGATGATCTTCAATCGCTTGGCGAGTTTTTTCGGCTTGAGGTCCGTCGTCGATTCAGCAATCTCGACCTTCAGCCCCTCGGCGATATGTTTCAGATCCATATTGCGCAGGATTTCGCGAATGGCTTCAGCGCCGATCAGGGCTGTGAAGGAATCCTGGCCATATTCATCCTGCGCGCGGAGGTAATCTTCCTCGTTAAGAAGTTGACGGTCCTTGAGCGGCGTCAGTCCCGGATCGAGCACGATATAGGATTCAAAATAAAGAATACGCTCGATGTCCTTCAACGTCATGTCGAGGAGCAAACCGATGCGAGACGGCAAGGATTTCAAGAACCAGATATGCGCAACCGGCGCCGCGAGTGAAATATGACCCATACGTTCGCGCCGCACACGTGACAATGTCACCTCGACACCGCATTTTTCGCAGATGACACCTTTGTATTTCATCCGCTTGTATTTGCCGCACAAGCATTCGTAATCCTTGATCGGACCAAAAATCCGGGCGCAGAACAGGCCATCGCGTTCCGGCTTGAAGGTGCGGTAATTGATCGTCTCGGGCTTCTTGATTTCGCCGAATGACCAGGACAGAATTTTCTCCGGGCTCGCGATCGAAATCTGGATCTGATCGAACGCCTGCGGTTGCACGGCCGGACTGAAGAGATTCATGACCTCTTGATTCATTGCGGTCTCCTGATGCTTGGGCCTGCGCGGCGCCGCTCAAAGGCCCCTTGCCGAGAAAAATATAAAGCAACCGCGCACGGCAATTAGCTCCGCGCGCGGTCTTCAACTGTCCGCTTTATTCGGCCGCCTCGGCCGGCGGCAATTGGCTCTGCGGTTTCGCCATTTGAGTCAGTTCAACATTGAGACACAGCGAACGCATCTCCTTGACGAGGACGTTGAAGCTTTCGGGAATGCCAGATTCAAATGCGTCGTCACCGCGCACGATCGATTCGTAAACCTTGGTGCGGCCGGCGACGTCGTCCGACTTGACGGTCAGCATTTCCTGCAGCGTATAGGCCGCCCCATACGCTTCGAGCGCCCAGACCTCCATCTCGCCGAAACGCTGGCCGCCGAACTGTGCCTTACCGCCAAGCGGCTGCTGGGTGACGAGACTATAGGGGCCGATCGAACGCGCATGGATCTTGTCATCGACGAGGTGGTGAAGTTTCAGAATATAAATATAGCCCACGGTCACCTTGCGGTCGAAGGCTTCACCGGTGCGTCCATCATACAGTGTCACCTGACCGGAGCTATCAAGGCCCGCCTGTTCCAGCATCGCGACGATGTCCTTTTCGCGGGCTCCGTCAAACACCGGCGTCGCAATGGGCACGCCGCGTCTCAGGTTCTCTCCGAGTTCGACCACCTCTTCGTCCTCAAGCGCCATGATTTCCTTCTTGGCGTCATAGATTTCGATCAACTTATCGCGCAAGGGTTTGGTGTTCTTATCCCGCAGATAGGCATTCACAGTCTCGCCGATTTGCTTGCCAAGACCGGCGCAGGCCCAGCCGAGATGGGTTTCGAGAATCTGCCCGACATTCATCCGGGACGGCACGCCAAGCGGATTCAAGACAATGTCCACCGGCTGGCCATCGGCGAGGAAGGGCATGTCCTCCTGCGGCACGATCTTGGACACGACGCCCTTATTCCCATGCCGTCCGGCCATCTTATCGCCAGGCTGGATCTTCCGCTTTACCGCGACGAAGACCTTCACCATCTTCATCACGCCTGGCGGCAATTCATCGCCGCGCTGCAGTTTTTCGACCTTATCGAGAAACCGGCTCTCAAGACCTTTCTTGGCCTCGTCATATTGCTTGCGCATCGCCTCAAGCTCGGCCATCGTTCGGTCGTTCTCGACCGCGAAAATCCACCATTGCGAGCGCGGATAATCCTCAATGATCTCCTTCGTAAGCTTGGTATCGCGCTTGAAACCTTTGGGTCCGGCGATCGCTTTCTTGTCGACCAATTCGTCCATAAGACGCGTGTAAACGTTGCGGTCGAGGATCGCCAATTCGTCGTCGCGGTCCTTCGCCAGACGCTCAATCTCCTCGCGCTCGATGGCTTGGGCGCGCTCGTCCTTGTCAACGCCATGCCGGTTGAAGACACGCACTTCGACGATCGTCCCTTGCACGCCGGGCGGCACCCGCAAAGACGTATCGCGGACATCCGACGCCTTCTCGCCAAAAATCGCGCGCAAGAGCTTCTCTTCCGGCGTCATCGGGCTCTCGCCTTTCGGCGTGATTTTGCCAACCAGAATGTCGCCCGCCTGAACCTCGGCGCCGATATAGACGATCCCGGCCTCGTCGAGATTCTTCAACGCTTCTTCCGAGACGTTCGGAATATCGCGCGTAATCTCCTCCGGACCGAGCTTGGTGTCGCGCGCCAGCACCTCGAACTCGTCAATGTGGATCGACGTAAACACATCGTCCTTGACGATTCGCTCGTTGAGGAGGATCGAATCTTCGAAATTATATCCATTCCACGGCATGAAAGCGACAAGGACGTTGCGGCCAAGTGCCAGATCGCCGAGATCGGTCGACGGACCGTCGGCGATGATATCTCCCTTGCGCACGAAATCGCCAACACGCACCAACGGCTTCTGATTGATACAGGTCGACTGGTTCGAGCGTTGGAACTTCATCATCCGGTAAATATCAACGCCGGGCTTGCCGGCATCGGTTTCCTCGGTGGCGCGGACCACGATGCGCGTCGCGTCAACTTGATCGACGAATCCTGTGCGCCGCGCTGCGATCGCGGCGCCCGAGTCCTGCGCAACGACGGATTCCATCCCGGTGCCGACAAGCGGTGCGTCGGCCCGGACGAGCGGCACGGCTTGCCGCTGCATGTTGGAACCCATGAGGGCGCGGTTGGCGTCGTCGTTTTCGAGGAACGGAATCAGGGCGGCGGCGACCGAGACGAGCTGCTTTGGCGAGACGTCCATGAAATCGACGCGTTCGCGCGGAACCATCACGACATCGCCGGAATGCCGGCAGACGACGAGATCCTCGGTCAGCGACTGATTTTCGTCAACCGGAGCATTGGCCTGCGCGACGAAATATTTGGCCTCTTCCATCGCCGAAAGATAAACCACCTCATCGGTGATGCGGCTATCCTTGAGCCGCCGGTAAGGCGTCTCAATGAACCCGTATTTGTTGACCCGGGCAAATGTCGCGAGCGAGTTGATGAGACCGATGTTCGGCCCTTCCGGCGTTTCAATGGGGCAGATACGCCCATAATGCGTCGGATGCACGTCGCGCACCTCGAAGCCGGCCCGCTCGCGCGTAAGGCCGCCGGGTCCAAGCGCCGACAGCCGCCGCTTATGGGTGATTTCCGACAACGGGTTGGTCTGATCCATGAATTGCGATAATTGCGACGAACCGAAAAATTCGCGCACCGAGGCCGCCGCCGGTTTGGCGTTGATCAAGTCCTGCGGCATGACGGTATCGATATCGACCGAGGACATCCGCTCCTTGATCGCCCGCTCCATCCGCAGCAATCCGAGCCGGTACTGATTCTCCATCAGTTCGCCAACCGAGCGCACACGGCGATTACCGAGATGATCGATGTCGTCGATTTCGCCACGCCCATCGCGCAGATCGACGAGTGCCCGCATGACGGCGACAATATCTTCCTTGCGGAGCGTCCGCACCGTGTCCGCCGCGTCGAGATCCATGCGCATGTTCATCTTGACCCGGCCGACCGCCGAGAGATCATAGCGCTCCGGATCGAAAAACAGCGACTTGAACATCGCCTCCGCCGAGTCGATGGTTGGCGGTTCTCCTGGTCGCATGACCCGGTAGATGTCGAACAAAGCCTCCTCGCGAGAGCTGTTCTTGTCAGCGGCAAGCGTGTTGCGGATGTAGGGACCGATATTGACATGATCGATGTCAAGCACCGGCAATTCGGTGAAGCCAGCTTCGATCAAAAGCACCAAGGATTTGGCGGTGATCTCATCCCCCGCCTCGGCAAAGATTTCACCGGTAGCCGGATTGTAGAGATCGGAGGCGATATATTGGCCATGAAGGTCATCGTCTTGCGCGCGCAAGAATTTGACGCCCCGCTCCGACAACAAGCGCGCGCTGCGTACAGTGAGCTTCTTGCCTGCTTCGAGGACGACCTCACCGGTATCGGCGTCAAGCACATCGACGGCCGCCTTCATGCCTTTCATGCGATCCGGCTCGAACGGAAGCCGCCAGCCGTCCTTGTCGCGCTGATAGGTGATCGTCTTATAGAATGTCGCGAGAATCTCCTCGCCGTCCATGCCAAGCGCGTAAAGGATCGAGGTGGCGGGAATTTTCCGGCGCCGGTCGATACGGGCATGCACAATGTCCTTGGCGTCGAATTCAATGTCGAGCCAAGAGCCGCGATAGGGAATAATCCGCGCGGCGAACAGAAGCTTGCCGGAGGAATGACTTTTGCCCTTGTCGTGGTCGAAAAACACGCCTGGCGACCGGTGCATCTGGGAAACGATCACCCGCTCGGTGCCATTGACGATGAACGTTCCATTCATCGTCATCAAGGGCATGTCGCCCATATATACGTCTTGCTCCTTGATGTCCTTGACCGATCTCGCGCCGGTGTCGGGATCGACATCGAAGACGATGAGGCGCAAAGTCACTTTGAGCGGCGCGGCATAGGTCATGCCGCGCTGGCGGCATTCATCGACGTCATATTTCGGCGGCTCGAATTCATATTTGACAAATTCAAGCAGGGCGGTATTTGAAAAATCGGAAATTGGGAAAACCGATTTGAAAACCGATTGCAAACCTTCGTCCGGACGCCCGCCTTCCGGCTCGTCGACAAGAAGAAATTGATCGTAGGAGGCTTTTTGAACTTCGATCAGGTTGGGCATTTCCGCGACTTCGCGGATGTGCCCGAAAAATTTACGAATACGCTTACGGCCGGTGAACGTCTGTGCCATATTATGAGCCATGTCGCTCCTCGTACCTCGTGTAAACAGCGATTTTCTTAAACGGAAATACGCTTGATCCGCATCCAGCAGGGGCGTTGCAAAGGCCAAGAGGGTCTTAACCCGGGGGCCTCGCGTCACCGCGAACAAACGTGCTGGTAAGTCAGGTATTTTTCAAAACAACATAAAGTTCAGCCCGGCGGCGGCTCCAGATCTCACTGGAACCGCCGTCTTGCGAAACATAAGGTCCGCCGCGGCAGTCAAGCCGCAATCACTTAAACTCAACCTTGGCACCCGCCTTTTCGAGCGCGGCCTTAATTTTCTCGGCCTCTTCCTTGGTGACACCTTCCTTGACGGGCTTGGGAGCGGCTTCAACCAAATCCTTCGCCTCCTTAAGGCCAAGACCGGTGACAGCCCGCACTTCCTTGATGACTTCGATTTTCTTGTCGCCAATCGCCGCGAGAATCACGGTAAATTCCGTTTGTTCCTCCACGGGGGCAGCCGCCGCGCCCGCCGCTGGCCCGGCTGCAACAGCAACCGCCGCAGCTGCGGAAACACCCCACTTCGCTTCCAAGAGTTTGGCGAGCTCCGCAGCTTCGAGCACGGTGAGGGTCGAAAGATCCTCGACGATTTTTTCTAAATTGGCCATTTCTACTTCCTTCGATTGGGTATTTGGATTGCATTCACTTTGGGTTGGATTCAAAGCTTACTCGGCTGAAACAGACGACGTCACGCGGCGTCTTTCCCGCCATAGGCAGCAAAAACGCGCGCGAGCTTCGTGGCCGGGGCCGTGGTGAGCTGCGCAAGTTTCGTCGCGGGCGCCTGAATGAGGCCGATGAGTTTGGCGCGCAATTCATCCAAGGACGGCAGCGTCGCAAGCGAGCGAATGGCATCAATATTGAGCGCGGTCGTCCCCATGACGCCGCCAAGAATCACCAGCTTGTCATTGTCCTTGGCGAAAGCCACCGCAACTTTCGGAGCCGCGACCGGATCGTTCGAATAGGCGATCAAGGTCGGACCCCGCATAAGCTCCGATATTGACGTAGCTTCGGTGCCTTGCACGGCGATTTTAACTAAGCGGTTCTTGGCAACCTGAACCTGCGCGCCAGCCGCCCGCATCTGCTTGCGCAGGGCTTGCATCTGAGCCACGTTCAAGCCGGAATACCGCGCGACCACCACCACCGATGTCGTCTTAAACACATCAGCGAGGGAAGCGACGCATTGTTTCTTTTCCCCTCTGTCCACGGTATGTCTCCTTACGCGGGCGCGGAGTTGTTAGGAAACTCCGGCTCGCAGGCTGCATCTGCCGCCTCTCACACACGGATGAAAACCCGCAGAGGCGACGCTGTGCCTGTCCCGGAACGGATATGCCGCACCGGACAGGGGGGTAGACCAAAATTGAAGGAACCAAAAAAGGCGTTGCCTTCCTGCAATCCAAAATTCGTGTCGTAACCCCGTCTATGCTGGCTCACGCCACCGTTCCGGCAGGAACCGGATCGGCTACCGTTGAATTAAGCTTGAGTTCGGCCTGGAAGGACGACTCTCGCACCGGCAGTCTCGGACAAGACATGGCCGGAAGGGACAGGCGTCACCGCCTATCCTCCAGCCTTACCTGCCGCGTCTCGAATTGCCTCACCTGGAGCAACTTTGCGCCAGAACCAAATTTGGCGGAACTTCGTGAACGCGGAAACTTTGTGAATCCGGGGTTGCTATTTCCGGTCAACCCCGGTTCTCCTATCTAAACTGGTTGATCTGTCCTGCCAAGGGCTGAAATAAACTTTTCGGCCCCTGAGAAACAAAAGAATTCAAATCGTAAGCGTTGCTGGATCGACCTTGACGCCTGGACCCATGGTCGATGATATAGCAACCCTTTGAATGTAAGTGCCTTTTGCCCCCTGAGGCTTGGCCTTGGCAACCGCGTCCACGAAAGCCACGATATTTTCGATGAGCTTTTCCTGCGGGAAAGACGCTTTTCCAACGCTGCCTTGGACAATGCCGGCTTTTTCGACACGGAACTCGACGGCCCCGCCCTTAGAAGCCTTGACAGCACCGGTGATATCCATGGTCACTGTGCCGACCTTTGGGTTGGGCATCAAGCCGCGAGGACCCAACACCTTGCCGAGTCTGCCGACGAGCGGCATCATGTCGGGTGTGGCGATACAGCGATCGAAAGCAATGGTTCCGCCCTGGACACTGGCCACCAAATCTTCCGCGCCGACAATATCGGCCCCCGCCGCGGTGGCCTCGTCGGCCTTGGCACCGCGCGCGAAAACCGCGACCCGCAGATTGCGGCCGGTTCCGTTTGGCAGATTGACGACCCCGCGCACCATCTGATCGGCATGTTTGGGGTCGACCCCAAGATTCATAGCGATCTCGACGGTTTCATCGAATTTCGTCGTGGCACGGTCCCGCACAAGCTTGACCGCCTCGGTGACCGGATACAGTTTGATCCGGTCGATTCCCTCGCGCGCCTTGCGCACGCGTTTTCCAATATGCGGCATCGCCCTACCCCACAATCTCGAGGCCCATGGAACGGGCGGAGCCTTCTATCATCCGTGCGGCCGCATCGAGCGAGGCACAGTTGAGATCAGGCAATTTCTTTTCAGCAATCTCTTGGATCTGCGCTTTCGTGATCTTGCCAGCGAAACCCCGGCCGGTTGTTTTCGAGCCGGACTGAATGCCCGAGGCCTTTTTGAGAAAATAAGACACCGGCGGCAGCTTCATCTCGAAGGTGAAAGACCGGTCCTGAAACGCTGTGATCACAACCGGAATCGGTGTTCCTTTTTCCATCTGCGCGGTCCGCGCATTGAAGGCTTTGCAAAACTCCATGATATTCAAGCCGCGCTGCCCGAGCGCGGGGCCGATCGGGGGCGACGGATTGGCCGCTCCCGCCGGCACTTGAAGCTTCACGTAACCCGTGATCTTCTTTGCCATTGCCATACTCCCATACAATGCCGGCCCTGGGCACGGCGGTTGTGGCCGTGGTGCGACGGATTCCGCCAGGCACGGCGGACCAATCTCCCACGTTTCATGTCGTCGGCTGCAAGCGCAACCGATGACAATATCTTAAACCTTAGTCTTTATTTTATATTCTAACCATAAGGAAATCTTAGACTTTTTCTACCTGTCCGTATTCCAGTTCCACCGGTGTCGCGCGGCCGAAGATCGAAACCGCCACCTTGACCCGCGAACGATCCTCGTCGACATCCTCGACAATGCCATTGAAGGACGCGAAGGGCCCGTCCGCGACCCGGACCGTCTCGCCGATTTCAAAACTGATCGACGATTTGGGCCGGTCGACACCTTCGGCGACCTGCCCCTTGATTCGCGCCGCCTCGCTGTCGGAAATCGGCATCGGCTTCTTGTCGGCGCCCAAAAATCCGGTGACCTTCGGCGTATTCTTAATCAGATGGTAGATGTCGTCCGAGAGATCGCATTTCACCAAGACATAGCCGGGAAAGAATTTGCGTTCCGAATTGATTTTCCGGCCGCGGCGAATCTCGACGATATGTTCGGTGGGGACGAGAATCTCCTCGAATTTGCCCGAAAGACCGCGCTGCGCCGCCTGCTCCTTGATGGATTCGGCGACCTTTTTCTCGAAATTCGAGTAGGCGTGAACGATATACCAGCGCATGCTCATCGGAAAAATTTCAATCCTTTGCCTCTGTCTGCTCTAGAGGGTGATGGCGATCAACTACTTCAGATGTTACCTTAAGAAAAAATTGTAACCCACTCAGACAACAACATTCTTATGGGAAACTGATCTCTGTTGAAAAACTCCGGAATCTTTTGGACTCACGGTTTCAATGACCCAGGCTCAAAATTCCCGTGACAATCAGCCGGAGGGCCCAATCAACAGCCACAAAAAAAAGACTTGCGAGCAAGACCATGAAAAGCACCAAGACAGTCGTGATCATGGTTTCGCGTCGCGACGGCCAAGTCACCTTGGTGGCTTCGGTGCGAACCTCTTGAAGGAATTGCAAAGGGTTGGTCATTGCGGTCGTGAATCATCCCGTTGAAGATACGCCCTAACGGGCGTCTGCCTGGGCGCGATTTCCGGCCGGTAAGCTCCGGCAGGCAATGAGGCACACAGAAAATGGCGCTGGCAAAAAAAATCAGGGCGCGAAACCCGAAGGCCGCGCGCCACAATCGAACTCTATAATCAAAGGGACGAGGAACGCAAATCCATTTTTTGCTCTCCCTTTTGCAAGCATCGGGGATTGGCGCGCGGGTTCAAAGCTAATGGAGTTATGCCGCAAATGACCGGCGCCGGAACAAACCGAACGAAAACAAGTCTCTGTGGCGGGCCGGCGATTATTCTGGTGCGCCCGCAGCTGGCGGTGAACATTGGCATGTCCGCGCGGGCGATGGCAAATTTTGGTCTGGCCGATCTGCGTCTGGTATCCCCTCGCGAGGGCTGGCCGCGCGCCGGGGCTTACCGGAAAGGCGCCTATGCCGCGGCAGCGGGCGCCGTCCATCTCCTCGAATCGGCAAGGCTATTCGACAGTGTCGAAGCCGCGATCCTCGACCTCAATTACGTTTGGGCGACGACCGCGCGTGAGCGGGGCCAATATAAGAAAATCTTAACCCCCGCCGAAGCGATGCCGGAATGCGCGCAAAAAATCATGACGGGAGAAAAGCAGGGCGTGCTGTTTGGGCCCGAGCGCACCGGACTTGCCAATGATGAAGTCGCGTTGGCCGACGCGATCATTACATTTCCAGTCAATCCCGCCTATGCCTCGCTCAATTTGGCGCAAGCGGTGCTTTTGACCGGCTACGAATGGATGCGGGCGGCGAGCGATGCCAAGCCGCCCTATGCCATTGTACAGCGTTCCCCGGCGGCGCCACGGGAAATGGCATTGTCTTTTTTCGATTATCTGGAATCCGAACTCGACCGTGCGGGTTTTTTCCGTCCCAAGTCCAAGCAGCCAGTGATGCGGCGCAATTTGCGCAACATGTTGCATCGCATGCAGCTGACCGAGCAGGATGTGCGCAGTTTGCGCGGCATGGTCGTCCGTTTGGTTGAAGGACCAAGAACGGGTGATGAGCGCACCAACAAGCCCGGCGAAGCACGGCCCGAAGAGGACGTCTGACGTAGGGCAAACACGATACTCGGCGGCGCAATCCAGACTTAGTGGCGCCGCCATAAGCACCGTCCATAACGCATTATGTAAGGAACGAGCTCCCAATCGTACCAAAACGTTTCACGTGAAACGTTTTTGTCCGATTGGGCCCAGAAACCTTACAAGGCCGCATACATTAGATGGCCTTAAGACGGGTGGGATTATGCCAAAATTTGGTGCTTTTGGTAGCCGGATGTTTCATCGTTGTTGGCTTGAACCGTTTTCCTCGCCCCTTCAACCATAATGTTCTCCCCATTTATGCAACGCTTTCAGAACCGGGCCGAGGGCTTGGCCTTTGTCGGTGAGAAAATATTCGTAGCGGGGCGGATGTTTTTCGTACAGCCGCGTGGCAATGACGCCCTGCTTTTCGAGTGTCTTGAGCCGCGCAGACAGCGTGTTCGGCGCAACACCCGCGAGCCCGTCTGCAAGATCCTGAAACCGCAATGGACCTTTACGGAACAGATCCCGCAGCACGAGCAATGACCATTTCTCACCGATCACATCAAGGGCCTGAGCAATTGGGCAATTTTGATCATATCCGCTTGTCATGGACGACACATATCCCCCTCGATAAAATGTTGCAATAAACTATTAATTGACAAGTCACTATATATTTTGTAGTTAGTAACCGTTGGCCTCTCCCGGCTTGTTTCTCCTGGACCAATGGGTGTTCAGCCGTCTGGAGATCCGCAGCGGAATTATCTTAAAACCCCACTCTGGAGGTGTGTGATGATCGTTCCTGTCTATCTTCCTTATTACGTCAGCGCAGGCACTGCCGGCATGATGATTGTGATCATCCTTGGGCTGACGAGCGCTCTTCGCAAAGCCCAGTGGCCTGCCCGCGAGCGGGCGGCGGCGATCGGCACGGTCGCGGTGATCGTCGGAGGGTGGTTTCTTTTGACCACTGCACTCGCCTGGTTCGATTTCTATCGTGCGGGCGCCGGACGAGCGCCGACGATTCAATATGGCATTTTCATTCCGCTCCTCATTGGCGGAATCCTCATCTGGCGATCCCCGCGAGTCGCACACATCATCGATGCAGTACCGCAATCTTGGCTGATCGGAGTACAGCTCTATCGCGCGCTCGGCGTGATTTTCCTGATCCTCTACGCAACGGACAAACTGCCGGGATTGTTCGCCTGGCCCGCCGGTCTCGGCGATGTGCTTGTTGGCGTTCTCGCCCCAGTCGTCGCGATCGCTTATGCGCGCGCCCCGGATAGAAATACCGATTTGGTCTTTGCTTGGAACCTCTTTGGCCTGGCTGACCTTATCGTCGCTGTAACGACGGGATTTCTTACATCTCCTTCGATCTTCCAATTGTTCGCCTTCAACTTGCCGAATGAACTCATCAGCCAATTGCCGCTGGTGCTCATTCCGGTCTTCCTGGTGCCCGTCTCAGTGCTCCTCCACTTGGCATCCCTTGCGAAGCTGCGCCGGGATGCCATACCGGCCACCACCCGTCGCGAAATTTCAGGAACTTTGGCGTGAGATCATATTTAAAATACCACGCGGCCCGGCCGTAACCGGGCCGCATCCTGAAGTGAACCCGCGATCCACAGGCTCGGCGCCATGATTGAATTGTCCACCGCCGTTCCGGCCAGACTGGAAAAAATCCAGTAGTTGGGCTACCGCATACATCATCGTTTCCGAAACCATCATTTTAAGCATTGCTTGACCCGCAAATGGTTCGCACAAGACCGGCCACGGCCGACCCCCCAGGTGATCCCATAGCCTTTTCTCCTCGCGTTCTGAGCATCCCAGCATCAGCGGCGGTCGGGACTGGCATCCTTTGGATGCTGGCCGCGACATGCCTGTTCGTCTGCCAGGACGCAACCTCCCGCATCTTGCTCAGAACCTATGCGGCGACCGAAATCGCCTTCGTTCGTTATATTGTTCACCTGCTGCTGGTGGCCGCTTTCCTCGCCTGGCACGACCCGCGCCTGATGATCTCGCGCAGACCGGCGTTGCAGCTTCTGCGTTCGAGCTTTCTCCTCGGTGCCACTTTGTTCGCGATGCTGGCGCTCAAGATCATGCCGCTCGTCGATTTCTCCGCCATTGTTTGGGTGGCGCCTGTCCTCGTCGCCGCGCTTTCGGTCTTCATCCTCAACGAACGAGTCGGCCCCGGTCTATGGGTCAGCGTTTTCACCGGACTTGCCGGCGTCTGGGTGATCGTTGGCCGGCCCGGCACGGATTTTTCGTTTTCCCTTCTGTTTCCGTTCCTGGCCGCGCTCACCAACGCGCTCTATCAGATCACGACACGGCTTTTGCACGAATCGGACTCGTCTCTGACGACTTTGTTCTATACGGCCATCGTCGGCGCCGTGTTCTGCGGGGGATTTCTGCCCTTCGTCACTGTGACGCCAAACCCCGCCGATGCTGGCCTGATGCTTCTTCTCGGCCTTTTCGGCGTCGCGAGCCATTTCTGTCTCATTCGCGCTTTTGCGGCGGCGCCCGCCAATATTGTGGCTCCGTTCGGCTACACGGCGCTGCTTTGGGCCATTCTGTTTAGTCTCCTGATTTTCGGGGAAATTCCCAATCCGCGAACCTTGTTCGGCGCCGCATTGATTGTCGGCGCTGGCTTGTGCATTTTCCTGCGCGGCCGCAAAATATGATTTCTTGGCAGATTTATTACGTTGAAAACGTCATGCAAAAAAGCAAGCATGCGATCCTGGGGAGGCCAAACCTTTGGCGGAGACACAGGACATGCTCTGGACGAGAGCGAAAAGTCTCATAGATGTCAGAGAGCAATCGGCCGGAAGGTAGTGAAGCGATGGACCATGGGACGCATGGGCAAGACATCCAAGCAACGTCGCCGCTGGACATCCGTTGCGCGCCCGTAGGGGTGCCTCTCGCCATTGTCGCCGCCATTGCTGAAAATGGGGTGATTGGCGATGGGCGCGGACTGCCGTGGCATTTGCCAAGCGATCTTCGGCATTTTCGTCAAATCACCCTGGGCAAACCCCTGCTCATGGGGCGCAAGACCTTCGACTCGATCGGGCGGATCTTGCCCGGCCGCGAAACAATCGTTGTCACGCGGGACCGTGCGTTCCAGCCCTCTCCTGGAGGGGGGCAAAGCGCCATCCATGTCGCGCATGACCTCGAAGCGGCGCTGGCGCTGGCCGAGGCACGAGCGCGAGAGATGGGGGCGGAGGAGATCATTTTGGCGGGTGGCGGCAATCTTTACGAAAGTTTGATCGGCCGTGCCGAGCGCATGCATTTGACCTTCGTCGATATCGCTCCCGCTGGCGCGGTCAGTTTTCCACAGATCGATTGGTCTAAATGGCTGGAGGTTAGCCGAGTCCGGCCCCGGCCGTCCGCGAAAGACGAGGCGACATTCGCCTTCGTCGATTTCGACCGCCGGCACTGCTTATCGTTGTAGTTCCCTCGCGGCTCTCCTATATGGGAGTGGCTGACTCTATCCTTCGGGTTTTTGAGGCTGGCAACCCTGCGCATGCGTTTCGTTCTTGCGCGTCCTTTCATAAAGAGAATTTCATGCCGTGGAGCAGTGAAGGCGGAAATGGCGGCTCTTGGAAACCCAGCGGTCCCGGACCCTGGGGACAAAAGCCGGGCGGGACGCCACCCGAATTTGAGGAATTCCTGAAGCGCGGGCAGGAGAAGATCAAACAATTCATGCCGGGGTCCGGCGGAATGGGAGGACGCGGCCTCATCGGCTTGGCTCTGGTCGGCACGATCGTTTGGCTTTTGTCCGGATTTTATACGGTTGGCCCGAATGAAGTCGGGCTCAACAAGGTTTTTGGCCGTTACACTGGCAAGACCGGACCGGGTTTGAACTACAACTTTCCAATTCCGATAGGCAGCGTCGAGAAACTGCAAGTAACCGATCGCAATACAACCAATATCGGTTTCGCTTTCCGGCAGGACGCACGCTCGTTGAACGGGCAGGTCCAGCTTGACGTGGCAGAAGAAAGTCTCATGTTGACCGGCGACGAAAATATCGCCGACGTCAAATTCGTCGTGATCTGGCAGATCGATCCGGTGCATCCCGAGGACTATGCCTTCAATATCTCGAACCAGCGCGAAACAGTAAAGGCGGTGGCCGAAAGCGCCATGCGCGAAGTCATCGGCCGTGGCCAGATACAGCGAATTCTGACTGCCGAACGCCAAAAAATCCAGTCGGATGTGCAAGAACTCATGCAGAAAGTCCTCAATGGGTATAAGGCCGGAATTCTGGTGTTGCAGGTGCAGTTGCAATCGGTCGATCCGCCCGAACAAGTCATCGCCGCCTTCAAGGACGTGACCGCCGCGCAACAAGATCAGAACCGTCTACGTAATGAAGCAGAAGCCTACGCCAACCGGGTCGTCCCGGAGGCCAGAGGCAAGGCCGCGGCTATTGTTCAGGAAGCGGAAGGCTACCGCCTTCAAACTGTCGCCGAGGCGACCGGTCAGGTTTCCCGCTTCAACCAAATCTACGAGCAATATAAGAAAGCGCCCGAGGTGACGCGCGAAAGGCTTTATCTCGAGACCATGGAACGTGTGCTGGGCGGCATGGACAAGATCATTCTCGACCAAAGCGGCGGCCAAGGTCAGGGAGTCGTTCCCTATTTGCCGCTTGGCGCCCTGGCGCCAAGAGATGGCGAAGGAGGCCACAAATGAAGGGCGCCGCTACCTTCGGCACAATCGCCGCCATTCTCCTCATTCTGGTCGTCGGTCTGGCTTCGGCATTCACGGTGGAGCAGACCGAGCAAGCAATCGTGTTGCGTTTTGGCGAGCCGGTCGCCGGGCGCGGTCTCATCACCACTCCGGGACTCCATTTCAAATATCCGTTTATCGAAAATGTCGTGTTTCTCGACAATCGTATCTTGGTGGTCGAGGCACCCAAACAGGAAGTGCTCGCATCCGACAACAACCGGCTCGACGTCGATTCCTTCCTGCGCTACCGGATCGTCGATCCGCTCAAATTCTATCAGACGGTGGGTTCGCCCGACCGTGCGAACAATCAGCTGGGCTACATCCTTAATTCGGCGGTCCGCCGGGTGCTTGGCGAGGCGAACATGACGCAAATCGTGCGCGACAATCGCGCCGATCTCATGGTCAAGATCCGCGATCAGGTGAACCTTGAAGGTGGCCGCCTTGGCATCGCCGCTGTTGATGTGAGAATTCGCCGCGCCGATCTGCCACGGCAGATTTCGGAAAAAGTATTTAGCCGGATGCAGAGCGAGCGGGCGCGGGAGGCGGCGGAATACCGTGCGAAGGGCTCCGAAACCGCGCAAACGATCACTGCGACCGCCGACCGGGATGTCGTCGTGCTCCGCGGCAACGCCCAGCGTCAGGCGGACCAGACGCGCGGCGAAGGCGACGCGGAACGCAACCGGATTTTTGCCGAGGCTTACGGCAAGGACCCTGATTTCTTTGCCTTCTATCGCTCGATGCAAGCCTATGAAACGGGCTTGAAGAGCGGCGAAACGCGCATGGTCTTGAGTCCAAAATCGGATTTTTTCCGCTTTTTCGGCTCACCCAACGGCCAAGCGGCGACGCCTGCGCCGGTGGCTCCCCCCCGCTGAGGATTTTACGCTCTAAAAGACTGTTGCGCTCCCGATCCGGCTTTTGGCTGGACGCCAGTGCAAGGGAGAACATGAGATGGCCGATGAAGGCGAACGCGCCCGATCCTTCGCCTGGAACGACCCTTTCGATCTCGACGGCCAACTCACGGAAGATGAAAAGCTCGTGCGGAACTCCGCCCGCGCTTTCGCGCAAGACTATCTCGCCCAGCGGGTGACCGAGGATTATCTCGAAGCACGTTTCGACCGTGAGATACTGAGGCATATGGGCCGCCTTGGGCTGCTCGGTGCGACGCTTCCCCAACATTATGGCGGTGCCGGGATTGGCGAGGTTGCCTATGGGCTTGCCGCGCGCGAGATCGAGCGCGTCGATAGCGGCTATCGTTCGATGATGAGTGTGCAGTCATCACTCGTGATGCACGCGATCCACGCCTATGGCAGCGAGGAACAACGCCGCAAATATTTGCCAAAACTCGCGGCTGGCGAATGGATCGGCTGTTTTGGCCTCACCGAACCCGACGCAGGCTCCGATCCGCTATCGATGCGCAGCAAAGCCGAGAAACATAACGCGGGTTATCGCCTTACCGGCTGCAAAACCTGGATCACCAACAGCCCGGTTGCCGACACCCTTGTGGTCTTTGTCAAATCCAGCACGCATCAAAATGCGATTCGTGGATTCATCCTCGACCGCGGGATGCAAGGATTGTCGACACCGGCGATTTCCCAAAAACTGTCGCTGCGCGCCTCGCCAACCGGCGAGATCATCATGGACGGCGTCGCCGTACCTGAAGAAAACATGTTGCCAGAGGGCTCTGGCCTGAAAGGTCCCTTTGGCTGTCTTAATCGCGCCCGTTACGGCATCTGCTGGGGTACGATGGGCGCGGCCGAAGCTTGTTTCGAAACGGCGCGGAGCTACGCGCTCGAGCGCCGGCAATTCGGCAAACCACTGGCCGCCACTCAGCTCATTCAAAAAAAGCTGGCTGACATGCACACTGAAATTGCGCTTGGGCTGCAAGCCGCATTGCGGATCGGCCGGATGTTGGAAGCGGGAAAACTTGCCCCTGAAGCGATCTCGCTCGTCAAGCGCAACAATGCAGGCAAGGCACTCGACATTGCCCGCCTCGCCCGTGACATGTTGGGTGCCAACGGGATTTCCGCCGCCTACCCTGTCATGCGTCACCTCGCCAATCTCGAAACGGTGAACACTTACGAAGGCACGCACGATATTCACGCGCTCATTCTGGGGCGCGCGATCACCGGCTTGCAGGCATTCACATAAGTTTGTCCGGCTATATGTCCGGTTGGACATTTGCACGCCCAATTGCTTTAACTTGCCCGATCAGCACGGGTCCATGCCGCGCTATGTTTTGCCAGCTGGAACCCGCGTGAGGACGACAATTCATCATCGCGGAGGGCAAATGTATGATTTCCACGATTCAGATATTGGTCTTGCTGCTGGCGGTGGTTGCGGTGGTCGCGGTCCTGGCGGACAGGCTCCAAATTCCTTCGGCGATTCTTCTGGTGTTGGCTGGGGTCGTATTGGCGCTCGTCCCAGGCTTGCCGACGCTGGAACTTGCTCCTGAGCTGGTGCTGCTTTTGGTGCTGCCGCCGGTCATATACGCCTCGGCAGTCGCCATGAGCTGGCGTGAGTTCCGTTTCAATCTGCGCCCGATCTCGCTGCTGGCCGTAGGTTGCGTCGTATTCACAACCACCGCCGTTGCCGCCGCAACTCATTTTGCCTTGGGGCTTGCATGGCCGGTTGGTTTCGTATTGGGTGCCATTGTTTCGCCGCCAGATGCCATAGCGCCGCTCTCGATCGCCCGCCGGATGCAGCTCCCAAGACGCATCCTGATCATCCTCGAAGGCGAAGGGCTCGCGAATGACGCGACCGCGCTCATTCTCTATCGCTTCGCTGTCGCCGCCGTGAGCGCCGGGGTTTTTTCGCCCGGTGAGGCAACGGCAACGTTTGCTGCCATCGTCGGCGGCGAAATCGTCTGGGGCATTGGAGTGGGTTGGCTGACCTTGCGCCTGCGGCGCTGGATTCACGATCCACGAATTGAGATCACCGTCTCGATTTTGGTGCCGTTCCTTGCCTATTGGCCACCCGAACATTTGGGGGGCTCCGGCGTGCTCGCCACCGTCACTGCCGGTCTCTATATCAGCTGGAATGGCCTCCGGCTGATTAGCGCCGCGACACGCCTCCAGGGCATTTTCTTTTGGGATTTGTTCATCTACCTCATCGAAGGCCTGGTATTTCTCATAACCGGCCTCCAAGCACGAACCCTGCTCGCCCGCATTGGCGACCATAATTTGTATGAGCTGGCGACCTCCGCCGCTCTGGTCACCACGGTGGTAATCGTAACTCGCTTCGTCTGGATGTATCCGGCGACCTATCTTCCGCGTTGGCTGTATCCGCCGCTCAAACGTCGGGATCCAGCACCCCCTTGGCAATGGCCGTTCATTTTGGCTTTCACGGGTGTCCGCGGCATTGTCTCGCTGGCCGCTGCCCTCGCGATCCCGTTTGTAACGGCGAACGGGGCGCCGTTCCCCGACCGCGATCTGATTCTCTTTCTAACGTTTTCCGTCATCCTCGTGACATTGGTCGGCCAAGGATTGATGCTGCCACGCCTTATCCGGGCTCTTTGCCTCGCTCATGCTGGGCGCCTTGAGCGGCGCGTCGACAAGCTCGCCGAACATACGGTCCGCCGGCATGGGATCGAAGCAGCCTTAAACAGACTTGAGGAGATCGCGTCGGAACGAAAACTTTCCGAGGACGTGGTCGGTTCCCTTCACGCACGCCACAGCGACAGACTGACGCATATCGAGCATCGAATCGATGGCAATGATGGCCATAGGAAGCTCACCGAACTGCATGACGAGATAGAACTTCAGCTGATCACTGCCGAACGGCATTACATCAACGAACTTTATCGCGCCGGCGGACTGAAAGACGAGGCGCGGCGTCGAATCGAGCGGGAACTCGATCTTCGTGAAGTGGGTTTGTCAAATGAAATGGTCGAGGAATAACACACTGCGCCGCTCTGGCGGCTTGTTCCACGCAGGCTGAACAAAGTGTCAGCCAAAGATTTCTTTGAAAGGCGATCCTTAGTTCATCCAAACATGCGAATTTTAAAACAACGCAGCACGATTACTCATACTCTCCGTCAGTTTGGCTTCTTCCCGATCATATACAGATCCGAACATAGGGAGGGTCTAAGGCGCAAGGGATAATCCATCAATTTGGTCAGAGCCCTGACCGCGGGATTGCGCGAATAATAACCTAGCCAGTTGCGGCCGAAAATTTCCACGTCATGAAGCTTCATATCGTTGGATATGTATATCAAATCTTCAACCACCGGCTCCCGTACATGACCTCGAAACTGTGGTTGCTCATACCAATGTTCCATCGAGCTCCAATTCCCCTTGCCGAGAGGGACGCTGATCCGTTTCCGCAAATTCACGCTGTTTGGCACGCCCAAGATAAAGACGCCGCCTGGTTTCAGTTTGGCGACAACTTCGGCGAAAAGTTGCTTTGGGGAATTGTGCCAATGCTCCATGCTATCGAAGGAAGTAATGATGTCGAAATAGCCCTCAAGGTCGCTAATTCCCTTAGCGATCACATCACGCGATACGACTTCCACGCCGCTGTCTCGGTGTAAATCTAAGATAGATTGTCCCCCTCCGACGTTGCTGTTGATAAAATCATTGAAGTCATCAACCAATACAGTCCGTCTGAACCCCAACGCGGCGCAACCGATTGAAAATAACCCAACGCCACCACCGAGATCACAGATCTCGAGTTCGCCAGGCGGCTTTGGCTCTATGCCCTTCAAAGCGAGACCTACATGGTAGAATATGCGAGGAATATCATTGACCTGTTCTACGACCAGCTCGATCGGATAACGATTGGCGGCCTTGGCTAACGCCTCATGTAAGTTGTTTTGCATTGATCCTCCGCAGGGGAGACTTTCAGTGAAGTTGAACATAGGATTGCAACTAACTTAACCTTTGTCGAGCGGATATTGCGCGAACATAACCAGATCGATCGTAATTGTTTCAGCCTGAAGATACTTTCCGAAATGGCAGAACGAAGAGAGAAGCAACGCACGCGCTCACCAACACTTCCTATTTTGAGTCCGCGTCAAGGACTGCGATTCGGACCATATTGGTTGCGCCAGGCGTCCCAAAGGGAACGCCCGCGACGATAATGACGCGTTCTTGCGCCTTCGCGAAACCCTCGCGTCCAGCGAATTTGCAAGCGCGTTTGGACATGTCGTCGACGTCATGCGCATCCTTTGTAACGACCGCGTGGACGCCCCAAACAAGCGCCAGGCGGCACGCCGTTTCACGGTTTGGTGTCAGAGCCAGAACAGGTGCTTCGGGCCTTTCGCGGGCGATGCGGAAAGCGGTCGCGCCTGAGGACGTCCAGGCAACAATTGCTTTCAAATCCAGCGTTTCGGCAAAGTAACGCGCGGCCACGGCAATCGCGATCGCATCAGCATTGGTTGCCTCTGGAGGAGCGCGCTGCGCATTGATGATGCTCCGGTAATAGGAGTCTCGCTCGACCTCCTCCGCGATTTTGTTCATCGTCGTGACAGCTTCCACCGGATACGCGCCCGTGGCGCTTTCCGCGGAAAGCATGATGGCATCGGCACCTTCGAAGACCGCCGTCGCAATATCCGAGACTTCGGCGCGCGTCGGAACAGGCGCCTTGATCATGGATTCAAGCATTTGTGTCGCTACGACCACAGGCTTGCCAAATCGGCGCGCCATGCGATTGATCCGCTTTTGCAAGCCAGGGACTTTTTCGAGCGGCATTTCAACCCCGAGATCGCCGCGGGCAACCATCAACGCGTCGGAAATCTCGACAACCTCGTCGAGCCGAGAAATTGCTTGCGGCTTTTCTATCTTTGACATCACGAGTGCCCTGCCCCTGGTCAACTTCTTGACCTCGGCGACATCATCGGGTCGTTGCACGAAAGAGACGGCGACCCAATCCACTCCGGCCTCAAGCCCCGCCTCGAGATCGGCGCGATCCTTTTCGGTGATCGAAGACACGGGTATTTCAGTATCCGGTAAACTTACACCCTTGCGGTTCGAGACCTCTCCCGCGACATCGACGGTCGCGACGGCACGTTTACCGTTGGTCTCCGTGACATGAAGACGGATCTTGCCATCATCGATAAGGATGGTGTCGGCGGCTTTCAGAGCAAGCAGAATCTCGTGATGCGGAAGGCAAACACGACTTTCATCACCGGGCACAGGGTTCGAATCAAAGATGAACTTGTCACCCTTGGCAAGTCTGACGACCCGGTTTTTAAAAGTGCCAATTCGGAGTTTCGGACCTTGAAGATCAATCAGAATACCTATAGGGCGGCCGCATTCCTCTTGGAGAGCCCGGATCATTTCGACCTGATTGCGCATCTGATCATGCGAGGCATGACTCATATTGATACGAAAGAGGTCGGCGCCGGCATGAAACAAAGCCGAAACCATCGCCGGATTTGCCGATGCTGGCCCCAGGGTCGCAATGATTTTGCACCGGCGTAAGCGCCGCATTCTAGCCTCGCTCGGAGAAGATCATGGGATCTGCGGAGTCTGCGCCGCGTCGGTCAGTTGAACAGTCCAGTTTTTTGAATCCTTACCTGTATCGACCTCGAAAAAGCCGCTTCGGTCAAAGCCCCGCACAAAACAATCTTCCCGGCCGATAATACGGAATTCGCGGTCGCGGGTGCACATGAAAGCCTTGCCCTTCCATTCGCCGCCATGTTCATCCATTGCGTAGATGTAATAGAATTCTTCGGCCAGCGGCCCGCGCACCAGCGTTTCGCAACCACTTTCCTTTAAATTCCACCAGCCCTCGCTGATCCACGTCTCGCCGTCGGTATAGGCCAGCGCGACACTTACCCTGCTACTGGAATTGTTGCAGAGACGAAAATCCGCGCGGGCCGGCGCGATGAAGCAACAAAGGAGAAAAATCGCGGTCGAGGCGGGGATAATAGCTTGTTTCATCAACGTCAAGGTCGTGGCTTTATCTTTAACTTTGTTTGACAAACCAGGGTCAGCGCTCAAGATGCTGCCCCGGCGGCTGACGGTGAACATCAATTGAACACTCCGGCCTCATAAGCGCTTCAAACTGGCATACACTTTGTCGTAATCGTCGACCAGGCGCTCGACTGTGAAATAGCCAGATCCCGTCTTTGCTTTCATCCGCCATTCTCGCAGCGCTTCCTCGTCTTGCATGAGTTCGCGCAAAACCTTGGCAAACTGATCTGGCCGGCCGGGCTCAACCAATTGGCCAGCTTCGCCATGACCGAGAAGCTCTGGTGTTCCGCCTACCGCGGTCGCTACGATCGCGCAACCCGCCTCTCGCGCTTCCGGAATCACAAGACAGCAAGGATCGGCATAAGAGGCCAATACGAAAATTTGCGACTGCCGCAACAAAGGCTGCGGCGCCTCGACGGGTCCAATGAAATGCGCTGACCCAGAGAGTCCAAGTTCCCCCGCCAATGCTTCCAGTTTCTCCCTATCCGGGCCTCCCCCAATAATATTGAGGTGCCAGTTTGGAAACTCCGGGAGAAGCAGGCGAAACGCGGCGAGGAGATCGTGGACGCCTTTTCGCGGATGCAAGCCGCAGACGGTAGTAATCGAAGGCGTGGCGAGCACAACATCGGTTGGAATACCAAAATTTTCGCGCGGCGAACCGTTGGGTCCATTGAGGACAACCGTAACCTGGTCCGGCTTGAATCCCCGGCTAAGAAGCAAATTCCGTTCGGCTTTGCTCACCGCAACAACGACGCGTCCGGCTCGCATGAGGATCGCATGGCGATCGAAAGAGTTGTGAACAGTCGTCACGAGCGGCACGCCGGTCAGCTTCGAGGCAAAATAACCGAAAACCGCGCTTGACATCATGTGCGCATGAATGACATCCGGCTTAAACTTCCGGCACAACCGCACCAAGGCCGCGACACTGCGAGCGAGCGCCAAGGGACTGCTCTCTTGGCCTTGGCTTATCTCTGCGCGGTGCACGCCATGCGCATCGAGGAGCGTATCGTAATGGCCCCCAGCGCTGGCGTAGACCACCTGATGTCCCTTTCGCACTTGTCCGCACGCCAAGTCGACAGCAACGTTGACATTCCCATTGCAATGCCGGCTATGCTTGATCAGATGAAGAATATGCATCGCCTCTCCAGAACCTTGGCCCGTGGATTCGTGTAATGACGCGGCCGGCATTTCCCGGTATCCTTCAAAAATACGGCGTCGGTCAACAATGTTGATCAAGAATAAAACAGGGCGTCCAATTTTCAGCTAACTATGCAAAGATCAAGCGCAAGATCAATATGTGAACATTATAGGGGCATGATCCAGAGTGCGGCATAGTATTCAATGCCATCCAGTGCAACGGCGATATTAGAGCGCGGCATTCCGCGGCATTTGGAAGCCCTCCACGAAAGTCCTTGCCGCCGCGTCCCCTCCAGGATTCTGGTCGAAATTCTTCTGACGCGAAGGAATACACCAATCCGTCGCAGGTTGGTCAAAGATTTGCTCGCATGGTTTGATTGGGAGAGTCTTTTCTGTTACCTACCTCGGTTCTGACAAGGCTATCCATGACACAATAGTCACAACCGCCTTTGGGGCGCGAGGATAGCAGCGTCGGCTTGCGCTTAATTTGTGCAGCCTTATAGTTGGTTGCCGTTTGGTTTGGCGCTCGCGGAAGCGGAGTAGCACAGTCGGGCACTAGGTTTATCCTTTTGTCACGCAATACGAACAGCGGAGGGGTGGCCGAGTGGTTGAAGGCGCACGCCTGGAAAGTGTGTATGCGGGAAACCGTATCGCGGGTTCGAATCCCGCTCCCTCCGCCAATTCAGAACAGAACTGCGAACGCCGGGCGTAGCCGATTTTACGCCCGAGGCGGCGGCAAGGGTTCTGAGCAGATCGCCCTTCGATCCCATGATGTGGACTTCGCCGTCCGCGACCTCGACGCGCTGGGCGAGCGCGCGGAGATGATCGCGGCGATAGCCGCCGCCTTCGATCCTGATCCGCTCGCGGGCCGTCCTCGCAAACTTTTGGACCATGGCGGGCGTGATTGCCTTTTGCCCCGCGCTTTCCGTCATGGCTTGGGCGTGATCGGCGTCGGCTTGGGCCTGATCGCGGATCGCCTTGAGGACGGTGATTCGCTCCTTGAGCGCCGGATCGTCCAGATCGGCGACGCCGGTCTCGATGGCGTCATAGAGCCGCTTCAGCCGCAATTCTGTTTCGGCCGCCCGCTTGTTCAGTTCGGCGATATGCTCGCGCCTGCGTTCGGTGCGCTCCTGGCGGCGATCGAGGACTGAGGCCAGCACTTCTTCGAGCTGTTCCGGCTGTAGCAAGCGGTCCTCGATGTGGCCGGCGACAAGGTTGTCCAGCTTCTCCATCGAGATCGAGCGGCCCTTGCAGCCGGTCTCGCCCTGCCGGGCCTTTATCGAACACGTGTAATAGCGATAGCGGCCGCCCTTGCCGGTGCGCAGCGTCATGGCCCCGCCGCAATTGGCGCAAAAACAGATGCCAGTAAGGAGGGGACATAGGTTTCGACGAGCTGATAGCCGCGAAACTGACAGTAACCCTCGCCCTGTCGCTTCTGGTCCGGGATCGAGACATCATGCTCGGCCTGCCGGGCTGTCGAGATCGCAGGTAAAGGGCGGCGCGCAGTGGTACAGTCATATCGTCAATCCCCTCAAATCATCGGCCCGGCCCCAAGAACTCGTCGAACAGGTCGCGGAACCACGCCTCGAATACGTCGATTTCGGCGTCCGTGACCGGAACGCGCGCCGGCCAGTCGTCGGTGACGCGCCAAATCTCAAGGGCGTGCTTGGATGGCCGGCCGATGCGCGGCCAGGGTTCGATTTGAATGGAAAGATCGTCGGGGAGATCGCCGAGAGCGGCATTCTCGGGACGGGCATTTGTATTTCGGGTGCGCGGTTGAGTCATGCCGACAGGATCGCGCGAACTGCCGACAAACAGAACGGCCCAATTCTACACCTGGGCACGTTCGGCGGCATCTCCCGTCACCCCTCCCGCTTGGTTCTTGGAGAAACCGCTAATCCAAGGAACACCAGCACGGCCTGATTGAGTCGCAGGATATCCTCGTCATCGAGACTGCCGACCCGCGCGCCGACCTTCGACTTCGGGACGGTAGTGATCTTGTCCACCATCAGGCGGCAGGCGGTGCGTAGGCCGTTGCGCTGGTTCGGCTCGACGGTCAGGCGGAACAGTGGCGCGTCCGTCTCGCCGGTGGTGAAGGCGCAGACCGTGATGGAGTCCGTCGCGTCGAAGCTATCGTCCTGAACGATGACGACGGGACGCGGTGTGCCCGCGTAGTCTTTGCCGCCGGCGACGGTCCAGATATCGTCCCGCCTCATTCATCGCCCCAGACCGAGACCGCGTCGATGAACGCCTGATCCTTGGCCGCATGGGGACTGGCCGCGACGGCCAGCGACTGGCGGTGCGCCTCGGATCGGAACGCGGGCGCGCGGACGTCCGGCACCCAAATCTGGATCGGACGCAGGCCCTGGCCGCGCAACCGCTCGCGATGCTCGCGCACCTTTACGCGCGACGGCTTGGGGCTTGACGCAGAGGCCATGATCGTGTCTCCAACAGATAGTTACATGTAACTTAGCATCGCCCCCCCTTTGACCAGAACCTTTCATCGCGGCGGGCTTCGAAAAATGAAGGGCGCGGAGCCTGGCAGCCATTACAGAGAGGGGCGCGATCCCGTTTCCCCTTTCCCGGTCAAATCCTACCAAAAGGCCGCTAGGGTGCCGAAAAGGGCGTTGGAATCGTTGATAAATTCTTGCCAAACGGCTCGCCCCCGACCGACCGGCCCGGAGAAGGACAAGTCCCGTCAGGGACTTGGATGATGACCGGGGAGCCGCTTTTATCTTGCCGTCGATCCTCCGTCCCTGCCCCCCCGAAATTCGCACGCTGTTCTCCTTCCAGCGCCACCCGAAACAACTTGGCGGAAAGAGTCATTCCGCCCTTAATGCCGCAGTTGATCGCCACGCGATTCGGCCATGAAAACCATGTCGGCGATCGAAAAGCATCGGCGCGGCGTTGTGACGGTCGTTAAGGTGGAAGAATATGTGCGGCCGACCGGCAAGCCGGCGGCGGATCGGCGGACGGCCCAGAACGATAAGATGAGTTGAATGCCCATCCTGAGTTGGCTCACCCGAGACGATGATATCCGCGCCGCCCAACGCGTGCCATACCGCCTGCTGGAGGAAGCCCCCGCGCTGTCGGCGGGCGATCCGGCGGCGGGAAACCTGCTGATCCAGGGCGACAATCTCGACGCGCTGAAGGCGCTGTTGCCGTTCTACGCTGGGCAAGTGAAGTGCATCTATATCGACCCGCCATACAACACTGGGCAGGCGTTCGTGCAGTATGACGACAATATCGAGCACTCAATCTGGCTTGGAATGATGTATGCACGCCTTGAATGTTTGCGTGTGACCTTCTCCCGCTTTAGTGGACGCCTGATTAAGCGGCTTGGCGTTCTGCCTGTTCGGGGGTGATATAACCAAGAGCGGAATGAAGCCGCTGACGATTGTAATATCCTTCGATGTAGGCGAACAAGTCGTGCCAGGCGGCATCCCGGTTTGGGTAGCAAGCCTGTTGCGCGAGTTCAATTTTCAGTGTGCCGAAGCAACTTTCCATCGGTGCATTGCCCTCCGCCGATTACTCCATCGAGCTTCGCTCGACGGAGCCTCTAATCGGCTTCGCCCAGCAATTTCTCTTTCGGCTCATAGATTGAATCATCCCGGCCGCGCCGAGAACCTTGCGGTAATCGGCAGTGGCAAATTGGCTGCCGCGATCGGAATGGTGGATCAGGCCAGGCGGCGGCTTCTGCCGCTGGATGGCCATGGTCAGGGCTGCGATGGTCAATTCCGCCCGCATGTGGTCACGCATCGCCCAGCAATTGCCAATATTTTGGGTCAAATAGATGATCTGATGCTAAAATTTTATGAAAATAGGGTCTCATCCAATCGCTGGAAAAGCGCTTTTGGGAATCATCACTGCCCTTCTCTCCGGGTAGATAGCTGACAACGAGAAGCGATGGTCACGGACATCGCGGCCAAATTGGAAGAAATCCATAACCACGCCGTCGCCGGAGTCTATTTAAACTCACGCTATGACCTAAATGGTTCTATCAATTCCTGCTAAGGTTAATCTAGCCTATGGAAACATGCTGCCAATCGGCGCAATTTGCTCAACCATGTATGAGATCCTGACTCAGTTTCGTTGCATCACACCGAGATCCACAAGATGTTTCAGAGATCTTATCTGTGCATCGACGTATCTTGGCCTTGAACGATGACGCTTACCTATGAGGCGTCTTAATGCTGAACGCACCTAACCAAGTCGATTTTGAATTCACACTGGCTCTAAACAACAGCACAGGAAAATATTTTATCGGTCAAGACGTGATTGAGGCTTGTGGTGACCTCATTCGACATGTGTGGTATTGGCGCATGCCCGCGAAATCGCTTCCGCGCCGCAGCGTTTCAAGAGTATTGGGCCGCCTGGCGCTAATCGAAGTTAATGCTAGAGTTGCATTGCGCTCATCATGGTTTGTGCCGCCGCTGGTACGATGCCCAAGACCCATGGTCTTCACGGATCCAAGAGAAGTCATTTTGTACGAGATAAAGCCTTGCGACGTCGTGGTCTGCCATGACATGGGGCCTCTCACACACTCTCATTTGTATGGTCGAAAGGTCCGGTCCACTTACGAGATTGCGTTCAAGAAAATTAAACAAGCAAAACCGATTTTGATTTTTGTTAGCAAGTGTAGCATGAACAATTTCGTGTCATTGTATGGCGATGATTATCGCTCTATGAGTGTGATCTATCCTGGGATACGTGAGGGTATCTTCAGTGGTAACGCAGAACCTTTCGAGGTTGCTTCGCAGCGATATTTGCTGTCGGTTGGTAGCGTTGGTTTAAGGAAAAATTACCTACGCACCATTGAAGCCTTCTCACGATCCAAGCTCGTTGATGAAGGATTTTCTTACATCATCTGTGGCGGCACAGAACCAGGATTTGACGACGTCATTGAAGCTGCCGGCAGCGTTCCCGGCGTTATCATCCCGGGTTATGTGAATGACAACCAACTTCGTTGGCTCTATAGGCATGCTAGCGGCTTTGTCTTGCCGAGCCTGCTCGAAGGTTTTGGTTTGCCTGTGGCTGAAGCCATTTACAATGGCCTTGTTCCATTGCTGACAATAGGGAGCGCTATGCACGAGGTAGCAGGCGACTCGGCGCTTCTCGTTGACCCTTTAAACTCGGCTGAAATTGCCGAGGGAATGCTGTGCCTCGCCAATATGGGACAAGAGGAACGGCTGTCGCGGTTAGAGGCGCTTCAAAAAAGTTGTGCGCGCTTTTCCCGGAATTCCGCAAACTCAGCCTGGCGTTCCACTTTACTTCAAGCCATCGAGGATGCTCGTCTGCCGTGGGCAGGAGACAATGTTCCGCTTGAGGCGAGATCGCACATAAGCAGCTGATGGTGTGCTTATGCGAAAAGGCTCACCCACCGGGCCAATGCCGGACATCTCGTCGCACGCAACGTCGACCTTCATGGCCTTCAGTTTCAGCCCTTGCGCGTCAGACAGCAAAGTCTCTGCTGGTCACTCCACGTATTCCTGTTTTTGTAAACCTTGAAAGCAGCAGTGCCCAGCGCGGCACGGAGATGGGGAGAGTTTAGTCATCACTGCTGTTGCCATCATCCCACAGCCCGATTACATTATCTTCTACACATAATGCCTTATGTCATTGAAAATATTAAATAGTGTTAAGATACGAGGGAGCGGACGTAACGCACGCGAGCGATTATTGCGGACTCTCCGGTCGCTGTTTTTATCTTTGATGCCTATGTAGGATTTGGCAGACCATGAGACTTTTTGTGATTATCCCGACTCTCAAGCGCAAAGAGCTTCTGAGCCGGGTATTGAAACATTTAGGCCATCAGACGAGGTTGCCTGACGAAGTGATTGTCTCGGCGCCTGATGCGACCCATGTGGAGGCGTTCCAGCCCGAACACTTCCCTATTTCCTATGTATTCGGAAGTCCAGGTCTGTGTGCCCAGCGAAACCGGGCCATCGAACGGGCGCTCGGACGCTGCGACATCATCACGTTTTTTGATGACGACTTCCTGCCTGCCGACGATTATCTGCGGCGGCTTGAAGAGGGGTTCACCGCGCATCCGGATTGGGCAGTTGTCATGGGCGAAACCGCTGCCGATGGAGCACACAACTCTGGATACACCTTCGATGAGGGACTAGCGTTGCTGCGTCAAGCTGAATGCCGCGAGCGCCCGCGTTGGGTCTCTGACCATGTCGGCGCCTACGGGTGCAACATGTCCGTGCGGGCAACTCAAATCGGCGATTTGCGTTGCGACGAACGCCTTGTCCTTTATGGATGGCAGGAGGACATCGATTTCACCAGTCAACTTAAAAAGTTCGGCCGTGTTGTCGGCCTGAACACACTTGTCGGCGTTCATCTCGGCGCCAAATCGGGGCGGGAAGCCGGCGTGAAACTGGGCTATTCTCAGGTGGCCAACCCGGTTTACCTGATGAGAAAAGGAACCGTTCCCGCCGCGTTTGCTTTGAACTTAATCTGGCGCAATATCGCTGCCAATGCCATCAAGAGCTTCTGGCCGGAGCCATACGCCGATCGGAGGGGACGCCTCAAAGGTAATTTGTTAGCCGCCATCCACTTCATTCGGGGCCGGATCGAGCCTGAATATATTTTGAAACTTTGAGCTCGAATGGAACATACCGAGGGGCGGCGGCCGTTTGGTGAGCACACTTAAATTAATCCTTTTGTATAATAATTTACTTTCAAGGAAACTTATGCATGAAGGTTCTTGTCACCGGTCATTTGGGTTATGTTGGCACGGTCATGGTTCCCTTGCTCCGCGCGGCCGGGCATGAGGTCCACGGGTACGACAGTGATCTGTACCGGCGCTGCACCTACGCCGCCGGCGGCACGATCATGGATGTTCCCGCAAGCAGCAAAGACACACGAGACGTGGTTGTAGCGGACTTAGCCGGCTTCGGCGCAGTGATCCATTTGGCTGCGCTTTCCAATGATCCGCTCGGCAATATCAATCCGGACCTAACCTACAGGATCAACCACCGCGCGAGTGTGGGCCTCGCCAAGGCGGCGAAGGAGGCTGGCGTGAGCCGGTTCTTGTTCGCCTCCTCCTGCAGCAACTACGGGCGTGCTGGCGACGACATGATCGATGAGTCGGGTGCGCTCAATCCAGTTACGCCATATGGTCAATCGAAGGTCTGGTCTGAGCGGGACATATCTGCGCTCGGGGATGAGAACTTCTGCCCCGTTTATCTCCGTCCGGCCACAGCTTACGGTGTGTCCCCTCGGATGCGCTTTGACATTGTCTTGAATAATCTCGTGGCGTGGGCGGTCACCAAAGGTCTGATCTATTTGAAATCCGATGGCACACCGTGGCGGCCCATCGTCCATATCGAGGATTTTTCGCGCGCGTTCTTGGCCGCTCTCGAAGCTCCCAGGGACGTCATTTTCAATCAAGCATTCAATGTTGGACACAGCGCCCATAATTACCGAATCCGGGATCTGGCCGAAATTGTCGCCGAAGTGGTCCCGGATTGCCGCCTCGAATACGCGCCGGAAGCCGGTCCCGATACACGCTCTTACCGTGTCAACTTTGACAAGATCGCGCGTGCGCTGCCCGCGTTTCAGCCCGAATGGGACGCGCGTCGCGGGGCTAAGCAATTGTATGATGCCTATCGCACATCCAGTCTGACCTTGGAGGAGTTCGAGGGCCCCCGCTATCAGCGTATCGCTCATATCGAAAAGCTGGTCGCGGATGGCGTTATCGACCAGGAATTGCGGCTTTTGAATTGATTGGATTTGATGCCGGACAAAGCCGGTCTCGCGGTCCGTCTCCGCGGCACGCAGTGTTCGCCGCCTAGGCAGTAACTCGATTTAGGTTGTGCACGCTTCTAGACAGGTTTGCTGGCGAAGAGGCGCCGGGACACATCCACCGGCGTCGTCAGTCCTCGTCCGAAACCGGTAAGCCAGGAAGCGGCGCGGTCAATCCCGATCCGGCTACCTTGGCGAAGACTGGAACGGATCGCCCTGGCCTGCTCCCCGAGGATGTTAAGCGAGATCCAGAGTGCCATAAGGTCACCGGACCGAATGTGCTTCGCGAGAACTGCACCCTCGCCGTAGGAGTAATCGCGCATCAACCGCAGCCCGCTACCATCGCCATAGGACCGTTTGCCCCAATGCAGGACTCCGTTATCGGGGTCCCGCACAACCTTCACCCCGGCACGCAGCGCACGGTAGTAAATGTCATACTCTTCGCAGCTTCGGAATGGGGCCCCAGGACCAATGGCGTCGTCGAATCCGCCGATCCGCTCGAAGAGCCCGCGGCGCGCGAACATATTGGCGCCGGCGCCTCCCCGCAGCCGCGCCCTGGCCGTGCCAGAGACCTCTTCCAGCCGCTCGGGACTGAAGGTTGGCACGAACCATTGGCTGGGGTCGTGCGGGATGGCCAAAAGCGCCCCGTAGACCAGGTAAACTTCCGGCCGCGCTTCCAGTAGCTCGTGACCCCGCGTCAGCCAGTCCGGGCACACTGTGCAATCATCATCAGTAAAGGCGAAGAGGCGGCCGGAGGCGTGCTCTATGGCCGCGTTGAGCGCCGCGGACTTTCCCCGCACCCGGCTGTGATGGATGCGCAAGCGAGGGTCTCGGATACCCATATAGGGCTGGGGGCTCTGGTCGATGACTATAACCTCGAAGGAGCTATGATTGCTGGCCAGTACGCTCTGAAGGCAGGCATCGAGCTGCTCCGGCCGCTCTCGAGTCGGGATCAGTACCGAAATCTGCACCGGCCCATCGATTGCTGCCTGGAGAGAGTGTTCCCGATCGTTCCCATGAATCATCTCGCTCCCCCGAAATCGCTACCCGCCTCCCTCACAGCGGCTAACGTCCCTGACAGCGTCATATATTGTGATATGAACGCTAACAGTGGCGTGCATCTTAAGGCGATCCATGCGGCCGAAGTCTCGGTTGCGGCCAGGGAAAGGGCGCGGCGCCGCTGCAGGACCATCAAATGAGAACTGTCACCGCCTGAGCCCGAGCCGGACACCGCTCAGCGCAAACCAAGAGTGCGAAAGATATTGGACGCCGACCGCCCAGGCGCAGAGGTCTGCCACTCCGCCTGCACATCAAAATTCCTTCCGCGCACGGCAGCCTTCGCACGCATCAGCCTGCGTAGTTTGGCCACGAAGTACGCCGGGTAGCCCAATAGCGTTGCTGCGTACTCCCAAACCCCGACTGCGTATCCACTCTCGCCCAGACGCGCATGCGCGACTCGTGCTCCGGCCAAATCTCCGCTGAGCGCGCTGCGCATGACGAAGCGTAGATAGCGATGCAGCGCCCGTCGCACGCCGCGGCGGTTGGTCTCATCGTCGAACCGCTCTGCCTCGTGCATGGACAAAAGAAACTCATTCCAGAAATGCAGTTTCAAGCGCACGTCTTGGGCACTCACAGTGTCTTCGTGCTCGCGTGTGAAGACGAGCGGTTCGAAGACAAAACCGACGTCCCCTGCCCGGCAGAGGTGCTGGAACGCATCCGCATCGGCATGGAAGGGCAAAGTGAAGATGTCGCCCGGCGGGGCGGCGGACCTGCGCCAAAAAATATGGTGATATGGGGGCAAATTCTCCCTCAAGAGCGCAGCGCGCTCCGCGAACTCCCATCCCGGATGAGTCTCTCTGGTTGGGTCGAGATCAATTGAACGTACGGTTCCGTTGTAACAATCGAGGCAGCTCGCAATGGTAACGTTTGGGTTGCGCTCACAGACATCGACAAGTCGCGCGATGGCGTCGGGGCGCATAAGGTCGTCGGCCGCCAGGATCTTCAGGTAGCGCGCGTCAGCTGGGGCGAGCGCTACCGTCGCGTTGTAGTTCTCACGTTGCGGCAGCAGCGCGGAATTGCGTTTCGTCACTACGGGAACGCGCGAGTTCAGATACCGCGAAATGATCTCTGGCGTCGCATCCGTGCTCGCATTGTCCAACACGACATGAACCAGATTGGGGTAGGTTTGCGCCTGGACGCACGCCATCGTCTCGGCTAAATATTTCCCTCCATTATACACGGGCGTCAACACGGCGACCAGTGGTCGATCGCTGGCAGTTATCGAATTGTCGCCCTCATCCCTTAATGCACGTGTTGGCATTGACATCAGCTTTCCCCGTCCAGAAAGGCGGCCGCGCGCACCATCACCAAACGTCATTTTTTGTTCGGTCGAGCACGGGCTGCACCAAGCGCTTCCGGTAGCGGATACGCCTAGCAGGCCACGCTAACACCAAATAAGGTGCACAGCTTGACCTGTTTGAGCCTCGAAATTTGCTTTGAAACGCGAAAGACCGAGCTCATCTCCAAGACCAGATTTCTCACGCGGAAAGCGAGCGAAAAGCCGCTTAATCCGGTGTCCTCTACACCGCAAGAGGGTCCCTATGCGCAAAGCGTCAGGCCCAGATCTGGACTGTGGGAACCGGCGTCACAAACTTCCCCCCCCATTCGCGAATGCCGGCGAGTTGGCTCATAATCTCAAGTCTCAGGTTCCAGGGCAAAATCAGGATGAAGTCTGGCCTCGCGTCCATCAACACCTCCGGCGCCACAATTGGAATATGACTGCCCGGAAGCAGCTGGCCCTGCTTGTGTGGATTGCGATCTGCGACCAGCGCGATATCCTCGGTTCCAATGCCGCAGTAGTTTAGGAGCGTGTTTCCCTTGGCCGCAGCCCCGTAGGCGCCAACTGTCTTTCCGGCAGATCTGGCATCGGTGAGGAAGGCGCGAAGCGCGTCTCGGCACACTGGAATCTGGGCCGCGAACTTCGAATATGTTTCGAGTATATCCAGTCCCGCCGCAGCCTCATCCGCGCGCACTTTGAGAAGTCCATTGCCCTCCGCAACATCTTTCCGGTTGGCATCGACAATGTAATAACGCAGCGAACCCCCGTGGGTACTGATCTGCTCGACGTCGAAGACTTTCAGCCCATGGCGCGCGAGCAAGCGCTCTGCTGCGAGCAATGAGAAATAGGTGTAGTGCTCGTGGTAGATCGTATCGAACTCCACATGCTCCATAAGTGGCAGAAGGTGCTGCACTTCAATTGTAAGTATTCCCTCCGGCTTGAGCAGCACCGCCAGACCTGCCGTGAACGAATCGAGGTCTGGAACGTGGGCCCACACGTTGTTGGCGACGACCAAGTCGGCTTTGCACTGCCTTGCAACGACTGCCTCGGCGACCTCCCGGTCCAGATATGAGACTTGTGTCGGAACGCCGATGCGGGAGGCTGCGGCCGCAACGGTATCCGATGGCTCGATCCCCAAACAAGGAATGCTGGCTGCAACAAAGTTTTTCAGGAGATAGCCATCGTTGCTGGCAACCTCCACAACAAAACTCGCACGATCAAGACCAAACCGGGCAATCGCCATCGCGGCATATGCCTCGGCATGTTTTTGCCAGCTCTCCGAAAACGACGAGAAGTACGCATAATCATAGAAGAGTTCCTCGCGAGGGACATCGGTGTCGACCTGAACAAGGAAGCAATCGGCGCACACGAGAGCACGCAGCGGATAGGCACGCTCATCTTGGCTGGCCTCAGCGCTTCGCAAGTACGAGTTGGCGGGTGGCTGAATACCCAAATCGGCGAACACCGTTGCAACATTGGCGCCGCCACAACCGCGGCAGGTTGTGCGGATAACCGCTGCGCCGAAACTAGGCCGCGTCTGAGAAACTTTGGTTGTTATGCCGCTTCGCTTCATGCGCTACACTACCACCCCTCGGCACGAGGAGGAAACCCAATTCCTCGAAATCGTGCCCCGCTCGATTTCGATCCTCGCAGAGCTTTTTATCATGAGGGGAACAGGCGCCTCGCCTTGCCCCGCGATGGCCCTATGGTGTCAGTCCCACACTTTCCAGGGCGCCTTGCCACTCCCCCAGAGCTGTTCCAGGACCATCTTGTCGCGCAGCGTGTCCATAGGCAGCCAGAAGCCGTTGTGACGGAACGCTGCCAACTGATCTCGTTCGACGAGGCGGCTCATCGGCTGCTGCTCCCACACTGTTAGATCGTCGTCGATCACGTCGAACACAGATGGCTCGCATACATAGAACCCTCCATTCACAAGCCCGACATCGCCACTGTCTTTCTCACGAAACGCAGTCACCATGTTGCTGTCGGGTGTGAGCCCTAGGACGCCGAAGCGGCCTGCCGGTACCACCGCCGTCACCGTACATGCGACACCGCATCGGCGATGAAACTCTAGCAGGTCGGTCATGTTCACATCGCCGACACCGTCGCCATAGGTTAGGCAAAACGTCTCGTTCCCAATAACGTCTTGCGCCCGCTTGATGCGACCACCCGTCATGGTATCGAGTCCCGTGTCCAGAACGGTAACCCGCCACTGCTCCGCAGCAGCACGCAGCCAGACGATGTCGCCCGTGGCCAAATCGATGGTAAAATCGGATGAGACGCGGGTGTAGTTAAGGAAGTACTGCCGGATCACTTCAACCTTGTACCCCCCCAAGATAACGAATTCGGTCAGGCCAAAGTGAGCGTAGGATTTCATGATATGCCAAAGTATTGGCTTATTGCCTATTTCGACCATCGGCTTGGGACGAATGCTTGTCTCTTCACTCAGACGTGTGCCAGAACCGCCGGCAAGAATGAGAACCTTCATAATATACCCGCTTTTGGCCCAATGCTTCTTCGAGTAGCTCTTTGTCTGGCTCCGAGAACGTCATTGTTTCGCAGCTCGCTCATGTGAAACAACTGCGTCCAAGGCAAATCCCGCTTCCACAGCCTGCCGGTGTCCAAAGGGCGCCCGTCATATATGCCGCCGGAGGACTTCGCACACCCGGTCGATCTCATCCTCGCGAATGTCGTGATAACTAGGCAGATTGATCGCGCGCTTATAAAGCGAATAACTCACTTCGTTTTCGGGCTTATCCTCAAACATCGGCAGCATGCTAAGCGGCCAGAAGAAAACGCGCGCGTCAATATTATGCGCACGCATATCGTTGAGCAAGGATTCACGATCGAATGACACGTCGCGGTTTGCAACGATCGTCGGCATCCAATAGCCGTTCGCCGTGCCTTTGGGCTCGACATTGAGCGCCAGCGGAAGATCGGCGAGGCGGTCCTTATAGGCGAGCATGATTTCCCGCCGCCGGGCAACGAGTTCCTCCACACGGCTGAGCTGGGCGCAGCCGAGCGCTGCCTGGATGTTTGACATTTTGTACTTGTAGCCAATCATGTCGGGCCAGAATTGCTTCGACTGATCCGGAGCGCGGCCAAGTGCGTTCAACGCCGTCACGCTACGCGCAAGCTGTGCGTCGTCGGTGGCGAACATGCCCCCTTCGCCCGTCGTCATCGTCTTCGAGCCATGAAACGAGAAGGCCGAATAGACCCCCATCGTCCCAGTCCGTTTGCCATTCTTCCAGCGCGACCCCAGGGCTTCGGCGGCATCCTCGATGACCGGTACGCCGTGGCGCCGGCCGATATCGAGGATCGCATCCATGTCGGCGACCGAGCCGTAGAGATGCACTGCTATGATCGCCTTGGTCTTCGGCGTGATCGCAGCCTCTACTTTTTCGGGGTCAAGGCACCACGTGTCCTCAAGCACGTCAACAAAGACCGGCTTCCCGCCAAGATAGACGACGGGCGCCGCTGGGGCGATCCAATTGATGTCGCCAAGTATAACTTCGTCACCCGGCCCAATGCCTAGTGCTACGAGGCCCAAATGCAGCGCTCCGGTCCCACTGGACGTGGCGACTGCGTGCTTCACACCCAGCCACTCGGCGAATTCTTTCTCAACCCGCTCCACATAGTCGTAGCAATGCTCCGCCCATCCAGTTGCCGCCGCATCGGTCACATACCGCACTTCAAGGTCGGTTATTGATGGCTTTGAATAGTGGATTTTCGAAGGTGCCACGCATTCCAATATGGGCTTGGGATTTAGCATGCCCATATTCCTCCGGCCGGCCGCAAGCAGCGTCCCACGACTAGATTGTCAACCATTTTGCGCGGCACCCGAGTTCCGGTATTCGTGGCCGAGCTCCATAGCCACGGGCGAATCTTTCGGCGAGCGCGAAATGGGAGGAGTCACCTTGCCGTCAAAGGTCTCGCCAGGCGAGCCCGTGGACTTATAAAGCGTGAAGTGAGGATCGTCGATGTCGCCGTCGTCGCGATGCGCCGTGTAATAATAGAGATTGAGCACCTTGCGTTGCACCCCCACGGGGCATTTGTTCGGTAGCCGCTGGCCATGATTCGAATGTTCGCCGGTTGAGAAAATGACGAGGCGATTGAATTGCGGGAGATTGGACACGACGGGGACCGTCAAGTCCTTATCCCAGAATTCGAGGGCGCCATCCCATTCAGGCTCCCAGCGCTCGGGCAAATAAAGGAGGGCGTTCACGCGCCGATAGGCTTGCAGCTTGTGGTGCCAGTTGAAATCGGCGTGGATATTCAGGAAGTCGCCGGTCGAACTTATATGCACCCCGCCGCCAATGAAATAGGGGTCGGGAAGAAGGCACTCGATGCCAGTCAAGGTCTCGATGAAAAGCGTAAATTGACGCGAGTTGAACTCGCGCAGCATCTCGCGGAGGAGTGTCGGGAGCTTTGTTTCATCATGCTGAAAGCGCCGGCGATTGTTCTTGTTATCGCGCTCGACCCAGGAAATGTCCTCGGGTTTGGGGAAGGCGGACGCGAGCGCGTGCGCTAAGTCGCTTGGGAGGAAGTTGTCGAGGCAGATGTTTGGAAAGGGTGCGGCGCTCTGGTATTCCTTCGCGCGCTGGACCGCTATTTGCGCATAACGCGTATCATCGAATACTCCAAGAGGACTCTGGGTATGGCTTGATGTCGTCATGGCAATGACCCCCATGGACCCTCTTGATGAACAGCTTGTATGATATCGAGGTTAATGAAGCAATCGTGTAGATCAAGCTTAATGACACAATCTGGTCGGGCTAGGCCCCGGTCCTTCGGGCCCCAACCTGGCTGGCAGTGATCGTTAGCTCTGGCACCCGCACCTGCCCTCAGCGAGACTGATCGTTTGCCCGCCCCTGGGACTTGCCCCATTCCTTCGCAGTAGGAAAATACTTTTACTCCGCAATTATGTTCCAGTCTCGATTCCGCGCCACATGGCGGCCAGAGGGCTGGCTCAATTTGTGACGAGTAACTTCGGTAGTTCAACTAGCTAGACTCCGGACCCATTCATAGCGCCAAGTTTCATAGCGCCAAGTTTGCGATGCACAGGGAGCAGCTAAAAAATAAGAGTGTCTCTGGCTCGTCTGGTTTAATTATCTCATTTCTCGAATACGAGACCCAAATGGGATAATGATCTCGGACAGCCCACTAGCTATATTCCCCTTGCAGGCGAAGTACTCGAACGCTAAATCGAACTTCTCATGGGCCCTTCCGGCAGTAGGCGGAGTTTTTCCTATTATTGTGTCACCAGCGGATTATGAAAAATGGCGGCACACCTATTTGCGGCATCATTTTCGCTGCTTTTTGGGCGGTTCCGGGATCGCAACAAAATACGATCATCACATAGCGCTTTTGAAGGCGCAAAGACGGATAGCGGATTCGAATTTTGTCCAACAGTTCGAACGGAAATCTTTCTTCGGTTTCCAGTCAGAATGTTTGGATTGTCTCGGATCTGATCCGGCATGAGCACCGTTTTCGAAAGGTTCCTTTTGCGCAAAGTTATCTGTGTTGCAGCAATGATAGGGTTAATCCTTGGCACGGTTGCGGGCCTGCCGCATTCCGTGAAGGCCGCCAGCCGGAATGGCCTGTGGATCATCGTCTCCAATATTTGTCTGCCCGCCTACCAAAGTGTCGGTATGGCGTTCCCGTGTGCCGAGGTCAACATCCCCAAAGGTCCAGAGCATGGCTTTGCCGTTGTGCAAACGCCGTCGATAGCCACCCATATCGTCGTTGTGCCAACTACGCGCATATCGGGCATCGAAAGCCCGGACCTGTTAAGGGACACGACCCCAAATTATTGGGAGGCAGCTTGGAACGCCCGCCGATTTGTTGAGTACGGGGCACACCGACAGCTGCCACGTGAGAAGATCGGCATGGCCATCAATTCGTCTGTCAGCCGCAGCCAGGACCAGCTCCATATTCATGTCTCCTGCATCTCCCCGGAGGTCACCGAATTTTTGTACCGCCAGCGGGCAGGTATTCGAGGAACTTGGTCCTTGCTTCACTCGAAACTCCTGGGGCACAGATTTGTCGCAATGAAAATCGAGGCGGATAACTTAGCCCAGGCGGATCCATTCAAACTACTCGCCCGTGGCCTTCCATCGGGCAAATTTTCCATGGCGAGCCAAACGCTGGCTGTCGTGGGAGCGAAATTCGACAATGGGAAGACGGGTTTCTATCTTTTGGCCAACGATTCCGGCGCGTCGCCGTCGGATATCGTGAGCGCGGAAGCGCTGCTCGATGAAAACTGCACAGATTGAACGGAGAGCCGGTTATATCGACAGCGGACGAACCCGGTATGTCCTTCCTGCCATGAAACGGCTCTCGATCCTGTGCAAGGAACATGAGCCAGTTATTTTGTTATGCGTTAGGGCCTGCCATTATCTCAGAACCCGTTCGGAGTGCCACAGATCCCATTGGCAAGCCGCTAATCGTGTCCAACAACTGTTCCCGCGGAAGGAGAAGGATTATTCCAGATCCTTTGGTCGTTGATGGATGGAGTTTGGGTCCCCGCCGCCAGCGTACCATTGATGCTCGAGTTCCATATGATCGTGTCCAAAACGCCTGTGCTTAGTGAGAAAAATACAGGGCAGTTCGTACAATTATTTCCCTGAAAGATCGTCCCGACGATACCATAAGCCAGACCACCGCTCGGCAAAAAAGGGCCGTCGGGATCCGCGTAAAGAAGATTGTTCGTATAGCCGTCAGAATAGTCAACTCTTGGGGTCCCTGGCAGGCCTGTGATTGAATTGTTACGAACTTCAATACTGTCCAGAGCCGTGCCCCAGATATAGTTCGGGTCACGCATTCCCGAAGCGACAGTGATATAAGCGGGACGAAGACCTTTTGTATTTAGCAAAGAATTTCCATTTATTTCGATATTCCTGTAAGATCCAAATTTAGGTGTGGCGTAACTCAAGGCTTTTGTATCCTGGATACTGAATAGCCAAATTCCCCCACTATCCTTTAGAGTATTATTTACTACAGAGACATTATAAAAGCCCGCAGCATACAACAAAATCCCGCGCGGATTGTCCTGCATTAAATTGGAACGGATAAGCCCATTCTCTATTGATGGCACGAATATTGAAAAGTTGTCACCCGGCGCCGGAATGATATCCCAAGAACCACTTATCGTGAAAGTATTATTGTTGATCTTGGTAATTTGCCGCCATTGACCGGCCCCCTTTCCGCTGACTATCGCAATCTTGGAACCGCTATTGAAAGCTGAAGATGCTAAATAGTTCCATGCGCAGGTGCCCGCACACTTTGAACCAGAAGTTACTGTTGTAGCATCAGCTGATGTAACGGTCCCAACATCTTGTTGTAATTTAGAATAAGCCCCACCTTCGCTATTTATAGTTTCACCATCATTCGAGTTACTTTTAAATGATCCATCAGAAACATCGAATATATTATTCTGGATGACCAGATTTTTAGCGAATTCGACGGCTATTTGGCGGCCCATCTGACGTGTCACCGAATCTCCTATCTTGATGGGCGCATTTTGCGGGTCAGTATTGTACCAATTGATATTGGCCGCTGTGACTGTGACCTTATCTGACGCGCTTCGAGTAAAATGATTTTTTTCAATCAACCCGTTATACATGGTGAGAAAGGCATTCCCTCCTGAGGCCCACCAGATGGTATTATTTTGGAAGGTGAAGTTCGTTAGGTTTTCAAACCAAATCGGACCTACACCGCTGTATCCTGGGCGGGAGGGATCGGGCTGCTGGCTGTTGATTGCTTGATGAAACGTGGAGTTGGTAATAACCAGTCTATCCGCATTTTTAATGCTGAGAAATAATCCGGTGCCGAGGTCCCAATTCACGCGCTGGAGAAAAAGCTTACTGGTCGATCCAGGCGCGACGATATTGCGAACGGACTGACTGCGCGTATCGATATTTTTAACCGAGAGATCGGCCAAGCCGGACATTGATGCGCCCGCCAACCACGAAATTCCCCAGAAGGAATATGACGCGGGCTGTGCTGACGAGGGACCCATCAGGATCGTCGTATCACTGGTGCTGTGCCCTTGCAGCACCACGTTCGAAGCCATGTTGAGGCCCGATCCCGAAGGGGAGGCAAGCCTATATGTTCCGGCTGGTAAATAGACGACACCCTTATGCTTTGCAGCGAAGTTGATGGCGGCCTGGATCGCGGGCTGGTCGTCTGCGATTCCGTCCCCCTTCGCGTGAGGCGTTATAAAAGGATCGTTGGTGACGTTGAAAATATGATGATCGGCGTTATCGACGGTTCCATTGTAGCCGGGGCCGTTCTGGTAAACGAAATCCCTCCCCCAGGGCACATTGAGCTGAAAATGATCGTTGCCGTTTGTAGCGTGCCCTAGCACGCAGTCGCTGGTGTAGGTCCAATTTGAGCCGCTGATCACTTTGGCACGGTACCAGTGGCCGGGGATGACACCAGCAGGCGCAATAACCGTCAGCGAATAGGGGTCACTTTTGCTAAGATCGACGCTGGCGGCGATCATCGCCCCGGTAGATTGATCCCCCAACATTACAGTAACCGAAGCCGGCGCCACATAAAGGTTACGCCCGAAAATTCGGAAGCTGTCATTGGGAGCAATTTCCGGCTTATCGAATTGCGCCGCTTGCGGGTAATTTACTCCGAACGTCTTGCTCCACGCGGTCCCGTCAGAGACAGCCAGATAATAGACATCGAACGCTTGGGTCTTCGGTACTTGGAAAGCAACGACGTTGTTATCCCCCTTGATGATTTTTACGGGAATCGGCGACGCTGAAGTAAAGGGACGGAAATAGACTCTTGGCGAAGATCCAAATCCGCTTCCTTCGAGGCTTACGATATTGCCGGGCGCTGCGGTGGACGGAAGATTAAGAATAATTGGCGTGCTCAAAGCGGGGGTGGCACAAAAAATGAATAACAGTAACGCCTGGCGGTACACGTGGGAATATCCGATTAATCGCCGAGTCCATAGATGGGCCGGGCGGAACAAGCAGGTGGGGAAGTGGGTCATCGCAGACGGTCCTTTTTTGTAATTATTGATTAGTGACGACTGATAGCAGTGTATATTACACATTTAAACAGATAGAGACACATGAGTCGAAATCAACTTGTCTCTCGTCACTGCCTGGCTTCTTCTTGATGCTCGATCGGCGATCCGTTTCTCACCAAACCGCGAATGCGCGGTCAAAACCGTTAAAATACAGAAACTCAGGTTAAATACTGCGTGGTATAATAGACAGAAAGAACCAGTCATATCCAAATGATACGGGCCGTTTTCCATAGATGGAACAGTTTGAATAACAGACATTTATTCCATCCTCGGTTCTCTAGAAATAATACAGTACTGTATATGAGAGTTATATTTGTTTTATTACCTATATACATAGATATAAAGTCTTATTGTTTCTCCAATTTTCTGGATAATGACTTATTAAATTTTAATTTGTTGTAGGTATGGCAAAGCTAAAGCGCGTTTTAGAAGTTTTCACGTGGCTTTAGTGGCAAGATGCTGGCGACAACAAGATCGCATATCCATGATGCTCATGGATCCAAACGTAAGAATTGACATATTTGAAAAAGCTAATGCGTTGCCCGTGCAATTTTTCAGCAAGGCCTCGCCACTTATTGGTAAGATGGGACTGAAGTTCTGTAGCTGAGCAATCCAGCGGGAACAGCGGCACGTTCAACAAAAATGCGCGTCTTCATCCGGTGGCTTTGCTTGTCGGTGCGGCCGTAGCGGTAGCACGCATGTTTTCTGAGCCATCCCTCAGCCGCACAGCGGCCCTTATTTCCACCTGCCGTGATGCCGGATTTTTTGTTGCCACCGCCGAGTCCTGCACCGGAGGCCTCCTAGCGGCCTTGATCACCGCCATTCCGGGATCATCCGACGTGTTTGAGCGTGGCTTCGTGACTTATTCCAATGCCGCGAAAATAGAATCCCTTGGGGTGGAATCACGAATTTTGGAGCAGTTTGGTGCGGTTAGCAGCGAAACCGCACGGCAGATGGCGATCGGAGCACTCTTACACTCCAAGGCAAACATCGCGCTTTCGATTACCGGAATAGCGGGGCCTGGCGGGGGGACGCCTGAAAAGCCCGTAGGCCTCGTCCATTTTGGCATGGCGAGGCGGGATGGTGCGATCATCACCCTCGAAAAGCGCTTCGGTGACCTTGGCCGTGATGCAGTGCGTTTCGCGGCGGTTATGGCGGCGATTGAGTTGCTCGTGGAAGCCGTTCAAGGCGTTTAACGTTTAGGACGCCTTGCCATAAACAACATCGGCGCGATCCTCGAATGCTACCGCAAACTTGCGAAAAGCCGTGTCGAACATGCTGCCCATAATGAGACCGAGCGCACGGCTTCTGAATTCATAAGCAATACGGAATTCAACAAGACTGGTTTTCCCGCCGTCACACTCGTGGAAGCGCCACAGATTTTCGAGATGCTCGAACGGTCCGTCTATATATTCGACGAGAATCTTCTGCTCTGGCCGCTCGCAAGTGACGCGGCTCGTGAAAGTCTCGCGGAGGGCCTTATAGCCGACCTCCATGTCGGCAATGAGGATTAAACTGTCCCCCGCTTCATGCCGCTTGCGAACGCGCAGACTGCGGCAAAGAGGCACAAAACGCGGATAGGACTCGACATCGGCAACAAGCTCGAACATTTCCGAGGCGGTATGATGAACCCGATGCGTGGTTTTGAAAGAAGGCATGCCCATTCACGCAATGTGACAGATACAAAAAGCGCCCGGCCGTCAGGCGGACTTGTCGCGGCCCGGCGAAGCGAGGTTCGCTTCGCGCCCCATGGTCTAGCCGCTCAGCCTTCATCCCGCAAGGCGAGGCGCCGCGCTTTCAACCGAGCGAAATCCGCGCCCGCGTGATGGGAAGATCGCGTCAGGGGCGACGCCGAGACAAGCAAAAACCCCTTAGCAAGGGCAATTTCGGCGTAAGATGCAAATTCATCCGGCGGCACGAAGCGGACAACTGCGTGATGCTTTTTCGTCGGCTGGAGATATTGGCCAATGGTCAAGAAATCGACGCTGGCGGTGCGCAGATCGTCCATCAGCTGCAACACCTCATTTCGTTCCTCGCCGAGTCCCAGCATCATTCCCGACTTCGTAAACATTCCAGAATCGAGTTCCTTCACCCGCTGGAGAAGCCGGATTGAATGGAAATAACGCGCGCCGGGACGCACCTCGAGATATTTGGAGGGTACTGTCTCAAGATTGTGGTTGAAGACATCGGGCTTGGCCGCGACGACCGTCTCGAGGGCGCCCGGTTTGCGCAAAAAATCCGGGGTTAGAACCTCGATTGTGGTGTTTGGGCTTGCCGCGCGGATCGCCGCCACAACGGATGCGAAATGCCCTGCCCCGCCATCGTTCAGATCATCGCGATCGACCGATGTAATCACGGCATGGGCAAGCTCCAGCTTTTGAACCGCCGCGGCGACACGGGCGGGCTCTCCGGGATCGAGCGGCCGTGGCAGCCCTGTTCTGACATTGCAAAAAGCACAAGCCCTCGTGCATGTGTCGCCCATGATCATGAAGGTCGCGTGTTTTTTCTCCCAGCATTCACCAATGTTGGGACAGCCCGCTTCCTCGCAAACGGTAACAAGTCCATGCTCCTTGACAATGGCCCGCGTCGCGGCCCATTGCGCCGAGCCCGGCGCCTTGACCCTAATCCATGCAGGCTTGCGCGCCACCGGCTGATCGGGCCGGTGCGCCTTTTCGGGATGGCGCGGCCGTATGTCCTCTCCATGGCTTCCATCGGCGAGATCCACGGCATCAGACATTTATGAAATACCTTTTTCGCGGGCAGTCCGACCCCGCCTCCAGATCACATATGGATGACGCGGCCATAAGCATCAAGGACACTCTCATGCATCGTCTCCGACAGGGTGGGATGCGGGAAAATCGCATTGATGAGTTCCACCTCGGTCGTCTCGCAATTCATGGCGATGACAAAACCCTGGATCAGCTCCGTCACCTCCGCCCCAACCATATGGGCGCCGAGAAGCTTTCCGGTTTTGGCGTCAAAAATCGTCTTTACGAGCCCATCCGGCTCGCCAAGCGCGATCGCCTTGCCATTGCCGATGAAAGAAAAGCGGCCGATTTTGACGTCAAAGCCCAGCTCTTTAGCCTTCGCTTCGGTGAGGCCAACGGATGCTATCTGCGGATTGCAATAGGTGCAGCCGGGAATCATTCTTTTGTCCAAGGGATGCGGCTCAAGCCCTTTGATTGCTTCGACGCAAATGACCCCTTCATGCTCGGCCTTATGCGCGAGCATGGGGGGACCCGCGACGTCGCCGATCGCATAGAGCCCTGGCACGCTGGTGCACCCTCTTCCATTCGTCACGACAATCCCGCGCTCAATCTTAACGCCAAGCGTCTCAAGCCCAAGATTTTCTATGTTGCCAGCAACTCCAATGGCGGAAATCATCCGCTCGGCCTCGAGCACCCGCGTCCCACGGGTGTCTTCAACCGTGGCGGCAATGCCGTCGTGTTGCTTCTCAACCTTCGTCACTTTGGCCGAAGTTAAAATTTCGATGCCTTGCTTTGCAAATCGTTTGCGGGCCAACGCCGCAATCTCCGCATCTTCGACCGGGAGAATTTCCGGCAGTATTTCAACCACGGTGACTTTTGAGCCCATGCTTCGAAAGAAAGAGGCAAATTCGATTCCGATCGCGCCTGAACCCATGACAACGAGTGAGCTTGGAAATTTCTCCGGCACCATGGCCTCGAAATACGTCCAAATGAGTTTTCCATCCGGCTCAATGCCCGGCAGGACGCGTGGCCGCGCGCCGGTCGCAATGATAATATGTTTGGCCAGATAAGCTCCCGCGCCGAGGATGCCTTTGGGGACGGGGTTCGATGGTTGCATCGCAGGCTTTTTGGGGTCAGTGACCAAAACCTCGCCGGGTTTGGTGATCGCCGCCTCGCCCCAGATCACATCGACTTTGTTTTTCTTGAGCAAAAAGCCGACGCCAGCGTTCAATTGCGCCGACACGGATCGCGATCTTTTGACGACAGCCGTGGGATCGAAACCGATCTTGCCCTCCACCGTCAGGCCATACTCTTTGGCCCGGTTGAGGGTGTGATAGATCTCCGCCGATCGCAACAAGGCCTTGGTAGGAATGCAGCCCCAGTTCAGACAGATGCCGCCAAGATGCTCACGCTCGACGACGGCCGTCTTGAAACCAAGCTGCGCCGCGCGGATCGCCGCCACATAGCCGCCGGGTCCACCGCCGATGATGAGAATATCGTAGGAGTCAGCCATGGGCGGCAACTCCTAGAAGGTCTGCGAAACAAAGCATCACGCAAGCATCCCAGCCGGGTGTTCGATCAGAGTTTTGAACGCGGCGAGGAGCTTTGCACCCAAGACGCCATCGACCGCGCGGTGATCGCAGGACAGTGTCACGCTCATCACAGTCGCAACGGCAGGCGTACCATCCTTGACGATGACACGCGTCTCGCCAGCCCCCACCGCAAGGATCGTCGCTTGCGGCGGATTGATAATGGCCGAAAAGCTCTTTGTGCCAAACATGCCAAGATTGGACACAGACGTCGAGCCACCCTGATATTCTTCCGGGCGTAGCCTGCGGGCGCGCGCGCGGTTGGAGAAATCCTTCATCTCGCGCGAAATCACCGACAGGGTTTTCGTCTCGGCGGCACGGACGATGGGGGTGATAAGACCGCCAGGAATCGCCACTGCAACCCCGACATCGGCCTGCTTATGTTTCAGCATGGCGCTCTCGGTCCAAGTCACGTTAGCGTCGGGGACACGGATGAGGGCCACGGCGAGCGCCTTGATGATGAAATCATTGACCGAGATTTTATAAGACGGCTTACCCTCCGTGTCCTGAAGAGCGGCGTCATTGATTGCTTCGCGCAAACTCATCAGATCGTCGATGTTGCAATCGGCGGTCAGATAGAAATGCGGAATCGTACGGCTCGCTTCAACCAGCCTGCGCGCGATGGTTTTGCGCATCGAGTCGTGCGGAATTTCCTCGAACGAGCCAGCGGCAAAATTTTGCCTAATGAGTTCATCCGGCGGCCCGGGCGTTGGCAATGGCGCGGAGGGTGCCTTCGTGTCTTGGATGCGCGGTGCGGTTGGAGCGTGCGCAAGCGCCGCCTTCACATCCCGCTCAATGATGCGGCCATGCGGGCCAGAGCCTTGTATCGCGGCAAGATCGAGCGCGGACTTTTTGGCAATCCGGCGGGCCAGCGGCGAGGCGAAGATGCGCGGGCCGGCCTCTCCGTTGAGCGCTGGAGCGATGGGCGGGGCGGCAGCTGGTGCTGCTGGCGCCGCCTCGGGAATTTTTTCATTTGCTGGCACAGGCCCGCTTGCGACGGATTTTGCGTCTTCCCCCTCGCCCGCGATCAACCCGATGACATTGTTGACCGGCACGTCCGCCGTTCCATCCGGCACCACAATTTTGGCAAGTACGCCTTCATCAACAGCTTCCACTTCCATGGTCGCCTTGTCGGTCTCGATCTCGGCGAGCACATCACCCGCCTTGATCGTGTCGCCTTCTTTCTTAAGCCAGCGGGAAAGATTGCCTTTTTCCATGGTTGGCGAAAGCGCGGGCATCAAAATATCGATCGGCATGAAAGGCTCACATCTTTTTGTAGCTCAACGATACAGCACTGCTTTCGCCGCCGCGACAATCTCTTCCGCATTCAGCAGGGCGAGCTTTTCGAGATTCGCCGCATAGGGCAAAGGGACATCCTTGCCGGTGATCCGTATCACCGGCGCATCGAGATAATCGAAAGCCTCTTCCATGATTTTCGCCATGATCTCGGCGCCGACCCCGCTTTGCGGCCAGCCTTCCTCAACGGTGACGCAGCGGCCGGTTTTCTTGACCGATTGGACAATTGTTCCGGTGTCCATCGGCCGGATCGTGCGAAGATCAATCAATTCGGCCTCGATACCCTCGCCCGCCAGTACCTCCGCCGCCTTCAAGGCGTGCATCATCCCAATGCCGAAGGAAACGAGCGTGACATCCTTGCCCGCGCGGGCGATCCGCGCCTTGCCAATCGGAACCAAAAAATCGTCGAACTGCGGCACCTCGAATTTGTGCCCATAAAGGATTTCGTTTTCCAGAAAAACGACCGGGTTCGGGTCGCGGATCGCGCTCTTCAAAAGGCCCTTGGCGTCGGCCGCAGTAAAGGGCATGACGACTTTCAGCCCTGGGATATGTGAAAACCACGCGGCATAATCCTGGCTATGTTGCGCGGCCACCCGCGCGGCGGCGCCATTGGGACCCCGGAACACGATTGGGCAATCCATTTGGCTGCCGGACATATACCGGGTCTTGGCGGCGGAATTGATGATCTGGTCCATCGCCTGCATCGCGAAGTTGAATGTCATGAATTCGACAATGGGGCGCAGACCCGCCATCGCGGCACCGATGCCCAGTCCGGCAAAGCCATGCTCCGTGATTGGCGTATCGACGACCCGTCTGGCGCCAAACTCATGCAACAAACCTTGCGTGATTTTGTAAGCGCCTTCGTACTCCGCCACTTCTTCGCCAATAATAAAAACACGGTCATCGCGACGCATTTCTTCGGCCATCGCATCGCGCAAGGCTTCGCGCACGGTCTGCATGACCATGGCTGTGCCCTCGGGAATTTCGGGCACGGTCTCTTTTGTGGAGTCGCGAGGCGCAGCGATGTCAGAGCTCGCTGGCTTTGGCGCTGTCCCTGAGTCATTGCCCGTAGCGGCGGGTTCCGTATCACCCCCGTTCGGCGCGACGGGCTTCTTGTCGCCGGAAGCGCCCGATGGCGACACCGCCTGGCCTCGCACCGCTCCGGCATCCTCCCCCTCCCCGGCAATCACCGCGATGGGCGTATTGACCGCAACATTGTCGGTTCCGTCCGGCACCAGAATCTTGGCGAGCGTGCCATCATCGATTGCCTCGACTTCCATCGTCGCCTTGTCGGTCTCGATCTCCGCGAGGACATCGCCCGAGCGCACCGCGTCGCCTTCTTTCTTCAGCCATTTCGCGAGCTTGCCTTGTTCCATGGTCGGCGAAAGCGCGGGCATGAGAATATTCGTCGCCATCTAAAGTCCTTATCTCGCCCAGTTCAAAGTCCTGCATTCAAAAACTAAACGAGGACATCCGTCCACAACTCAGCAGGGTCCGGTTCCGGCTCATGCGTGGCAAAATCGGCAGCCTCCGCGATGACGGCACGAACCTCGGCGTCGATCTTTTTCAAATCGTCTTCGCTCGCCTGTTGACTCTCCAAGAGACGTGCCCGGACTTGTTCGATCGGATCGTGTTCGGAGCGCATCTTTTGGACTTCGTCCTTTGAGCGGTATTTGGCCGGATCTGACATCGAGTGGCCGCGATACCGATAGGTCTGCATTTCGAGGATTATCGGCCCATTGCCGGCCCGGCACCATTCGGCGGCACGAATCGCGGCGGCTTTCACCGCGCGCACATCCATGCCATCGACCTGCTCGCCCGGAATGTTAAAGGATTGCCCGCGTTTGGAAAAATCCGTCAGCGCCGATGACCGGCTGACCGATGTACCCATCGCGTAGCGGTTGTTTTCAATAACATAGACAACAGGCAGTTTCCAAAGTTCCGCCATGTTGAAACTCTCATAGACTTGGCCCTGATTTGCCGCGCCGTCGCCAAAATAAGTAAAGCAAACATTGCCATTGCCGCGATACAGATTGGCGAACGCAAGTCCGCTCCCAATCGGCACTTGCGCGCCCACGATGCCATGGCCGCCATAAAAATTTTTTGCCTTCGAAAACATATGCATGGAGCCGCCCTTGCCCTTCGAGGCGCCACTTTTGCGCCCCGTCAGTTCCGCCAGAACGGATTTGGGGTCCATGCCGCACGCGAGCATATGCCCATGATCGCGGTAGCTCGTGATGGTCTGATCGCCGTCCACTGCCGCCATCCGGACACCTGTGACGACAGCTTCCTGGCCGATGTAGAGATGGCAAAAGCCGCCAATCAGGCCCATGCCGTACATTTGTCCAGCTTTTTCCTCGAAGCGCCGGATGAGCAACATATTGCGATAGGCGGTCAGCTCCTCTTCCTTGCTAAAGGAGATATCCTGCGCTGTCGCTTTTTGCGGGTTTCCTGGCGCGGATTTGCCGCGAGCGGCGGTCGATGCGGCGGCCATGCAAAACCCTTTTGAGTTGGCGGAGACCATTGACCTTAAAATAGCGCGCAACCAGGAGGAAAGCGAGCCCTCAGGATCAGCCAAGGCGGCGAATACACTCAATATGATGCCATCATAAACTGTCTAGGGCATATTTGCGGCAATGTTCGAGATAAGCTCCCTCGTGGCTAACAAGCAGATCGACCGTACTTCGCCACAGCCAGGACGGTGCATCAAGTGATTTCGATCTGTTCTTCAGTAAATCTGCCTGCCAACTCTTGTGCCCTGCTTGGTCCATCTGGCGCGCATGGGCACATCCAACGATTTTTGCCAGAAAGCGAGCTGTCTTTAGCGCTTCGTCATGAGTGAGGGTTGCGAGCTCTATCTTAAGATCTTGTGGCAGCAGCTCCCGTACAACAACCGATTTGTTTAAGAATCGCTCGGCTTGCATTCTGTCTCCAAGAAATGGCGCGAGGTGGCGCGCACCTTCGACGACGCGGTCGGCGTTATCCTGCGGCATACTGACATTCTGGTAGTGCGGTGCCGCGGCGGCAACCGCTTCCTTGACATCCATTAAACAAAAGTCAGCATTTTTGGGGTTGCTCTCTCCAACGCCAAGCAACACCGCATAGCGAAGCCGTCCGAGCGAGCTGCAACCCTTAACCCAGTAAGCTGCATCGAGAAGATCAACTGGCGCGTCGCTTTCCCGAGAACGCAGCAGCGTCGCGAGGCGCTGCATTGCTTTGCTTGCGAAAAGAATTTTAAGAGCAGTCTGTTCCTTCTCCGAAATGGGCCAAAACTGTTTTCCGAGCGGAATGTCGGGGCTGGCGTCCCCTATGCATTCCTTGGCAAGATGACGCCAGGACCGGCGCACGGCACGCCGCAAAACGAGCCGCACCGATTCTGGCCTAGTTGCGCTGTCTTCTTCTGATTTAGAGTTGTCATCAAAAGCGCTTTCATAGCCCTCGATGATTTGTTCCAGCATTTTGGCGGTGGCCACACCTGGCAGGTCGGAACTTCGCGCCGCGGATGCGAAGGACAAACCCAAACGAATGAGATCATGTGCTGGATTTCCGATGACAGATTGATCAAGGTCTCGTATCTGAATCTCAACCTGGCCCGAGGTATTGGCCACTGGGCCAAGGTTACCCGTATGGCAATCGCCGCAAATCCATAAAGGGGGCCCTTCGGGCAACGACCCCGGTACCCGCGAATCGAGCCACTCATAAAATTTGGCCGTGTTTCCTCGCACATAAGCATGCGCGGATCGGGCCATTTTTAGGTTACGGATTTGAGTAAGGGCGCGTTGCCGCTCGTCAGGACTGGGAAGCAAAGACGTTTTGGATTTCACGCAAGCCACCATGTGCCAAAAGCGAGGCTCCCAATCGTCAACGGCAGCCCAATCCGCAAATAGGCGAAAAAAGAGATTGTCACCCCCTCCTTCTTTGCGCGTTCCGCGACAATCAGATTGGCGACGGAGCCGATCAGCGTGAGGTTTCCGGCAAATGTCGAACTCATCGCCACAAGACGCCAAGCCCGGCCGGGATCAGATAAGGTTACAATGAATGGTTTCAGGATCAAGACAGCCGGCACATTGCTAACGAGATTGGAGAGCAAAGCCGTCACACCGGACAAAATCCAAGTGTTTTCGAGATGAAGGCGGTAAACCATGGCCATAACATTTGCCGTCAGAAGCACTTTTTCGGCACCCGCCACGACGATGAAAAGCCCGGCAAACATCAACAAAAGACTACCGTCTATTCCTGCATAAAGTTTCCGCGGATTGACGGAACGCGACAGAAGCAGCAGCGAGCCGCCGATCAGAGCTGTTTCGGCGATGGGAGCTCCGGCAAAAAAACCAGCGATAACCCCGAAAGTCACCAGCACTCCCTTGGCAAGCTGCTTTGAATGCTGGCGCGGGCGTAGCGTTTTCGTGCTTGAGCCAAGAGAGGCCGAGAATTCCTTATGATAACAAAGGAGAATGAGGCCCCCCGTCAATGCAAGGGCAAACACCGCCGCCGGGGCGAGCTTGGCTGCGAATTCTGCATAAGGAAGATGTGATGAGACGCCGATAATCATATTTTGCGGATTGCCGGTAAAGGTCGCGGCGCTGCCGGCGTTCGAGGCCATGGCAACCGCCAAAAGATAAGGCACCGGATTGCGGCGCAAGGCGCGGGTGACGTCGATGACAAGAGGCGCCATCACAAGGCAGATGGCGTCATTGACAAGGAAGGCCGAGAATACACCCGTAACAATGACGATAACGATCAAAAGAACCGGCGCCGAAGGGGCGCGGCGCAAAGCGAAACGGCTCGCGAGTTCAAAAAAGCCGGAGACGCGCAACTGACTCACAATGATCATCATGCCGAGCAAAAGCGCAATGGCATCGAGATCAATGGCTTTAAGCGCTTCATCGAGACTAAGGGTCCTCAGCGCGATCATCAAACTGGCGCCGACGAGCGCTATGCCGGCGCGGTCGATGCGCAAACCGGGGGCTCGGCCAAAGGCCACGCCCGCATATGTCAAAACGAAGACAGCGATAGTTGCGTCGGCCGCGAGCGAAGCAGAGCTCATTGGGCTTTCGCTCATTCTGCGATCACGCTGGGCACGGTAGAGTCTGTCCCTTGCGTCTCCGGCATGGCAAAGAAATAAAGCAGAAATCCTGAAGCCGCTATGCAAGCCAAAACAAGAAATGCGGCAGAAAAACCCGCATGAACGACGACGAGTCCTGCCAATGATGTGCTAAGCGCCGCGCCGATGCCTTGCGCCGTGATCACACCGCCCTGGGCCAGATTGAAATGGCCGGTGCCGCGCGTCAAATCCGCAACGATGAGGGGAAACAGCGCGCCATAAAGTCCGGCGCCTGCGCCATCGAGACTTTGCACCGCGAACAGCCAAAAGCGATTATCCGACAAGGGGTAGAGAAAACCGCGCAGGGACAAAATAGCGAATCCGGCGAGAAACAGAGGCTTTCGGCCCCAAACATCGGCCTTATGACCAACCAGCATGGCCATCGGGACCATGACAACCTGCGCCGCGACGATACAGCCCGACATCAGAGCGGTGCCTTGATTCTTGTCCTGCAGAGCCAGCTTCTGGCCGACCAACGGCAGCATCGCGGCATTGGCGAGATGAAAAATCACGCAGCAGACGCAGAAAATCATAAGGCCTCGGTTACTCAAGAGCACACTGAGACCAGAGGGCTTATCTCGCGACGCGGAAGGGCCATCATGGAGGCCACGGGCGCGATCATAGTCAATGGCGTCCGCTCTAATGGTGAGAATGCTCACGATCGAAAGCAACGCCATGCCAGCAAGAATATAGAAGACGACGACAGGCCCTCCCTTCCAAGCGCAAATCCCCGCGAGCGCCGCTGCGAACGCGTTGCCAGCATGATTAAAAGACTCATTGCGACCAATGCGTTGGGTGAACGCACGCGGTCCCATGAGTCCCAAGGTGATCGCGGCAACCGCCGGTCCAAAAAAACTTTCCGCCGCGACAGCTGCAGCTTGCGATCCTGCGACAAAGACAAAGGAAGACATGAAAGGCAGGAGGATTGAGGCACCCGTCACGACCAAGGCAGCAACGACCATGATCCCCCTTTTGGCATGGCTCAGATCAATCAAAGCCCCGGCCGGAGCCTGCACGATCAAGCTAGAGACGGCGGCAATGGTCATCACGAAGCCGATCTGATCTTCCGCCCAACGCCGTTCAGTCAAAAGATAGATCGCAAGATAGGGTCCTAGGCCCTGGCGCACATCCGCAAGGAAAAAATTCACGGCATCAAGCGAATGTTCCTGGCGCATCTATCATTCCGGGAGACCAGAGCGTCGTTTGCTTAAAGTCTCCCGATGAGCCGATAGTTCCCAGCTTAGCTTTGAATCGCGTTCCCTCCGGACGCAACCATCTCGTGCCGCGCGGGACTGCGCCCTCAAGCGGACTATTTTTGCGCTCGCGGAAAAAATACGACGAGATCGTTACGGTTGACCCGGCCGAGCAGAGACCGTGTTTCCTCGTCGAGAAGATCGCGGTCAATCTCACGGCCGGACAGCAAGGATATCCGGTGATCCCACGAGGCATGCTCTAATTTGAGATCGTCCAAATCACTGCGCAGAGTCGCAATCTTTTGTTCGTATTCGCCCTTGGTTTTAAGACCGCGCTCGCCATTCACCGCATGCCAGACGAAATAGCCGCCGATCGCGCCAGAGACGCAATACAGCAACAACGGATAGAAAGTGGCGCGCACGCGTCGGTAAATGACCATGCCGTAACTTTGGCCGATCCTGGTAAGCGAATGGTTAATTTACGCCCGGTATGGACACGTTAGATGGAGGAAATCGCATGGATTTCGCGTGCCAAGGGCCACGGTTTGGTACGCTACACGTGATCTTTAGACTGGAATGCCCTTCGATTTCGCAAACTTCCGAAATTTGTCCCGTAACGAATGCCCCCCCTTCGCCTCGTTGATGAGGTTCAAGACAAAACTCTCCGCCTCACGCAAACGGGTTGCGAGGACCATTGCCTTCACGGGACCGATTGACGCCGCCGACATCGACAGGCCGCGATAGCCCAAGGCGAGCAGCACCATGGCTTCCAGCGGCTTGCCTCCCATTTCGCCACACAACGTCAAAGGTGTCGCGGATGCGCGTGCTGTGTCGGCGATCAGCTTCAAGGCGTGCAGGACTGGCGCCGACAGCGGATCGAACCGCGTCGCGACCCGCTTGTTGTCGCGATCCGCAGCATAAAGATATTGGATGAGGTCATTCGAGCCGACCGAAAGAAAATCAACCTGCTTGCAGGCCTCCTCAAGCTGCCAGAGCATGGAAGGCACTTCGATCATAATCCCGAGCTTGAGGCTCGAGGGCGCCGCCCGGCCATGCAAGCGCAAATGTGCGAGCTCACCCTCGACAAAGGCTTTCGCGGTTTCAAATTCTTCTAACGTTGCAATCATGGGAAACATGATTCGCATCTCGCGTCCCGAGCTTGCCCGCAATAAGCCGCGCAATTGCGAACGCAAAAGACCGGGCCGGTCGAGACCAATGCGGATGGCTCGCCAGCCAAGCGCCGGATTTTCCTCCTCGACTTTCGCCATATACGGCAGGATCTTGTCGGAACCAATATCCAGGGTCCGGAAGGTAATGGATTTCCCGTCAACCGAATCGAGAGCTGTCCGGTAAAGGGCTTCCTGCTCGCTCATCTTTGGCAAGCGCGAGGCGAGCATAAACTGGATCTCCGTCCGGAACAGCCCGACCGACACCGCCCCCGTCTCGGCGACATGCTGGAGATCGACGACCATGCCAGCATTCATATGCAGATCGATCGCGACGCCGTCCTTGGTGACGGTGGGCACGTCGCGCAATTTATGATACTGCGCTTGCTTACGGGCGCGCAGCCGCGCCTTTTCGGCATAGGAATGCTCGACATCCGGCGATGGCCGCAAATGAACGTCGCCCGAAAGCCCATCGACGATCAAAGCATCACCTGGCTCGACCAAATCGACGATATTGGCAACATCTCCAACAGCGGCAATGCCGAGCGCGCGAGCGACGATCGCGACATGGCTCAACGCGCCGGATTCCTCGAGAACCAATCCGCGAAGTTTTGCGCGGTCATATTCGAGGAGGGCGGCGGGCCCCATGGAGCGCGCGACAATGACCGAGTTATAAGGCATCTCGTCATGTGTTCCGACAAATCCCTGACCCGTGAGCTGATGCAGCAAACGGTTGGCGAGGTCGTCGAGATCATGCAACCGCTCGCGTATGTAGGGCTCGGTTTGCCGCTGCAATTTGGCGCGCGTGTCGTTTTGCACGCGTTCGACCGCCGCTTCCGCCGTCAGTCCGGTCGCCACCGCTTCGCGCAACCGCCGCAACCAGCCCCGGTCATGCGCGAAGAGCCTGAAAGTTTCCAGCACATCACGATGCTCTCCTGGACCCATGTTGCCGCGGTCGATGAGGAGATCGAGCGATCGGCGCATGGCACCAATCGCCGTATCGAGCCGTTCAATTTCCTTCTTGACGTCTTCGGCGACGAGTTGTTTGACGATGATACGCGGCTCATGCAAGACGACATGGCCAAGCCCGACGCCCTCGGCAATCGGGGTCCCCTTGAGGGCGAGCGGCCGGCGCAACGCGATGTCGCGCCCCGGCGGCGCCAGCGATTGCAACTCGCCCGACGCGATCATCTCGGCCAGCAGCATGGCCGTTGTCTGCAGCGCCTCGATTTCTTCCTCGGGATAGGCGCGGCGCGCCTTGTTTTGAACCACCAGCACGCCGAGTGTGTTGCCGCCACGCAGAATCGGCACGCCAAGGAACGAGGAATAGATTTCCTCGCCCGTTTCCGGCCGGTACATAAACGAGGGATGCAATTGCGCGTCGGCAAGCGCGAGCGGCTCGGCGGTCTCGGCGATCAAGCCGACCAGTCCTTCACCGGTGCGCAATGTGGTCAAGTGGACGGCTTCGCGATTCAACCCCTCGGTGGCATAAAGTTCGAGGCGTCCGTCGGCGCGCAGCACATAGACCGAGCAAACCTCCGCGACCATGTTCGCGGCTATATGCACGACGATCTTGTCGAGCCGCGCCTGCGGGCTGACCGGCTCGGCCATGACCTCGCGAAGGCGGCGCAGCAGCAGACGGGGACCGCCGAGCGTGCCAAACATGGACGTTTCCTGCTCCGATTTCAGATTACCATCCCCGCTGGCACACCCGCTCAGCCAGGGCTAGGCCGTTAACCGGCGGCCGCTCTGCCGATTTCAAGGTTCCAGCCCCCCACACAAAAAGCAATCCGCAGTCACTCCGCGCCTCAGGGGTGGACCACCCAACCAGACACAGAACTCCACGAAGTCTGGGCCTAATTGTCTTCCGGGGCTACCTGCAAACTCCAGACCACAGCTCAGAAATTTTTGGCGAGGCGTGTCGCGCTTTGGCTCAAGCTTTGTCCAGCCCATAAAGGCTGTGCAAAGTTCTTACGGCCAATTCGGTATAAGCGGCCTCGATCAAAACCGAAAATTTAATCTCTGACGTCGTGATCGCCCGGATATTGATCCCTTTTTCAGCCAGCGCCTTAAACGCCCGCGCCGCGACGCCTGCATGACTGCGCATGCCGACACCAATCGCCGACACTTTTACGACGTCGCTTGCCCCGTGCAAGCTCGTAAAGCCGATACGTTTCTGCTCCTGAAACAAGATCGTTTGCGCCCGCTCGAAGTCGGCCGCGGATACCGTAAAGGTAAGATCGGTCACACCTGATTCTTCCGACGCCACCTGAATGATCATGTCCACGTTGATATTGGCTTCGGCGAGCGGCATGAAAATGGCGGCCGCGACGCCGGGACTGTCCGCGACACGGCGCAATGTAAGCTGTGCCTCGTCCCGCGAGAAAGCGATCCCGGTGACCACATGGCTCTCCACTATATCCTCCTCGTCACAAATCAATGTCCCCTGATTGCTTTGGGCCGGGTCGTCGAAAGATGACCGGACAAATGTCTTGACCCTATGCGCCATGGCAAGCTCCACCGACCGCACATGGAGAACCTTGGCCCCGAGCGAGGCCATTTCCAGCATCTCCTCGAAGGCGATGCGATCGAGCCGCCTGGCTTTCGCGACAATTCTAGGATCTGTCGTATAGACTCCATCAACATCGGTATAAATGTCGCAGCGGTCCGCTCCAAGCGCCGCCGCCACGGCCACCGCGCTTGTATCCGACCCGCCGCGCCCAAGCGTGACAATACGGCCGCTTTCCTTATGAAGGCCTTGAAAGCCGGTGATGACCGCCACCTCACCCCGCGCCGCAAAACCATCGAGAATCGCTGTAGCACCAATATGTTGTATGCGTCCCGAGCCATGATCGTTCGATGTCAGGACCGGGATTTGCCAACCCTGCCACGAACGCGCCGGAATTCCCTGTTCCTGCAGAACGATGGCAAGGAGACCGGCCGTCACCTGCTCGCCCGAGGCAACCACGGCGTCATATTCCCGCCGGTCGTAAAGTTTTGCGGCGTCCTCGCACCACCCGACAAGCTGATTGGTCGCCCCGGCCATCGCGGAGACAACGACGGCGATGTCATGGCCAGACAGGCGCTCCCGCGCGATGTGCCTTGCAACATTGCGAATGCGTTCTATGTTCGCGACCGATGTGCCGCCAAATTTCATCACAAGACGGGACATCCGGTCGCAAACGCCTCCCTTCCGGCATCTGATTTTCGTTAAGGAAATCAACGGAGCCCGCGCGGGGCTGCCCGGCGAACATGCAAATGCCGGAACACGAAGTCAATGGGTATTCAACCATGCTTAGCCAGGAAAAAAGCCGCAGCGACACGACGATCGACCCGGAGGACGTTGCCCGCTTCGACCGGCTCGCCGCGCAATGGTGGGACAAGGACGGTCCCATGCAGGCGCTGCACAAATTCAACCCGGTCCGCATCGCCTGCCTCCGCGAGGTGCTCGGCCGCCACTTCCCGGCCGCGGACGCGCCACGCGACTGGCGTTCCGCCCAGGCGCTCCAAGGCTTGACCATTCTCGATATCGGCTGCGGGGCCGGTATTTTGTCCGAACCCCTGGCGCGGCTCGGTGCCAGCATGACCGCGATCGACCCGGCCGTTCGCAACATCGAGGCCGCGCGGCACCATGCCGCCAAGGCTGGTCTTGGTATCGATTACCGCTGCGCGAGTGCGGAGGACCTGGTCTCCGAGGGCGCCATCTTCGACGTCGTGCTGGCGATGGAAGTCATTGAGCATGTGAGCGATGTGGGGAACTTCCTGCGCCAGGCGGGCGCGATGGTGCGGCCTGGCGGACTGCTTGTCGCCGCTACGCTCAACCGGACCCTCAAGAGCTTCGCGCTTGCGATTGTTGGAGCCGAATATCTGTTGGGATGGGTGCCGCGAGGAACCCATAAATGGCGCCAATTCATCACCCCGCAGGAACTCGCCAAGGAGTTGCGGGCAAGCGGCTTGCACATCAAGAACGAGACGGGAGTTGCGTTTGATCCCTTAACCGGCAAATGGCAGCTCTCACACGACATGGATGTGAATTACATCATGGTTGCGAGCCGTCCGGAATGATGCCGCCGTCTCTTTCCACCTGATCTCTTCGAGCTTCCATGCGCAGAGCTCTTAAACCCAACCGTGATGGAATCTCCGGAAGCCGCTACACATGATCGACAAGCAATTCGTAAAACAGATGGCCAAATACAATCGCTGGCAAAACGCCAACCTGTACGCGTGCGGGGATGAACTTTCCGACGAGGACCGCAAAAGCGAGCTGGGCGCCTTCTTCGGTTCCATCCACGCCACGCTCAATCACTTGCTGTGGGCGGATCGCATTTGGATGCATCGTTTCGCTGGCACGGCAAAACCGTCCGAGGATATCAAGGCCTCGGTCGTGCGCATATCGAACTGGCTGGATCTCAAACAAGATCGTGAATCTCTCGATGAGGTGATCCTGCAATGGGCAGAAGGGCTCGCCGAAGAGTGGCTTGACGGTGAGCTGACCTGGTATTCAGGGGCCGCGCAAGCGGAGATCACACGTCCGAATTGGATTTTGGTCTCCCATATGTTCAATCATCAAACCCACCACCGCGGCCAGGTCCACTGCATGATCACACAATATGGCCTTAAGCCGCGCGACACGGACCTGATGATCATGCCCGTGAGCATTGATTGATTGACCAAATTTTAGCAGCGCGCGACTCCCGCGCCTATCAATGGCAAGCCGATGGCGGATGTTTCCCTCACCCTCAGCCCACAAACGCCCGCCGATCTCGCGGCGATCGAAAAACTGGACGAACGTGCCTTTGGGCCGGGACGCTTCGCCCGCTCCGCCTACCGGCTGCGCGAAGGGGTCGCGCCGGACTACAGCCTGTCCTTCGTTGCAAGGGTCGGCTCCTTGATGGTCGGCGCCAACCGGATGACGCCCATTTTTTGCGGTGAGTGCCCAGCGCTGCTGCTCGGACCTCTGACAGTCGATCCGCCATTTCGCTCGGGCGGCATTGGTGAAGAGCTGGTGATGAAATCGCTTCAAGCAGCGCGGACGGCAGGGCACCAGCTGGTCCTGCTCGTCGGTGACATGTCCTATTACGGCAAGATGGGTTTTTTTCCGGTGCCGCCGGGCAGACTCGTTTTCGCCGGACCCGTCGATCCCGATAGGCTGCTTTATTGCGAACTCGTCGAAGGTGCCTTCGATGGGGTCAAGGGCAAGGTGTGGCGGGTGTCGCGGCAGGGAGCGGCGCGCTAAGACAATATTTGCGGCTTCAAACCATGTCGATTGACCGCCGAAATCCGAACGATGCGTCAGTTATTTTTGCGGGCTCCCCCTCGCCCCTCGAACACCCAAGCCGAGATAATGCTCCCCAGCAGCGCGGCGAGGCCCAAAAATCCGATCGCCAGCGGCATGGCGCTGACTCCCTTTACTTCGCTCGCTCCGATGCGCTTGATCGCGGCATAGCCGGCACCGCCATAAATGGGGCTGTCGCCGATCGCGGCGAGACGCGGCAACTCGACGTCGCTATTCTCCGCGTTGCCGATTCGGCGCACGGTGCCTCCCGTCGCCTCCGCCAGAGGTTTGAGTTTGTCCGGGGTCGAGACGACTTCCTGGAATTCGCGTGGATTTTCCGGGCCGACATTGGCGAGGACCGATAAGGTTCCGTCGCTGAGCCGGTAGAGGCCGAGTTCCGCGGCATTCACGCTTGCCCGGGAAATGCCGGGCTCTCCCGGCGTTAAATTCACGCTCTCTTCGGCGCCCGAGGGGGAGGTGACAACCACCGGCGGCGTCTCTGGCTTCAGGCTTTGCCGCTCGATGTCGATGACATGCCCACGCACATTGGCACGCAAAGCCTCCTCTTCCAATTCGGGTTCCTTCATCAGCCAGTGAGCGAGCTTGCGCAGAAGATCAAGGTGCGGTCCCCCGCCTTCGAATCCGCGTGCCCAGAGCCACATCTGATCCGTGAGCAGAAGCGCAACCCGCCCCTTGCCCTCGCGCGAAAGAACCAACAGTGGCTTTCCAGCCGCCCCCGATAAAATACTGGACCCATGCGTGACCTCGGCGTTGACCTGGCGGAACCATTCGCTCCACGCGGGCGGATCCTGATTGGCTCCCGGCAGGCCGCGCGTCACCGGATGTTTGACGCCATCGCCGCTGATCGCGGCGCGGAACGCGTGTTCGGTCAGGGTTCCGTCCGGGCGCGCGGGGGCGATCCGCCCCAGGGGGGAGAAATAAAGCCCTTCCGGCTTGGCGAAATCAGGCCCCGCCGCCAACAGGAGGGCGCCGCCTTCGCGCACATAGCGGACGATATTATCGAAATAAATCAGCGGCAGCACGCTTTGATTCGAATAGCGGTCAAAGACGATCAGGTCGAATTCCTTGATCTTCCGGCCGAAGAGATCGCTTGTCGGAAAGGCGATCAGCGACAATTCGTTGATCGGCGTTCCGTCCTGCTTTTCGGGCGGCCGCAAAATCGTGAAATGCACAAGATCGACATTGGCGTCCGACTTCAAAAGATTGCGCCACATGCGTTCGCCCGCGTGCGGCTCCCCGGAGACAAGCAGAACCTTCAATTTGTCGCGGACGCCGTCGATCGACAGGACCACCTTATTATTGATCGCGGTTAACTCATCGGGTAACGCTTCGACCTCGATCTCGATGATATTTTGGCCGCCATGTTCGATTCGCACCGGCACGCGAATCCGTTCGCCGGGTGTAGCGTCGAGCGTGGCGATTGGGTTCCCGTCGCGGCGAATCTTGAGCGCGACGGGGTCGCTACCGTTCGCCGTATCGCTTACCCGCAACTCGATCGTTTGATCCTTCCCGACAATGCCGAAGCGCGGCGCCTCCAAAAGCTCGATGCGCCGGTCGCGTTCACCTTCATGGCCGGTGACCAGTGCATGCAGTGGCGCCTTGAAGCCGAGCGCGTTGGCGATGCGTGGAATATCGTCGACGACGCCGTCGGTGATCATGAAAACACCGCCCAGCCGGTCCAAGGGAACATCGGCAAGCCCGGCGTTCAGCGCGGCGAAGAGCCGTGTCCCCTCCGTTTCGCTCTCCTCGCGGCTGCTCTCGATCACACGCACCTCAACATTGCCGAGCGCGTTGAGGTTTTTTTCGAGTGCGGCGCGCGCCTTTTCTGTCTGCGCAGGGCGTTCGCCAATCGTCTGACTCCCGCTTTTATCGACAACAACGGCAACCACTTCCTTCAGCGGGTTGCGGTCTTCATGGACCAAGGATGGGCCGGTCATCGACAACAAAAGCAGGGCGAGGCCAAGCGCCCGGAGAAATGTCCCGCGTCTGCGTGTGTAAAAGCCCAAACCAACAAGGCCCAAGGCGATCACCGCCAGTCCGGCGAGAAGCGGCAAGGGCAACAGCGGCGCAAATGATAAATTAAACTCGCTCATTCATCCTCAAATGCTAGCAGCCTCAAACCATTGCAATCTCAAATGCTTGCAGCTTCGAACGCTCACCGACCCGCTCGCTACGAGCTGTTGCCGGTTCTGCCCGCCCATCGGCGACCTTTACACTCCATTTCAATTTCGGCAACGTCAGGGTCAATGGTTGTGCTCACGGCTGCTTTAGACGCGTTATTCATAGGCTGCGCCACGGCAAGCTTCCTCCTTTGAACGCCCGATTGCCTTGGCTGTGGATTTATGATGGCCGAAGCGCGCATAAAGGGCTGGTAAGACGAGCAATGTGAGGAGCGTCGCACTGATCAAGCCGCCAATCACGACCGTCGCGATAGGTTTTTGTACCTCGGCACCGGTGCCGGTTGCCAAGGCCATTGGCACAAAACCGAGCGAGGCGACGAGAGCCGTCATCGCAACTGGCCGCAACCGGGTGATAGCGCCTTGATAAATCGCGGAAAGGAAGGGCATCCCCTCCCCGATCAGCTGCTTGATGTAGCTCAGCATCACGAGACCGTTCAACACCGCCACGCCAGAGAGCGCGATAAACCCGACCGCCGCCGAAACGGAAAACGGCATGCCGCGCAGCCACAATGCAACAACGCCGCCGGTCAGGGCCAGGGGAACGGCGCTGAACACGAGGAGTCCGTCGCGCGGGCTGCCAAGAGCGGTATAGAGCAGCAGGTAGATCAAGAAGAAGCAGCCTGGCACCACGATCATCAGACGCTGCCGTGCGGCGGCGAGATTCTCGAACTGGCCGCCCCAAGTCACCCAATATCCGGCTGGTAGTTGAATCTTTTGCGCGACTTTTCCTTGCACCTCGGCCACTAGCGAGGCAATGTCGCGGCCTCGCACATTCGCCGTGACGACGACGCGCCGCTTGCCATTTTCGCGCGAGATCTGATTTGGCCCCTCCGACATCACAAAGCGTGCGACTTGCTTGAGCAAGATCGCGGTCTCCCGCCCGTTTTGAGTCGAAGGTGGCAATGGCACTGGCAGGTTCTTCAACGCTTCCATATTCTCGCGCAGCTGGTCATTGAGACGGACGATAATGGGGAAACGCCGGTCTCCTTCAAAGACGACACCGGCTTCGCGCCCGCCGATCGCCGCGCCGATAACATCTTGGACAGCGGATAGGCTAAGACCGAGACGGGCGATCTCCGCCTTGTCGATCTTGATCTCCAGGAACGGAAGGCCTTCCACTTGCTCGACCTTGACATCCTCGGCACCCTGGGCGCCACGCAAGAGGGAGGCGATTTGGTTTGCAACCCGCAACATCGGCTCGAACTCCTCGCCGAAGACCTTGATGGCAATGTCGCCGCGCACCCCCGCGATCAATTCGTTGAAACGCCACTGAATCGGCTGGGAGAATTCATAGGCATTGCCGGCCAAACCTCCCAGAGCCTCCTCTAACTGCTGCTGTAGCTCCGCCTTGGTCAGGTGCGGGTCAGGCCACTCGTTCCTCGGCTTAAACATGATGAATGTGTCCGAAGTGTTGGGAGGCATCGGATCCGTCGCCACTTCGGCCGTTCCCGTTTTTGAGAAGACGACTGCGACTTGTGGAAACCGGCGGACAGTCTTCTCGATCATGAGCTGCATGGCTTGCGATTGGGAAAGCGACGTGCTCGGAATACGCAAGGCATTCATGGCGATATTTTTCTCATCGAGCGTCGGAATGAACTCCTGGCCAAGCCGGGTAAAGAGCAGTCCCGCAAAAATGAGCAACACCACGGCGCCAGCGATGAAGGCAGCCGGAGCATCAATGGCGCGGCGCAGCGCGGGCGCGTAGAGCGCCTTAAGCCCGCGAACGAAAACATTCTCCTTTTCCTGAATACAGCCTGTGATCGCGATGGCGATCATCGCGGGCACGAAGGTCAACGAGAGGACGAACGCAGAGGCAAGCGCGATAATGACCGTCAGTGCCATCGGTTCGAACATCTTTCCTTCGATGCCTGTGAAAGTCAGGAGCGGCACATAAACCAAAATAATGATGGCTTGGCCGTAGACGGTAGGCTTGATCATCTCCTGCGCCGACTCGATCACAGTGCTCAGACGCTCTGCTTGAGTGAGCGGGCGTCGAGACGCGTGCTGACGGCCAGCCAAGCGTCTGAGGCTGTTCTCTGTGATGATGACGGCGCCATCGACAATGAGACCAAAATCGAGGGCGCCGAGACTCATGAGATTCGCGCTGATCTTGCCTTGGACCATTCCCGCCATGGTGAGCAGCATCGCGATCGGGATCACCAAAGCCGTGATGAACGCGGCCCGGAAGTTTCCAAGCAGCAAGAATAGAACGAGGATGACGAGGAACGCGCCCTCGGCGAGATTTGTCGCAACCGTCTTCACGGTCGCGTCCACAAGGAGCGTACGGTTCAAAACCGTCTCGACCTCGACGTCGGGCGGAAGCGAGCGGCTGATCTCCTTCATTTTGGCATCGACCATCGCCGATACGCTGCGGCTGTTGCCACCGATCAGCATCAACGCCGTACCGACGACGGCCTCCTCGCCATTCTCGCTGGCGCTGCCAGTCCGCAGCTCCCGTCCGAGCTTCACCTCCGCGACATCCTTCACCCGCACGGGCACGCCGCCCCGGGTCGCAACGACGACATTGCCAATGTCCCGAATGCTTTCCAAGCGCCCGCTGGACCGCACGACAAAGGATTCGCCATTGTCCTCGAGGTAGCCGGCGCCGCGGTTCACATTGTTGCTCTCGATCGCCGTGGCGAGATCGCCGAAGGAGAGGTCAAGCCCGATGAGCTTCGCCGGGTCCGGCTGGACGTGGTATTCCTTCTGGAATCCGCCGATGGTGTCGACACCGGCAACCCCTGGGACCATTTTGAGCTGCGGACGAATGATCCAAGTCTGCACGGTACGAAGATAGGCCGTGCGTTCGAGACCAGGAGTAAGGTGCTCGCCTTCTGGTGTAATGTAGCTCCCATCGCTTTGCGACCCGGGTTTGCCATCCTTTCCCAGCGCATTCTTGTCCGGCGGCTTATAGTGGACGGTCCACATGTAAATCTCGCCAAGCCCGGTGGAGACGGGTCCCATGCGCGGCTCGGCGCCCGGCGGCAGATTCACCTTGGCCTCGGTCAACCGCTCATTGACCTGCTGGCGCGCGAAATAAATATCGGTCTTGTCGTCGAAGACGGCGGTTATCTGCGAAAAGCCGTTGCGCGAAAAGGACCGCGTATATTCGAGCCCAGGGATTCCGGCGAGCGCGGTCTCGAGTGGATAGGTGACTTGCTTTTCAATATCAATGGGCGAGAGCGCTGGCGCAATCGTGTTGATTTGCACCTGGTTGTTGGTGATATCGGGGACCGCGTCGATCGGCAGTCTGGTCATCGACCAGGCGCCAAAGGCGGCGGCTGCAAGGGTGAGCAGTACGACAAGCCAGCGCTGATGAACGGAAAAGGATAAAACGCGCGCAATCATTGAAGTTTCCGATCTAATCGCCTGCCCCAGCGTCGCCCTTGCCAAGTTCGGCCTTGAGCAGGAATGTGTTTTTGACCGCGATCTGTTCGCCCGAAATGAGGCCGGACGTGATTTCGACAGCTTGCGCGTCCGAGCCGCCGATCGTGACGATTCGCTTTTGAAACCCCCCTGATGTCCGGACAAAAACCACTTGCTCGCCGCCGATTGTCTGGAGCGCCGTGCGGGGAACGCGGACATCCACGGGATCTTCCTTGATCGCAATCGCGGCTGTCACGACAGCGCCAGGGCGCCAGAAGAAGTCCGCGTTGGCGATCTCGGAAATCACCCTTGCCGAGCGCGTATCGGGATGCACAAGCGGGCTGATGAATATGATCCGTCCATCACCGTGCTTGCCGCCGTCCCCGCCGCTTGTGAGGGTGACCGCCTGGCCTTCCTCGATCATAAGGAGATCTGCTGTTGGCACCGCCAACTCGATCCAGACCCTGGAGAGATCGGCAATCATATAGAGATCCGACGGATCACCCTGGCTCCCGACCAAGGAGCCGACATCCACTTTGCGCTCGATCACCCTGCCGCTGATCAGAGACCGGATTTCATAGGCCCGAAGGCTTGAGACACCGGATTTCGCGGCGCTGTCTTGCTTCGCCGCCTTCGCCACTTCGGCTGGATCGAGGTTGAGCGCGGAAAGTTTCTGCCGGGCCAAATCGAGTCTCAGCTCTGTCTCCAGAAACTTGGCGCGTGCTTGAAGATACTGCTGTTCAGCGGAGATCCTCTTGGCCCAAAGAACCTGCGAACGTTCGAACATCGTCTTATCCAGATCAAAGGCGACCGAAGCCGTCAGATATTCGCTTTTGGCATCGGCGACCTCGCGGCTGTCGAGAACGGCCACGACCTCACCTTGGGTGACGGAATCTCCCAAACGTTTGCGCATTTGGGTGACCGTGCCGACCACCCTGGCGGGCACGCGAGCAACCAGATCCGCATCCAAGATGACCGTGCCCGGCACGCTAAGCAGCCGCGCAAGAACGCCTCCCTCGACCGGGGCAACCTCGATTTCCTGTGCCGCGATCCGATCCGCCGCCATGTCGATCAAGCCATCCGGCGTTTTGCCGGTCTCAGTCACGCCTTGTGGGGGCGTGGATTTTTTTTCCGGCGCCGCGAGCTCGGCTTGTGTTGCCGCCGCCATCGTCTTTGAGGCGAAGACAGCACGCGCGCTTAGCAACCCCTGTGTCGCCACGCCAGCCAACGCGGCACCGCTGGCCAAAAGGGTCACGATGATGAAAATCCGTTTCATATGAGACTTCTGTCTGCGCCGTGTTTCGAACGCGGCTTGTGCACAGTGCCCGCCGCACGAGGGGCGCGCGTTTATGAGGCGAGTGCGCGCGTGCGGGTCTGCAAGCGCACCAGCGGCGAACGTCACCACACATGTGATGACATCGAATTAAGCGCGCGGCGGCTCTTGGGGAGGATATGGTTCCTGCGACGCAAACATATTGATGCGCGTCAAATAGCTTGCGGGAACCGGGTCGATGGGGAGGATGACAATTGTATTTTCGGCGTGAACCAGCTGATGGTGCTCAAAATACATGTGGCAAGCGAGAGCTTGGGCTAATAGCTCGTTTGTGCTGCGTTGGGCCGAAACAGCCGGCACCGGCATACCGTTCATGTCCGCGCAAGGCGCGGCTCCCGCAGGGGTCTCGAAAACCGGATCCAGGAGAGCGAATGCGAGGGTAAAAGCCGCAATCAGCCCCGCCAGCACCCGCCAAGCGGGAGCTGCCCTCTTGCCTCGTCTCTTGTGGTCACGACACATGCGACTCGATATAATGGCCCTCCGTCTTCGCGTAAAGGTCCAACTCTTCCGCGTGCCAGACATCCGCAACTCGCCAAAGACGCCGCGCTGGTCTAAATAGGCTCGCAAAGGTGGCCAATGTCTGTTCCTATTGCCGAAACACAAGCCGACATTCTCGTTGCTGGCGCTGGTGCGGCCGGTCTTTCTGCCGCGCTCGCCCTGGCGCAAGCGGGATTTTTCACCGTCTGCGTTGGCCATGTCGATACCCGCCCCAACGGCCGGACCGTCGCGCTTTTTGAGGCTTCGCTCCGGTTTTACAAAGCCCTCGGCGTCTGGCCGTATTTTCGCGGCAAGACCGCGCCGCTTGCCAAAATCACCATGCTGGATGCCACCAATGCGCGGCTGCCGGTGCCCTCGCTCACCTTCGCGGCGAGCGAGATCGGCCTTGCCGCCTTTGGCGAGAATGTCGAAAACAATGTCCTGATCGAAGGCCTTGCAGACATCGCCTCGGCGTCCCCGAACCTGCTTCTGCGCGAAGGCATGATCGGCGATATTCACTTCGAATCTGACTCCGTCCACGCCAGCCTCGCCGATGGATCTCGTATCTCGGCAAGGCTCGCCGTCGCCGCCGACGGCCGCAAATCCCTTCTCCGGACAAAAGCGGGAATTGGCACCCGCACTTGGACCTATCCGCAAATTGCCTTCACAGCCCTGCTCGCGCACGCCAAACCGCACCGGAATATCTCGACGGAATTTCACACGCGTTCGGGTCCATGCACCCTGGTTCCGCTTCGCCCAGCCGGCGGCAAGCCAAACCGCTCAAGCCTCGTGTGGCTCATGTCCGCGTCGGATGCGGAGCAGCGGCGCGCCCTCCCCCAATCTGCCCTCGAACAAGAAATCGAAGACCAAATCGATTCGCTTCTGGGCAAGATCGAGATCGATGGGCCCTGCGGCTTTTTCCCTATGGCAGGGATGAGCACAAATCGACTCTGCGGCCATCGCGTCGCCCTTGTCGGCGAAGCCGCGCATATTTTTCCACCCCTTGCCGCGCAAGGGCTCAACCTCAGTCTGCGCGATGCCGCCGCGCTTGTCGAAGTTTTGGAGGACGCACGGGCAACCGGCGACGATATCGGGGCCGCGCAAACCCTCAAACCTTATGAGAGCAGCCGCCGGAGCGACATCTTCCTACGTACGAATGGCGTCGATATTCTCAATCGCTCCTTGCTTACCGATTTTTTTCCCGTGGATTTTCTGCGTGGCGCCGGTTTGCTGGCTTTCTCGGCGATCGGCCCATTGCGCCGGGCCTTGATGCGGGAGGGCGTTCTCCCCCATGGGGCCTTGCCGCGTCTCATGCAAGAGCCGGCCGGCAACCGTTTGACGCGATCGTCCCGGGCTCTTGCCAGGCCATGAAAATCGCGACCTGGAACGTCAATTCCGTCCGCCAGCGAACTGAACATTTGGTGCGCTATCTTCGCACCGCGAAGCCCGATGTTCTTTGCCTGCAAGAACTGAAATGCATCGACACTGCGTTCCCCTATGCGGAGATCGAAGCGGAAGGCTACAATGCCGCCGTGCATGGGCAAAAAGGCTTTAACGGGGTTGCCCTACTCGCCAAGACGCCGATCGAAGTCGCGCGGGGGCTGCCGGGCGATCCGGACGATGAGCAGGCGCGATATATCGAGGCAGTCGTCCCAAACGGCGAGGGAGTTGTCCGCGTCGCCTCGATCTATCTGCCGAACGGCAATCCGCCGCAAACGGAGAAATACAGCTACAAGCTCGCCTTCATGGACCGGCTCATCGCGCATGCGAAAGATCTGCTGGCGCTCGAGGAGCCGCTTGTTCTTGCCGGCGACTACAATGTGATCCCGATGCCTCGCGACGCCGCCGATCCCGCTGCCTGGGAGGACGATGCGCTCTACCTACCGCAGACGCGGGCGCGCTTCCGTGGCCTTCTCAATCTGGGGCTGACCGATGCGCTGCGTGCGACCAGTGACGCGGCGGGACTCTACACATTTTGGGACTATCAAGCGGGCGCCTGGCAACGCAACAAGGGCATCCGCATCGATCATCTGCTGCTCTCTCCGCAAGCAGCGGACCAGCTGTCAGAAGTCGCGATCGTGAAGGAGAGCCGGGCGGAGGACAAACCTTCCGATCACGTGCCGGTGGAAATCATTTTGGCGTGAGCGCCACATGCCTAGAGCGAACCACTCCTATAGGAGCGACGCCCAAAGAAACATCACGGTCGCGGCAGCGCCGAGAGAACTCCGAACAGCATGCAGCCGTCCCCACTGCTGAATCAACGCGCGGCTCTCAGGCCCAGCCTTCTCTGGTTCCATCGCCATGAGACGATTGTTCACCGGCATGATCACGATCAGGGTGAATGGCCAATTCGCGACAAGGACAAGCGCGCCAGCGAGCCAGCGCCAATCCGATTGAAAGTAAGCGGCACTGGCACCTAAGACAAAGCCGATTACCGCTAAAGACGCGTTCATCGCAAAGCCGCGCTTATATGCGGGTTTCCACTCCGCGAGGAGGGCACGGTCGTCAAGCCCAAGGCGGGCGGGGTGTTCCGCGATGTTGATGTAGACCGCGGCACCGGTAAAGAGCGCGGCGGTGATGAGCGCCAATTGTCCTGCGAGCACGATGTCACCCCCATGATCTAATAAACACCGGCTCGCAGTGCCGCGCGATAATCCGGAACGGCGGCTTAGCGTGCATCCGAAGCAGGTACCAGATTACGGACCTCTATTTTGACGATATTCGAAACAAAGCGTCCTCCCATCTTGTCGCCTGGAGCGACAATCTTCGCAAAGCCGTCTGACCCGAGCGGCAGGCCATCCTGGGCATAAGCGATCACGATTTGATCGCCGCCAAATCCCGGCGTAACCTCCCCGGCACCAAAGACCGACGTATATCCATCACTGCCTGTAACGATGATGACGAGACGCAGAATATCGTTCTTTATGGTTGGATCCACGACAATGCCAGTAGATTGCAGCAGCTCCCAAAGCAAGGCTCCCGTAAAATTGTGCGACTGGACCGACCCCGCAGCAAAGTACGTTACGTTCTCTGATGTTACCGGCAGTTTCTTTAGCGCCGTCAGATCGAAGGTCGTGGACTTTTTGACCTGGCCGAAAACACGAAAGGCCGTGGGAATCGGCGCCGTTTGGGCTTCTGCTATTGGAGAAAAGCTCACCGCCGCGAGTAACAGCAGCGCCGCTGCAAAAAAGCGCGATTTCATAAAGATCCCCTGAATGGCGTTGAAAGGCGTTTCGCGGCTATGATTGCTCTTTGGCCGCCGCTATATATAGAAAATATATAACAAATAAGTCAAACTGGCTTCGTCCACACGCCCCGGCGCTGGTATTTGCAGCAGATCAAAGCATGGCGCCGATAGTGTTTGATATAAACCGCCGCACCGGCAAAAAGCGCGGCCTTCATCGAAAACAAAAAAAGCCTTCTCTTTCGTCCGATTGTAAGACATGGGGAATAAACACGCGGGCTGGCAAGTCTTCTCCTTAGCAGCTTCGCCAAGCCTAGACCTGCGAAATGGGCTTCCCTCTTGACGAAGACCTCCTCGAACGAACAATTTGCCCTGGTGGTCATGCCTCACCTCGACGACGCTTATGCGCTGGCCCGCTGGCTGACCGGCAATGGCACCGATGCGGAGGATATTGTCCAGGAGGCCAGTCTGCGGGCCTTGCGGGGGCTGGATCGCTATGCTGGCGGCAACGCGCGGGCGTGGTTTCTTGCCATCACACGAAACACGGCCTTCACCTGGCTCGCCCGCAACCGGCCGAAAGCGCTAGTGGTTACCGAAGACATCGAAACCTTGGCGGCAGTTGACAGTTCGGAAACGCCGGAAGAAGCCTTGATCGCCAAAGCCGGCGCCAATGAACTTGAAAGGGCGATTGGCGCCTTGCCGCCGCCCTTTAAGGAAACCCTTGTGCTGCGCGACATCAATGGATTGAATTACCGCGAGATCGCCGAGATCACAGGCGCGCCCCTGGGCACCGTCATGTCGCGCCTTGCCCGCGCACGCGGTCTCCTCATGGCGGCCTTGGCGGGTCAGGGGGCAAAATGACTTCCGTCGAAGAAACCCTACTCACCCAGGCGGCGCTCGACGGCGAACTCGATGCAGCGGGCATGCTCGATTTTGAACATCGGCTCGCTGAAAATGCCACCCTCGCCGCCGACTACGGCCGCCTGAAAACTTTGCGCGAGGTCATGCAGCGGGAACTCGTCAAGCCGGTGGCGCCGCAAGCCCTGCGTGATCGTGTAGCACGAATGGCCGTGCCTCCCGTTGTGTCCCGGTCCCGCACGCCGCCGCCTTGGCGGGCGATGGCGGCGTCTGCCGTCCTTGCGGCGGGACTGGGCAGCGCTTCGACATGGCTTGCATTGCAACCATCGATCCAAGAGGCCCCTCTCGCCGATGCGCTCATCACCGATCACAAACGTGGTCTGTTGTCCGGACAGCCCTTCGATGTGGCCTCATCCGACCGTCACACGGTCAAACCCTGGTTCGCGACGCGCTTTGCACTGGCGCCAAAGGTGGTTGACCTCGCCGGGCAAGGCTTTTCGCTCGCTGGAGGCCGCGTCGATATTGTCGCGGGCCAACCAGTCCCTGTCTTGATCTACCGGCACAACGAGCATTTTATCAGCCTCACCGCCCTGCCCGCGCGTGACTTGCCAGTCAAATCGGCCTTCAATGCCGATGGCTATTCCGTCGAGGTCTGGCGCGACGGCGGCACCGAATATTGGGCGATTTCGGACGCCGACCCGGCCGCGCTGACGAAGTTCAAGGCGGCATTCAATGCCGCCAACGCCAATTCAGGAGCGCCGGATTGACCTCAAAAACGATGCGTCTGGCGGCGGCTTTACCGAATCATGATTTATGATTTTGCAATTGTTGGGGGCGGGATTGTCGGCCTGGCGGCCGCCCGCGAAATTTTGCGCGCGCGGCCCGGAGCCACGATTATTATCCTCGAAAAGGAAAGCGCCGTCGCCCGTCATCAAACCGGGCATAACAGCGGCGTCATCCATGCCGGCATTTATTATGCGCCAGGAAGCCTCAAAGCGCGGTTTTGCCGCGAAGGCGCTGCCGCGACGAAAGCTTTCTGCGCGGAGCAAGGAATAAAAGTCGAAAATTGCGGCAAGCTTCTCGTTGCGACCAATGACCGCGAACTAGCCCAGATGGAGGCTTTGTTCGAGCGCGCCAAGCAAAACGGCATCGCGGCCGAACGGATCGATGCCGCCGGGCTACGGCGTCTCGAACCAAATATCACCGGCACCGGTGCTTTGCGGGTCGCGTCAACCGCAATCGTTGATTACAAATTGGTTGCCGCGGCGTTTGCCCAAATCGCGGCGGAGAAAGGGGCCAATTTACAGCTTGGCACTGAAATCGTCGCCATTCGCGAAGACCCAGACGCCATCGAAGTTTCGACCGTGCATCAAACGTGGCGCGCGCGATTTTTGATCGTGTGCGCGGGTCTGCAGTCCGACCGTCTTGCCAAATTGGCCGGTTTAAAAATCGATCACCGGATCGTGCCGTTTCGCGGTGAGTTTTACACCTTGCCGCAATCGCGAACGGGACTGATCACCCATTTGATCTATCCAATTCCAGACCCATCGCTGCCGTTTGTTGGGATTCACCTGACGCGGACCATCGATGGACGAATTATCGTCGGCCCCAATGCGGTGCTTGGATTTGCCCGCGAAGGCTATAAAAAATTGTCCTTCAGACCCCAAGATGTCATCGATTACCTGGCATTTCCAGGTTTTTGGCAAGTTGCCCGAACCCATTTCGCATCGGGCGTCGAAGAGATGCGAAACTCCTTCTGGAAGCGCGGCTACCTCGCGCAATGCCGGAAATATTGCCCGGGGCTGTCGCTCGCCGATCTCCAACCTGGGCTCACGGGCATTCGGGCCCAAGCGGTTCTACGTGACGGAACTCTCGTGCATGATTTTCTCTTCGCGGAAACCGCCAGAATGCTGCATGTCTGCAATGCTCCCTCGCCTGCCGCGACATCGGCAATTCCAATTGCCCGTATGATCGCCGAAAAAGTCTTGACGCGGTTCGAGCGCGACTAAACCACGCGTTGGCAAAGGGGTCTCGGTTCAGTACAACGCTGCCAGCGCGACGAAAACAATAATGGGAGGAATGATATCCATGAGTGGGATTGGCCGGTTTTCGGCAGCCTTGATCTTTGGCATTGTGATGTTGGCGTCACGGGTGCAAGCCCAGGACACCAGCTTCATGGATATGAACATGAATATGGGCTGCATGTTGATGGCCGGTATGCATGAGATGCAAATCTCTGTCTATCAAGCGGGTGCATTGGATGATTCATGCCCTGAAATCAACGCCACTGGGGCTTCGGTGGTCACGCTGACCGCCGTTTCTAAAGAGTTGCGGGATATGTCGGCGGAGGTTCGTATCGTGCGAGACCCGGATGCCGATCCAAAGGCAGGTGCCCGTCTCGATCCGGTCACACTCGCCTATCTGCCGCCGAAGACCTATCCGTCCGGCGTCATCACGATTCCAGCCAATTTTGACCAGGCGGGCAAATACGCGATCCTGGTGACGGTCAGCGACGGCAAGGACATGACGATGTCCGGCAAGCTCGTCGTCAACGTCGCGCAAGGATCCCACCAATGGCTCATGGTATTTATTTTTGCCGGACTCGTTCTGGCGGGGGGATTTGGGTATTATCTGTGGGATTTTAACCGGCGCAAAAATCTACCAACAAAGAAAGTTTGAGCTTGTAGAAAGTTCACGCCGGGTATCAGGCGCCACGCGCGCCAGCCGGTTTGTTGTCGGCGAGCGATTTGTTGTTGGCGAGCCACGCCTGCCAATCCTTGGCCGAACCATTGAACGCGTTGCGATCGACATAGCCGCGAATGCCGGCCACATGGCCCTCAGCTGTATGCTGCCAGAAATGCCAGCGGCGATTGGCATATTTGAGGGCGGGATGGCACTTTACGCTGCGGACCCAGACCGGGTAATCGGTAAATTCCCCCTGCATCACGTCGCGATGGAAATCGACGGATGTATAAATCACCGGCCTTTTTCCATAGGCCCGCTCCATCGCGGCAAGCATGACTTTCATCTGTGCCAGGGCGATGTCGCGGGGAATGCGTTTCGGGCACGTCCTCGATTGCCCGTTCCATTCGACATCTAGGACCGGAGGTAAGGCATCCGGATCATTGGGAACATTCGCGGTAAACCAGGTGGCTTGTTCCGCCATGGGCCTGCACCAATAGGCAAAATGATAGGCGCCACGCGGCACGCCTGCGGCTTTCGCCGACGCCCAATTTTGGGCAAATTTCTCGTCGACGCGGTCACCGCCCTCGGTCGCCTTGATCCAGGCGAATCGCACCCCCGAAGCGTGCACGCTATTCCAGTCGATGTCGCCCTGATATCTGGAGACATCGATGCCGCCCACCTCATATTCCGCCGGGGTCGGAAAAATATCGTCGCCGGTAACGCCGCCCGCACAGCCCCCCGCGAGCAGCGCGAGGCCCATCCACGAAAAGGAGCCGAGTACTGGAAACCAACGGGAAAAATTTCGCATCGACGCCATCGCCAGCCTGTTAGACCGTCAAATTATCTCATAATCCGTAATATGTCGTTAAAAAGTCAAAAAAACGGCCGTCACGCACATATTGGTTTGTTTTGGTTAACTTCTGGCAGAAATCCGCCTGGACTGGGCGCGGCGGAAGTCCCTGGCCGTTTCCCCGGGAGCCCGTCTAGCGTCTGATGTCATTAAAGTTTCATTTGTCTCGGTAAGCGTAGAAAACCGCGAGGGATCGCGGCTGTCCCACAGCCGAAATCCTTGCCCCGTCCGCCCCCACTCCTTGAACATGTTCCAAAAAAATTTATCGATTTTTCGATCGGAGCATGCTGCAAGTCTGTCAATTTGAGTGCTTTCTTGAGGAAGTGCTCTCGTCCTTCGTGAAAGGCCGCCATGCTATCCCGATTCGTCGCCTTCACCTCGGTCGGCCGCAAAGCACTCCCCAACCAGTATGATCTTTTCGCATTTGCCCTCGTGTTTGCCGCGTTCATCGCGCTCACCCATGTTTCGCATGGGCTGACGCTCCCTCTGACCGCCCCCGAATCGACGGTTGTTTCGCTCGATTATTGGCTTTTGCCTTATTACGCCCTCCGGACCACCTTGCGGATGTTCGCCGCCATCGCCGCTTCGCTGGTCTTCACCTTTGTCTATGCGACGCTGGCGGCCAAAAGCCGGCGGGCGGCGCTCGTTCTGATCCCGTTGCTCGATGTCCTGCAATCGGTGCCGATTCTCGGTTTTCTCTCTTTCACCGTGACTTTTTTTCTTGGGCTTTTCCCCGGCTCGATCCTAGGCGCCGAATGCGCGGCGGTGTTTGCGATATTTACCTCGCAAGCCTGGAACATGGCTTTCTCCTTTTATCAATCGCTCCGCAGCGTGCCGCGTGATCTGATTGAAGTCGCGCGCGGTTTCCGCCTCTCAGGGTGGCAGCGGTTCTGGCAGCTTGAAACGCCGTTCGCGATGCCCGGGCTCATCTGGAATATGATGATGTCGATGTCAGGCGGCTGGTTTTTCGTGGTCGCATCGGAAGCCATCGCGGTCGGCGACACGACGATCAAATTGCCGGGCATAGGCTCCTATCTCGCCCTCGCCATCGAGGAAAAACGCATCGACGCGGTGTTCGCCGCCATCATCGCCATGCTGGCGGTCATCATCGCCTATGACCAATTGCTGTTCCGGCCGCTGGTTGCGTTCGGATCGCGATTCAGGGTTGAGCTTTCCGCTGGGCAAACCCAGGAAAAGTCGTTCGTCGCACAGGTCTTTGCGCGGACACATTGGATGCGCGTTTTGATGAGCGGTCCGGTCCGGCTGTTTCACGCCATTGCGCTGCTGCGGATGGAATTGCCGAGTCGCGCACAACCGCAAACGCCCGGTAAAAGCCCCGGCCTCAGCCGCGCGATCGATATTATATTCGTCACCTGCGTCGTTCTCGCCACGCTTTGGGCGGTCTGGCTCATTATCAGCTACGTCCGCCAAGAACTTACCTGGAGCGATGTCTGGCAAAGCCTCCTCTACACTGTCTTCACCATGATTCGCGTCATCCTGCTCATGATGCTCGCGACTTTGGTCTGGGTGCCGGTCGGTGTTTGGATCGGGTTGCGGCCGGCGCTTGCCGAGAAAGTGCAGCCGCTCGCACAATTTCTAGCGGCGTTCCCGGCGAATGTGGTTTTTCCGATCGCCGTCGTTCTCATCATCAGATTTTCCCTCAATCCCGATATCTGGCTAAGTTTTCTGATCATCTTCGGCACGCAATGGTATATTCTTTTCAATGTCATCGCTGGCGCTTCGGCATTTCCGAACGATCTCAAGGAGGCGGTGTCGAATTTTCGCATCCGCGGCTGGAATTGGTGGAAGAACGTGATCATCCCCGCCATTTTCCCCTATTACATCACGGGTGCGCTGACCGCCTCCGGCGGTTCGTGGAACGCGGCGATCGTCGCCGAATATGTGAAATGGGGCAACGACACGGTGTCGGCGCATGGGATCGGCGCCTATATCGCCGAGGCAACCGCCGATGGCGATTATCCCAAAATCGTGCTCGGCGTCGCGATGATGTCGATTTTCGTCATTCTGTTCAACCGCCTGCTGTGGCGTCCGCTCTATGGTCTTGCCGAACGGCGCCTGCGTCTCGATTGAGGTGATCACATGCAAGACAACACTGCGCGGACGTCATTTGCTGGCAAGCAGACCCTGCTCGACGTCAGACATGTTTCTCAACGCTATCAGACGGGGTCGGGTGAACCCGGGCCGCCTGTCCTCGACGATGTTTCACTGACCCTCAAGGGAAATGAAATCGTCGGTTTGCTGGGGCGCTCTGGGTGCGGCAAATCCTCCCTCCTGCGCATCGTCGCCGGGCTGGTTTTCCCCTCCGGCGGCGAGGTGAGCTATCTTGGTCATGAGGTCACCGGCCCCGTCGATGGGGTTGCGATGGTGTTCCAGAGCTTCGCGCTGTTTCCCTGGCTGACGGTGCTCGCCAATGTCGAATTGGGCCTGCGGGCCAAACAAGTCTCCCGGGACGAGGCCCGGCGGCGCGCCTTGAAGGCGATCGATCTCATCGGCCTCGATGGTTACGAGTCCGCCTTCCCGAAGGAACTCTCCGGCGGCATGCGGCAGCGCGTCGGCTTTGCGCGGGCGCTTGTCGTCCATCCCAATATTCTCCTGATGGACGAGCCTTTCTCGGCGCTCGATGTGCTCACCGCCGAAACCCTGCGCACCGATCTTCTCGATCTCTGGGTCGAGGGACGCATGCCGATCAAGAGCATCCTCATGGTCACCCATAATATCGAGGAAGCGGTGCTGATGTGCGACCGCATCGTCGTGCTGTCCAGCAATCCCGGCAGGATCGCCGCCGAGATCGAGGTCAAGCTGCATCATCCGCGCAACCGGCTCGATCCTGATTTCCGCCAGCTGGTCGACAAGATCTACGCCCTCATGACCAAACGTCCCGCCCCGGTGTCCGGCCGCGATGGCGCCTTCCCCGGCCTTGGCTTTGGCATGGCCCTGCCGCGCGTTTCAACCAACACGCTGGCCGGCATGATCGAGGAAATCGCCGCCGAACCCTATTTGGGCCGCGCCGACCTTCCCGCCCTCGCCGACACGCTCCAAATGGAAGTTGACGAACTTTTCCCGGTGGCCGAAACTTTGCAATTGCTCCGCTTCGCCGAACTTGAGGAAGGCGATATCAAATTAACCCCTGCCGGGCATCGTTTTGCAGGGGCGGATGTCGATGTGCGCAAAAAGCTGTTCGGTGATCATCTCATGGCCTATTTGCCGCTTGCCGCCCGGATCAAAGTGGTGCTCGACGAGCGTCCAACCCATACCGCCCGTGCCGTGCGCTTTTTGGAAGAGCTTGAGGACTATATGTCGGAGGAATACGCCGACCGGACCCTGAAGAGCGTCGTCAACTGGGGCCGCTACGGCGAACTCTTCGCCTATGACGAAACATCGGAAACTTTTAGTCTGGAAAACCCGCAATAACCCAATCAGAGGTTTTCATGCTGTCGCGCCGGAATTTTGTTGCTGGAACTCTCGCAGCCGGCGCGGTGTCGCGGCTGCACGCGCAGACAAACGAACCCGCGCTGACAGTGCTGAGGATTGAGCGCCGTGACATTGAGGTCAACGGCAAGCCGGCTTCGATGCTTGGCGTACGCCAGCCAGATGGAACCATCGGACTGACCACCCGCGTCAACACGCCATTCCGCGTCCGGGTCGAAAACCATATCGATGAGCCGAGCCTCCTTCACTGGCATGGCCTCACACCACCCTGGCAGCAAGACGGTGTCCCCGGCGTTTCCGGACCCGCGATTCCGCCAGGCGGCAGTGCCGACTATGATTTCCCTTTGCCCGTTGGCGGCACGTATTGGATGCATTCGCATTATGGGTTTCAGGAGCAGCTGTTGCTGGCGGCGCCGCTCATCATCAAGGATGGCGGAGAGAACTCCAGTGAGCAGGACATCGTCGTCGAACTCACCGATTTCAGCTTCACGCCGCCGGAAAAAATTTACGCGGATCTTCGCACCCGCCAGATGCCGAAAATGGATATGGCGGACATGCCGGGCATGGTGATGGCGCCCATAAAGAGCAAGCCGGATCTCAACGACGTTCAGTATGACGCCTTTCTCGCCAATGGCCGGACGCTCGACGATCCGGAGGTCATCAAGGTCGAACCCGGTGGCCATGTGCGGCTGCGGATTATCAACAGCTCCTCGATGAGCGCCTACCACATCGATCTCGGCGAACTTGCTGGCCACCTTGTCGCGGTTGATGGAATTCCCGTGCACAAGGTGCCTGGCCGCAGCTTCCCGATCGCCGTTGCCCAGCGGCTGGACATCACGCTCGCCATACCCAACACCCCCGCCGTCTATCCGGTGCTCGCGGTTCTCGAAGGCGAGCGCAAGCAAACCGGCATCGTGCTCCAGGCAGGGCCGGGACAAATTGCCCGCATTTCCAACCAGGCGGACGCGGCATCGCCGCCGCTCACTCTCGACCTTGAGCGCTCACTGAAAGCCATCAAGCCGTTGGCGGACCGCAAGGTGGACCGGACGCACGTGATCGATCTGACCGGGGAGATGCAAGGTTACCAATGGTCTCTCAACAATGTGGTTTGGAATAAGGATGTCCCTCCTCTTGCCGTTGCCCAGGGCGAAAGAGTGGAGCTTGTGCTCACCAACCAGACCATGATGCCGCATCCAATGCACCTGCATGGGCATTCCTTCCAGGTCGTCGCGATCAATGGAAAGCGTTTTGCTGGCGCCGTGCGGGACACCGTGCTCGTGCCGCCGAAAACCACCGTGATCGTGGCTTTCGATGCGAACAATCCGGGATGGTGGGCGTTTCATTGCCACCTTTTGTACCATCAGCATGCCGGCATGTTCACGACTGTGCGCTACGTTTGACGACGCGGCGGCGATTAAACAGCGGTATTCCGCGCTATGCCGCCAAGCGCCCTTGCGTTGACAGGGTTGTTCACGCTAAAAATCCGGCCGCTAGGAGTGTAGCTCAATTTGGTTAGAGCACCGGTCTCCAAAACCGGGGGTTGGGGGTTCGAGTCCCTCCTCTCCTGCCAGTAAATTCAATGAGTTATACGATAAACCTCAGATAGAAGTTAAAGTAGGCAGGTAACTGCTGGGCAGGAAAAGGTAGGCGCGGCCGCGCCAATTACGCGATTGAACAGGGCTGATGCGGAATATCTTGCTCGCGTTCCGCAATCTCTGCGTGGCTGACTGTCGCTCGGCGGTTCCACGCGCGGCGGGTTTTCTGCAATCAATTCACTGCCGCCAACCACGGCGATAATAACGAATGATCGACCAAGAAGTCACGGAGTAAAGTACGCGCCGCCGGAAAGGATCGCGCGGCACTTCCACCACTCGTTGAGGGCCTGTACCGCGTAAGATAGCGCGGACCTTTTCCGTGTCCTGGAGATCAATTTTATCCGTATTACGTTCTAAATAGTCATTCTTCATTGGCGACCCTCACCCTTTTCCAGCTCTGACGCTTGAAGACAGTCACTACACTCAAACCTAAATGAGGCGCTGACATAAATCATGATCCGTTTGGGTATTAATCATAAGCGTCACGGTTCCGCCAATTTTAGCTCACAGTGCTGGCATGAGCTGGGGAGATGGGTGGGTGGCAAATAGGATCGCGCTCACGACGATGCTGCCCCGCTCATGGAACTTACTCGGTCGGAGCTACTTACCCTCAGACGGGAGATGGGTGGCGGGCGGGATAAGGATATGGAAATGAAATTCAAGCCGACGGTTGATCAGCTTTGCACCATTGCGGACATGACAGCGGCGCGTATGACTCCGGAATTCACTGCAAATCGCCTTGGGGTATCATCTAAAAAGTTCCGGGAATGGCGGGAACAGCTGTTGGCGGCGTCACTTGCAGATAATCCCAGTGTTGCGGCTAGGCCAGTGCCAGTCGAGAGGCCAGGGATTTGGAAGTAAACGTTACCCAAAAGTATGCAGTCGGTAAGCCATCGTCGTATATGCAGCAATTTGAGATCGAGGCGCGTCTTGAAGACACTCGATGAACTTAAGCAGCTCGACTGTAAGTGGCCCTGTGCCGAAATCGGTCATCACGAGCATCTATTTTGTGGCGCGCCAGCGACCAAAAACAGCTATTGCGAACACCACGCGGCTCTTGCTTATCGACGCCCTCCGCCGCTCGGCAAGGTCAAGCTCTTACGAGGGTAAGGGAACCGCGCGCAGGAGAAGGTAAAAACCTTTGGGCGTGGATGACAGCATTAAGGGTTCGAGAGCGTCAGTGGATGGCGAGTACCGTGGCGCTGCCCGCCGCAGCACGCGCCGTAATAATCCAAGAAATCATAGCGCCTTGAAGTTCAGTTAATGCCTCCGGCCATGTTTTTCCGAACGCAGAGCAACCTGGTAAATCTGGCGCGACGGCCACATAGCCATCATCCTCACTGCTGCGAAACACCCGCATCTCGAAACCGCCAATTTCAGGCATCAAAGAAATCCATTCGTTAATCGTTAAACCAATTTTAATATTAATAACTATTCGGAAATTCCACATCCGAAAGTCCCAATTGGGTTATCTGTGGTGTGAACCGATTGCGCTACCTAAGACTCGCGACTGGGTCGCCACTCCTCGATGATTTCAACGCCAAGAAAGCTGCCAACCCGGAATCTGAGAGGATGGTTTTCGGCAACCGCGCCGAACGAAACTACGGGAGTGCTCCCGGCAGCTCGCCAGCTTTTCAAGGTGGGCCAGTTACGAAATATGCCACCATGGGTAGGACACGCGGCCCATGTCACCGCCCCGGCGGCTTGAATGACTTGCTGAGCGCTCCGGCTGTTTTAAACGCCTTCATCGCATCCTTGCTTGTCATCGCAACCGTTGTCCTTAGGTGGGAAATCCCGCCAGATGCAGCCCCCGCTATCAGGGCGGAAGCCATGACCTCTTCGCTTGGCGCGTCGCTGATTGAAAGGAAATCGTATTCGCCAAATGTGAAATAGAGATCGAGCAGCTTAGCCCCTGCCTTTTCCATCAGGTCGGCGACGGCCTTCTCGCGGTTCTCGGGATTGGCCACCATGCCCTTGACCGCGTCGGGCGTGTACCGGCCCTGAGTGATATAGATTGCCATGGGTTCCTCCCTTTTCAGTTCATAGTTTTAAGGATCGCCCAAGCGTAACTAGTCGCCCTTCTTCAATTTGGTAGCGGCGTGCTGATTTCGAGCCGTCGCTTCCGGGACATACATCGAACAAATGACTCGCGCGGTATAATCGTCTCCGTTAGGCTCCCCATGCTTCACCGGAGCGACACATGGCAGCCGACACATGGCAGCCGACACATCATGCGATAATAACCTAGAGGCGAGGAGCCAAGCCGTGATCGCGGCATGTGATGGAGATGCCCGCGCGGCGGTCCAGGCCTTGCTGGTTGCCAGGCGGCGGGGCTTGATCACGCGTGTTGAAGGACAAACGGCTTATGCCAATCTCGACAAGTCCGTGAACGCTCGGCTTCCCGATCATCGAGTCGCTTTGTCACCCGAGGGCCATGCGCAAGCGGGCAAAGTCGGGGCCTATCTCGCAACACAATTGAGGAGCGTTCCGCGCACACGCATTCTGGTGAGCCCTTATGTTCGCGCGCGGCAGACCGGAGCGGCAATCGAGCGGGCGCTTGCCGACGCGGCAATCCAGTTCGATAGGCGGGAAGCCACCGAACTTCGCGAACTCGAGTTCGGTCTCTTCGACGGCATAGCTGACGGGGACCTGCCGAAGATTTTCCCTCTCGAATATGAGCACTACGATAAGCATAAGCGCTTCGAAGGCGAATTCTTCGCGCCGATGCCGTTGGGTGAAAGCCGATGCAATGTCGCGGACCGGATCAAGGGCGTGTTCGGGACGATCCTGCGCGACGCCTCGGACGACCGAACCGATCCGATCTTTGACTTTATCATTGTCAGCCACGGCGTCACGATCCGTTGTTTTCGCATGCAGTGGATGCACTATTCATGGGAATGGTACGAGCAAGAGACGAATCCGAAGAACTGTTCCGTGTAACTCATAGAAGGGCATGCCGGCGGCTATACGGACCGGCTGGTCTTCGCTGGGTTTAAAGGTGCAAAGGCTTCGCTTCAGACCCGTCGCGAAGAAGGGAATGTGGGCAAGTAAAGAAATGGCGCCCAGCACGGTTCCCAGGACCGTGTGATCAATGGAGCGGATCGAAAGAGGTTATAATGTTCGCGTTCCTTAGGTGATTGCGCACCCAAATGGGTCATGATGCGAAGCAGCATTTCACATAGGTTTTGCTCGTGCCGTTTTGGCATAGCCGATTGTGTGTAATCGTCTTTCGGCTGTTAAATTATTATAACTAAAGTAATTTTATCACATTTGGCCCCTGATCCACACCCTGGGATCAGGGGCTTTTTTGTATTCTGCTGGCTGGTTCCGCGCCGCCTCCGTGCTCCAGGTGGAACTTTTCGGGCGCTAAACCGATAAGAGACTGCGAAGATGAGACAGCTTCGCACCGCGCCCTCTGCCGGAGGGAGCAAGGCCCCTGATCTTGCCCCCTCAGATAAGGGGCAGTTCTTTATTGGCGATCGCCAAACTTGGCATACGACTTGCCCATTCGTTTCGAGCTTGGTTCCTCCCCCAAGCTTGGACAACGGCCCCCTGGTCTGGAGTATCAGGCCTGACCAGGGGTGTTTCTCCCTCAGCGCTGGGCCTGCCGCGCCCGCCGATAGGCCCACGGGCGAAAATAAAATTGGAACGGAAGCTGCACTTTATGGTTACCCCTCCCACAATCACAAACAGGGAGGATCCCGGACATGAAAGTCACAACACTTTTTATTGTCATTCCAGCAGTTCTGTTTCCCATGGCTGCATACGCTGAGACGTCAGCATCAGAAAATGCGGACGCGCCTGAAATTGATGCCTGCAGGGCAAGCGGCCTCATTGCCTTGAAGGAACACACGCCTACGATTAAAGACGTCGAGATGGATCTCGACAGCGTCCGCGTCATAAAAATGAATTCTAAAATTGGAGATGTGGATATCAAAGCGATGGTGCTTGGAGAAGCTTCTATTGAAAAGAAAACATCCAGCAAGGCGAAGAATTTGATCTGTATCCTGGGCGAGAAGGGTAAGGTATTGCTGACTGTCTTTAGCGACCAATAAGCGGGAAACGACTCCCTCTGCAGTATGTAATCACCATTAGCGGCAAGGCAGACCCCAGTGGTGTCCTCAGACACCTTGGGCGCTGTCTGCGAAAAGCATAATCCCGACAATGGCAAGCGAGGCTGCCTCGAAGAGCAGCCTATCAACGTCCATTGTCATCCCCGTTCCAAGATGAAATGAGCGACAGGCTCCCGCCAAGAGAATGCGGTCCCGGGATTTCGAGACCGCATCTTTGGTGCGCAAATCCCGCGTTACACTATTTGGCCTGTTCCAAATGTGTGAGCGCGGCTTCAGCGTGACCTGTTGCCAGGGCTGTATGGTTCTTATTGTTATCATCGATTGTTTGTTCGAGTTCTTTGACTGCCTCTTGGGTGTGCGGATTAGACTTGGCGATCTCAGCGAGCCTCGCGTGGGAGAGCGCGGTCTTGGCGTGCTCTCCGAGAAGATCGGCATGGGTTTTCTGACCGTGAATAATGGCTTGTTTGGTATGCGTGATGGCTTCGGCGATATGATCTTCCGCAGCTAACGAAATTTGCGGCATCAGGAAGAGGGCGAGACCGAGCCCCAACGATGCGACGATCAGTCTGCGAGACATGGGTAATTCCTCCAGTTGAATTTTTGCTTGTTGACAGCCTCATTTTTCGCACAGAAGCTGACCCGCAACATTTGGGGAGCAAACACAAAGTTTCTACCCCTTTGAACTGCTACACATTCATTTTGTTAAATTGGTCGGCCGCGTGGCCCCAGCGGCGGAACTTTTGGTGCTCAAACGCGTAAAATTATAGGCTTGAAAATTGGAACTTGGCGGGAGATTTTTCGCGATGCTGACGTTTGAAGATCTCAAGCATAAAGATTGTCGCTGGCCCGCTGAGTCTCAAAATGGCGAAATTCTTTATTGCGGCGAGCCAATCCTAAACGATGGACCCTATTGTGCCGTGCATGCCGCAATCGCCTATAACAGATCGCCGCGGCGAGGGATTCCCAATCAAGGAGATCACGCGGCCGCCACGCCCCCGGATGCGCCAGCTGGAACCATTTAAGTCCATATGGGTTGCTCCCCGTTGAAACAAGCAGGAGGGCATCTCATGCGCACTTATGCACTCGCGATCACCGCAGCGGTCGTGTTTGCTTTACCCGCGTTATCCTCGCAGACTCTCGCGCTCGGGTCGAAGGGCGCTCCGGTCGAGGCCATAGAGCATGGCCGATCGGTTGGACAGACAGTTGGACCGACAGCTTGTCCGGAATTGCGGAAAGCCTGCCTTGATAGGAACGTGTCAGGGAAGCAAAGCCAAAGCAATTGCAAAAAATATCGCGAAATGTGCGGTCTGGAATAGGTTGGCGTTTCCATCCCGTTTTAACGCTCAACAGGAGCTGGGGACGGCTCAGTTGCATGTTCCAGCGCCAGGGTCAGGAATAGACCCATGCGTACCATGCAACGGAATTGGAAGGGAAAGCGGCTGCGCCCGAAAAGTGATGACCGCGACATCCCGGCGGGCTTCCAGCCTGGGATCCAAGGGGCGGACCTCCGTCACCCCGTGAAAGACCCGATTGTCTTGCAGGAAGACGCCATCGAGCGGATTGGTCAGCGTGAAGTCGCCCAAGTGAACATGGTTCAGATCGTAGATCGATGTTACCCCGCTTTCGACGTTGCTACGGTCGACCAGCACGACGAGCACCCAATCAACGCCGTCGCGATGCAGGCCCTCAGGCGTCGGCTGGCCGATTTGTCCGGCCCGCGCTTCGATCCGAAACTGGTGTAGCTCCACGTGCCAGGCCTGTGGCCTGTCCGGCGCTGGAGTCAAAGCGTCAAATGCCCTTTTGCCAGCGTCAACAAGCTCCAGGGTGACCGGATGCTGAGCGATGGCCTCTGTCACCGGTTCGAACCAACGTTCGATTCCGCCATTGAGCGGGTTATAGTCCCGGCTCTGATAATGCGGCTGATGCGGCTTACGCTTCACGCCCTCGGAGCACACCGTGAAGGCTGCGAAGCGCCGGCGGCGATAGCGGCCTCCGCCAGCCATGTAGGTATCAATGCCAAGGGCGTCCCAACTTTTGGCGAAGGATGGCCATTCCGCAAGCGCCGCAGGAGTTAGGAGAGCGCGGAATTGCTCCGCGGGCGCAAAACTGAAGCCAGCCGATCGAACTTCCTTGACGACAACCGAAATATCCATGGTCTTTGGGTCCGCCGGCGGTGCAAATCCGGAATCACATCCGCTATGCGGCCGTGTCTTGGCAATGTCACGGCGTTGTAAAAAGCTGACATCGCGAATGCAAGGTGAGCAGACGCGTTGTGCATCCCTAGAGATATGTGATGGCGATAAGTTGGAACAGACAGAACTGGTGACGCCGGCCGATTGTCCAGATCACGGCGACGATGCTGAGCGTTGGATGAGCGGATAGCGGCAAAGCAATGCTTTACCGCCTAAAATTTTTGATCGTGCCGATGGGCTTGGCGCTCATTTGGCCAAGCATATGCGAATCGCTCTTGGTTTCTTGGGCTTAAATGCCGCGATGGCGGACCTTGGAGTCCAGATCAACTTGCCGCATCACAAAGAGACAAGCTGAGACAGGCGTCCAGCGATACAAGACTATATCTTCATTCCCAACATGTGACGGAGGGCGACGATTGCGCCTTTCCAGAGCGGAACCGCTGGCGCATCCTCATGCCAGTAAAAATCTCCCGGTTCGTCGCTGACGCTTAATTTTGACTCCAGCGGGAGTGCTGCGTCCGCAGACTTAGGCGCACTTTGCTCGAGATCTGAAACATCTCGACCTGTGAAATTTGAAAGTTCTGCATTCAACGTCGCCATAAAGTCCGCCTTCAAATTGAATCTGATTCAATGCTCCTAATAATAGTAACAAATCAGCCGCCTTTTCATCACCCATTTGGGGCAATTTCCATTTTATCAGCTTGACCATGCCTCGCGCGGGCGCCAGCCAAACGAATGGCGCCCAAATTCCGCGCGGTGGATTACGAGCAAATCGCCTTGCCGCATTTTTTGATATTGGCGACCTTGGCTTGCAAATCATCATATCCCACGGCGCCGACGACAACATCGCCGCCGATCACATAAGAGGGTGTGCCCGTGACCTGCAGGGATTTGGCGAGTTTTTCCGACTCCTCTATGCCGACACCGGTGGCTGGCGCAGCGGCGTCCTTCTCCAACTGCTTCATATCGGCCCCGAGTTCCTTGGCGGCGGCGAGTGCTTCCGCCTTGCCGACCGGACCATGCGAGCCGAGAAGTTTTTGGTGGAATTCCCAGAATTTATCACCCTTGAACTGCAGGCGGGCAGCGTTGGCTACACGCGCTGCCTCGACCGAGCCAGGCGACAGAATCGGCAGATCGCGCAAGACGACGCGCAGATCTGGATTGTCCTTCATGAGCCGCGCGAGATCATTCAAGGCGCGTTTGCAATAGCCGCAATTGTAATCAAAAAACTCGATGAGGGTGATCTTGCCACCGGGATTGCCGATCACCGCTTGATTTGCGCCGCTAAATAGCAAACCCGAGGGGTCTGCGACAATGTCTTGCCGCGCCTTCGTCTCGGCAGCCTTTTCCCGCGCTTCGAGAACGCCGATAGCCTCGCGCAGCACTTCCGGCTTTTGCATCAGATAGTCCTTGATGATGGACTCGATGTCGGCTTTCTGGCCGGCTGAAAACCCGTCGGCCCGCACTGGGGTGCAAGCCAGCGCGACAACACCGAGTGCCAGCACTGCCAAGCGGCCAGCGTGCAAGCGGGAAACTTCTAGACTGCGCAAAAACATCAACCATCCTCCTGGGAATTTGCGGTATCTATAAAGCACCGCCGGTCCTATGAAAATGTCCCCGGCGCAGGAAACCACCGCTATCGCCAAAATCCTCGGCCTGCGCAACCTGGCCAAGCTCAAGGCCAAACGCAAATGACAAAAGATCCCTTGCTGGTTGATTCGTCCCGGGTGCCCCTATCGCGCCGATCCAATGTCGCGCCTTTCATGGCCTTGGATGTGCTGGCGAGCGCCACCCGCAGGGCGCGCGAGGGGCAGGATATCGTCCATCTGGAGATTGGCGAGCCCGGCGCGCCGCCGCCGCGCGGGGTCCGGGACGCTGCCATCGCGGCCCTTGATGGTCGCAAAATCGGCTATACCGAAGCGCTTGGCCGCCCGGAACTGCGGGCCCGCATCGCCCGGCACTATTATGATACTTATGGCGTCACCGTCCCGCCCGAACGGATTGCCGTCACCACTGGTTCGTCGGCTGGATTCGCGCTGGCGTTCCTCGCCCTCTTCGATCCAGGCGCGCGTGTCGCCATCGCGGCGCCGGGCTACCCGGCCTACCGCAACATTTTGGAGGCATTCGGCATCGAGACGGTGACCATCGAGACCGCGCGGGCAGATCGTTTTACCATGACTGCCACCATGATCGAGGCCAAGCATCGCGCGAAAAAACTCGACGGCATCCTGCTGATGAGTCCGGCCAACCCGACCGGCATGATGATGAGCGGCGACGAGCTGCGCGGCATTGCTGAGACCTGCGACCGGCTCGGTGTCGCTTTCATTTCCGACGAAGTCTATCACGGCCTGACGTATGGCGAGGCGGCGGAGACGGCGCTGAAATTTTCCTCGAACGTTATCGTTGCGAATTCTTTCTCCAAATATTTTTGCATGACCGGCTGGCGTATCGGCTGGCTGGTGCTGCCCGAGCATTTTGTTCGCCCGGTCGAGCGGCTGCAGCAAAGCCTCTCCATCTCGGTGCCGTTCCTCAGCCAGATCGGCGCGGAAGTTGTCTTCGACGCGCAAGACGAATTGCAGGCCGTGCTTGCCGGCTATGCCCGAAACCGCAACATCCTTCTCAATGAACTGCCGGGCATAGGATTCGATGTTTTGGCCGCCGATGGCTCATTTTATCTTTATGCGGATATCTCGCGTTTCAGCGACAACTCGCTCGATTTTTGCGCAAGGTTGCTCGACGCGGCGGGGGTCGCGACGACGCCGGGATTGGATTTCGACCGGCGGCGCGGCACCTCCGCGATCCGGCTGTCTTTCGCCGGACCGGAAGGCGATATCATCGAGGCGGCGCGGCGGCTGAAGGCGTGGCTGCGGTAAGCTGGTTTGGTCCGATTTTCGAGGCCAATCGGACAAAAACGTTTCACGTGAAACGTTTTGGTACGATTGGCGGAAAAATTTTCCAAACGCCGCTTACAGAGGGCAGCTCGCTTCAGGTGGAATTGCGCCGCGAAGCTGTATGTTTGGCGGTCTGCGGTCTTGGCGTGGCACCGTGGTGCCCCGCCAATCGGGCGAGTCGACGTTCCCAGAAATTGGTGCCTTGTGTCCGCTCAAAATATCCGTTAATCTGGATATGTGGATACTATGGAAGCAATCACCGCTCTCGGGGCGCTCGCACAAACCACGCGACTGGACACCTTTCGGCTGCTGGTCGAAAGAGAACCTGATGGCGTTCCTGCGGGCGAACTCGCCCGCCTCGTGACTGTGCCGCAAAACACCATGTCGGCGCATCTCGCCATTCTCGCCCGCGCGGGTCTCGTCGTCGGGGAGCGGCACAGCCGCTCGATTATCTACCGCGCCGATCTCTCCCGATTTCGCGAAGTCGCGTTGTTCCTGCTCAAAGATTGCTGCGGCGGACGGCCTGACATATGCGCGCCACTCATCGCCGATCTCACTCCCTGCCGTGCGCAAAAGGCTCGTGTCCATGACTGATCGCATCTTCAATATTCTCTTTCTTTGCACCGGCAACACCGCCCGTTCGATCCTCGCGGAAAGCATTCTTCGCAAAGACGGCGCAGGGCGCTTCAATGCCTTCTCGGCTGGCAGCCACCCCAAAGGCGCGGTCAACCCGTTCGCACTCAAGACACTCGCGGCCTACGGCTATCCAACCGAGGGTTTGCGCTCGAAGAACTGGGACGAATTCGCGGCCCCAGATGCGCCGCAAATGGATTTCGTTTTCACGGTCTGCGACAACGCGGCGGGCGAGGCGTGTCCCTTATGGCCGGGACAGCCGATGACGGCGCATTGGGGCATCGAAGACCCTGCGGCGGTAGAAGGCACGAATATTGAAAAAGAGCGCGCCTTCAATGAGGCGTTCCGCTTCCTGCGGAATCGCATTCGGGCTTTTACGGTACTCCCGGTCAAGAGCCTCGACAACTTGTCGCTCTCTGCGCGCCTGCACGAAATTGGGAATATGGAAGGCGCTACGCGCGCCCCAATGAAAATGAAGGACGCGCAATGACTCAAGCTGCATCGACTGCCGAAATGGTAACGGCCAAAGCACCCTCGTTGGGTGCATTCGAACGCTATCTGACTCTATGGGTCGCGCTCTGCATCGTGGCTGGCGTTGCGCTTGGACAATTTCTGCCTGGCTTGTTCCGCGTCCTTGGCACGGCAACAATAGCTGAAGTGAATCTGCCCGTCGCGATTCTCGTCTGGCTGATGATTGTTCCCATGCTGCTCAAAATCGACCTTGCCGCCCTTGGCGAGGTACGAGAGCATTGGCGCGGCATCGCCGTGACAGTTGGAATTAATTGGCTGGTCAAGCCGTTCTCGATGGCGTTGCTCGGCTGGCTGTTCGTCGGCACCCTGTTCCGGCCGCTCCTGCCTGCCGATCAGATCGACGGCTACATTGCCGGATTAATCCTGCTGGCGGCGGCTCCCTGCACGGCCATGGTGTTCGTCTGGTCGAATCTTGTGGATGGCGAACCGCATTTCACGCTGTCGCAGGTCGCGCTCAACGACACGATCATGGTGGTGGCCTTCGCGCCGATTGTCGCGCTGCTTCTCGGCCTATCCTCGATCACCGTGCCCTGGAACACGCTGTTGCTGTCAGTCGTCCTTTATATCGTGGTGCCGGTGATTGTCGCGCAGTTCTGGCGCCGCCTGCTGCTGGCGAAAGGCGGGCAAGCCGCGCTGGCCCGCGCGCTCCGTTCCTTGTCTCCTGTATCACTTTCGGCCCTGCTATTGACGCTCGTGCTGCTGTTCGGCCTGCAAGGCGAACAGATCATGCGTCAGCCTTTCGTCATCGCCCTCTTGGCGGTGCCGATCCTGATACAGGTTTACTTCAATGCCGGTCTCGCTTACTGGCTCAACCGCCGTCTCGGCGTCGCATGGTGCGTCGCCGGGCCTTCGGCGCTGATCGGAGCCAGCAACTTTTTTGAGTTGGCCGTCGCAACGGCGATTGCCCTTTTCGGCTTCCAGTCGGGCGCCGCGCTTTCAACAGTCGTCGGCGTGCTGGTCGAAGTGCCAGTCATGCTGTCGGTCGTCCACATCGTTCGTCGCTCACGTGGATGGTATGAGCAGGCTCCCCTGGCGATTAGGCTATAGTTTGGCGGTCAGCGGTGGCCGCCCCCCCACCCGCATGTTTCGTCAGGTCTGCTGGATCGCCGACAGCTTCCAATCCCCAGGCGCGCCGCCAAGGCGCCGGGCGAAGGTCCAGACTTCGGTGGCCTGATCTGGCACCGCCGGATCGCCTGAAACAATTTTGCCCGAGGCACGGTCCACCATCGTGTCGACGAGGGAAAACTGCATGGCGACGGTGGCATATTCGGTTTGCTGTTCGCGCCACGCCTCGGAAAGATCACCATTCAGGAATCTGACGTCCGAAACTCTGTTCACAACACCTTTTTTGGCATTGGCAGCGAGTTCTTCAGCGAAGAAAGAAGCCATTTCCGGGGTTGCCAGGGACCGCAGCCGGTCAAAATCCTCGGCGCCGAACGCGGCTTCGATCGCCACGAGCCGCTGTTCGAAGGTGTTGAAATCCGCCGGGGAAATATCGAGTTTTGCATTGGGTGCCGCGCCAGCAAAACCGCCGCCGCCAAATCCGCGCGCCATGCCTTGGCCCTGCCCCATCCCCTGACCGGGAGTAAAGCCAGCACCCTGGAAGGCGGGTCTGCCGCGCACAAACCCCATCACGAGTTTGAACAACAGGAACAAAAGCCCGATTTGGAGAAGCAGGCCAAGAATCGACATACCACCGCCGAGACCGCCAAAAAGACCGTTACCGAACAGCATGCCGAAGAGACCGGCGCCGATGAATCCGCCGAGCAGGCCGCGGCCGAAGCCGCCAGAGAAAAAGCCGCCCTGCTGGCCGAAAGCAGGCGGGCGCCGGAAAATGCCCTCATTGGGAGAGCTCATCGACCGGTCCATCGGGGCGGCGCGCGGCGCGAGCGGTGTCGCCGAGGGGGCGCTGAAGGTGCGCGCGCCCCGGCTGCCGAATGAAGAGCCGCCGCCGACGCGCGCGGAAACATCGCTGGCAAAGCCAAGCGCAAGCGTTACGGCAAGGGCCAAAATCAAGGTGTTGTGGCGGAACGCCATGGGGTCATCCTATTGCGTGGAGCAAGCAGCGACTTGCCTGCTCTCGCTATATAGGGGGAAAGCGCGAAAGCAAAAGATGCGTTCGGGAGGTTCCGTGTTTAGGGCGTGGCGCTTGTTGGCATGGCCACGGCGCTCATCCGGTTGCTCACACCGGCGGCGTCGTCCAGGAATTGAAAGCGGGTCGCCTTGACCGCGCCCGAGCGGAAATGTCCCTCGTCCCGGTAATAAGGCATGCCATCTTTGTCGACGGTGGGACAGCGGTCTGCCTCGCACAGGAAATCGAGAGGATCGACGAATTTCGAGCCGAGAGACGCCGCAAGGATAATCAGCCGACTCTTCGTCGCGGCGGCTTTCGTCTCGTATTCTTTGCGGTCGATATATTCCACCTCTTTAGTGTCGCCGCCCCAGAATCTTCGCTTGGCGAGTTCGACCGGGACATCCCATCGGCTCGCAGGCGTCGCACCAACAATGACGATTTCGGCACCGCGCTCCTTGAAGGGAAGGAGATGATCGCGCAAAGAAGCGAACGCGGCATCGAGATGTTTCAAAAACCAGTCTGGATCTTGCCGCAACGTGCAATTATCCCCTTCGACAAAACATACGTTGCGGACGGGCAGATAAAAATAAGCGTACCAATTCGAGACAAGCACGATGCGCTTGAAGTTTTTGGTCTTGATATAGTCCAGGACTTCATCGACGAACCCGTTGCAGTTGAAGCGGTCATGAATCATGCGAACCCCGGTGAGCGGCGGACAGCCGGCCGTCGCAAGAAAGGTGAAGGAACTCTCCGGATTGAGCTTCGCATTTTCAACGAACCGGCTATAAATTTGCATGGTGTAGGAATCGCCAAGAAACAGCGTGCCGCGCCCCGTATCTGGACCAAGCTGACACGGCCTCAGTTTGTCTTTCGTATCCCGGCCATTGCATTCGTCCGGGAAGGACCAGTCATGGGCCGCCTGGTTATACATCGCGAGCTTCTGTCTTGCATCCTCGCGGCGGTCCGGCATTCCCTCGTAGATCGTGACCGTGGACGCAAAAATCAAAGTGATCACCAGGACGCCGCCTCCCGCCAGCAAGCGCGAAAACCTCGGCTCTCCCCATTTTTGGGCCACGAACCGTCTGGCCAAGGCGAGAAGCAGGCCGCCCACCCCGATAATCGCCGCAAGGATCAAAATTTCACAGGAGATTTTGAAAGCCGTCGTTTTCGTAAATCCAATGTAAAGCGCCGCGACGGAAACCGGCCAATGCCACAGATAGATCGAATAGGACCATTTTCCGGTGATCTGCAGGAGCGGGTTGCGGAAAATCAACGCTTCGGGCCGGTTCGCCGCGATCACGAAGCAGGTTCCAGCGACAGGAAATAGCCCCCAATAATAGGGCCATGGCATGAATTGATCATAGATGGCGATGGGAACGAATATGAATATAAGACCAATGGTAATTAGTATATCTGAATATTTCTGTTGCTCATTTTTAAACTGTAGAGCAACTATGCCGCCGGCGAGCAGCTCCCATGCTCTCTGTGGAAGCAGATAAAAAGCAGATGATGGCTCGGCAATCGAATAATAAAGGCAGAGTGCGAACGAAATCAGTGCGAATGACCAGAGAATTGCGACAATATAGTTTCGTGTCTTTTGATATCGATACAAAAGCATCACGAGGACTGGAAAAATCAAATAAAACTGCCATTCCAACGAAAGGCTCCAAGTATGCAAGAGCCATTTGGCATCGCTTGACGAGTCGAAATAGCTGGTTGCCTTCCAGAACCGGAAATTCGAAAAGAACAGCAGCGCGGAAATCGATGTCGAACCAAGATAATGATAGCTCCCTGGTTCGATGGCAAAATATCCCACGGTCAGCAGGACAAAACACACACCCAAGAGGCCGGGAATGATGCGCTTGGCGCGATCATCATAAAAGGTCCAGAGATTGAATTTGTCCTTGCTCAATCTCCCCATGATGATGGATGTCATGAGATAGCCGGAGATCACAAAGAAAACATCGACCCCAACAAAACCGCCCGGAATGAAACCGACCTTGAAATGAAAAAGAACGACAGCAGTCACCGCAAGCGCCCGAAGGGCGTTGATATCGGAACGGAATTTCATGGGCCCCCTCTTGGCACTTAACCAATTGTCTTGGCTATTCTTCCGGCAATGCACGGTTCATCGCCGACAAAAGCAAATCAGCCGCATATTTCACTTGAGCTCCATCTAACAAGTGTCGCAAACTTGGCAAAATGATGGAGAACCCCCGCCTCTATCAACACGAAACGGCCCTGTCGCGAGAGCAAAGGTTGCCCGATGGCATCCCGGCAATCCCTGTGTTAGAAGGCCGCGAACCTCACCGGAGAAAGCCTGGCTGCCGGGTGGGGACATGAGAGCGAAACGAACATGAACGAGCGGCGCGCCAAATTCGAATATGAGGATCTCATCGCCTGTGGGCGGGGAGAATTGTTTGGGCCAGGCAATCCGCAATTGCCGCTGCCGCCGCTTTTGATGTTCGATCAAATCACCGGTATTTCCGAGCAAGGCGGCGCCAACGGCAAAGGTGTGATCTTGGCCGAATTGGCGGTCAAGCCTGACCTTTGGTTTTTCGGCTGCCATTTCAAGGGCGACCCGGTGATGCCCGGCTGCCTCGGTCTCGACGCTCTGTGGCAGCTCCTCGGCTTTTACCTGGGTTGGCTCGGCCTCAACGGCCGCGGCCGGGCGCTGGGTGTCGGAGAGGTCAAATTTTCCGACCAGGTGTTGCCCTCTGTCAAACGCGTCATTTATGGCGTCGATCTGAAACGCGTGTTCAAATCCAAACTCGTGCTCGGCATCGCCGATGGCTGGCTCGAAGCCGATGGAACGCGCATCTACGAGGCTAAGGATCTTCGGGTGGGCTTGTTCAAGGCCGAGGCCTCCTCGCCTTGATTGTCGCCTTGGATGGAACATTTGCTGGGCACAGACGGGCGCCGCGCCGCGCCCTTGGCCGCAAGATCGAGCGGGAGTTAAAAATATGAGGCGGGTCGTCGTCACCGGAATGGGGATTGTGTCCTCGATCGGGAACAATACCCAAGAGGTGCTTGCTTCCCTGAGGGAAGCCAAATCCGGAATCGTCAAAGCGGAAAAATACGCTGAACTTGGCTTTCGCAGCCAGGTTCATGGAGCACCGACGCTGGAGCCCAGCGCCATTGTCGACCGGCGCGCTATGCGTTTCCATGCGGGTGGCACCGCATGGAATCACGTTGCGATGGATCAGGCAATCCTCGATGCCGGCCTGACGGAAGCCGAAATATCGCATGAGCGCACCGGCATCATCATGGGCTCGGGCGGACCTTCGACTCGTACCCTCGTCGAGTCGGCGGATATCGCGCGTACAAAGGGACCAAAGAAAATCGGACCCTTTGCGGTGCCCAAGGCGATGTCCTCGACCGCTTCGGCGACGCTCGCCACCTGGTTCAAGATCAAGGGCGTCAATTATTCGATCTCGTCGGCTTGTGCGACCTCCAATCATTGCATCGGCAATGCCTTCGAGATGATCCAATATGGCAAGCAAGACATGATGTTCGCTGGCGGCTGCGAAGAGCTCGATTGGACACTCTCGGTCCTGTTCGATGCGATGGGCGCGATGTCCTCGTCGTTTAACGACCGGCCCTCCACGGCCTCGCGCGCCTATGATGTGAACCGGGATGGTTTCGTCATCGCCGGCGGAGCGGGCGTCGTTGTGCTGGAGGAATTGGAGCACGCCCGCGCACGCGGCGCGAAAATTTATGCGGAAATCGCCGGCTATGGCTTAAGTTCGGACGGCTATGACATGGTCGCCCCATCCGGCGAAGGCGCGGTGCGCTGCATGCGGATGGCGCTTGCGGATATGAAAACGCCGATCGATTACATCAATCCGCATGCAACTTCGACCGGCATCGGCGATCTGAAAGAAATCGAGGCGATCAGAGAGGTCTTTGGCGCGGGCGAAAAATGCCCGCCGATAGCTGGGACCAAATCCTTAACCGGCCATTCCCTCGGTGCCACCGGGGTGCAAGAGGCGATCTATTCCTTGTTGATGATGCAAAACGGCTTCATTTGCGAAAGCGCCAATATCGAGGACCTCGATCCCGCCTTCGCCGATATGCCCATCGTGCGTAAGCGCCGCGACGGCGTGCAGCTGCGGGCGGTCTTGTCGAACTCGTTTGGCTTCGGCGGCACCAATGCCAGCATCGTTTTGAAACATATCGATGCCTGAGGAAGTGGCGTACAGTGGCCCTGGAGGGCTGATGCGTGGCAAGCGCGGTCTCATCATGGGCGTCGCCAATGACCACTCGATTGCCTGGGGTATCGCCCAGACGCTCCACCAGCATGGCGCCGAGCTCGCTTTCAGCTATCAGGGCGAGGCCTTCGGCAAGCGCATCGCGCCGCTCGCTCAAAGCCTTGGCGCCGCGCTCGTCCTTCCTTGCGACGTCGAGGACGCCGCCTCGGTCGATGCGCTTTTCACGGCGCTCGAAGCAAAATGGGGCGGCCTCGATTTCGTGGTTCATAGCCTCGCCTATTCGGACCGCGCCGAATTAAAAGGCCGCTATGCCGATACGACACGGGACAATTTTGTGCGCAGCATGGTGATTTCGGCTTTCTCCTTCACCGAGATCGCCAAACGCGCGGCAGCACTTATGAAGCCGGGCGGCGCACTTTTGACCCTAACGTTTGCTGGCGCGAACCGGGTGATGCCCAATTACAATGTCATGGGCGTCGCCAAGGCGGCGCTGGAGGCGAGCGTACGCTATCTCGCCGCCGACTATGGTCCGCAAGGGATAAGGGTCAACGCCATTTCGGCGGGACTTATCCGCACCCTGGCGGGCGCCGGAATCTCCGACGGGCGCGTCTTGTTCACGTTTCAGAAGGCGCATTCGCCGCTGCGCCGCGGCCTCGAACTCGCCGATCTTGGCGGCGCCGCGCTTTATCTGCTGTCGTCCCTTTCAAGCGGGGTCACCGGGGAAATTCATCATGTGGACGCCGGTTTCAATATAGTCCTGATGCCGCACCCAGACAGTCTGAAACCCGAGCCCGCGCCGCGCTAATCCGCGATGGCGGCGCTCCCGCGCCCTTGTAATGGGCAGGCCGCCCGTGGTAAGTGCGCCTCGCCTGGTGAAGGTGAGGAGAGGTGGCTGAGCGGTTGAAAGCACCGCACTCGAAATGCGGCATAGGCGCAAGCCTATCGGGGGTTCGAATCCCCCCCTCTCCGCCAACTATTTTAAAACACTATGTTATTTCAATGCATTGCAAGACTCTAAGTCCATTTGTCGAATGGCAAGTTGCTGGTGACAAGAGTGGCGCCGCGTTCGTAGGGTTGGCCGAAGAGCTCGAAGAGCAATGGCCGCGCCTATTGCCTATCGGCCTATACCCCTCTCGGAAAAAGCCTTGCCAAGCTCGATGACTCCGAGATCACCGCGAACCGCGGCGGCACGTCCAACGATCCCAATGCGGATGCCGCTGTGCGCTTCTCTCGCCGCCCGGACGCTGGATGACCGGTGCGACGCTGCGTATGGATGGCGGTGAGATCAAGGCAATTTGACAAGGAGACCCATCATGAGCCGCCCACCGCTTCCGCCCTTCACCACTGAGACCGCCGCGCAGAAGGCGCGCATGGCCGAAGACGCCTGGAACACCCGCGATCCCAGCCGCGTAGCACTTGCCTATACGGCCGATAGCCGCTGGCGCAATCGCGCCGAGTTCCTGCAAGGCCGCGAGGCCATCGAAGCGTTCCTGACACGCAAATGGACTCGTGAGCTCGACTACCGCTTGATCAAGGAAGTCTGGGCTTTCCACGACAACCGCATCGCCGTGCGCTTCGCCTATGAATGGCATGATGATAGCGGCCAGTGGTTTCGCAGCTACGGCAACGAAAATTGGGAATTCGACGGCGAGGGCCTGATGCGCCAGCGTATCGCCAGCACCAATGATCTCCCGATCACAGAGAGCGAGCGCAAATACCGCTGGCCGCTCGGCCCGCGCCCTGCTGATTACCCGTCCTTGAGCGATCTCGGGCTTTAGGAGGCTGGCCATGGATATTGGGCACATTTATGCGAACGACGTCGCCTTCACGCCATCCGTCAAGGCGATCCAAACCCGCAAGGGTGCGCGCCAATCATATGCACGCATGGAAGAGCGCAACTCCTGGCCGAGTTTGGCTTACACTAAGCGCTTAGCGCGAAACGGGGCTCGTTCCCGTGCCGGCCATAACTTTCGCCAAGACACAGGAAACAGCCACCGCTTGCGGGGGTCGATGACGGTGATCATCCCGGCCATGACCGGAGAGCCGCCGCCATCATGAAAATTGAGGTGTCCGTTCTCCCGCCAACGGCTCTTGCATCAGGATGACTTCCTGGCCAGTATTTTTGTGCTTCTGCAACGATTGCTATAGGAGCGACAGCTCTTTGCAATTTTCGACCAGCGTATATTTGGCGTCAGCAGCATTTGTTTTTGTGATGATTATGCCTTCGTTGACACTTTGTACACTGCCGCGGTCGCTGGTCCCTGTATCATATGCGAGCTGGAAATTTAACTTGTCGGCTTCCGGTCCACCGGTTGGGTTGTTTGTGGCAAGTGGAATAACGGCAAAACCTACGCCGTCAATCTTTTCGCCCTTCGCGATGGTGGCGTCCGCAACATATTTCACACCCAACGCTTTCCCAAATCTCGGATCCTTATTCACAAAGCGGCGATTCCAACTATACACGCTCCCATGCTCATACTGGTTTCCAGACATTTGTTGAGCATTGGATTGGTTCACATAAAAGCGGCCGGGATCGAAATTGAAAACATCATCGTATTTCGAGTTGTCGACCGTTTCGATTTTGAAGATCGCAAATGCCTCGTTGGCCTTCGCTTGCTCTGTGCCATTTGGCGTCTCATAGGCTTTGCAAACCCCGACCTGGTGATAGGAAACTACCGTCGGAGCGCTCGTGCTCCGGCCGCATCCAGATAGCGCGAGCGATCCTGTAATGAGCAATGGAACAGACAAAAAGCAGAGTGTTGAATTTTTCATAGTGCTCTTTTCCTCAAGAGATGGAGTTTCCCAAGCGTTGTTGATGCCGAGGATTAGGATGGATGCGTCAAAGCAGAGTGCGTGGAGCCTCGCTGCAATGCGGCTCTGACGTGCCAGGAGATTTGTCATGTGCCCGCAATGTGCGAGCGCCTCAAAAGCTCCCGGGAGGAGTCGTGGCAATGACGACGTAGACGAGCACACCGATCATGATCGCGCAGAGGATCACGTCGACTGCAACGATAGGCATTTGATGTCCCCTTATAATTGGCTTTAGCCGTGAACGCGTTTTGTGCGTCGATTTGTTATGGCTCCTCCCTTCCCGATTGTTCGCGGGAAAGGCTGGGTTAAAGCCAAATTGTCACTGGTTGATGCCGGGGGGCGGGGCTTTTGATAGCCGAGAGCGGCGAAATGTGACGCTTTGTGACAGGGTAAGGCGGTGCAAACCGTCTGGGATTGCGTCCGGGTTTCCGCATGATCGACAGGTCAGATGCCTGCTGCGATGATCACATGACTAGAGAACAGGAACTTCGGAGGGCTTGCTGCCCCCATGGCAAGTCTGATGGCAAGCGCCCGCGCTTGGCGGCAGAAGACGCTATCTTTGCTCCGCTTCTTCCCCGGATGGAAACTGGATCAACTTATTCCTGTCGCTCAGCGCTGCGAGGCAAAAGCCGATCATTTGGTCGAGGGTCGGCTCTGGCTCCTGTTCATATTCGACGATCAGCCGCGGATGACAAAATCTTATGCAGGCGGTGTTGACGAGCCGCGAGGCCAGCGCGGCGTCTCCTTTCGGAAACTCGTTCGAGGCCATGCCGCTCGCGATGATCTGCTCCAAGATCGCCGCCATGCGTTCCGCGTGCCGCCGCATGATGGCCCAGTTCTCGGTGATCGCCGCATCAATCAAATCATGCAGCTTCCGGTCGTACATAAACAGTTTGCGATGGGTTTTTTCCACGGAGCTGAACAGATTGCGGATTTTCTGAGCGGCGCCGCCGCGCGACGCGGCAATTTTTTCCGCCTCGGCCTCGATCTTGCTGAGGAGGTCCATGCAGACGGCCTCGTTGATCTCCGACTTCGCCGTGAAAAAACGATAGACATTCGCCGGCGACATATGCAGTTCGCGCGCGATATCCGCGACCGTCGTTTTCTGAAACCCGATTTGACGGAACAAACGTTCCGCGACCTCGACAATCAGCTTATGAGTGTCTTTCTCCTTGGATTCTCTTTCCGTCCGCATCATCTGACCATCCTGCCGAACATCACCTGGACTATTGTCAGGACGCGGGGCTTGCGCTTCCCGTATCACTGCCAGCGGCCATGATGTGATTGGGATTGATGCCCTAAACCCGGAGCTTAAGCGGCTAGGTTTCTTCGCGCGTCCCCTGATCAGGGGCTGCCATTCTTAATTTTACATAGAGAGAACCGCCAGAATCATGGCGGCAAACAACGGCCGCGCTGAAAGCACCGGTCCGCGCTGGCCGCATTGATCGCCCGTTGGCGGTGGTCGCGGTCATGGGCTGTACCCGAAAGAATGCCTTGGCATGGATATTGACATTTTATACATCATAAGTCAATATTAGTACATGGATAATTAAAGTGTACATGTCTAATCCTTGGGTTTTACAGGCGGCTCGAGAATGATCACCGCTCCACAATTACGAGCCGCCAGGGCGCTTCTTGGAATTGACCAGCGGCGCCTCGCGGAGCTCTCCGGATTGTCGTTGCCGACGATCCAGCGCATGGAGGCCAGCGAAGCCCTGATCCGGGGCAATGTGGACTCCCTGATGAAGCTGGTCACAGCACTCGATGGGGCTGGGGTCGAGCTGATTGGGGAAGGTACGGCAAGCCCGGCGGGAGGACGCGGAGTAAGACTGAAGGCTGAACAGGACGTCCCGAGGAAGCATGGCGGCGGCAAGTTGGCCGCCGAAGCGGTGCGCGGGATACGGGCGCGCGCCTGATGTCCACCGTCGTCTTTCCTTTGTGTCTGATTGCCACACTTTTGGGAACCTCCGTGCTGGCGATCGTGCTCGGCCAGTCGAGCACTGCGACGCCCGTCGTTTATGGAATGACCCTCGCCGTTTCCTTGGTTGGGCTGGTCGCCAGCATTCTCTGGCTTATTCATGGTGCGGTCACCCCTTCGGTCTTGACCTTGCCCTTGGGTTTGCCTTGGCTCGGCGCCCACTTTCGGCTGGATTCGCTTGCCGCCTATTTTCTCCTGGTCATCAATCTGGGAAGCGCGGCGGCAAGTCTCTATGCCCTCGGGTACGGACGCCACGAGGCCGAACCGCAGCGCGTCCTGCCCTTTTTCGCATTGTTCCTTGCGGGCATGAATCTGGTCGTCGTGGCGGACGACGCCTTCAGCTTCTTGGTGGCCTGGGAGTTTATGTCGCTTGCTTCTTGGGCGCTGGTGATGGCGCACCACCGCGAAGAGGAAAATCTCCGGGCGGGCTATGTTTATATCCTCATGGCGAGCCTTGGGAGCTTGGCCCTGCTGCTCGCGTTTGGCCTGCTGGCCGGCCCCGATGGCAATTATGCGTTCGACTCGATCCGCGCGCTTCGGATAACGCCGCTCCGCGCGGGCCTCGTCCTTGGCCTTGCGACATTGGGTGCGGGATCGAAGGCAGGGCTCGTGCCGCTCCATGTCTGGCTGCCGTTGGCTCATCCGGCGGCGCCAAGTCATGTGTCGGCGCTGATGAGCGGCGTCATGACCAAGGTCGCGATCTACGGTTTCATCCGCATTGTATTCGACCTTCTTGGGCCTCCCGCATGGTGGTGGTGCGTTCCAATTTTGGCTGCCGGTGGAGGAACCGCGGTCCTCGGCATCCTCTATGCGCTGATGGAGGGTGATATCAAGCGGGTGCTTGCTTATAGCACCATCGAAAATATTGGTGTGATCTTCGCCGGAATTGGCCTGGCACTCGCCTTCGACGCGAATGGGCGGCCCGCCGCGGGCGCGCTGGCTTTGACGGCGGCATTCTTTCACATCCTCAATCACGCGGTGTTCAAGAGCGTTTTGTTTTTCGGCGCGGGCGCCGTGCTGACCGCGACCGGCGAGCGCCGCTTGGACCGGCTTGGCGGTCTCATTCATCCCATGGCGGTCACGAGTTTCGCATTCCTTGTTGCTTGCACCGCCATTTCGGCGCTGCCGCCGCTCAACGGTTTCGTCTCCGAATGGTTATTGTTTCAAGCGATCTTGATCAGCACGGACCTTCCACATTGGGGACTGAAGCTCCTCATTCCCGCGGTCGGCGCGCTGCTCGCTCTTTCGGCGGCGCTCGCCGCGGCTTGCTTCGTTCGTTTGTTTGGGATCGTGTTTCTGGGCCGGCCGCGCTCGCCAGCAGCGGAGCACGCCAATGAGGTAGACCGCTGGTCACAAAGTGCGATGCTCGGCCTCGCTACTCTCTGCGTCATTGGAGGAATTCTGCCTGGCCTCGTCATCGATTTCATGGCCCCCGTTGTTCAAAGCATCGCAGGCGCCAGGATGCCCGAGCAAGCCAGTATTGAATGGCTCTCCATCGTGCCCGTCGCCGAAAGCCGCAGTTCCTATAACGGACTCGTGGTGTTTATTTTCATCGCAACGTCGGCCGCGCTTGCCGCCTATGTCATTCACCGCTTTGCATCCCGCACGGTGCGCCGCGCGCCCGCCTGGGACTGCGGCTTTCCGGACCAAAATCCAGCGACGCAATATACCGCGGCAAGTTTCGCCCAGCCAATCCGCCGGATCTTCGGCTCCTATGTGTTCCGTGCCCGCGAGCGTGTCGAGATGCGGCCGCCGGGCGATCTCCGTCCGGCCAGGTTCGAGATCGAACAGCACGATTTTGCCTGGGAGCTTATCTACACGCCCGTCACCAAGCTTGTCTTGCTTGCCGCCACAAGGCTCAATCAGTTTCAGTACCTGACCATACGAGTCTATCTGAGCTTTGTTTCTTTCGCGCTCGTGTTCCTGTTGTTGGTTCTCGCCCTATGGCCGTGATCCCAGATCTTGCCATTCAAGGCGCCCAAATGTTCGCCGTTCTTTTGCTGGCACCGTTGTTGACGGGCTTTGTGCGGAAGGCAAAGGCTCGCCTCTTGCGCCGGCGCGGGCCGCCTCTGCGGCAACCCTACCGCGACCTTTTCCGCCTGCTTCGCAAGGATGCCGTTCTCGCCGACAATGCTTCCTGGCTGTTCCGGGTGATTCCCTATCTCGTGTTCGCCGCGACTTGGGTGGCGGCAGCACTTGTCCCGACATTCGCCACCGGACTCATGTTCAGCTGGTCCGCCGACCTCATTGTGGTCATTGCTCTCCTTGGCAGCGCCCGCTTCTTTCTGGCGCTGGCCGGAATGGACGTTGGCACGAGCTTCGGCGGCATTGGATCGAGCCGTGAGATGATGATCGCGACGCTCGCTGAACCGGCCATGATCATGATTGTGTTCACGCTTGCTCTCCTCGCTGGCTCTACCCAGCTCTCAAGCGTCGCCGGCTTCATGCTGTCCCCGGCAGTCGGCGTCAGAGTCTCGGCTGGGCTCGGCCTCATCGCGCTTGTGATGGTGGCCATTGCGGAAAATGGACGCATCCCGATCGACAATCCGGCGACCCATCTCGAATTGACAATGGTGCACGAGGCAATGCTGCTCGAATATTCGGGCCGTCATCTCGCACTGCTTGAACTCGCGGCTTTTCTGAAGCTGCTGCTCTATCTGTCGCTGATTGCATGCGTCTTCGTGCCCTGGGGTCTAGCGCCGCCGCACGCGGGTGCCTTGGCGCAAGTGGCGGGCGCGGCAGCTTATATTGGCAAGCTCGCCGTTGGTGGATTCCTGCTCGCGCTGTTCGAGACCGCGATCGCCAAAATGCGCATTTTCCGCATCTCGGATTTTCTCGGCGCGGCGCTCATGCTCGGCTTGCTCGGGACACTGCTTCTCTTCGTAACCCGGAGTCTCCGATGACAGACAGCCTCGCGTTCGACGTCTCCCATCTGCTCGCCGGCGGCCTGGTGCTCATCAGCTTCCTGCTCTTGTATCAAAATCGGCTCTACGCGCTGCTCAACGTTTTCGCCCTTCAAGCGATTGTGCTTGCCCTTTCGGTTTCCTGGCAGGCCTTTGTGCAAAACGCGCCCCACCTCTACATTACCGCCGCCATCGCGCTTGTCTTCAAAGCCATCGTCATCCCCGTGGCGCTGCATCGCGTGATTGCCAGCCTTGGTATTCATCGCGAAGTCGAGAATGTCGTCGGCATTGGCGCCACCATGCTTGCCGGAATGGCGCTCGTCGCTCTGTCGATGGTGGTCATGCTGCGCGTTACGGGCGATGCCGACGCGCTTGCCCGCGAGGACCTTGCCTTCGCCCTCTCCGTCGTCTTGCTTGGCCTCTTGATGATGGTCACCCGCAGCAACGCGGTAAGCCAGGTCATCGGCTTCATGTCGCTCGAGAATGGTCTCATCCTCGCCGCGACGGGCGCCAAAGGCATGCCGCTCGTGGTCGAGATCAGTGTCGCGTTTTCTGTTCTCATCGCCTTTATCGTGATCGGCATATTCTTGTTCCGCATCCGCGAGCGATTCGATACCGTCGACCTCCAAGCCCTCGACAGGCTTCGCGGCGCCCGGTTCCGGGAAGGTCAAGGATGAACACCATTGCCCTCAGCGGCGTCCCCTTCATGCTTGCGACTCCGGTCATCGCCGCTACCATAATGGCGGTCCTCCCGGGCTATCGCCTGGGGGCGGGTCTGAATATCATCGCAGCCTTTCTGACGTTCCTCGCCGCAGTGTCCCTGTTTATCTGGAAGCCCGCGCCGACCCCTTACATTCTGGTTGACGACCTCAACATCGTCTTCGTCGTATTGAATACGTTCGTCGGCTTCACCACCAGTGTTTTCAGTGCAAGCTACATCGCCCATGAACTGGAGACCGGGCGCCTCACAGAGGTCCATCTGCGATTCTACCACGCAATGTATCAGGTGCTCCTCTTCGCCATGAACCTCGCATTGCTCACGAACAATATCGGCTTGATGTGGGTCGCGATCGAGATAGCGACGCTGACCACTGTGATCATGGTTGGCATTTATCGCACGGAGGAAGCAATCGAGGCGGCCTGGAAATATTTTATTTTGGGCAGCGTCGGCATCGCGCTTGCGCTGTTCGGAACGATCCTTGTTTATATGGCCGCGCGCCCCGTCGTCGGCGAGGGCCAGGATGGCATGGTTTGGACGGTCCTCATCCAGCACGTGTGGTCCTTCGACCCGGCGCTTCTCGACCTCGCCTTCGTGTTCGTCTTGCTCGGCTACGGCACCAAGGTTGGCCTGGTGCCGCTGCATGCATGGCTGCCTGACGCTCATGCCGAGGGACCAACACCGATTTCAGCGGTGCTTTCGGGACTCTTGCTCAATGTGGCTCTTTACGCCGTGCTGCGGTTTAAACTTTTGCTTGCCGCCAATCCGGGAGCCATCGCGCCCGGTCCATTGATGGCGGCTATGGGAATAACATCGCTCATTTTTGCCAGCTTCATGCTATACCGACGCCGCGACATCAAGCGGATGTTCGGCTACTCCTCGATCGAACACATGGGAATTATCGTCTTTGCCTTCGGCATGGGCGGTCCGCTCGCGAATTTCGCGGGCCTGCTCCATATGACAATGCACAGCCTGACAAAGTCGGCGATCTTTTTCACGGTTGGTCATATTGCCCAGGTCAAAGGCACCCAAACGATGGCCGATATCCGTGGCTTGACGGTCACCAACCCGCTCCTTGGATGGTGTCTGGTTCTCGGCGTGCTTGCTATTGCAGGCATGCCACCATTCGGGATTTTCATGAGCGAGTTCCTCGTCGTCAGCTCCACCATGGCGCGCCAGCCCTTGCTCGCGATCCCGCTCGTGACCGGACTCCTTATCGGATTTGGGGGCCTGCTTTGGCACTTGCAGGGATTGGCATTTGGAAAACCGAAAGGCAGAGTTGCACCGGTGGAAGCGTCCTATTTGCCGATTGCCGCGCATCTCGGCCTCGTTTTGACGGCGGGGATCTACTTGCCGCCGCCGCTCGCGACTTGGTTTCAGCATGTCGCACGATTGCTCGGCTAACCCGTCGCTGGCCATGCTTTAGGGTAAAGGGAGATCAACGTGTGCCGACGCTAGCCGAGGTCATCGCAGAGGGGCGAATGGTCGAATCGCATCGCCCCTACCCGAGGGCCGTGGTGGACGATTCTCTCTGGCGGCTCCTGGCCGAGCGGCTCGCCGGAGGCCGAGGGACACTGCTCGGTCTTTGGGGTGAGGCCGCAGCGGTTCACATGACCATCCTTGACGAGAGTGGACAACAGATCGCCGTCGCGACCCTGCCGTGTCCCGATGGGCGTTTTCCCTCCGTCGGCCGCATCCATCCGCCCGCCATCCGCCTCGAACGCGCGATCCGCGATCTCGTTGGGCTCGAGCCGGAGGGTCTGCCAGACTTGCGTCCCTGGCTCGATCATGGCCGATGGGGTGTGCGCCACCCGCTCGCGGAAACACCCATGCCCGGCGGCGATCCTGAGCCCTACACATTTTGTCCCTCGGAAGGCGAAGGTCTGCACCAAATCGCGGTCGGTCCCGTGCATGCCGGAATCATCGAGCCTGGTCATTTCCGCTTTACCGCCAGCGGCGAAACCCTGGTCCGGCTTGAGGAGCGTTTGGGCTATGCCCACAAAGGCATCGAGTCTCTGATGCGCGGCACCTCCGCCGAGCAGGCATCTTGCCTCGCTGGACGGGCATCAGGCGACAGCACCGTCGCCTATGCCTATGCCTTCTCGCGCGCCGTCGAGGCGGCAGGCGGCATCGAAATTCCGCCGCGCGCGGTGTGGCTGCGGGCTCTGATGGCAGAGCTTGAGCGCCTCGCCAACCATTTTGGCGATATTGGCGCCATCTGCAACGACGCCGGCTTTGCCCTCATGCTTGCCTATTGCGGCGTTTTGCGCGAGCGGGTTCTCCGCACTGCAGCAGCGTGTTTCGGGCATCGCATGATGATGGATTGCATCGTGCCAGGCGGCACTTCTGTCGACCTTCAGCCCCATGGATTCGAGCACATCAGGGAACTGGTCAGGGAGATAGGCAAAGCCTTCCCGCCGCTCGTCGAACTCTACGACAACACCGCCTCGCTTCAGGACCGGACCGTCGGAACCGGATTGGCCCGCCCGCTGCTCGTCAAGCAGTATGGATGCGGCGGTTATATCGGGCGAGCGTCGGGGCGCAATTTCGATTCCCGTATCCATCTCGCCTACCCGCCTTATGACGCACTGCTCTTCAATTACGACATCCCTGTGCTTTCCGACGGCGACGTCAATGCGCGAATCTGGATCCGTATCCGCGAAGTGGAGCAGAGTCTGGCGCTTACCGAACTGATTCTCGCCCGCATGCCCGAGCAAGACGCGATTCGTGTCCCCCTTACTGGAAAGGGTCACGCTGGCGAGGGCCTGGCCGTGGTCGAAGGATTTCGCGGCGATATTCTTGCTTGGGTGCGCCTGGATGCGGAGGCCCGTATCGAACGCTGCCACCTGCGCGACCCGTCCTGGTTTCAATGGCCAGTGCTTGAGGCCGCGATCGAGGACAATATCGTCGCCGATTTCCCCTTATGCAACAAATCCTTCAATTGCTCCTACTCGGGGCATGACCTCTAGGTTTATCCGATGCGGAAACATCTGCTCAAAGGGTTTTTGAAAGCACCTCTCACCGAATCTGGCCCCAAAAATACGGACTCGAGGCTTGTTGCGCTTGCCGGGAAAGTGGACCATGCAGCGCGCGCGAGACTCGGACGCAGCCTGTCGATCCGCCAAGTCGATGCCGGATCCTGTAACGGCTGCGAACTCGAGATTCACGCTTTGGGGAATGCCTTTTACGACCTCGAACGTTTTGGACTGCGGTTCGTTGCCTCGCCGCGCCACGCCGACGTGCTGCTTGTCACCGGACCCGTGACAAAAAATATGCGCGAAGCCCTGCTCCGGACTTATGATGCGGTGCCCAACCCCAAATGGGTCGTCGCCCTCGGCAACTGCGCCATCGATGGCGGCATATTCGCAGGCAGCTACGCCTGTGCCGGCGGCGTGTCCGAGGTCATCCCCGTTGACGTGCGCATCGCGGGCTGCCCGCCATCGCCCACCGACATCCTTATCGGCTTGCTCGCATTGCTCGAGTAGCGGACACGCCAGAGCTTCGCACCTGTGCCGCCCGAAGCATCATTATTTTGGTTCCGGTCCCGGCGGCCCCCCGGGCACTCCAGGTGGTGGAATAACGGGCGTCGAATTTGGATGCGGAACGGGAGCAGGCTTCACAATTTCCGGGTCGATTCCCGGTTTCGGCTTGAGGACCCCGCCGCTTTCATCCAGTTTGTCGCTCAAGTTAGAGCCGTCCCTTTCTTCGACGCCTTGCTGGCCCCCGTTTGGCGTGTCGCTCGGCCTCGACTGGTCTTTCTCCGGAATCGTCTTATCACCGGCAGGATCGCCGGGCGCAATTTGCGCGAGCGCGCCCGTTCCCGCGATGCTCAGCGCGCCTAAAATCAACAATGTCAGTTTGAGTCTCATTCAAAGCTTCCGCTACGAACTCGCGGCGTTCAACGCGGAGAGGTGATGTTCGTTCCGGCAGCCATCCAGGAGCCGCTCAAAGTCACGGAAGGATTTTGAGATCGCCACGGGCGGAGCCGGCGAGTCTTTCCGCCATCTTTTTTTCCTCGCGGCGCACGAAATAGATAAAGGCAATGACACCGATGACCACACCGCAGAGCGCGATCACCCCAAGCGGGCCGCTGACATGATGGATGGAGTCACCGAACAGATATGCGCTCACACCGATCGCTATGGCCCATGTGATTCCACCCGCGGCATTAAAAAAAAGAAATTGTGGCCACCCATATTTGTTCACGCCTGCGAGCAGCGCGGCGAAGACCCGGAGAAAGGCCACGAACCGCCCGAAAAAAACGATCTTCGCGCCATGCCTTTCAAAGAGATATTGGCCGAGTTTCAAACGGCTTTCGGGGAGGTGGACAAATTTTCCGTAGCGCAACAAAAAATTCGCGCCAAAGGTCCGGCCGATCCAAAATCCGATGTTGTCGCCAACGATCGCGCCCGCCGCCGCGCACGTAATCACCAGGGTCAGGTTGAGTTCGCCGGTGGCACCGGCGTAGCCGGAGGCCAGAATAAGAATTGTTTCGCCAGGCAGCGGAACGCCGGCGCTCTCGAGCATGACGATAACAAAGACGACCCAATAGCCGTGTTGCGCAATGAGCGGTTGAATATGGGCTAGTAACACGAATTCTCCGCTCTCATCTCGGCCGGCAGTATTGGTTCGCCAGCGTGACCCTCCGATACGCAATTGGAGCGATGTAGGCAAGCTGAGTGTGTTTCAACAGCGGCGACCCTGAGAAAGCGCGTGAATGGGAAAGGCCGCGCCCTGAATTTTCATAAAATCCGACAGATATGACCCTCGTCCAGCCGTAACTTCGCCATTGTCACAGGCAATATTAAATACTTAATGATTTGGTTAATTGAAATAATCGGATTTGGCGATCTGAGAATCAAACCGGAACAAATTTTGCTTTTGTGAGTTTACGTTCTGGTTTGGTCAGATAAAGGTCGTCGCTCCCATGGTACACCTAGAACTTCTGTACAAGCCTGCTTCGATCAACCTGAAAAGGCCTGATAATAGACTGGTCGTTGTCTCCAACCGGGTGCCTTCACCTTCGGCGGGACCGTCGGCGGGCGGACTTGCGGTTGCCTTGCAAGCCGCCTTGAAGGCGCGCGGCGGGCTATGGTTTGGCTGGTCGGGCAAAGCCACAGAGGAAAGCAACTACGTTCCGCAGTGCAAAACTGTTGGATCTCTTACCTATGCCGTCTGTGATCTCTCACGGCGCGACGTTCATCAATATTATAGTGGCTTCGCCAATCGGGCGCTTTGGCCGATCTGCCATTACCGCCTCGATCTTGCTGATCTTTCGGAATGCAATGCCACCGCGTATTTTCGCGTCAATGAGGAATTCGCCCGCCAGCTGCAGAAGCTCTTGCGGCCCGACGATACGATCTGGATACATGATTATCATTTCATTCCCATGGCGCGTTTTTTGCGCGAAATGGGCTGCGTCAATCGGATCGGCTTTTTCCATCATATTCCTTGGCCGGGGCCGGATGTTGCGAGCGCAATGCCGGCCTATCAGCGGATTCTTCGCAGTTTCGGCGCTTACGACGTCGTCGGCTTTCAAACACAATCCGACGCGGATAATTTTCGTGATTGTATCGTGAATGCCAATGCTGGGCGGGCGACAGGCGGCGATTGGTGCGAAATCGACGGACGCCGGACGCATGTCAGCGCGTTTCCCATCGGCATCGATACCGAGGGCTTCGCCAAGGAAGGGCGAGCCGCGGAAAAGAATCCGACAGTTAAAAGAACGCTCGCCAGTCTCTCAGGACATGAACTCGTCATTGGCGTTGACCGGCTTGACTATTCCAAGGGCTTAAAACATCGCATGGAAGCCTTTGCGACTTTCCTCGAGCATTCGCCGCAAGCAGCGCGGGCGCGGGTGACGATGTTACAAATCACCCCAAAATCACGGTCAGAGGTGCCCGAATACGCCCGCATGCAACGCGAATTGGAAGAAGAAGCCGGCCGCATCAACGGCAAGCATGGCGATGTCGATTGGACGCCGCTTCGCTACATCAACAAATCGATGAGTCACTCGGCTCTGGCTGGACTCTACCGGATGTCGAAAATCGGCCTTGTCACGCCCTTACGCGACGGAATGAACCTCGTGGCCAAGGAATATGTGGCGGCGCAAGATCCAGAAAACCCTGGTGTCCTGATTTTGTCGCAATTTGCTGGTGCCGCCCAGGAGTTGAAAAGCGCCTTAATCGTCAACCCTTATGACATCGAGTCGACGGCCGCCGCAATGGGGCGCGCGTTCACGATGCCGCTCGACGAACGCAAGGACCGCTGGAACACTTCGATGAAGTCTCTGCGCGCAAACAGTGTCTACGATTGGGCATCGCGTTTTCTGGCAGCGCTCTCCGGCGAGACCGAAGGCGGAGAGTTCGACGGGCCCGTGGTACAAATGCCGCGCCCTGAGACAACCGCTTTGGAGCGGCTCGGCGCCCTCGGCACCGCGAGAAGCCGCGCCGGTTTTGACGGCATGTCCACATCTGGGCGAGGATAGTGTGCCGATCTCAACGCCGAAGCTAACGCGGTATCGCTGTATCGCTCAAGCAGTGAGGCTCGCCAATGGAGCTGAGAGTTGTATGGTTAAACCCTCCAAATTCCATACCCGCGATAGCTGACCAGCCAACTGGCCTATTAATGTCGCATTGATAAGGATTGTCCCAAACCCTTCCACACGCGGTTCTTCCGTGAGAGCGGGACCTCCAGTCTCCCGCCATGTCAGCGACAAAAGATCATTCTGCAACGCCCAGTTGATATCAATGCGGCCATCGGGAGATGACAGGGCTCCATATTTGACCGCATTTGTCGTGAACTCGTGGAGAAGCAGAGCCCAGCTCGTGACAGAGTTTTCTCCGATGGATATGTCAGGTCCTGCGGCCGTGATTCGGCTCGCTCTTGGTCCGCTATTTCGAAGCGATGAAAGCGCGCTCATGCTTATGCAATGAGAACGTCAAAAGACATTTCGACGATGTCCTTCGCGGCGTCTATCCCCAAGATGTGGTCTGATTTTCCGCAGGTCCATCATACTTGAGGATGCACTGCCGGGACGCGTCGATGAGGGCGCCCCGGTATGCGGCTTGGCGTTTAAATCACTCCCTACACCACTTTGATAAGGGCGACGGAATTTTCTGGGGACATTGCCGCCGTTGCGGCATTACGACATGGCTCGCGCTGAGTGATTGCGGCGCTGTTTTTGGGGCAGCCGCATCCCCGTCCACGCGTTTGAGCAAAAACGTGTGCTCAATGTTGAAATAGCTGCTGCCCCCAAGGCCGAGGATATCTCCGTGGTCGTTGATGTCCAACATCGCTGTCCAAATAGGAAGCGTGTCCGTGATATCCGCCAGCTTCACCCGCACATCGGGCTTAGGCACAACATAGCTGTTGAGGTCAGGTAAGCTCGTTCTCGTTATGACGATCAGCCCCGGTTCATTCCACAAAAGTTGGTTGCTCACAGTCGGGAATGCGGGGGTCCCCTCGACGAAATAGGTCTTGAACGTTTTGTCGCGCCACACGCCGATGCGTTCGAGTGCGCCGACTTTAAAAGAATAGCCCAAAACATCACCACGGCTATTGATGGCTTGCCCCCAAGATTCCGGCTCACTGGGAAGTGGGTTTAGCAAGTTCACGACGCCAGAGCGAGGATCGTAGCGGAAGGCTCGATCATTCGGTCCGGGCTCGTCAATCCTTCCGGCGACGAGACCACGATTGTTCAGGCTGACAAACCCCGCGGGGTTCGTCCCCAGATTGAGCGGGGTCACGGTTCCGTGCTTGTACAAATAGAAAGTGGAAATGGATGTCGCGGAATCGGATTGAACCAACGCAATTCCAGAATCAGAGATACGAGCAACATGGCTCGTTGACTCGCCCGACAATCGCGGAATCACTTCGACGGGCCGGCCTTGGGTGAACAGAGCCGCTTGCTCGATGAAATTGTCGATATCGGTGATCACACTGCCGCCAATGGTCCCGCCGTTGTTCGCCGCGTAAGTCACGCCGGGATGGATGACGCTCGTCTTGCCATTTTTGTACACTGCAACAGATGGTACGCAATTAACGTCACATGCCCAAACTGTCAGGTAGACGCGATCGTCGTTGGTAAGGGCGATAGGATCGAAGAAAAGAAAACCTGGGGGTAGCGCCTCGTCCAGAGAAACGTAATGATAGCGAAGGGCACTTGAGCCGTCCGCACGAGCCTCCCCCCGTCCAAGGTCGAAAGCGTGCCACGCGACAAAGCCTACGGCGAAAATTGCTAACCCAGAGAGCTTTCTCATAGACTTCATCCAAGGCGCGGAGTTTGGATGATGCAGAATGTTGGCGACTTTACGCGTATTTTTCATGAGTTTCCCCCCTCAAGTGAAGTAGCGAACCAGTTCATCGCTGTTGTGCAACATACGGTTTCTTGTGCGCATCCTTCAGATGATGTAGTTTTGATTAAATCTGAACAATGTGTTTCCCACTGGCGTGAGTCCTTTTCGGCGTCATATGTGGAGAGCAATATGTCCGAGGTGGGGGAATTTTCCGACGTCATCGGGCTTATCTATGAGAGTGTTCAAGTGCCAGAGACATGGCCGACAGCGCTCACAGCAGCGAGTCGTTTTTTATCCATCAAGGATATAGGACTCGTTTCCTACGACATCGACAGTCACCAATTTGAAGCAATCAGTACGCCCTTAGACCCCTCATATGTTCGAAGTTACGAAGAGTATTGGGGCTGCCGGAATTTTTTATGGAAATCGTCGGTTGTCTTGCCGGTTGGCGTGCTGTTTTCGTTTGAAACCGCGATTTCGTCGGACCAATTCGCCCGAACTGGGCTTTACAATGAGTGGTTTCATCCGCAGGGAATGGACAAAGCACTCGGGGCTAACATTCTCGTGGATGGATCGCTATCTGCGGCTGTAACTGTGTATCGGCCATCCTCCGGCCCGGACTTCACGGAGCGGGATGCTACGCGCTTTCGCGCTTTGCTTCCGCATCTGCAGCGCGCCTGGCAGTTGCGGTCACGATTGCAAGCCGGCGGCTATGCTGGTGATGACGTCCGGGCCGTCGTTGCCGCGATCGAAAAGCCTGCAATCCTGGTCGATCGTGAGGCAAATTTTCTTTGTGCCAATGGGGCTGGCTCGGCAATTATCCGGGATCGAGGCCTGATCTTAGACCGGAAGGGACGGCTTTCGACTTCGAAACCCGAAGAGACAGGATCGCTGCAAAAACTCATTCACACTGCGGCTACGCAAAAATCAGCTTCCGCAGGCGGCAAGATGATTGCTCGCCGCGAGAACAAAACATCGCTCGTTCTGCTGGTGTCTCCTCTGCCCGGCGCTCGGTTCGCAGGCAAGGATCAGATCGCCATCGTTTTCATCGATGATGCCGAAAGAGACAAATGCACCCCCCCGAATATCGATCTTTTACGATCCCAATTTCAGCTGACACATGCGGAAGCGGCCTTAGCGTCACTGATACTTAGAGGCGACAATTTACATCAGGCTGCTGCCAAATCAGATGTTGCTGTCTCTACAGCTCGCACGCATCTCTCACGCATATTTCAGAAAACAGATACTCATAGCCAGTCCGCGCTTTTGCGGCTGCTGGGAAAAGCTGGCTACCACGATTGATCATATGCAGGTATAGCCGCAATCATGGTTCAGTCGAGTTCGAAAGCGTTCTTATAATCGCGGGCCAGAGCCGGGTTCTGTTCATCTTTATGGAGAACGCAGTTTCCGACCGCCAAGAATTCGATGTCACTGCCCATGAAACAGCGAAACGTATCCTCCGGCGTGCCGACGATAGGCTCTCCACGCACATTGAAGCTGGTATTCACAAGCACCGGACATCGCGTCAATTCCTCGAACTTTGTGATCGATGCCAACGAAACCTACTTCCGTGCGAGACTCAGAATGTAGGCCGTGACCGAGTCGATTTCTTCTGGACTGAGAATGAAGTTGGGCATGCTAGGATGCGGGGTACGGAGAAAAACCTTGATCGAGAGCTCGCTCGCCGAAGGCATTTGGCTGATGTCGACAAAACTTGGCGCGCCGGAGCTCTGACCTGGATTTGGCGAAGCCGCGCTAATCTGATGGCAGGCGCTGCAGACTCTCTCGGCGAGCTGCCGGCCAACCGAGGGATCAACGGATTGTGCATTGGACGCTGTCACACCGAATGACATCTGGGCGGGCATCAGAAAGCCGATCGAGCCTAAAAGCATTGCGGCAATTGTTTGTTTGGTCATCGCACAGCTCCGGGATGTTATCGGTGGCTCAGTGTGGCGTTGCTGTTTCCGCTGAACCAATATGGTTACGCAACCTCGGCCATCAGCACAGCTTTTTTGGGCCATGTCCTTGAGCTCTTGGTGCCGTGTTTATTCGTTCTCCATCTTTTGAGAATAGTTTTGACCTGCATCGTCCCAAGCCAAACCAAAAGCGCATCAATTAATCACCCCGAGAGCCTAACAAAGCAGGCAGCGTACAAAAATCTCCCGCTTTATTCATGGGCGCATTGGCACCGACACATGTTCCTGCAAGCGTTGGACTGGCCGCGGCGGGCGGCTTGTTCCAAGGCGCTGTATTCGGGAAACACAGGGAGCGCTTGGAGGGCAAGTCTTGTTGGACCACCTGATTGCCGGCGGTGAACTTATCTGGAAGTGTCACCTGAAATCCAATGCAGCCGCCATCCGGACAATCGGCGTCCTTGCCCGCATAGCCGCATGTGGTGGTGCGCTCAGGGTCGGACAGCTCGCGCCCAACCACCGGAACTGTCGGCGACTTGGTAACCCCAACACACGCTCTGTGCTTCGTATCATATGTACAGAACCCCGGCGGCCCGCAGAGGGCTATTTGAGCCTTCAGGAACGGATCTTCTGCATCCGTCACGTAAGCCCTCATCTTGAGTGTCACGCTCAAGATCCCGGTGCCTGCGTCGTAAACCGATTTGCAGGCGGTCCCTGTCGGGGAGCAGAGATTTTTGGTGTCCGTGGTGATCTTCAAAGGTACGCTGGAGAGGTCGACGCGAGCCGACTTCACCGTGGGCGGAAGTGCCGTTCCTATGTACATCTCAAACGTCTGAGAGGTGTCCGCCTGGGCATAGATATCGAAGATGTCATAAGTCTTCCCGGCCTGAAAAACGGTTTTCAGTCTTTTATTGCCCACGGGCGTCGGCCAGGAGTTTTGCGTTGTAAAGTCTGCCGTCAGATCGATAAAGTACCGGCCATTGTTGACCGTCATGCTCTGGCGCTGGCAGATCCCGAACCCGGACATTCTGATCATCGGCATGGACGTGGTCGGCGGACGGGCACCACTCACCAAATCCGATTTGGTCAGATACTCGCGATAAAGCGGCACGCCAAAGCAGCTCTCGTTGTTGCAGTCCCCATCCCAATTCGGATCCGGGCCAGTGGAGCTGCAGGACACGGGCTGGCCTTTGACGGGCGGGGCCGACTTTTGCGCGGCATCCGGATAGATCACGGTGGTGACATTCTCATACGGATTGGCTCGCGCGGTGCCGCCTTCTTTGGTGGCGGCGTCCGTTTGACATTCGACTCCATCAATCGGGGTGTGAAAGAACGGGTCCTCATTCACCGAAACAGTCTTCACCCAGCCGGTCAGCGAACCATCGTCGTCGGTCAAGACGGTCTGCCGGTCGATCCCGGTGTAACCTAGGAAGTAATTGGTGTTCGCGTTCTGAGGGGGGCAGTAACGCGATTGAACCTCGCCTGTATTGGTCAGATATGTGCCGAAGATGTTCGTAATAGGAGGAGTCGCCATATTCGCAAATTGCGGATCGATCACATAATGGCGAATATCCACATTGTGGAATAAAAGGTTGTTCGAATGGAAGGTCGGAGGATAGTAAAAGCCGTTCGGCTGCTTCCAGGCGATGGCCGCATTTTGAATGTAGCAATTGCCCACCGGAATCTTGTTGTTGGGATCCACCAAAGAAGCCTGGGGAATGCCAACATTGAATTGAGAAACCAGCCAAGTGGGAATCGTTTTGCCATTCAGATCCACTTTCTTGATGTCAAGAAAAGCATTTGAATCTTCGTCGGCGGGGCCGTCGTAAATGTTGAACATATGCTGGCTCACGCCAAAATTGCTCAATTGCAGCGACAAGCCATTGTCCTTGGAGACGCAATACAATCCGCCCAGTTGGGGAGGATCACATTTCAATTTTCCCGCGGTCAGGCTATTGAAGGGACTGAGATCCGAGGCGTAGGCATAATTCGCGTCGCCTTGTGGCTGGGTGTAGCCGACGAAGGTCGTTTTGAGCGCCAGTTCCCAAAGCCCCATGATAGCCGAGGAATGTGTATAGTCGCCCCCCGAGATAAAGCTAAGACCGGCATTCTGGACGTCGGAGATAAAGCTGTTGCTCACCAGATGCCAGCGCTTCCTCAGCCATACCGCCGCGAAGTTGTACTGCGCATAATTGAAGCTCGTGGTGTAGTTGTTGATGACCGTGGGCAAGCAGTTTGTGTGATCGGGGTTAGAATTATCACATAGATTCGTATTGCATGCGCCATCAGGACATTTGCTGGCTTGTTGCAGCTGGCCGCCGGAATCAATATTCGGATAATAAGAATTGAGCGGCGCATCCGTTGATTTTGGCGCCAGTGTGTTTACGACCGGTGTCACGACATAATTTGGGGCGACGGCTCCTAAGCATCCTTGCGTATAGCCAACGGTCTGAAAGGACACCATCGCCGAAGTGCAAAAATTGCCATCGAAATTTTTGAGAGGGGTGGACCCGGTGACCTTGCACCCATCGGCAGGACCATTGCAATTTTGTTCGGTCGCGTAGAACTGCCACGACTGGCTTGCCGACGGCCCGCCGTTTGCCGCGGGGAGTTCCCAAAAGCAGACCCCGCACATGCCGGCACCGGCGGCCATATTGCCTTGAAAATCGTTCCAGCCGTTGGTGATCCAGAACACCGCCGGGGTGTTCTTGTCGCTTTCGAATTTAACGGAAAAGGCACCTGTCTCATCCGGAGACGCCAGGATGCCGGGGACCTGGCGCGGATTTTGGGCATTGATGACCGCGGCGCGGGCGAAAATCCCAAGATTGGAGTAGAAATTATTTTCGGTTTCCACGGCGTCCTCGAGATAGAATCCATGGCCGATGGAAAGATAACCAACATTGCGCTGAAGCGTGACGCCAGACGCCCCGTGGACGGTGATCCACCGGGTCATGGATTCATTGATCGAGGAATCCATCACGAAGGTGTTGGCCGGCGTCACGCGCACCATGTGGAAGTGGACGGGATAGTGGCCGAGCTTGCCACCCTGCCCCATGTGACGAAACTCGACCCCCTGGACCTGATAGGCCGCGAACCCTTGCCGCACGATCGTATGGCCGCCGAAGAAATAGCCGGGAACCGTATTTGGAGCCGGAGGGGCGGGGAAAGGCTGAGTGGCGGTATCGCCTTCCGATACGATTTGGATACTGCGGGTCAGCAGGCCCACGGCCGCCCGCGTCTCGGCGACGGTCCTCCCAGTGGGATTGACGGCTGGCAGGGTATATTGGTTGCCATAATGGGTCCATTTCACCCCTGTGGCCGTCTTTGAGGCGAGACAATTGGTTGCCGGATTAAGGTTCGAATCAAAGCTGATCGTATTTCCGCTGGTCAACGGACTGCAGATCACCAACTCCTCGGAATGGCCCGCTAGGTAGTCAGTGGTGGTGACGACGATGTGGTCGCCCTGTTTCCAGTCCACCGTTCCATCGACGGTGAGGCTCGTCGCCGCGGTCGCCCCCCCGGGATCGCTGCCAAGGATCGTGCCTTTGAGCCTAACCCAACTCGTGCCCGTCATTTTGGGGGCAAGAGAAGTGTAGGTGGCCCCCTTGCTGCCGAAGAGTTTCAGCGTGCCCCCCTCCGAAACGCCAATCACCTTATAGCCAAAGTAGCCGAGGGAGGGGTTTGTCCCATCGTCGTAAGGCAGATTCTTATATTCATAGAAGTTGTCGGTATATTGAGTCCCAAGCGGGCCGCCGGGCAGATTTACCGATGCCCCGGTGGCGCCGGCGATCACGACGGCATTCGGAATGCCACATGGGCCCACAACCCCGGAGATTGGAATTGACTGGCATGGGACACCTTGTCCATGCGCGCGGTTTGCTGATTCCGCGCCATAAAGGTGAATGGTAAGCACTCCGCCATTGGCGCCGAAGGCCCCGGCCGCGGTTTGTGCGCCGGCAAGCAAGCTGCCGCCATATTCCACCAGGATCGACTTCGCATACAAGTTGATCTTCACATTCGGCACGAGTTCGTCGAAGATCAGCGAGCCTCTCGTGGTGAATTTGCCGTCACCCGCAAACGTGCTGACAATATTGATATTGCCATAGGTGTAGGTTCCGTCGCCGACATGGCATTCATGGCTGATCACGATGTCCTGGCCGGTGCCGGGGCTCGGCAGGAGATTATTCGGGCAAGGGTCTGCCGGCTGGGCGTGACTGGAGCTCGAGGTGATGAGCGTTCCGGCAAACAGGACCGCTCCTGCGACGAGGATCGCGGCGGTCCCGCGCATAAAAATTTTTATCAAGGAAGCGACAGAACCATGCAAAAAATTCAATGAACGCACGATTTCTGCCCTCCAAAATTTGACCATAATTATGCCCATAAAGGGCCTAAGTTGCAGCGAGGTCAAGTCCGCATTTGCGTCTATGCTGGGCACGAATGGCCAGCCTGAGTGTCTGCAAGAACTCCCAAATACTCACACATTGATTCGCATGCGATGCTTGCCTGGGATCCGGAGTTTCTCACCAGCATTTTATCGAGGTCGCCTCATCATCGCCGGATAGAAGGGTGTTTCGACTTCGTGCCAAGCTTGGCAATTTGCTGAATGAGCCACCGCATGATCAATTCGTATCTGCGGATCTCTTGCTTTGCATCGTCCCGAGAAGCGACCCCTTCGGAGAGCTGCCGCACCGTGATTTTCTTGGTCCGCTTTCAGCGGCTCATGTTCATCCCATTTGCGGCTGCTTTCCTGGGATCTTCAATTGGGTCGACGAGAATATGCTTGAGCTGCGTGGGTCCGTTTCCTTGGCCGCGCCGTGGAGATTTGTTTCGGGGTGTCGATGGTCCGCCTCGCTATGTTTCCGGGAAGTGCGAAGCGCCTTACCAACAATGGAACAAAAAGGGATAGGCTATCGTGTGCATCCGAGAGATCTCATAAGCGCTGCGCCCAACCAACGCGCTCCTCCGAAATCGTCTCCAGTAAGCGCGTTAGCTTGGCCTTCACCAAGGCCATGGCGATCCAAAGTAACCCTGGGATCCATTATAACCCTGGGCGCCATTGTAATTTGGAGCACCGTTGGAATTGGGAACGGCATGTGAGCGCCCGGCAGAACCCCGGCGCGGACTTGTCTGCTCCTTAGCGACCTTATATTCGCCGCCCGGACTAACGCCTGACAGCACCACCTGCGTATTCTCCAGGCCATTCTCCTTCACCAGTTCATAAAGGATGGCGGCATTTTGAGGCGAGATACGCACGCAGCCATGCGAGGCGGGTTTGCCAAGATTCTTTACGTCTGAGCTGCCGTGGATGGCATGACCGTCTTTCATAAAGAAAACGGCATGGGGCATGGGGGCGTTGTCCCACTGTTTGCTATACCAAATTTCGTTCATAGAGGTGGCAGTATAGGTTCCCGATGGCGTTGAATATCCCGCTCGGCCAGTTGATACCGGCCATTCATATCTTTCTACCCCATCCACATAAACTGTCATTTGTTGATTTGTTTTGTCGATATTGACGACGACGGCCGCATTCCTGCCTGCGGCCACACCCGCGTCAATCGCTCTGCGGTAGCCGGAGCCCGCATGAGCCGTCACCGGAAAGAAAACCAATGCCGCGTTAATGGCAGTCAACAAAAGCACAAATCTCATCAATTGATTTAAGGACGTGCACATATGCTCCTCCCAGGCTGCGGAATTGAGCATATGCCCCGCCGCTTCGTGTCATGTGAGTTTATATCGGAGCACTGATTGATGTCATTTCTATTTTCCCGAGTCGGGAATTGCCTTCCAAGTCCATCCCCAAGAATTGTGTCTCCGCGTTCTCGAAAATTGACCGCCACCCCGTGTCCCGGCCCAATGGAATGAGTTGACGACAGAGTTCCCGTGTCTCGAAGAGGGAATGTGCCAGGAGCATCACTCTCCGCAGCCGGTGCCTGGGCAATCAATCAAACCCAACGAAATTGAGGGCGATGCCCAATATGTGGCTGAGGGAAACGAATATCCCCGCAAGAACAAAAAAGGGTATTATGCACTTGACATAATACCAATGTTCTGGCAAGGTTCTGGGCATAGGAGCTTCCCATGCCTAACGATCTTTCAAATCCAATTTTCCATGACGAAGACGCAGCCCGCGCCCATTTCGAGGCGATCCGCTGGCCGGATGGAAAGCCAGTCTGCCCGCATTGCGGCGTTACCGGACAGGCAACGCGCGTCCAGGGCAAGAGCCATCGTCCTGGCTTGTATCAGTGCAACGCCTGCTTGAGGCCATTTACGGTCACTATTGGCACCGTCATGGAATCGAGCCATGTGCCTTTGCACAAATGGGCGCTTGGCTTTCACTTGATGGCATCGAGCAAGAAGGGCATTTCAGCGCATCAGTTGATGCGCAATCTTGGCCTTGGTTCTTATCGCACTGCTTGGTTCATGGCGCATCGCATCCGCGAGGCCATGTTTGACCGTGATCCGGAGCCGTTGGGCGGCAAGGGCAAAACCGTTGAGGTCGATGAAACCTATATTGGGAAACCTGGCGAAATTTTCGTTAATGGCAAGGGCTGGGTTGGCAAGCGCGGGACCGCGACTAAACGCAAGGTTCTTACCATGGTCGAGCGCGGTGGACGTTCGGTTTCCATCAAAGTCGAAGACCTCACCATTCCAACGCTCAAGAAAATCCTTGGCGCCCATATCGTGCTTGATAGCACGCTAAACACAGACGAAGCGCTGTGGTACAAACAGCCCGGAAAGAACTTTGCCGCGCATGAGGCCGTGAACCACGGTGACGGCGAATATGCATGCGGCGAAACCACGACGAACACAGTTGAAGGTTTCTTTGGCATTTTCAAACGCGGTATGCGTGGCGTTTATCACCATTGCGGTGAACAGCACTTGCAGGCGTATTTGAACGAATTTGATTTCCGCTATTCAAACCGGAAGGCACTTGGCATTGACGACACAGAACGCGCGCACCGCGCAATTAAGGGCGCGACTGGAAAGCGGTTGATGTATCAAGGATCTCGTAAAGCGCGAACGGTTTAAGCGGAATCGCGCCAAAGTCAGGGCGATTTTGGCTTTGATTGAACAGCTTTTTTGACTCTACTTTTTGGTATCACTCCAGAACGCTTGCCGCTCGGTTCTTTATGCGGCTTTGGTGGCGTGCTCAGAGCGCGTCGAATGGCAGCATCGCGACGCCTCGCGATCTCGCGTTCGATAGCATCATCAGCCATGTTCGATGATCCAAGCCTGTTTGCAGCTATAACGTTGTTCGATATTACTAATACCCATGGAATTGCAAAAGTTTTCAGTCACAACTGATAAGCCTAAGGTTATCGAGTCGTTCGGACGCTGTATTTACTGCGGCAGCGTAGAACCGCCACTTTCGCGCGAACATGTGATTCCAAGAGGCCTCGGGGGAGGACTTATAATCTCGGGGGCAAGCTGCGCAAAATGCGCTGATATTACCAAACGATTTGAACAGGCATGTCTCCGCACTAATTTTGGACATCACCGCTTAAAAAGCGGGTTTAAGAGCTACCACAAGAACGAAATACCAAACACATTGCCTATACGTGTATTAGAGCAATAGCCGATCATGTTGCATCGTATCCTGCGGCGGCGAAGTAGTTTTTGCATTCCGCTGGAGCGAACAGATCGATGATGCGGCCGATGGCGTCCCAGAGGCCGCCGACGGTTCGCTCGGCAGCCTTACGCAGATGAGCCTTCAGCTTGGAGAAGGCATTCTCGATCGGGTTGAAGTCCGGACTGTAAGGCGGCAGGTAGAGAAGGCTGGCGTCCGCCGCCGCGATCATCTCCCGCACTCTTGGCCCCTTATGGCTCGACAGATTGTCCATGACGACGATGTCGCCCGGCCGCAGGTCTGGAACGAGGGCCTTGTCGACATAGGTCTCGAAAGCGTCGCGGTTGATCGGCCCGTCCAGCACCCACGGCGCGATCATGCCGCGCGTCGTGAGGGCGGCGACAAAAGTCGTGGTCTTCCAGTGGCCATGGGGCACGCCGACGCGCAGGCGTTCGCCGCGCCGGCAACGGCCATGCGTGCGGGCCATCTTCGTCGAGGCCCAGGTCTCGTCGATGAAGACGAGGCGGTCAGGGTCGAGATCGATCTGCCCGTCGAACCAGTCCTCGCGCCGTTTCAGGACGTCGGGGCGATCCTGCTCGCTGGCGTGCGCAGTCTTTTTTTGCGCGTGATCGCATGACGCGCGAAGAAGCGGCGGATCGTGCCATAGCCGACGACAAGCCCCTTGTCCGCCAGCGTTTGGCGTAACTCCTCGATGGTGATGTCGGGCGTCGCCTCGAGCACGCAGAGGACTGTGTCCTTATGGGCGTCGATCCGGCCCGACCGACGATCCCCGCCGAGCGCCTTCGGACGCGCGTCACCCCGTTCCCGCGCAAGCTTTCGCCAGCGGCTGACGCTCGATGCGCTGACCGCGAACCGCGCGCCGGCTTCGCGATGGCTTAGACCCTGCGCAACCGCGGACAGTACACGAACCCGAAGATCGAGAGACAAGGCTTTCGACATGCCTGCCGGCCTCCTTGCTCCGGCAGACAGTTTGAATCACCTCAAGCCCGATTCGGGAATCCCTTCAGATTCATTCAGGTCGGATACTGCTCTAGATGACGATAAAATTATCACGAAAGAACTTCCTCTATCAGAACATCCGTACGTCTTATATTTACCAAGAATACGCAGACCACCACGGATAATAAATAACCGTCCACCAAAACCAGTCGATAAACATTCTGTATATAACACGTATCTAAATAATTCTGAAATAACAATTAACGTAATTGTTGACTTGAAGTTCGATATGCATTCATTTTATAGGTTTCTAGCCAAGCTCGCACATGGCGTCGCTGTCTCTCACTTTGGACTAAATAGAATAAAACCATTCTTGAATGAAATTATAATAGATGGAACACTTGATTTACGTTCCTATTATATAGGAAGAAATATCGATGCTGAATTTGGGCCAAAGAGAGGATCTACATGTAACCTAAAAACATTCCAAAAAGAAATACGAGGGATTAAATACATTTGTACAACCATACAGCTATTTTCAAATATTGACGGTATTTTGAACGGACGGCCAACAGGAACCCCTATCTATTTTGCTGTCGTCGGTGAATTCATAGCGTAATTCTCTTGCAACGCCTCGTCAAACTCCCGCTTAAGGGACAATATCCTCTCGGAAATCACTCGAAAGTGCTCCTTCTGGCTTTCGTTAAGGTGATCCCATGAACAACTTTCAAGCGCGTCTGATTCCTACTCCCACAATCGGTATACCGCCGTCGAGAAACACTCGAGGGCTGGCAACTGAAGAGCAAGCGAATCATCGACTTCTGTTAAACAATTAGTTTCGAGACTGCCGGCCTGTCCTGCATCCTTAACCATTTTTGTCCTCGTTATGTTAAGTGCATAATTGGGACAAAAAAAGAACTTGTACTTAAGAACAAAGCATGTACACTTCAGTCATCGCAGCAAACGTTGCGCCAAGGCTCCGCTCATGCCAGAAGGGGAAGACTCGTGGTAACTCCAGCAAACCTCCGTCTCGTGGAAGGGACGTCCGTGGATAAGACAAAGGCGCTTGACGCCGCTCTGTCGCAGATTGAACGAGCTTTTGGAAAAGGCTCGATCATGCGGCTTGGAAAAAACGAAAAAGCAGTCGAGATCGATACGGTGCCGACCGGCTCGCTCGGATTGGACATCGCTTTGGGCGTGGGCGGCCTTCCCCGGGGGCGTGTTGTCGAGATCTACGGGCCGGAATCATCCGGCAAGACCACCTTGACCTTACATGTCATCGCCGAGGCGCAGAAAAAGGGCGGCGTCTGCGCCTTTGTCGATGCCGAGCATGCGCTCGATACGATTTATGCGCGGAAACTCGGGGTCAATCTCGAGGATCTTTTAATCTCGCAGCCAGATACTGGCGAACAGGCGCTCGAAATCACGGACACCTTGGTGCGCTCTGGCGCCGTCGATGTCCTCGTCATCGATTCCGTCGCGGCGCTGACGCCACGTGCTGAGATCGAAGGGGAAATGGGTGATAGCCAGCCAGGTCTGCAGGCGCGGCTCATGAGCCAGGCGCTACGCAAGCTCACCGCTTCAATTTCCCGCTCGCAAACAACGGTCATTTTCATCAATCAAATCCGGATGAAGATCGGTGTCATGTATGGCAGCCCCGAGACCACCACCGGCGGCAATGCGTTGAAATTCTATGCATCCGTCCGGCTCGACATCCGCCGGATCGGATCGATCAAGGATCGCGACGAGGTCACTGGAAATCAAACCCGCGTCAAGGTCGTGAAGAACAAGGTGGCGCCGCCGTTTAAGCAGGTGGAATTCGATATTATGTATGGCGAGGGCATATCCAAGGTTGGCGAACTGGTCGATCTTGGGGTGCGGGCCGGCGTCGTCGAGAAATCCGGAGCCTGGTTCTCCTATGACAGCCAGCGGCTTGGCCAAGGCCGGGAAAACGCCAAGAATTTTCTTAAGGCCAATCCGCAGATTGCCGATCGCATCGAGCAGGAAATCCGGGAAAATTCGGGGCTCATCGCCGATAGGATTCTCGATGAAGCCGACCTCGGCGGCGCGGCGGGCGAGACGGGCAGTTAAATTTGCCTTGCTCGGTCCTTCTGGCAGCACAAGGTTTGCCTTCAAGGTTCGTTGCAACCCTAAGACTTGACCCTAGGACTTGGCCATAAACATTCCGGTGCCGGGCCGGACCAAGACTCAGAAAGTTGCAGACTTTTGGGACCGGAGTGTGCGAGAAATCCCAGGACAAGGGTCAGGACCGCGCGATGGCGCGATCCTGGCCGGGCGGTTTGAAACTGGGAAGATGACGAAATGAACGGCGTCAGCGAGATACGGTCGGCCTTTCTCGATTTCTTCAAAAAAAACGGCCACGAGATCGTCGCCTCCTCGCCGCTCGTCCCGCAAAACGACCCGACGCTGATGTTCACCAATGCCGGAATGGTGCAGTTCAAGAATGTCTTCACCGGCCTGGAAAAGCGGAGCTATACGCGTGCCGCGACCGCCCAAAAATGCGTGCGCGCGGGCGGCAAGCACAATGATCTCGATAATGTTGGCTATACCGCGCGCCATCACACGTTTTTCGAAATGCTGGGGAATTTTTCTTTTGGCGATTATTTCAAGCCGCTCGCCATTGAACTCGCCTGGAAATTGATCACTGGCGAATTCGGCTTGCCGAAAGACCGGCTTCTGGTCACGGTGTATCACGACGACACGGAAGCCTTTGAGTCATGGAAAAAAATTGCCGGATTGCCGGACTCCAAGATCATCCGCATCGCAACATCGGATAATTTTTGGTCGATGGGCGACACCGGTCCTTGCGGCCCCTGCTCCGAGATTTTCTACGATCAAGGCGACCGGCTGCAAGGGGGGCCGCCCGGCAGCGCCGACGCCGACGGCGACCGCTTTCTGGAATTCTGGAATTTGGTCTTCATGCAATTCGAGCAGCTCGCGCCGGATCACCGCGTCGACCTGCCCCGGCCCTCGATCGATACCGGCATGGGATTGGAACGCATCGCCGCGCTTCTGCAAGGCGTCACGTCGAATTATGACATCGATTTGATGCGCGCCATCATCCTCGTCGTCGCATCACTGACCGGCGTCGATCCGGATGGTCCGCACCGCGCGAGCCACCGGGTGATTGCCGATCATTTGCGCGCCGCCGCGTTTCTCGTCGCCGATGGTGTCTTGCCCTCCAACGAAGGCCGCGGTTACGTGCTGCGCCGGATCATGCGCCGCGCCATGCGCCATGCGCAAATGCTTGGCGCGAAGGAACCGCTGATGTGGCGGCTCGTTCCAACACTGTCACGCGAAATGGGCCAGGCCTACCCAGAGCTTTTGCGTGCCGAGCCGCTGATCATCGAAACTTTGAGGCTGGAAGAAACCCGCTTTCGCGACACGCTCGCCCGCGGACTTTCGATTCTGGATGAGGCAAGCCGCGATCTGCCGCAGGGCGGCACTCTGCCTAGCAGTATCGCCTTCAAACTCTACGACACCTACGGTTTTCCGCTCGATCTCACTCAAGACGCCTTGCGCGCCCGCGCGCTCCATGTCGATACGGAGGGATTTGAGGCCGCGATGCAACGCCAGCGCGCCGACGCGCGCAAGGCCTGGACTGGCTCCGGCGAATTGGCGCCCGAAGCACTCTGGTTCGCGATCAAGGAAAAAACCGGAGCCACCGAGTTTTTGGGTTATGACATGGAGCGGGCGGAAGGCCTCGTCGCCGCCATCGTCAGGGATGGCAAGGAAGTGCCGGCGCTTCGCGCGGGCGAATCCGGGTCGGTCATCTTGAATCAAACGCCCTTTTATGGCGAATCGGGCGGCCAAGTTGGCGACACGGGCGTCATGCATGCGAACGGAATCCGCTTCCTTGTCGGCAACACCCAGAAGAAACTTGGCAGTCTTTTTGTTCATGAGGGAAGAGTCGAAGAAGGAGAACTGCGCGTGGGGCTCGCGCTAGAACTTGCCGTCGATCATGCGCGGCGGAAATCGGTGCGCGCCAATCATTCGGCAACCCATCTTTTGCACGAAGCGCTCCGCCAAGTGCTTGGCGAACATGTCGCGCAAAAAGGCTCGCTCGTCGCACCTGACCGGCTTCGCTTTGACTTCACGCATCAAAAGCCGATCGGTTCGGATGAGTTGACGCATATCGAGGATATCGCCAATTCCGCCGTGCTCGACAATACACCGGTGGTGACCCGCTTGATGGGTGTCGACAAAGCCATCGAATCCGGCGCCCGTGCCCTGTTCGGCGAAAAATACGGCGACGAAGTTCGCGTTGTCTCCATGGGTCATGCCCACACTAGCGAAGATGGTTTGCCAGACATGTCCGAAGCTGCCTTTTCAACCGAGCTTTGCGGTGGCACCCATGTGGCGCGTACCGGCGACATTGGACTCATCACGATCGTCTCGCAAAGCCCGGTCGCGGCCGGTGTTCGCCGCATCGAAGCCATGACCGGTACGGGAGCACGCCGCTATCTTAACGCGCGGGCGCACCGGCTGCACGAGGTCGCCGCGCTGTTGCGGGCTCCCGATGAGGAAGCGGACAAGCGCCTCTTCGACCTCATCGAGGAAAGCCGCAAGCTGGAACGCGAACTGAGCGACGCACGCCGCAAACTTGCTCTCGGAGGCGCCACGTCAGATGGCCAGCAAGCCGCGCAAGACATTGGCGGCGTGAAATTTCTGTCGCGCGTCGTCACCGGAGTTGCGATGAAGGACCTTAAATCGCTCGCCGATGAGGCGAAGCTCAGCGTCGGATCCGGGGTCGTTGCGATTGTCGGCATCGACGGCGGCGGGAAAGCTGGCATCGTGGTCGGCGTGACACCGGATTTGACAGGCCGCTTTGACGCCGTCCAGCTCGTTCGCCCGGCGGCCGTCAAGCTCGGCGGCACGGGCGGCGGCGGGAGGCCTGACATGGCACAGGCTGGCGGACCGCATGGGAACGCCGCGCAAGAGGCGCTCGCCACGATCGGCGATGCGCTGCGGGAAGTTGCCAGCGCAGCTTGATGGCAGCCCGCCGGGTCAATATCCGCCCGGCGGCGGTAAGATATTTCGTAACCACAAAGCCCGGGGCAAAATTCAATGTTTAAAAAAATTCTCATCCCTATCGATTTGACCGAATTGTCGGTCTCGAAGCCAGCCTTAGACGCGTCGATAGAATTGGCTCTGCAGTCAAAAGGCGCGTTACGGTTGGTGACGGTCGAAACGCCGCTGCCTTCGAGTTTTATGGAATATATCCCGCCAGAGTTTGATAAAACGCAAGAAGAACGTGCTCTTGCAGAACTTGAACGGATCAGCGACGGCCTCGATTTTCCAAAGGACAATCGTTCCGCGACGGTGCGGTTTGGCGGTATTTATGTCGAGATCCTGGCCGAAGCTGAAGAGTGGGGAGCTGATCTGATCGTAATCGGATCGCATCGGCCGTCGATGGCAACCTATCTTATCGGTTCGAACGCCAAGACGATCGTCCGGCATGCCAAATGCTCGGTCTTGGTGATTCGCCCATGACGCTTCGGTTTCGCATGTTCGCCATATTCCGACCGGCCGGAACTCTTGCGCGTTTTTCCTGTTAACGAACCTCCTGTGTTGAGCGCACCAACATCCGCGGGAGAGAAAAATGACCCAGGACAACGAGAAAACCATCGGCGTAGGCGCCGAATATACGGAAAACACCGTCGAGGGCGCGAGGAGTGCCCTCACCATGACATCGAAAAACATTCAAGCCATCGCGGGTGAGATGCTTGAAATTTCGAAACAATCCTTCGATCATGCAACACAAACCATGGAAAAGTTGCGGAAGGCGCGTGGCGTTGACGAGATCGTCGCGATCCAGACGAATTTTGTGAGAGAAGTTTTTGAGCATGCCACGCAGCATGCCCGAAAATTCAGCGAACTCATGACAGCTTTCCCCACCCAGATCACCGAAACTTATCGCGACGCATGGCTTAGGTCGATGGATACCACGGTGAAGGCAACGGAAACCGCGAGCAAAACCGCTAAGGACAATATCGCTCGCGCGGCCGAGGCAACCCGCAAAGCGTCCGACATTTTCGAGCGGGCGAAAAGCGCGTGATAGCGTTGCCGCACCAAATCCTATAAGCTGGAAGCCGCTTTCCGATTCCATCGAGATGACTCCGCGCATGTTTCGGCTTCTCCTGATTCGCCACGCAGAGGCCGAAGCCCGTACCAAGCAAGGCGATCTTGCAAGACCTTTGACGAAGCGAGGCCGGGCCGACGCGATACGATTGGGAAATTATTGCGCCGCTTCCTGTCTTATTCCCGAGCTTGCGGTGACCTCACCAGCCCTGCGTGCGCGCGAAACGCTCGATGCCGTGGGGGGAAAGTTTTTGCAAAAGCCGGTCTGCAAAATCGAGGAGCTTCTGTATGACAGCGATCTTGAGACCCTGTGCGATATACTGCAAGGAATCTCTGCTTCCGTAAAAACACTGATGATGGTTGGCCACAATCCAGGCCTCGCGGAATTTGCTCGTTTCCTTATCGGAGGCGAGGCAAGCACTCCGCTTATCCACTTCCCGGCACCGTGCCTTGCTTTGATCGGCTTCGCTCGCGGCGATTGGGGAGAGGCCGCTCGCGGCGGCGGACAGCTGGAGCGCTTCATGAATTTTTCCTGCGAACCAGCGGACAACCTCCTCGCGCGATAAGGCTTCAACAATTGCTCCCGCTTTTTTATCTGTAGTCGAATAACCCACAATTTCCCTCAACAGTCACAAGGATCATGATTGATGATACGAAGGATGGGTCTCCTGTTGGCCTCTCTGCTGGCATCCGCCGGGGCGAGCGTTGCTTGCAGCCCTTCGGACCTCGCGCAGAAACAGAAGGCGTATGCCGATGCGGTCAAGGCTGCCTATGAACGCGACCCGGCGGGCGACCCTGCCCGCCAAGCCCGCGTGAAGGAGGTGCTTGAACGCTATAAGGACGTGGGGAAGATGACAAACGGCCCTGCCATCCTCGACATAATATGCAAGGAAAACGACGAGCTGACGATGATCTACAAATAGACCGGCGCTGCTCGATCGCGCATCATCGAAACAAGGCAGCCTATTTCCAAATGCCGTCTTTGTTACCCAAAAACTTTGCGATGTGGCGCGATTATGCGCGCGAATCCGCAGGTTTAATTTTTGGCCTCGTTCTGCTCGCAACATGCACAATTCCCGTGCATGCACTCGACGTAAATCAACCGGAAGCAAGCCAAGGCACCGGACCCCAATCCCCTTCCGCTTCAAGCGAAACGCCGTCTCCCAGAGCAGCGTTTGATGCCGCGCGGCGCGCTGTATCAAATTGGCCGGCGGAGGCCATCGAAAATCTGGATCTTTCCGCCAAGACAAAGGAGGACATGACAAGCAAAAAGGGAGCGCCGGAGTTTCCGCGCTGCGTCATGCTGAACAACTATTGGTGCATCAAGCGGGCGCGCTGGGCCGGCGAGATCGCGGCGGACGCGGATGGACACGTCGCCTTCGCCTCCGCAATCGACGGTGCGATCGCAGCGGCCATGCTCCTGCGCCGTTATTACCTCGATTTTAACCGCCGCTCCGCCTTGGCCATAGTCTCGCGTTGGGCACCGCCGCAATGCTCCGGGGGAACCGCCGCGCTTGGCAAAGCTGGGAAACCTCACAAAGCGCGCAGCGCGATGCTTGCGGGTCTGGCGCCGCGTGGCATTCAAAACACCCTGCATGCCCGCTGGCTCGCCGCTCACAGGCAAGGTTTTTTGCGCACTGGCTCGGCAAAGACCCCGCGCCGTTCCATCGTGCCAAGCTGGCCGCTGGCGTTGATGCGGGCGCCCGAAATCGCGGTCGGCATGGGCGAGCCAAAGCGCGCGACGATCCCGCTTAAGAAAATCGCGGCGCTCGATTTCGCTGCCCCCGAGGCCCCCGTGCCCGGGATATCTTGCGCAGGTGATAACACCCGGATCCAAAACTACGCCGCGCGCGCCATCGACGGCATCACCACGGACCCGAATGGCGATTTGAACCTGTTTTCGGCGGATGGCACGGCCGGCGCCAATCTGCCTCGCCTCTTGCAGAACATGGCGAAGGTCGAGATCGGCCCTTGGGCAGCGCAAGCCGGGCTGATTGCTGCCGCGATCGACCGGCTTGCACCCAGGAACGCGGCCGCAGAGTTGCCCCGGCCAGGAGAAGCCCGCGCCGCCTCCGGCGCCTCTCCATAGATATAACCAAAAGGAATGACACGTCCCGCAAACGGTGCTTGGAGACGTATTTGGCCTCGATGCCACGTTCCGAAAAAGTTGATCGACTTTTTCACTCAGAACATGCTCCAACTCTCGGGCTCCTAGCGATTCTTTTTCGAGATGATTCGATCCGGGAGGGAAGCGCTCTCGTCACAATGTCCTGGAAAGCACGCCTGTTTTGTCGATAGTCTCCGAGCTCCTCTTCGAAGCCCGCGCCGCCGCGCAGAGCCTCGCCGCCTTGGCCACCGGCCCGCATATCCGGCTCGGGGTCACCGGTCTGTCGCGCGCCGGCAAGACGGTTTTCATCACCGCGTTGATCGAACAGCTCACCAAAGCTGCCAGCCCGGCCTTGTACGGGCGGAGAAATAATTTGCCGGTGTTCCGCGTTCACGCCGAGGGAAGGCTGATCGGCGCCACGCTCGAGCCGCAGCCAGACGATGCCGTACCGCGCTTTGCCTATGAAGATCACATTGCCGCGCTGGCGGGTCCCAAGGGAAATGCGGGTGCCCGCCACTGGCCGCAATCGACCCGCCGCATATCTGAACTGCGCCTGCGACTTCATTTCGATCAAAAGACCGGCATGCGGCCTGGCCGCCAGTCGCTGGCCATCGACATTGTCGATTACCCCGGCGAATGGCTGCTTGATCTGCCGCTGCTCGGCAAATCCTTTGCGCAATGGTCGCGGGAGACCTTCATTGCCTCGGCCAGCGCGGCCAGGACACCGCTCGCGGCGCAATGGCGCAGGGCGACCGCGAATGTCGATCCGCGCGGCAGCGCCAGTGAAGAGGAGGCCCGCCGCGAGGCGCAGCTGTTCACCAATTATTTGCGGGCGTGCCGCGCCGACGAATATCATTTTTCCTCCCTGCCGCCGGGCCGTTTCCTGATGCCAGGCGACCTTGAAGGCTCGCCCGCCCTGACCTTCGCCCCTCTCGCCGTCGAGGAAGGGGAAACCTATCCCCCCGACTCATTCGCCGCGATGATGGAACGGCGCTACGAGGCCTATAAGACGCATGTCGTCAAACCCTTCTTCCGCGATCACTTTTCAAGGCTCGATCGCCAGATCGTCCTCGTCGATGCGCTTGCCGCGTTGAACGCCGGACCCGCCGCGATGCGCGATCTCGAAACCGCTTTGACCGATGTGCTGGCCGCGTTCCGGGCGGGGCGCAGCAATATTCTGTCCACCCTCTTCCGGCCGAAGATCGATAAAATATTGTTCGTGGCGACCAAGGCCGATCATCTGCACCACACAAGCCATGACAGGCTGGAAGCGATCTTGCGGCATCTGACGGCCAAGGCCATCGCACGGGTCGAGACGGTCGGCGCCGAGGTTGATGTCATCGCACTTGCTGCGGTGCGCGCGACGCGCGAGGCCAAGGTTGGCGGTCCCGACGAGCCCGCGCTTGAAGCCGTCATCGGCAGGCCTCTCGAGGGAGAGCATATCGGCGGCGAGACATTCGATGGCAACTCCGAAGCGGCGATTTATCCCGGCGAGCTGCCGCGCGATCCCGAAGCGGTGTTCCGCGACGAGCCGCGCAGCTTGACGCCAACCGAAATCGACTACCGTTTCGTCCGTTTCCGGCCTCCCGTGCCAGTGAGGAGCCCGAATGGCACTCTGCTTCCGCCGCCCCATATACGGCTCGACCGCGCCTTGCAGTTTCTCTTCGGCGACCGGCTCGGCTGACGCATGGCATTGAACAGAAGATGGAGTGAGGTCACTCGTGGCGCTTGAACCCAAACCCCGCCCGCGCGCGTTCCGGATCAGCCCCAACACGGAGTCGAGCGCCGATCAGCCGCCTGGCCCGCTGGTGATCGAAACCTTGGCCGATCCTTATGACGCGGAAGCCAAGGCCTTGCTAGCCAAACCAGACGCTGATGAAGCGGCGGTGGAAGCCGCGCAAAAGAAGGGGGTTGCTTCCCGCTCGCTGATGTCCTGGGGCGGCCTCTTCTGGTCGGCGACGGCGGGCCTCGTTTCGCTCGGTTTCAGTCTTTGGCTGACGCGGCTCATCGATGATCTCTTCCATTGGTCGCCGCTGTTCGGCATCGTCGGTCTTGCGCTTGCCGGACTTGCCGGGACGGCGCTCGTCGTGCTGGCACTCAAGGAATTTGCTGGCATCCTGCGCCAGCGCCACATCGCCGAACTTCACATCGGACTCGCCCGCGCCCGCGAAAAAGATGATTTCAAGGAAGCCCGGCGGCTGGTCGGCCAGCTGTCCTCGCTTTACGATGCGCGGCCCGAGACGTCGCGCGCCCGCAGCCAACTCCGCCAACTCGCGCATGACATCGTCGATGGAAGCGATCTGATCGACATCGCAGAGCGCACCCTCGTCGAGCCGCTCGACATGCTGGCGCGGCATGAGATCGCCGCCGCCGCCAAGCGCGTCTCTGTGGTGACCGCGCTGGCGCCGCGCGCGATCATCGATGTCGTCTTCGTGGCGGCGCAAGCCATTAGGCTCATCCGGCGCATCGCGACGATCTATGGCGGCCGGCCGGGCCTGCTTGGCTTTCTCAAACTGCTGCGCTCAATCGCCTCGCATATCGCGATCACCGGCGGCATGGCGGCGGGCGACAGTCTCATCCAGCAATTCGTCGGCCACGGGATCGCCGCCAAATTGTCGGCCCGTCTCGGCGAAGGCGTTTTGAACGGTCTTCTCACAGCGCGCGTTGGTCTCTCCGCGATGGCCGTCTGCCGCCCCCTGCCCTTCGCAACCAAGCGGCCACCCGGCGTCGGCGATGTCGCGCCGTTTTTGTTCAGGAGCGAGAAGAAAGAGTGAGCCGCAACGAATGTTTGAGACATCAGTTTTGTAAGATTTTCCGCTCCGACCTTACAAAAACGTTTCACGTGAAACGTTTTGGTACGATTGGCGCGTCAAAAGGACTTATGGCCTCACACCTCTTGCGCTCGTGAATATGTCGAGTGACGCTGAACATTGGTACGTTCAACGCGTTTCGGCGAAAGCGCCGAGAGCGCGCCTCTGAGAAATTCAGCCGATTGCTTTCGTCCCAAATGTTGACCGCAACACAAGGACAGCCGCCTTGCCAAATCCATAACTGGTGAGGGTCAAGCTTGTGATCAGGTACAACAGGAAGACTGTAGGGAAGAAGCCGCCTGGCGGTTCCGGACTGTCCAGAAGCGGAAACATGCCTTGCAGAAGAAACAGGCTTGAATTGGTTAATGCGCCAACCACCATCGCCCAGCGGACATGCCAAGGCAGGGGGGTCTTCGTCGCATAGAAGCCAAGGATCAAGGCGGTCATCAACAGAAAGTCGAGATGCGCCTGAAGCACGCGGGTAAATTTTCCTGGAAAAAGATGTTTCACAAACGGAACACCAAAATCCAACCCAACGAGGCACCAAGCCAAGACCAGGGCGGCCAACAGCCAAAGGCAGGCACCTCTAAGCAGAATGATATTTCCAGCTGGACCAAAGTCTTTGTTCATTGGCTGCTTCCTTGTTCAAACGTGATGAGAGCTCCCTTTTCTTCTATCGCGAGATGAAGGATGATCCCATGTCTGGTACGGAACAGAATTTGACTGCAACGGCTGTTTCGAACTGGCCTGTCGCCGTGGATGGCCCTTGAGAAAAAGCGGCGGCGCGATTTGGGGTGAGGCGGCTCGATGGACTTTTACCCATCTTCTCCCGTGAATGGACCGGACCATGGCTCCCGGGAGACTCAGAGGCTCTCAACCCGCAAAATTCCGGCGTCGGAGCGCGTTGGCTGGCTGCGTGACCTCATTTGCCGCGAATACGCGAATGTCGAAGTCGCCACGCCATCGCAGCAAACCTTGTCACAAGACTTGACGATTTACCCCTGGGACACTCTCCGGCTCTCCGTCGTCACATGCAACGGCACCGTTCTCGAACGCCTCCCCCGTGCGCCGCAGCTCGCCAATCAGGATGTCTATTTCGCGGTTGTCCTGCTCTCGGGGGATTATGCGCTGGAGCAGGATGGGAAAGAAGCCGTGCTCCGACCCGGCGACATGACTCTTTATGACGCGACGCGGCCGCACCATATCCAGTGTCCCAAAGATTTTGGAAAGATCCTTCTCTCGATCCCAAGGCCTCTTTTGCGGGCGCGGATGGCAGGCGTCGAACACTGCACCGCGCTCAAAATTTCTGGCGCCGCAGGAATCGGTGCGGTGACCTCGGAGTTCCTGCGCGCGTCGAGCCTGCAGGCCGACACTCTCACAGCATCCGATATTGCGACACTCGCGGACCAGACGCTCGATCTGCTGACTTTGGCAGCGGCCTCGGTGCGGCCTGCGGACTTCACGCTCTCGAGAAGCCGCTCGACGTCATTGTACCGCATCAAAACCTTGATTGAACGATGCCTGCAAGATGTTGATCTCGATTCCGCAACAATCGCACGCCGCGCGGGCCTGTCGGCACGTTACATCAATGGTCTCTTTGGCGAGGAAGGAACCTCTCTGATGCGCTACGTCTGGAAGCGCAGGCTTGAACATTGCGCCAAGGACATGCGCGAACCTCACCATGAAAGCGACCCCATTGCCGACATCGCATTTCGATGGGGGTTTGGAGACGCCTCGCATTTCAGCCGCGCTTTCAAACAACACTTTGGCTGCGCGCCACGGGAGTTCCGCCAGCAGCGGCGTTAGCCCAGATCCGCTCCTGACCCATAAACGGAATGAAAAACTCGGATGACGACTTCGAGCCGGACCTTAATCAGCCAAGTGGCTTGTTCACCGCCAATTGCGCTGCGAAGGCACGCTTGTAGGCGGGCCGCGCTTCGCCGCGGGCCACATAGGCGGAGAGGTTCGGATATTCGTCCAGCATACCCGACGCCTTCAACCTGAGCAGCACCGACACCATCATCAGGTCGCCCGCGCTGAACGCGCCATCGAGCCAGCTGGCATCGCCAAGGCAATGGGAAAGTTGGCCCAGCCGGTTACGGACGCGATCCTCGACGAGAGGCATGCGTTGCGCGGACCAGGACTTGTCGCCCTCAAGGAGCCTGGCGGTTACGAGTTCAAGGATCGGCGGCTCTACCGTGCTGAGCGCAGCGAACATCCATGTGATCGCCCGCGCCCGCGCATTCGCATCCTCTGGCAACAGGCCCGCATGGCGCTCCGCGATATGGAACACGATCGCCCCCGTCTCGAACAAGCCGAGATCGCCGTCCTCATAGGTCGGAATCTGGCCGAAAGGATGAAGCGCCAGATGCGCGGGTTCCTTCATCGCTTTGAACGAAACAAGACGAACCTCGTAAGGCTGGCCCACTTCCTCCAGCGCCCAGCGAACGCGCGTATCACGCGCCAGTCCCTTGCCGCCATCGGGTGACCGTTCAAAGGCGGTTATCGTGATGCTCATCGTGAGACTCCCCCTTGGCGAAATCATCGGCTCTGGCAAGCTGTCCTGACCCTAAATCATTCTCGATGAGCTTGTGACAACCCATGAGCTTGGCATTATCATGCTCGTTCCTGAGCTTTGAGCTTATGCTTGTCGATCGTGATTGCAGATTTGCCGCGCCGGGGCGCATGAAGGGGTGCAGATGACAGTGGGTGCTGACTTTATCTTGGACGCCCTCGTGCAGGAAGGGCTGACTCATCTGTTCCTGGTGCCGGGCGGGTTGGTCGATCCTTTTCTTCCGGCCCTGGCGCGGCAGTCACAATTGCAGCCCATCGTCGCCGCGCATGAGGGTGGCGCCGCTTATATGGCCGATGGCTACGCCCGCGCGAGCGGCCATTTCGGCGCCGTGCTCGGAATCGGCGGGCCGGGTCTTTGCAACATGGCGACGGCCATCGCCGCCGCGAAGACCGATTCCTCGCCCATTCTTGCACTCAGCGGCGAAGTCCCCATCGACATGGAAGGGCTTGGTGAATTTCAGGACGCGAGCCAAGCCACGCTCAACGATACAGCGGTCGTGAAGCCGCTCACCCGCATGTCGATGACGATCGTCAGCGCCCGCAACCTCCACCACTGGCTTCGGCATGCGCTGACCGCGATGTGGGGGATGCCGCGCGGGCCGGTGCATCTGTCATTGACGCGCGACGTGCTCGTCGGCGAATGCACATCGGAGTACGCGCCGGTCTCTGCCTATTACAAGGCCCACGCAACTCTGGACAGACCGGCGGCCGAGGCGGCGCTGGCCCTGCTCGGCAAAGCGGCCGGACCAAAAATCGCTTTTCTCGCCGGAGCGGGTGTCGAGCATGACGTTGGCGCCGCGACGTTGCGGGCCGTCGCGGAACAATGGTCGATTCCCGTCGCAACGACGCTGCGCGCCAAGGGCGTGTTCCCGGAAGATCATGAGCTCTCGCTTGGCGTCTTCGGCTATGCGGGCACCCGTCACGCGACAGCAGCAATCCTCGATAGCAAAATCGACGTGCTGATCGTTCTGGGTTCCGGCTTCAATGAACGGGACACGATGCATTGGACTCTGCGTGAACAGGCCGATGCGGAGACCGTCATTTTGCATGTCAACACCGACATGGACGAACTGACCGCGCATAGCGTGCCCGCCCATTCCGTGCTTGGCACCTGTCATGGGTTTCTCGATCTGATGCAGGAACGCGCAGCAGCCCTTGAACCCGCGCTCTTACCCGGCGTCGCGCAACGCCAAGCATGGCTAGCAAAAATCAAACAAGAGCCTCGCCTCTACGATATCGAAAATTGCGACAGGCCGATAAAACCCATTCATCCCGCCGCCGCTGTGGCGGCCCTGCGCAAGGTCTTTCCGCGCGATGGGATCATGCTCGTCGATTCCGGCGCGCATCGCGCCTTTGCCGGTCACTATTGGTCCAGCTATGAACCGCGCACCTATATCTCCGCCACCAATCTTGGACCGATGGGCTGGGCGATCCCGGCGGCCGTTGGGGTTCAATGCGCGCAGCCCGATCGCCGGGTTGCCGTCATCACCGGCGATGGCTGTATGCTGATGCATGGGTTGGAGGTGCAAACCGCTGCGCGCTACGGGCTGCCGATCATCTATGTGGTGTTAAACAATGGCGCGCTGGGCAATGTCTGGCTGCGCGCCCATCAGTTGGGTGCCCTGCCCTCCGAACTCACGACCATCCCCGATCATGACTGGGCGAGGTTCGCGCGCTCGCTCGGCGCGCAGGGCTTCACGGTCACCGATCCGGCGGACCTCCAAGGAGTCTTTCAGAAGGCGCTCGCGGCCAACGGACCCGTGCTCATCGATATCAAAGCCGACAAAAATTGCCCGACACCCGTTTATGATTTCGCGGCGGGGGTGAAGGCGTGGTCCTATCATGAATAGAGGACAATCATGAGCGTTCTGCCGCTTGACCCCGCAAAACTCCCAGCCGAAGGACAGGCGCTTTTTGCGACGCTCTCGGCGAAGCGCAAGGCGCGCGGCGCGGACTTCGGCGGCCCCTATATGGCTCTCCTCAATCACCCCGAATTGGCGCGGCGGATCGAGGAGCTGGGGTTCTTTTTGAAATTCGAGGGTGTGCTGCCACGCGACGCCTATCAGTTCATCGTGCTAACGGTGGCGCGAGCGACCGGCGCCGCCTTCGAATGGCACGATCATGTGCAACACGCGCTCGCCGCCGGGCTGTCGCAGGAGCTGGTTGACGGCATCGCCGCGGGAAACACGGAGACGCTTCCAGAGCCTTACGCACTGCTGCGCGAGATCCTGGCGAGGACAATGTCTTGGCAGGATGTGCCCGACGATTTGCAAGCGCAAGCCCTTGCTGAATGGGGTGCGGAGGGATTGGTCGAGATCGTGGTGCTCTCGGGATTTTATCAGATGTTCGCGGCCATCAACCAAGGCTTTTCCATCACCCCCCCGCCGTGCGCCCCATCAGGGCGGCCGTAGCCCTGTCGGAACCGAATGGGAGCGAAAATTGCATGAGCCATGAGGCGGTTCGTACCCGTCTCGCTTCCAGGGGGGAAGCTGCGGGGCCATTCACTCTGCCGCAACTTAGGAGGGGAACATGGATGTGCTCACACGCTCCTATGATGCCGCCCGCACGGGCGCCAATTCGCAGGAGACAATCCTTACGCCGCAGAAGGTCGGCAACAATCTCCTGATCCGGCAGACGAGTCTGCACGTGAACGACGATCCCCGTATCGAGGCGCAACCCCTTTACGTCAAAGGTGTCGACATCGGTGGCAAGCGGCATGACGTGGTTTACGTCAGCACGATGGCGAACAATGTCTGGGCTTTCGATGCCGCCGATGGCAAACCGCTCTGGCCGCAGCCCGTCCATCTAGGGCGGCCGATAAAACCGCAAGGTACCGAAATCGATCTGTTTGGCATCAACCAGCTTTGGGGTATCCTCAGCACGCCCGCAATCGATCGCGTCACCGGCACGATGTATGTTGTGTGCTGGACCAGCCCGGATGGCACCGTCGCCCGTGCGATCCATCAGCTGCATGCAATGGATATTCGTAACGGGCAGCCTGTTCATAATCCTTTGACGATCGCGGCGAATGCGCAAGCGCAGGGCAAGCCTCAGGTGAGTCTCATCCCATCGCATCAAAAGCAGCGCTCTTCACTGCTTCTGACAATCACCAAAGGCCCCGGCGGCGAGACTCGAAAAACGCTGTTCGTCGCGTTCGCCATGACCCATGAGGAGCATGATCCGGCGCATGGCTGGATAGTCGCCTTTGACCTCGCGGACTTCCGCCAGACCGCGGCATGGTGCACGACGCCGAATGGCAGCGGTTGCGGCATCTGGCAGGCCGGCCAGGGACCGGCGGCAGACGAATCGGGCGACGTCTATGTCATGACCGGAAATTACGGCGTGGAGGACGCGCAGAACAATACGGCGCGGCCCGCCGCGGGTGATTTGGCCGACAGCCTCGTGAAGTTGCACTACACCCCGCCCCCGGCTCCGGGTGCAGCGGGACGGCTCGAAGCCGTTGCTTGGTTCACGCCCTTCGCGGATGCTGACCGCAACCGCAACGGCGAGGATAATTTTCAAGATTACGATCTCGGCTCCGGCGGCCCCGTGCCTTTGCCCGGCCTGCCGCTTGTCGTCGGCGCAGGCAAGGATGGTGTCCTCTATGTGCTGGACAAGGATACCCAGCGTTTGGGACGCGGCTCGAATTTCGGTGTCCTGAAGCAGCAGCCGATCTTCTTCACCTACTTCCCTGGTTTTGGCATCGATGCGGCGCAAGTCCACAACCTTGATCGTTTGTTCGACGGCAAGACGCATCATCTGCACGGCACGCCCGCCTTTTGGCACAGCCCAACACACGGGCCGATGCTGTTCGTTTGGGGCGAGAACGAATGTCTTCGTGCCTGGAAGGTCGATCCGAAAGGCACGGTGACATTCTTCGCCAAAAGTGCGGAAATTGCGTCGGCCGGGATGGGAGGCAGGGGTGGAATGCCAGGCGGCTTTTTGGCGGTCAGCGCAAACGGCACGCAGCCCAATACCGCAATCGTCTGGGCGCTGGCGCCAATCTCAGGTGACGCCAACAAGCATGTGGTTGCCGGAATCCTGCGTGCATATGATGCGACCGCGCTCGACCCGATACAAAACACCGACGGCACTCCGCGCCTGAAACTCCTATGGGATTCCACCCACATTCCCGGCAACCACTTCTTTTTCAGCAAGTTCTGCCCGCCTGTGGTCACTGACGGAAAAATATTCGTGCCCACTTACGACGGGCGGGTGGACGTCTACGGCCTCGTTCGTCCGTCACACGCGGGACCAACGCCGACCAACGCGCGGCGCACGGACTTGGGTTAGTCCGCCACTAGCGGCTTCGCAAATAGGGGCCTTAAATCTCGTGCGCCGGTTCGAGCGCGCAAGCGATATGCTCGTCCACTTCGACTTGGATCGTCACATGGCCGATGTGGAAGCGCTCGTGCAGATGGTGCGCGAGATGGACCAGAAATTCGTCGCCGGGGTGGCCGCCGGGCATCAGGCAATGGCAGGTCAAGGCGGTGTCGCTGGTGCTCATCGGCCAAATATGCAGATCGTGGATCGCGGCAACGCCCGGCTGTGCCTTGAGAAACGCATCGACCTCGTCCGGGTTGATCCCGGCGGGCACCGCGTCAAGCGACATGCCGACGCTGTCGCGCAGCAGGCTCCATGTGCCCGCCAGAATGACCCCAGCGATCACCAGGCTCGCGAGCGGATCGAGCCGCGTCCAGCCGGTGAGCAAGATCACCCCGCCCGCCGCCACAACGCCGACCGATACAAGGGCGTCATAGGCCATATGCACAAACGCCGCCCGCACATTGATGTCGCCCTTGCGGCCCGACGCGAACAGCCAAGCCGTCACGCCATTGATTACGACGCCGATGGCTGCAACCACCATGACAGTGACGCTGGCGACGTCGCTGGGTTCGATGAGGCGGCGCACACCTTCGACCGCGATCGCGCCCACCGTCACCAGCAACAGCATGGCATTGGCAAGCGCGGCCAGAATGGTGCCACGCCGGAGACCATAGGTATAGGTTTGCGAGGGCGCCCGCCGGGCCAGCACCGTCGCGGTCCATGCCATCACGAGTCCAAGCACATCCCCGAGGTTGTGCCCGGCGTCGGCAACCAGAGCCATCGAGTTCGCGAGCAGGCCATAGACCGCTTCGGTAATGACGAAGCCAAGATTAAGGGCCGTGCCGATGGCAAAGGCTGTCCCGAAATCCTTTGGCGCGGGGGCGTGGGTATGACCGGCACTGGTCCCATGATGGTGCCCGTGGTGATCATGATCGTCGTGTTCAGCCATCGGTCCTGCTTCCCTCGGCCGCCCGCGACAAAGCTCCGAGGCCCTTCGGAAACCTCTAGTTCTTGTCCTTATCGACGAGCTTGTTGGCGCCGATCCAAGGCATCATCGCGCGCAGCCTCGCGCCGACTTCCTCGATCTGATGAGAAGCGGATTTTGCCCGCATGGCTTTGAAGGAGGTCTGATTGACTTCGTTCTCAAGCATCCAATCGCGGGTGAATCTGCCGGATTGAATGTCACCCAACACGCGCTTCATCTCGGCTTTGGTCTGCTCCGTCACGATCCGCGGACCGCTGACATATTCCCCATATTCGGCGGTGTTCGAAACCGAATAATTCATATTGGCGATGCCACCCTCATAGATGAGATCGACAATGAGCTTGACCTCATGCAGACATTCGAAATAGGCCATCTCCGGCGCATACCCCGCCTCGACCAGGGTTTCGAACCCGTTGCGGATCAGCTCGACGAGACCGCCGCAGAGCACCACCTGCTCGCCGAACAAATCCGTCTCGCATTCTTCCCGGAACGTCGTCTCGATGAGACCCGCGCGGCCGCCGCCGATCGCCGCCCCATACGACAAGGCAAGGTCATGCGCATTGCCGGACGGATTGCGGGCAACCGCGACGAGACACGGCACGCCGCCGCCGCGTTTATATTCCGAACGCACCGTGTGGCCAGGCCCCTTCGGCGCGACCATCAACACATCGAGATCGCCGCGCGGCTCGATCAAATTGAAATGAATGTTGAGGCCATGCGCGAACATCAAGGCCGCGCCTTGCTGCAGATTGTGTTCGAGATGGTCGCGATAGATGTCGCGTTGCAATTCGTCGGGGGCGAGCAACATCACCACCTCGGCCCATCTGGCCGCGTCGGCGACGCTCTTCACGTCGAGTCCGGCCGCGGCGGCCTTCTTGGACGAAGTGGAATCCTGGCGCAAGGCGACGCAGACATTCTTGACGCCCGAATCCTTGAGGTTCAGAGCATGAGCATGGCCTTGGCTTCCATAGCCGATGATCGCGACTTTCTTGGCCTTGATGAGGTTGATATCGGCATCGGAATCATAATAAACGCGCATGGTGTTCGTGGTCCTGTTCGTGGGGAATCCGGTTTCCGTCGTGGCCGGCTGGCGATCCCATTGGGCAAGCGTTCCAACTGGGCTCCGGCAAAGGGTAGGTTCTGTTAAACGATCCTCTTGGCGGCTCCTGCCAATATCATTCCGTCAAATCACGAGGCAAGACCAAGAAGGGCCGCCAAACGTCCGCGTACATCACTTAGCAGTTCGCCGTCGATCTTTCCGATGGGCGGCGACACCACCCGTCTTTTATCAATGGACTTCATCTGATCGATGAGAATTTGTCCTTGAATGGGTGACCCTTCCGCCAAAGCAAGTTTGAATGGCCAAAGTTTGGAACTGCGAGTGACCGGACAAACGATGATGAACGACGATTGCTGATTATAGGCTTCCTCCGAAATGATAAGAGCCGGCCTGCGCCCTGCCTGCTCGTGCCCCAAAGCGGGGTTGAAATCAACCCATATCAAGTCTCCCGCGCGCAGCAACGCA